>DASPHC010000052.1:0-3640 GCA_035629865.1 Thermoanaerobaculia bacterium | reverse complement strand
GGAGAACGAGCTGGCCGGCAAGAAGATCGACGAGCTGCTGGCGCACGAGAACGAGCTGACGTCGAAGCTGCAACGCCGCTCGCTGCGCAATGACGAATACGTCTTCGCCACCGCGACCGGCGAGCGGGTCGACCTGACCCTCTCCATCGCGCCGGTGGTCCACGACGGCGTGCCGGCCGGCGCGGTGATCATCGGCCGTGACATCCGCGATCGCAAGCGCGCCGAGCGGGAGGTGTTGCAGGCGGTGACGCTGCTGCAGTCGACGCTCGACTCCACCGCCGACGGCATCCTGGTCCTCGGCGACAGCGGCCGCATCGTCTCCTACAACCAGCGCTTCCTCGAGATGTGGCGCATTCCGCAGGAGCTGATGAACACCGGCGACGACCGGCGGGCGCTGCGGCATTTGACCGGACAACTCCTCTCCCCTGAGGAGTTCGTGCGGACGATCGAAACGCTGATTGCCCGGCCGGATGCGGAGAGTTTCGACCTGTTGGAGCTGAAGGACGGCCGCCATTTCGAGCGTTACTCGATCGGACGGCACATCGACGAAGAGACCATCCGCGTCTGGAGCTTCCGCGACGTCACCGCGCGCTTCGCCGCCGAGGCCGCGCTGCGCGAGTCCGAGATCCGCTACCGCCTCCTCTTCGAACAGAACGCTGCCGGCGTCTGCGTCAGCCGGCTCGACGGCGTCATCCTCGACTGCAACACCACGTTCGCCACGATGCTCGGCTACCGCCGTCCGGACCTGGTCGGCCGGCTGATGTCAGAGGTGTACGCGAACGCGAGCGAGGCCGAGGAGCTGACCGCGCTGCTGCGCAGCGTGCGCACGCTCAACAGCGTCGAGATCGAGCTGCGCCGCGCCGACCGCCGCGCCCTTTGGGTACTCGAGAACCTCGTGCTCGTCGGCGACGCGCAGTCGGGCGTCGTCCACGCCACCGTCGTCGACATCAGCGACCGGAAGCGCGCGGAAGAGCAGATCGAGTTCCACGCCTATCACGACGTCCTCACCCACCTCCCGAACCGCAAGCTGTTCACCGACCGCCTCCGCCACGGCCTCACGCGGGCGAAGCGGAGCAGCAAGCCGGTGGCGGTGATGTTCATCGACCTCGATCACTTCAAGTCGATCAACGACACGCTCGGCCATACGGCCGGCGACGAGCTGTTGCTGGAGATGGCCCGCCGCCTCCGCGAATGCGTCCGCGACGACGACACGGTGGCCCGCCTCGGCGGCGACGAATTCACGATCATCCTCTCCGAGCTCCGCCAGGCCGAGGATGCGGTCAACGTCGCCCAGAAAATCCTCGACGCCGTGCAGGAGCCGATGACCATCAACGGCATGCCGATCATGGTCTCGGCCAGCATCGGCATCGCCCTCTATCCCGCCGACGGCATCGACCCCGAGACGCTGCTCCGCAACGCCGACAGCGCCATGTACCGCGCCAAGGAAGAGGGGCGGAACACCTACCAGCTCTGCACCGACGAGATGAAGAAGCGCGCCCTGGAGCGGCTCGCCGTCGAGAGCCGGCTGCGCAGCGCGGTGCACGAAGAACAGTTGCTGCTCGCCTACCAGCCGCAGATCAACCTCGTCACCGGCCGGACCATCGGCGTCGAGGCGCTGGTCCGCTGGAACGACCCGGTGCGCGGGATGGTCCTCCCGGCCTCGTTCATCCCGATCGCCGAGGAGACGCGGCTCATCGTGCCGCTCGGCGAGTGGGTGCTGCGCACCGCCTGCCGGCAGATGCGCGACTGGCACGACCGCGGCTCGGGGCCGATCCGCGTGGCGGTCAACCTCTCCGCCCGGCAGTTTCTCCAGCATGACCTGGTCGACATGGTCCGCAGCGCCCTCGGCGATACGGGCCTTTCGGCTTCCTCTCTGGAACTGGAGATCACCGAGACCACCGCCATGCAGAACGCCGAGGCGACCGTGGAGGTGCTGCGCGCGCTGCGGAACATCGGCGTCGGCATCTCCATCGACGACTTCGGGATGGGCTACTCATCGCTCAACTACCTGAAGCGCTTCCCGATCACCTCGGTGAAGATCGATCGCGCCTTCGTCAACGACCTCGCTACCAACGACGGCGATGCCGCCATCGTGACGGCGATGATCGGCATGGCCCGCAGTCTTCGCCTGCGCGTGGTCGCCGAGGGCGTCGAGACCGCCGAACAGTTCGCTTTCCTCCGCAGCAAAGAGTGCGACGAAGCCCAGGGCTACTACTTCAGCCGCCCCGGTAGCCCCGAGGATGTGGGAAGGATGCTGGTCGATCGGCGGAACCTGACCGCGCGGGAACCGCGGCTGTCGATGTAGCTCCTCTCCAAGGCACATCCTTTGCGCTCCACATCCCAGGAGGGTTCTATGTCTATCGACCCACTTTGGATCTGGATTGCGCTGGGAGCGCTGGCGTTGATCGTCGTCTTCGCGATGGTCGCGCGCCGCGCCCGCCTGTCGCGAACCGAGTCTCTGCGCGGCAAGTTCGGAAACGAATACGACCACGCCGTCAGCGAGGCGGGAAGCAGGAAGCGGGCGGAGCAGGAGCTCCTTGCACGCACCGAGCAGGTCAACAAGTACAGCATCGTGCCGCTGTCGGCAGCCGACCGCGTTCGCTTCCGGTCCGACTGGCAGCGCGTCGAACAGCACTTCATCGAGCGCCCCACCACGGCCGTGGTCGAGGCGGACGAGCTGGTCGCCGACATCATGCGGGTACGCGGCTATCCGATGGGTGACTTCGGCCGTCACGCCGCAGATCTCTCGGTCACGCATCCCTCGGTGATCGAGCACTACCGGGCCGGCCACAAGGTCATCGACGGGACGCCCGGAAGCGCGTCGACCGAAGATCTCCGTCAGGCGATGCTCCACTACCGGGCCTTGTTCGACGAGCTGATCGACGACCGCATCGGCAACGACGTCGTCGCCGACGTGCCGCGGACGAACGAAGTACCGCAACTCGCGCGTCAGGACAACGCCCGTCAGCAGGTCGTAGCGGACGACCGCGACGCCGACTTCAGCAGGAAACGCTGACCGCCGGCTCCTCGCTCTGCTGCACCGCGCCCAGCGTCACCGGATACTTTCCGGTGAAGCAGGCGGTGCAGTAGAGCTGGCGCGGGTCGTCGTCCTTCCGGACGGCCTCCAGCATCCCGTCCTCGCTCAGGTACCCGAGCGAGTCGGCCTCGATGAACGACCGGATCTCGTCGATCGAATGCGAGGCGCCGATGAGCTGCGTCCGCTCCGGCGTGTCGATGCCGTAGTAGCAGGGCCAGGAGGTCGGCGGCGAGGAGATGCGCATGTGCACCTCCGCCGCGCCGGCGTCCTTCAGCATGCGCACGATTTTCTTGGAAGTCGTACCGCGCACGATCGAGTCGTCGATAAGCACGATCCGCTTGCCGGCCACCAGCTCCCGGACCGGGTTCAGCTTCACCTTCACCCCGAAACTGCGGATGGTCTGCTTCGGCTCGATGAACGTCCGTCCGACGTAGTGATTGCGCACCAGCCCGTACTGGAACGGAATGCCCGACTCGAGCGCATAGCCGAGCGCGGCAAAGACCCCGGAATCGGGAACGGGCACGACCATGTCGGCCCCCACCGGATGCTCGCGCGCGAGTTGCTTCCCGAACCGCTGCCGCGTCTCGGCCACGCTGTTGCCGA
>DASPHC010000051.1:0-3245 GCA_035629865.1 Thermoanaerobaculia bacterium | reverse complement strand
AAGTTGACAGCCCCTCGGAACCAGTCTATTTTTCCGCCTTCCCGATAGGTGCAGTTCCAACCATCCCCCACAACGGCGGTGTCCGTCCAACGGACCGAGGAGCGAACGAACTATGGGTCGTAGGCTGTACGTCGGCAATCTTCCCTACAAGGCGACTGACGAGGAATTGACCACGCTGTTCAGCACCGTGGGCGACGTCGCCAGTGCCCGTGTCATGCGTGACATGGCCACCGGACGCGCGCGGGGTTTCGGCTTCGTGGAAATGACCACTGACGAAGCGGCGGCAAAGGCCATCGAGAAGCTGCATCAGCACCAGATGGACGGACGCGCCATCGTGGTGAATGAAGCGCAACCCAAGCCGGCCGGCGGTGGCCGCGGCTTCGGCGGCGGCGGCGGCGGCGGCGGCTTCAACCGCGGTGGTGGCGGCGGCCGTGGCGGGGACGATTACGGCGGCGGCGGTGGCGGCGGGCGAAGAGAGCCGCGCTGGTAGAATCGTTTCGTGATTTTCGTCGGTACTTCCGGCTACAACTATCCTGAGTGGAAGGGGAGCTTCTATCCGGCCGATCTTGCGGCCGCGAAGATGCTCCCCTACTACGCGGCGCGGTTTCCCACCGTCGAAATCAATTACACCTTCTACCGCATGCCGTCGGAGAAGCTGCTGGCAGGATGGACGAAGCAGGTGCCAGCGGCGTTCAAGTTCACGTTGAAGTCGCCGCGACGCATTACGCACGACGCGAAGCTCGCGAATTGTCAGGACTTGACCGCGGAGTTCTGCCGTGTGGCCGGTACGCTCGGAGATCAGCTTGGCGCGCTGCTGTTTCAGCTGCCGCCGTCTCTGAAAAAAGATCTTCCCCGGCTCGACGCGTTCCTCGACACGCTTCCTCCGAAAGCACCAGCAGCGTTCGAGTTCCGGCATCCTTCGTGGTTCGACTCCGACGTCTTCACGCGGCTCAAGGAGCGCGGCCGCGCGTTGTGCGTCGCCGACAGCGAGAAGCTGGAGACGCCGCTCGAAGTGACGGCGGACTTCGGGTATTTCCGCTTACGCGACGAGGGCTATCAGCCCTCCGACATCGAAGCATGGGCGCACAAAATTGCGCCGCTCCGAGACCGTTGCAACGACATCTACGTGTACTTCAAACATGAAGAGAAGGGCATTGGGCCGGAGTTCGCACGACAGCTAATGACGCACCTCGGGCTGCCCGTTGGCCCCTGACGTAGGCCGGGGCTTTAGCTGATCTTCAACGCATCTATGAAAGGGCGCCTCGAGTCAAGACACACGTCCAGTGAGCGGCGCGCGCCCGGCTTATTAAGCCATCCGGGCGCGCGTCGCGAACGAGTGTCAACGTGTGTTCCGTCGGCGCTCAGCAAACACGATTCCGGCTCCAGGCAGCTGACGTACCTCGTCATGCATCTATGCGAGCTCACCGCGAGCTCATCGTCAGATCGGATCGGGGCTCGGCATCATTCAGAGAACGATCATCGCGTGATGATCAAGCGTTGGACCGACGCCGGCCCCGAGAGGATTACGCCGCGTGCCGCCACGTCTCCATAATTTCTCGACACATTTCGCGCGCCAATGCCACGTGGGCTTTCATCGACCCTTTGCGCACGGCGAGTTTGCGGCCCCACCGTCCGAGCGGATCGCGACGGCGTAACGTCTGCACGCCGACTTCGACGAGCGCCCACCGCAGCCATGGCGATCCGTCCTTTGTGATCCGGCCGTAGTGCGTGCGGCTGGCACTGCTGTCGACCTGTGGCACCAGGCCGGCATAACTGGCTAAATGCGCCGGCGTGGGAAAGCGGTTGATGTCCCCGATTTCCGCGCGCAGCATCAAGCCGAGCACCGGGCCGATGCCATGGACCGTTTGCAGTTGCCGCACGATCGGATCGGCGAGCGCCTCGCGGGCGATGTCGGCGTCCACCGGGGCGAGCTGCGCGCAGAGATCGCGTTCGATCTGCCGCAGCGTCGTGAGCGCGCGCTGTGCCTGAGGCGGAAGCACCAGATGATCGAGCCACGCCTGGCCAGCCGCACTCCGTAAACGCGTCGTCGGCGGATCGCCGAGCCCCTGCCGTAACAGCAAGGCGCGCATCCGTTGCAGCACGCGGGTGCGCATCTGCGTGAGCATGAGCCGATGCCGCGCCAACTCGCGTTGCTCCCGGATCGCCGGCGGCGGCACGTAAATGCTGACGACGCTCTCGCGCCGCAATGCATCCGCGAGCCGCCGTGCATCGAGCCGATCGGTTTTCGCGGCATACCCCGCCTTCAGCTTTGTCTTGCGGGTGTCGACCACGCAGATGCGACCGACGTAGTGCTCGATCGCATCCACAAAGCTCCAGGTGGGGCTCGTCGCTTCCACTGCCACCGCCATCCGCGGCGTACAGCGCGCCACGAATGTCGCGATCCCCTCGGGGTCTCGTGGGAAGCGCCCCTCCCACACGCGCTCGCCGGTCTTCGCCATCACGCACACCTGAAACGAGCCTTTGTGTAAATCAATCCCGATATACTGATCAGTCTCCATGGGCTGTCCTCCTCTCGAGGCCCGGAGCTGGATCGTGTGTGCTACTTGATCCTACTTCCGGCGCCTCGACTGGGCGACGGCCCTTTCATTTGATCAGAGGCGCCGAGCTGCTCATCGCCTTCGATGGCCGCGTAACGGCCATCACCGCAAACAACAAAGACGCGAACTCAAGACCCTGAATTGACGCAGGTCTTGAGTTCGCGTCTTTGTTGTTTGCGGCGCGCTTTCGCGCGAAGGCGATGCGTACCCACAGAGGACTCTGACGCCGCCCGCAGAGAAGTGCGGAGTCATCGCGTCGTCGTGCTGATCGTGTCATTGTGTTGAATTTGGATGAAAAAAGAAGTTCTCCTGATCTCCTGATCTCCTGTTTAAAGAACTACCGATCGAGGAACTGTTTGGAATTGTCACGTGTCACCAGCTCGAAGGGGATCCACACGAAGCTGTCGACGTGTTCCTTGCGCGACAGCTTCACCGCCGCGTCGAGCGCGCCGCGCGCCTGGCCGCGGGCGTTCTGAAAGACCGTCACGGCCAGCGTGCCCTTCGCGAGCTCCGCGAGCGCATCGGGCGTCGCGTCCACCCCGCCGACGAGGATCTTCCCCGGAGCGATGCCGGCCTGGCGGATTGCCATGATCGCGCCGATCGCCATCTCGTCGTTGTTGGCGGCAACCGCATCGATCGCGCGACCCGCGGTCAGCCAGTTGTTCATCAGGTCGAGCCCGCGCTCGC
>DASPHC010000050.1:0-14176 GCA_035629865.1 Thermoanaerobaculia bacterium | reverse complement strand
CGCTGCCGTTGTTCGAAGTCATGCCGCTCATCCGTCATCTCCGGACGCTGATCGAAGGGGCGCGCCCGCTGCGCCCGACGGATCTCACGCTTTCGCTCGAGACCGCACAGGCGCAGGATGAGGCGATGTCGATCGACTTCGCCGCGATCGACGGCGCGCGCAAAGCGCTCGATGCCGTGCGGAAGGCGCTCGACCAGTTCGCGCCGGCCCCGAAGATCGACCAGACCATCGACGTCCTGGCCACCATCCTCTCGTCGGCAGCGCTCTTCGGCATCCCCCAGACCGGCTGGGGCTTCCTCTACGACCAGCGGGCCGCGCTTTTCCGCGCCGTGCTGAAAAACGTCGCCGCGGCGGCGGCCCGCTTCGACGAGCGCCGCGACGAATTCAACGCGGTGATGGCGGAGTACCAGGGTCTTCCCGCTGCCGCCACCACGGCCGAGCGTTTCGAGGTGCTGTATCGCGCGGAGCGGCTGATCTCCACCAGCGTCTTCGCCGCCGCGAATCCGGCGCAGCTCGAAACGGAGCTTGCGACGGTCAAAGGCCCTGCCTTCGGAGGGCAGCAGTCCCTCCTGGCTGACGTCCAGAAGACGACGCGCGCGAAAATCGGCGATCTCCTCTCCGACGTGAAGCTCCTCCCTCCGCTCGCACCCTTCACGTTCGACAATCTGTCGTTCGCCGAAGAGGATGCCGGCGTCGCCGTCCTCGCCGAGGACGCGGTACGCGTGGCGAAGGTGGTACTGAAGGAAGTGGAGGGGCGTCTCGCCGCGGCGAACCAGCGGCTCGGCGAAGCGAACGATGCCGCCGCGGCGAAGGCGCGCGTGCAGGCCCTCGACGCCGCGGCGAAGGCGATGTTCGGCGAGCATTTCACCGTCGTTCCACGCTTCTCCCTCGGGGCGAAGCAGGGCGACGAGATCGGCCAGTCGCTCGCCGCGAGCGAGTCGGGTGCGCTGTTCTCCTATCTCGAGGGCCCGGAACAGAACCTCGACTTCCCGGTCGACACCTGGCTCTACGGCGTGGCCCGCGTGCGCGAAAAAATGCGCGCATGGGAGGGCATGACCATGCTCGCCGAGGCCTTCGGCGTCACGCCCGCTCCATCGCTCACCGCCCTGCAGTTTCCGTTCGTCCAGGACGAGCCGTGGCTGGCGCTCGACCTTCCCATCGCCGAGGGGGAGCCGGGGCTGACGCTGCAGCTTCCTTCCGGCAAGCTGAAGGTCGACGGCGAGCGGTTGCTCTACACCGCGGCGATGACCACCGCCTTCGACAAGACCGCTCCGCAATGCGGCCTGCTCCTCGATGAATGGACGGAGGTCATCCCCGCCAGGGACATCGACACCGGCGTCGCTTTCCACTTCGACCGCCCCAACTCGGAGGCGCCGCAGGCCATGCTGCTGGTCACGCCGTCCGATTTCCGCGGCAAATGGCTCTGGAGCGACGTCGTCGACGCGCTCAACGACACCCTGGCTTTCGCCAAGCGCCGCGCCGTCGAGCCGGACCAACTCGACCAGACCGAGTACTCGCGCTTTCTTCCTGCCACGATGATGGCCGTGACGTTCGGGCAGGCGAGCATTTCGGCGGCCGCGATTCAGACCGCCCTGGAGGTGAAGCCGTGAATGACACGCTCGTCAAGGATGCCTCCGCGGTCGGGCAGATCGCGGAGATGCACTTTCCCTCCGTCACGATCTGGAACCGCGTCGAGGGACGGCCGCGCGCCGAAGCGTTCGACCGCGCCCTGCGCGCCGAGGTGCGCGACGCGCTGTGGATGCTCACCAAGCAGTGGCAGATGGGGGAGTTCCAGGGCGACGACGCGGCCTCGCCGATCTCCGCGAAGATCCGCTTCGCCGAGACGCACCTGACGAAGTACCAGCCGGATGGCGGCGTGCCCGCTTCGTTCAACGACGAGAGGCCGTTGGAGGCCAATGTCGAGCGGCGCCCCATCCCGCTGCGTCACGCCGGCCGCGATCTCTCGCTCGACATCCGGCTGCTGGCGGGACGGCAGTGGCTGAAGATGATCGCCGCGCCTCCCGGCGTGCGCGGCGCCTATATCGCCAAATACCCCATCCATGCCCCCGATCCGCACGACCCGGCCGACGCGGTTTACTGCGCGCACCCCGAGACCTGGAGCAGCTTCGCCGCCGTCGCCGGCCGGGCCATGGACGGCGTGAAGCTCTTCGAGTATCTGCGCGTTCCCGGGAATCACGCAGGGGACGGCATCGCCGGCGTGAACCACGCGATGATCGAAGCCGCCGCGCTCCGCTTCCGACGCTGGTTCACGAAGCTGATCTTCCAGCCGATCTCCGAGGACGCCGACGCGTGGCTGCCGGAACGGCTCGAATATCAGTTTTCCGTGGCCGCCCCCGAGGGGAGTGCGGAGAAGGTGTACTCCGCCGAGGAGTATTTCCACGGTCATCTCGACTGGTACAACGTCGACATCGACCCGAAGCAGACGCTCCTTGGCGACCCGATCGCCGCGGCGCCAAAGCCGCCGCACAACCGCGTCACCATCCCGACGCCGGTGACATTCAGCGGGATGCCCAACACCCGCTGGTGGACGTTCGAGGAGGGACGGACCAGCTTCGGCGACATCAATCCCGACACCACCGATCTTTCCAAGCTGCTGCTGATGGAGTTCGGGCTCACGTTCGCCAATGACTGGTTCATGGTGCCGTACGTCGCGCCGTCGGGATCGATCGTGACGGTGCGTGGCATGGCCGTGACCGACGTCTTCGGCGACCGTACCTGGATCGACGCCGCGGGAAGCGGACTCGATGACGACTGGGAACGCTGGGCGATGTTCCTGGTGAATGTCAAAGGAAAGGGAGGCGAGGCGGCCGACACCGGCCTGCTGCTGCTCCCGTCGATGCCCGGCGTGCAGGAGGGGCCGGTGCTCGAGGAGGTGATGCTGGTCCGCGACGAAGTCGCGAACATGGTCTGGGCCGTCGAGAAGACGATCCCTCTGCCGTCCGGCGAGGGGAAAGACGGCGCCTCCGCGGGCCGCGAGATGCACGGGTATTGGGTGCGCCGCGCCGGCAGCCTCCCGGCCGTGCCGGCGCCTTCGGCCAATGCGCCGATCCGCTACGACGCCATGCGCTCGGTGCCGGAGAACTGGATTCCCTTCATCCCGGTCCATGTGCCGGGAAGTGTCCGCAGGACGCAGCTTCAGCGCGGGTCGATGCTGCGCGTCATCGAAAAACTGCCGGAGATGAAGGTCAAGCCGCGCACGTCGCTCCTGCGCCACGGCCTCGACGCCCAGGGCGGCCCGCTGCCGTACTTTCTGCACGAGGAGGAGGTCTCCCGCGCCGGCGTGGTCGTCACCCAGCGCTATCAGCGCACCCGCTGGCGCGACGGCCGGGCGTGGATCTGGCTCGGGGTGAGGAAACAGACGGGAAGGGGAGAGGCGTCCAGCACGCTCGCGTTCGACCGGGTGGTGGCGATGCCGAATCAGACGGAATGACCGCGCGCGTCCCGTCCATGCGGGATGGCGAGCGGGTGTAGAATTCCGCTTTCGCAAACATGGCCCGGTTCGAACAGCGCGACGAATCTCACGATCTCCTCAACCACTACCTGCAGGAAATCGCCAGGGTGCCGCGTCTCACGCCCGAGCGCGAGAAGGAGCTCGGCCGCCGCGTGCAGGAGAACGACAAGGCGGCGCTCGAGGAGCTGGTCAAGGCCAACCTCCGGTTCGTGGTGTCGTACGCGAAGAAATACCGCAACGCCCACGTCCACTTCCTCGACCTGATCAACGAAGGCAACATCGGCCTGATCCACGCGGCGAAGAAGTACGACCCCGAGAAGAACGTCAAGTTCATCACCTACGCCGTCTGGTGGATCCGCCAGGCCATCCTGCACGCCCTCTCCGAACAGGCGGGGGCGTTCCGCCTTCCCCCGAAGCGCGCCAACCTGATGTACCGGCTGGAGAAAGCCATCGCGACCGCGATGACCGAGGGGAGCCACATCCCGACGCCGGACGAGCTGGCGACGAATCTCGGCGTGAGCGTCAAGGAAGTCCAGACCCTCCTCCAAGCCAACAGCGACAACTACTCGCTCAACGCGGAGCTCGACGAGAACTCGCACACCGAGCTCGCGGACGTGGTCGAGCAGACCATGATCCCGTCGGCCGAATACGAGATGCAGCAGCAGTCGCGCCGCCAGGAGCTGCTGGCGCACATGTCGGAGCTCTCGCCGAAAGAGCGCCTCGTCCTGACGCTGCGCCATGGGGTGAGCGACAACGTCCCGAAGAGCGTCCGCGAGCTGGCCTCGTTCCTCAATCGCGAGATGGCCAACGTCAACGGGGTGCTGGAGAGTGCCAAGGGGAAGGTCTGCGCCAAGCTCGAAGTGACCGAGAGCGAGCTGGCCGTCCTCCTCCTCTACACCAACCCGAACCCGAAAGCGTGGTTCCGCTACTGGTACGAGCTCGACGACCGCCCCCAGGGCGTCACCCCCGACATCCCCAAAAACCGCCACCCCCACCTTCAGCAACTCCGCGAAAACGCCGCCGTCCAGAACGCCGTCGACGAGCTGACGCTCGAAGAAAAGACGATCATGAAACTCCGCTACGGCGTCCTCCAGGACGACGAGCTGACCCTGCGCGACATCGGCGAGATCCTCGGCTTGTCGCGCGAGCGCGTGCGGCAGATCGAATCGCGGGCGGAGGCGAAGTGCCGGAGGAGTGTGCGGAGGGACGCGCGGGGGTAGCGGGGTGGGTTGTCGGTTGTCAGTTGTCGGTTGTCCGAACCTGTCGCGCCTGGGTCGAACATACGATCCTTGTCAGGATGACAGGCTGGGACGTTCTCGTTCCGCTACACAAATCCCGGTCACCGTCTCTCTGCTGCCGTAGGCAGCAAAAGATCTGTAGGCCCGGCCTTCAGGCCGGGTAAAGCGATCGCCCGGTAAGTAAGCCCGCGTAGCGGGCGGCAGAAAAGACGGTGCGAACCTTGTTTTCTGTCGCCCGCTGCGCGGGCTCACCTGGGAGGCGACCGTTGTACCCGGCCTGAAGGCCGGGTCTACAGATCTTTCGCCGCCTTCGGCGGCTTCCGTCCTCCGACGCTCGCGAGCCTGCCGCCCAGGCGCTGCCGGTTCGGACAACTGACAACCGACAACTGACAACCGTTCCTCACGAATCCACCGGCTCTCGCAACGGCAGCCTCTTCATCTCCAGCAACGCAATCCGCAACACCGAACCCAAAGTGAACCCCGTCGGAAAGCAGTGCGGGATGCGCAGACCGGCTCCCGAGAGCTCGAGAAAGTCGAGCGGCGGCTTCCTTCGGGCCAGGACATACACCAGCTTGCGTGGGAGATCCTCGCGGTCGTCGACGTTGAGGTGCAGCGGCTGGAGGTAGTAGCCGAAGTGCATTTCCCGCAGGGCGGGGACGCCGCCGGCGAATTCCGGGAGGGTGACGCTGAGCGCCAGGGCGCCGAAGATCCAGTTCTCCTGGGCGAACTCGCCGCGCCAGAAGTCCTCTTCTTCCTCGGTCAGGTGTTCGAGCCGCATCCGGGAATCCGCTTCACCACCCGTACCATACACGGGCAGCGAGCAGCACGGCCACGATCGCGTAGAGAATCGGCGGAATCGTACGCTGGCTGCGCGAGGAGCTAGTCGGCTCCATACGGCACCTCCCGCTGGTTGAACGCCAGGCACGCCAGCAGCAGCGCGACGGCGGCGTTGGAGAGGAGGAGCAGCAGCAGGCCGGGATTCGGCAGCGGCGGGACGTCGGGGAAGAGGTTGCGGTCGATTGCCGCCAGCGCCTCCAGGACGAACGCCGGCACCTCGCGCGACATCCGCAGGACCGCCGCGCCGACCGCCAGTGCGATCTGCAGGCCGTAGAAGATGGCCACGTTGAAATACGCGCGGGTGATGCTGCCGAGCAGCGTCAACAGCGAGACGATCAGCAGTGTCTCGGCCATGACGTTCACCAGGCCGATGCCCATCGACTCGAGGACGAGCGATTTGTTGAAGAGGCGGGCGAGCGTCTCGGCAGCGCAGCCGGTCAACGCCGCAAGCCAGATCACCAACAGGACGCCCGTGACGCGCGAGAGGAGATAGGAGGAACGGTTGACCGGCTTGACCAGGATCAACTGCAGCGTGCCGGACGAGAACTCCGGCCCGATGATCCCGCAGCCTGTCACCACCGCGAGCAGCGTCACCAGTCCGGGCCAGAAGGTGGCCGGCCGGATGCTTTGTGCCGAGACGATCCCGAGGATCGCGATCAGCACCAGCACGGAGATGTAGCCGGCATGCGTGACATGCCGCCGGAACGTTTCCCGGATCACGACCGCGTTCATGCCGCACCTCGGAAGATGCTCTCGAGGTCGGCCGTGTGCCGCCGCACGTCGATCACGCCGGCCCCGCTTTCCACCAGCGCCCGCACGATCCGCGCGATGTCGCCCTCCGCATCCACCGCCACGACCACCACATTCTCCTTCGGCACCACACCGGAGATCTTCGCGAGCGTGACCGGATCGAACGATCCCGGCAGCAGCGTGATCGCGACGACGATCTTGTCGACGTGCCGGAGCGTCTCCGCATGTGCGATCACCCCGCGCTGCAGGAAGACCACGCGGTCGCAGACCTTCTCGATCTCCGCGAGCTGGTGAGAGTTCAGCAACACCGCCGCGCCGCGTGCCTTCTGCTCCGCGATCAGGTCGCGCACCAGCAGCACGCCATTCGGATCGAGCCCCGACGTCGGCTCGTCGAGAAAGACGTAGTCGGGCCCGTGGATCAGCGCCTGCGCCATCCCGATCCGCTGCAGCATCCCGCGCGAGTACTGACTCAGCCGCTTGTGCTCCGCACCGCCCAGCCCGAGCCGCTCCAGCATCGCCGCCGAGCGGCTGGCCACCTCCGTACGCGGCACCCCCGCCAGCCCGGCCATGTAGCGAAGAAACTCCTGCCCCGTCACGCGCCGCCCGAAATTCATTCGCTCCGGCACGAACCCCGTGCGGCGCCGAACATCGAGATCGTCATTCGCCCGCCCGTCGATCGTGATCTCGCCATCGTCCGGGTGCAGAAAGCCAAGGAGGCAGGACATCAGCGTCGTCTTGCCCGCGCCGTTCGGTCCGATCAGGCCCACGACCTCCCCAGGAGCGACCGTTAGGTCGATCCCTTTGAGGACCTCGTGCGCACGGAACGATTTGCGTAGAGACTGAACTTGAACGGTCATTGCGAGGTTGTCAGTTGTCGGTTGTCCGTTGTCCGAACCGTGTTGCCACGAATCGCTTTGGCGCGAGCTTCACGCTTTCTCACCCAACGGATCAAGCCCGCGAGCTCGGATGCGGCGACCTGGACTTGCTTCTGCAGATGGGTGGCGATGGATTGCGGCAGGAGGCCGAGTTTCGCGGAGAGGAGTACTTGTGCCTGAACTTCGTAGAGGGAGCCGCGTGCTCTGCCGAGGTGATTCCGCCACTCGCCGTAAGTGAGCTGGCCCTGTCCCTCGGCGATGTTGCTGACCACGCTGGATGAGGCGCGGCGGAGCTGCGAGGTCAGACCGTACAACTCGGTGCGGGGAAAGGCCTGGGTCACGTTGTAGATGTCGGCGGTCAAATCCATGGCGCGCTGGAACGCGCGCAGATCCTCGAATGTGCTCATGTCGTCTGTTGGTGCCGAGACGGCGCAGCGCCGAGGAATCGGCGACACGGTGTGGAGACGCAATGATACGAGACTGCCCCGGAACAGACAACTAAGTCTTTCTGGCTTTCAACCCTTCCATGATCTCGTCGATCTTGCTCTGGTGGAAGGAGTTGATGAGGCCCTGCAACTCGGGCTCGCGCGACTCGTCCAGCTCTTCGGTGTAGACCTTCTTCAACGCGCCGCCGAGGTACACCTTGGTCTCGATGCGCCAGGCGGGACGGGTAAAGAACTCGGTCTGGATGGTCAGTTTCTTCGCGCCGACATCGAAAGCATCGAGACGTCCCATGGGCGCCGAGGCAGGTTCGCTCATGATCCGTTAGTGTATCGCGCCAAGCGTGTCGGCCAGGCGCTGAAGGTTCGGACAACTGACAACCGACAACTGACAACGATTCAATAGAATGTCGCCCCAATGACCCCGTTCCGCCGCTTAACGCACTACTTCTCCCTCTACAAAACCCGTCTCGCCCTGGGTGCCCTCTGCGTCATCGGATCGGCGCTTTTCTCCCTGCTCAAGCCGGTCATCATCGGCAGCGCGGTGAATGCCCTGACCACCGGCTTCACCCGGGCGATGCTGGTGAAATACGGGTTGATGCTCATCGGCGCGGCGGCGGTGGAAGGGATCTTTCTCTACCTTCAGCGGTGGATCATCATCGTCGCGTCGCGCCACATGGAGTACGACATGCGGAACGACTTCTACGGCCACCTGCAGAAGCTTCCGCTGCGCTTCTACCAGGAACAGCGCACGGGCGACCTCATGTCCCGCGCCACCAACGACCTTGCCTCCGTGCGCATGCTCATCGGGCCGGCGGTCATGCACTCCTTCTCCTCGCTGCTGGTCGTCGGCGGCTCCTTCGTCATGATGTTGAGAATCGCCCCGTCGATGGCCTTCATCTCCCTTCTGGCCGTGCCCGTGGTGGCGGGGCTGGTGAAGTACTTCGGTGCGCGCATCCACAACCGCACCAAGGCCGTGCAAGATTACTTCGGCGACATCTCCGCGCGGGTGCAGGAGAACCTGGCCGGCGTCCGCGTCGTCCGCGCCTTCACCCGCGAGCAGAGCGAGATCGACACCTTCCAGCGGATGAACACCGAGTACGTGGCGCGCAACCGGTCGCTGATCCGCCTCACCTCGACGTTCTACCCGGCGCTGCACATGCTGGTCGGGCTGATGTTCGTCTTCGTCTTCTGGGTCGGCTCGCGCAAGCTCGTCGCCGGGACGATGTCCCTCGGCGACTTCGTCGCCTTCCAGTTCTATCTCGGCCGGATGATCTGGCCGCTGATTGCCCTCGGCTGGGTGATCAACCTCTTCCAGCGCGGCATGGCCTCCATGAAGCGCCTGCACGAGGTCTGGAGCGTCGAGCCCGACACCGACTCCGCCGGCGCCCTCGACGTCCGGCCGCGCGGCGACCTCGAGATCCGCCATCTCACCTTCGCCTACGGCGACCGTCCCGTGCTCCGCGACATCAACCTCGAAGTACGCCACGGCCAGACCATCGGCATCGTCGGCCGGACCGGCAGCGGCAAGTCGACGCTGCTCGCCCTGATCACCCGCGCCTTCGTGCCGCCGCCCGGGACGGTGTTCCTCGACGGCCGGCCGATCGAGGCCATCTCCATGCGGCAGTTGCGCGAGTGGATCGGCATGGTGCCGCAGGAGACCTTCCTCTTCTCCGAGTCGATCGCCGAGAACATCCGCTTCGGCCGGGCCGAGGCGACGGATGAAGAGGTGCAGGAATCGGCGGACCAGGCCGGGCTGACGACCGACGTCGCCGGCTTCCCGCAGGGACTGAAGACCGTCATCGGCGAGCGCGGCATCACCCTCTCCGGCGGCCAGAAACAACGCACCGCCATCGCCCGCGCCCTCGTGCGCGACCCGCACATCCTCATCCTCGACGACTCTCTGAGCGCCGTCGATACCCACACCGAGGAACGGATCCTCAATGCCCTGCGAACGATCCGGAAGGGGAGGACCGCGCTGATCGTCTCCCACCGCGTCTCCTCGGTGAAAGACGCCGATCACATCATCGTCCTCGACGACGGCCGCATCGTCGAGCGCGGCACCCACGAAGCGCTGGTCGAGAAGGGCGGCTATTACGCCGATCTCTATCGCCGGCAGACGATCGAGGACGAGCTCGAAGAAATCGCATGAGTGACATCGAAAAACACGAAGACGAAGGCTCCAAAGCCTTCGACCCCCGTTTGACGCGCCGTCTGCTCGGCTATCTGCGGCCGCACCGGCTGCGGGCAAGCGCTTCGGTGCTGCTGGTGATCGTGGCGTCGCTGTTCGAGATCGCCGGGCCGGCCATTACCGCCGTGGCCATCGACCTGTTCGTCAAGCCGGCGGGGGCGAAGCCGCTCGGCGTCAGCAGGCAGGTCGGCGAGTGGCTGGCCGGCCACGGCATCGTCCTCGACGCCCTGACCGGCATCAACTTCGCGGCGGGGGTCTACCTCTTCGTCCTGACGGGCGGGTTCATCGTCCTCTACTCGCAGATGGTCCTGATGAACCTCATGGGCCAATACATTATGTTCGACCTGCGGAAGCAGATCTTCTCGCACCTGCAGCGGCTCGACGTGCAGTACTTCGACCGCAACCCGGTCGGGCGCCTGATGACCCGTGTCACCACCGACGTCGACGCCCTGAACGACCTCTTCACCGCCGGCTTCGTCGCCATCTTCGGCGACATCTTCGTCCTGGCCGGCATCATCGGCGTCCTGTTCTGGATGAACTGGCGCCTGGCGCTGGTCCTCTTCTCCATCACCCCGTTCATCATCCTGGTCTCGATCTGGTTCCGCCGCGGCGCGCGCATCACCTACCGCGCCGTCCGGGCGCGCATCGCCGCGATCAACGCCTTCCTGCAGGAGCACATCTCCGGCATGTCGACCGTCCAGCTCTTCAACCGGGAGGATAAGGAGGCGGAGAAATTCGGCGGCCTCAACGCCCGCCACCGCGACGCCAACGTCGACGCGATCTTCTACTACGCCGTCTTCTACCCGCTGATCGAGCTGATCGAGACCGTCGGCCTGGCGCTCATCGTCTGGTACGGCGGTGGGAAGGTCATCCAGGGGACCCTCTCCGTCGGCGCGCTGGTGGCGTTCTTCCAATACTCCCAGCGTTTCTACCAGCCGATCTCCGACCTCTCCGAAAAGTACAACATCCTCCAGGCCGCCATGGCCGCCAGCGAGCGCATCTTCAAGCTCCTCGACACGCCGGTGAAGATCAAGGACGAGGGGACGCTGACCGCCGGGACGCTGGAGTCGGTCGAGTTCCGAAACGTCTGGTTTGCGTATAACGAGGGAGGGCCGAGGGCCGAGGGCCAGGGGCCGAGGGAAGAAGTGGGGGAGGCCCAGCCTGACTGGGTTCTGAAGAACGTTTCGTTCCGGGTGAACCGGGGCGAGCGTGTCGCGCTGGTGGGGCATACCGGTGCCGGGAAGACCACCGTCACCGCCCTCCTGCTGCGCTTCTACGAGCCGCAGCGGGGAGAGATCCTGATCAACGGCATCGCCATCCGCGAGTACTCGCTCGAGGCGCTGCGGCGGCTGTTCGCCATCGTCCAGCAGGACTTTTTCCTCTTCACCGGCAACATCGCCGACAACATCTCCCTCGGCGACGCCTCCATTTCTCCCGACACCATCCGAACGGCTGCCCGCAGGGTCCAGGCCGACCGCTTCATCTCCCGCCTCCCCGAGGGCTACGCCTCGGTCGTGCGCGAACGGGGAGCGGGCTTGTCCGTCGGGGAGAAGCAACTCCTCTCCTTCGCCCGCGCCCTCGCCTTCAACCCCCCGGTGCTCATCCTCGACGAAGCGACCTCCTCCATCGACACCGAGACCGAGCTCCTGATCCAGGAAGCCATCCAGACCCTCCTCGAAGGCCGCACCTCCCTCGTCATCGCCCACCGCCTCTCCACCATCCGCTCCGCCGACACCATCCTCGTCTTCCACCACGGCGAGATCCGCGAGCGCGGCACCCACGAAGAACTGATGGCCCACGAAGGGCTGTACCGGAGGCTGTACGAGATCCAGTACCGGGAGGCGGTAGTGGCGTGAGGCTGGTTGTCGGTTGTCAGTTGTCAGTTGTCGGCCAATTCTCGCCTGGACGGCACTCGTGAGACGTTGTCGGTTGTCAGTTGTCGGCCAGTTTTCGCCTGGACGGCACTCGCGGATCTGAGCAGGACGAAGACCACCGCCCATCGCTGCATGCCTTCCAGCTGCCGTAGGCAGCGAAAGACCTGTAGGCCCGGCCTTCAGGCCGGGTACCACGAGCGCCCGCCAGGCGAGCCCGCGGAGCGGGCGACAGACAAGACCGTCCGCCCATTTCTCGCCTGTCGCCCGCTACGCTTTACCCGGCCTAAAGGCCGGGCCTACAGATCTTTAGCTGCCTACGGCAGCAGAGATTCTGCCCTCGTCCCGTCCAGCTCCGCGAGCACCGTCCAGGCGAGGAATGGCAGACAACGGACAACCGACAACCGACAACATCCGAGGCCCCGGCACCCCCTTCCGGGCAGCCGCGCAGATATGCAGAACCGGTCAACGCCCGGTAAATCCCTCTCGCATTATTTGACTTCCCTAAAAAACAGGCCTAAGGTTCGCAGATCGTCCAAATCGAGAATGAATGAGGACCGTGAAGGGAGGGGAGGCGATGACCGTAAGGTTCTTCCCCGGAAGTCAGAAGCATAAGACCAGTTTGATTGCAGGGTTTCTCAGCCAGTTCCGCGTGGCCCACGAAATGGTTCGCCCCGAGGAATACAAGCACATCCACCACATCGGATCCGACCCAGCCGTAGAAGTCGATGGCAGGCTGTTCGTAGATCCGAACGTGGATGCCCTGAAAAAGATACTGAACGTCGCTTAGTGGCCCGGACGAGTCCGGGCCACAACTGTTTTCAGGCGATGCGGAACATCGAATCCGCCTCGCGGTGGATGGCCTCGCGAATCCGTCCCTCGAACGGCAGCGCCATGAAAGGCAGCTTGGCGTCGAAGATCACCTCCGCGCCGGTGACCTCCACCGTCCCCTCCAGCTTCAGGCCGCGCGCCTTTCCCTTGAACCGCAGCGTGTCCCCCCTCCACTCGTGCGAAAAGTCCTCGGCATGCCCGCCGAACTGGCTCAGCAGCCCGTCCAGCTTCTGATCGACCTTCCGCCGGGCGAGGTCTTTGGTGGTGTTGTGCGGTACCGCAATGCGCATGAGTCTCCCTCCACGACCAGTGTAGATGCGACTCCCTTGCCTCTCCGTTCCTTCCGAGGGATACTCCATGCGGGACTTCCGCACGGGTCGCCACCGCCATGCTTGGAAAAGTATGGAGTGCCGCCACCCTCGGCATCGACGCTGTCCGGATCGTCGTAGAAGTCGATATCCGGCCCGCCCAGCAACCTGGATTCTCCCTCGTAGGCTTGCCGGACCTCGTGGTCCGTGAGTCTTACCGGCGCGTCTACTCCGCGCTGGCAAATTGCGGGTTTCGCATCCCGTGCCGTCATGTGACCGTCAACCTCTCTCCTGCCGACGTGCGGAAGGAGGGGTCTGCATTCGACCTTCCGATCGCCCTCGGCATCATTCAGGCGCTGGAGAAATTGCCGGCCGACCAGTTGAAGGGACGTCTCTTCGTCGGAGAGCTGTCGCTCGACGGGACGCTGCAGCCCATTCGCGGAGCGCTGTCGGTGGCGACGGCCCTCGCCGGCGACGGGGCGATCCGGGAACTGATCGTCCCGATCGCCAACGCCAACGAAGCCGCGGCCGTGCGGCGCCTGCACGTCGTCGGCGCGCCGCATCTGATCTCCCTGCTGGAGCACATGGCCGGGACGGCGCCGTTGCTCCAGGCGCAGTCGGTCACGGTCGAGCGGACGTTCGACACCTCGGACTTCTCCGAGGTGCGGGGACAAGTGCAGGCCAAACGCGCGCTCGAAGTCGCCGCGGCAGGCGGGCACAACGTGATGATGATCGGCCCGCCCGGCTCGGGGAAGACCATGCTCGCCAAACGCCTCCCGTCGATCCTCCCGCGGCTGTCCGAAGACGAGGCCATCATGACCACCAAGATCCACTCCGTCGCCGGCGTCCTCCCGGCCGGCAGCGGCCTCCTGACCCGCCGCCCGTTCCGCGCGCCGCATCACACCATCTCCACCGTCGGACTCGCCGGCGGCAGCTCCAGCGTGCGGCCGGGAGAGGTGAGCCTCGCCCATCACGGCGTCCTCTTCCTCGACGAGCTTCCCGAGTTCCGCCGCGACACGCTCGAAGTCCTCCGCCAGCCGATGGAAGACGGCGTCGTCACCATCACCCGCGCCGCGCGCACCCTGACCTTCCCCTCCTGCTTCATCCTCGCCGCCGCCCTGAACCCCTGAGGTTGCGGTGCTCTTTTGACAGGAGTTCTGCGGAAGACGGTAGGTAGCAGAGTTCTAAGGAGATATCGCCATCTCCAACGACGATCTTTTCGGTGATGTTTTCGATCACCCGACGCTTTTCTTCAAAAGGAAGGGAAGGCCACCTGCTGTAGAGACCTTGGGCTTCGGAGACGATTTCAGAAGAGGAAAGGTAGTTGATCTTCAGGAAATCTATCTCTCCTTGGAGACGAGGG
>DASPHC010000049.1:0-39643 GCA_035629865.1 Thermoanaerobaculia bacterium | reverse complement strand
CTTCATCTCCGAATGGAACGACCACGCACATCCGTTCCGCTGGTCGGTAGCATCCTTCGCGAAGGTTCTCGGCACAGCCGACACCCCGGTTTCAGCAGCCGCGTGAGACCCAGCGGACACTCACTTCCGGGAAGCTGTACTAAGCTCTCGCCGGGGCTCCACTCTCCGCCGCCACCGCCTCGTCTTCCGTGCTGTAGATCTTGAAGACGGCGTCGAGCTTGGCCAGTTTGAGGAGTTTCTGGATGCGCTCGGACGGGTTGACCAGGATGAGCTTGCGGTTCTGGTTGGTGAATTTGCCGAGATAGCCGACCAGTTCGCCGATCCCGGTCGAGTCGATGTAGTCGATCTTGGTGAAGTCGATGATCACGTTCGTGCTCTCGTTCTTGAGCACGTTCTCCAGCGCGGAGGAGAAGAACTCGGCGCTCTCTCCCAGCTTGATCAAACCTTCCACGTAAAGGATCGTGAAGTTATCGAGGTGCTTCTTTTCTACGATCACACTGCCTCCGAGCCGATTTCGGGAACAAGCGTAGCAAACTGACTGCCACAGCAGTTGGGAGAAGGCAAAGAATGAACGACCCGCTCGACGACCACGCCCTCGACGTTCTCTTCCGCGAGGCGCGCACCCACTCCTACTGGCTCGACAGGCCGGTCAGCGACGAGGTCCTCCGGCAACTCTACGACCTGATGAAGTTTCCGCCGACGAGCGCGAACAGCAGTCCGGCGCGCATCCTCTTCCTCCGGACCCGCGAGGCGAAGGAGCGGCTCCGGCCGGCGCTTTCGTCCGGGAACGTGGAGAAGGTGATGACCGCGCCGGTGACGGCGATCATCGGCTTCGACCTCCGCTTCTACGAGAAGATGACCAAGCTCTTCCCGCACAACCCGCGCATGCGCGAGCTCTTCGCCAAGACGCCCGAGCTGATGGAGACCACCGCCCGCCGCAATTCCACCCTCCAGGGCGCCTACCTGATCCTCGCCGCCCGCTCCCTCGGCCTCGACTGCGGCCCGCTCTCGGGTTTCGACAACGCGAAGGTCGACGAGGAGTTCTTCGGCGCCGGCCACGAGCAGGCCGCCGACCAGGAGTTCTTCCCCGCCGGCCACGTCAAATCCAATTTTCTCTGCAACCTCGGCTATGGCGATGCCTCGCGCCTGCACCCGCGGTTGCCAAGGCTCACGTTCGAAGAGGCGTGCTCGCTGCTGTGAAGCAGTTCCTTGGGGTTCCTTGGGGTTCCTCGGAGGTGCTGAGATCCGCGGTTCTTCGGGGTTGAGTGCCTGGGGTCAAATGTGGTCCGGACTTTTAGTCCGGACCAAACTCTGTGCTGCACACCTTGGCTCGGACTAAAAGTCCGAGCCACATTTGCTTGCTTGCCACCCGAGGAACTCCGAGGAACTAACCCACCCGTACTGCGATGACCGCGTTCATGCCGCCGAACCCGAACGAGTTCGAGAGAAACGCCGCCACCCGCGCTTCGCGGGGAGTGTGGGGCACGTAGTCCAGGTCGCACTCCGGATCGGGCGTGTCGAGATTCAGGGTCGGCGGCAGGAACCCTTCCCGCAGCGCCAGCAGCGAGGAGACGATCTCGATCGCACCGGACGCTCCCATCGCATGCCCGTGCATGGACTTGGTCGAGCTCACCGGCGGCGGGTCCTTGCCGAAGACGCTGCGGATCGCGGCGGACTCCGTGGCGTCGTTGGCGCGGGTGCCGGTGCCGTGGGCGTTGATGTAGCCGATCGCGCCCGCCTCGAGGCGAGCGTCCGCGAGGGCGAGGCGCATGGCGCGCGCGGCGCCGTCGGCCGAGGGGTCGGTCACGTGGCCGGCGTCGCTCGTGGCGCCGAAGCCGGCGATCTCGCCGAGGATCTCCGCGCCGCGGCGCTGCGCATTCTCGAGCGACTCCAGCACCAGCACGGCAGCCCCTTCGGCGAGGACGAGGCCTTTGCGGTCCGCGCTGAACGGACGGCAGGCCGCCTCCGGATGCTCATTGTCGATCGCCAGGACGCGCATCGACTCCCACGCCCGGATGATTCCGGTCGTGAGCGGCGCGTCGCTGCCGCCGGCGAGCACGGCGTCCGCCTGGTCGGCGCGGATCGCCTGCGCGGCCAGCCCGATCGCATGCGCGCTCGACGCGCAGGCCGAGACCACCGAGTAGGCGAGGCCCTTTGCGCCGAGCTTCGTCGAGACCGCGGACGAGGCGGCGTTGTACATCGACATCGGGATCGACATCGGCGGGATCCGGCCGTTTTCGGCGTAGAGCCGCCGGTAGGCGCCGTCGAGCGTTTCGCAGCCGCCGAGGCCCGTGCCGATCAGGACCCCGACACGCTCCGGCTCCACGCCCAGCTCGCCCGCCTGAGCCACAGCCTCCTCGGCCGCGATGAGCGCGAAGCGGGTGAAGCGGTCATGGCCGCGGTGCAGTCCCTCGTGCGCGTCCGCGGGTACCTCACCGGCGATGCGGCAGTTCAGGGCGGAGGTGTCGATCGAGGTGATGTTGCGGATCCCGCTCCGTCCCTCGCGCAATGCGTCGAGCGCCGCCGCCCTGCCGCGGCCGAACGGGGAAACGATCCCCACTCCTGTGATGACCACACGGGGGACGTGGATTGAGGATTGAGGATTGAGGATTGAGGATTGGGAGTGGGGAAGGATTGAGGATTGAGGATTGAGGATTGAGGATTGGGAGACCGGCAGGATTTCGTTTGTAATCCTCAATCCTCAATCCTCAATTCTCAATCCCGTTTCTCCGGTCCCGACGAGATCAGACACCAGATCGACCATGTCCCCGAAGGTCTTCATGGCCCGGGCGCGGTCGTCCGGGATCGAGATCCCGAACTGTTCCTCGATGGCGAAGAGGATGGTGAGGGAGTCGAGCGAGTCGATCCCCGCCTCGGCCAGCACCGCGCCGGGCGTCAGCCGCTCCTCGTCGATCTCTTTTTCCTTCCGGACGAGAGCGATCAACGTCCGCTCGATCTCACCGCGCGTCACGATCCGTATCATAGCAGCCGTGTTTCGCCGTCTCCCTTTTCGCCGGCCACGACGCTGGTGGCCGCTCTACCTCGGCTGGCTCGTCCTCTGCGCCATCCTCTTCGTCGCCCTCGCCGGCCTCGAAGACCCCTCGCGCCCCACGGGGCGCATCCTCTCCATCGAAGCGGGCCGCCGCGCCCTCGCCATCGCCCGCGAGCGCGGCCTCCGGGATCTCGAAGTCGTCCACGTCGCCGGTGCCCGGGCGGGGGAGGGCGCCGCGGAAGACCGCTGGGTCGTCCTCCTCGACAAAGTCCCGCACACGAAGCTGCAGGAGGCGGTGGTGATCGAGCTCGATCGCGAGACAGGGGAGCTCATAAGAGTCAGAAAGCCGGAGAGATAACGCCTCCGCCGATGAACCGCTATCATGCGCGTTCATCGCTCATCGCTCATCGTTCATCTCTCATCGCTCATCTCTACCCGTTGGCCCATCCCTCTATGAAGCTCACCCCCATGCTCGAGCAGTACTTCGAGATCAAGCGGCAGGTGCCGGACGCGATCCTCTTCTATCGTCTCGGCGACTTTTACGAGATGTTCTTCGAGGACGCGGAGAAGGCCGCGCCGCTGCTCGACCTCGTTCTCACCGCCCGCAACAAGGGGCAGGAGTACGAGACGCCGATGTGCGGCGTCCCCCACCACGCGGCCGACGGCTACATCGCCAAGCTGATTCGCCACGGGCTGCGGGTGGCGATCTGCGAGCAGACCGAGGAGGCGGGGCAGGGGAAGGGGCTGGTGCGGCGGGAGATCGTGCGGGTGGTCACTCCCGGCACGGCCACCGAGTCGTTCATCGTCGAGCGCGACAGCTGTTACCTCCTCGCCCTCGTGCCCGGCGAGAGCGAAGTCGGCGCGGCGTATCTCGACGTCTCCACCGGCGACTTTTTCGTCACCACCTACCGCTCCATCGGCGACGCGCGGCTCTACGACGATGTGGCCCGCTTCTCCCCGCGCGAGGCGATCGTGCCGCGGGAGGTGGAGACCAACGGCTCGCTGACCATCCCGATCACCGAGGTCGAGCCGTCGCTGTTCGAGACCCGCGGCTCGCACGACTACCTCTCCAAACATTTCGGCACCCAGTCGCTGCGCGGCTTCGGCCTCGAAGGAGACGACGCCCGCATCGGTGCGGCCGGCGGCGCACTCCGCTACGCCTCGGCCAGCTACAAGCGGCCGCTCGACCACGTCCGCGCGCTGCGCGTCGACAACGACTCCGACTTCCTCCAGCTCGACGCCGCCACGCTGGCCAACCTCGAGATCGTCGAATCGCGCGACACCGCCCGTCCCCGGGCCACGCTGTGGGGCGTGATGAACGCCACCCGCTCGGCCATGGGCACGCGCACGTTGCGCAAATGGCTCACCCGTCCGCTCACCACCCGCGAAGCGATCTTCGACCGCCACGACGCCGTCGACGAGCTGACCCGCTCCCGCGCCATCCTCGAACAGATGACCGCGCGCCTGCAGAAGATCGCCGACCTGGAACGGGTGGCTTCGCGCGTCACCCTCCGCACGGCCACCCCGCGCGAGTGCCTCACCCTGGCCGATTCGCTGCTGATGGCCGGCGAGCTGCGCGAGGCGATGGGGGCGTTGCAGGGACCGCTCCTCGGCCTGCTGCGCGAGGCCTGCGACCCGGTCCCCGTGGTGGTCGAGCTGGTCGCCAAATCACTCGATCCGAACCCCTCGATCAACATCCGCGAAGGGAACGTGATCGCCCACGGCATCGACCCCGAGCTCGACGAGCTCCGCTCGATCGCCCGCGATTCGAAGAGCGTGCTCCTGCAGATCGAAGCGCGCGAGCGCGAGCGCACCGGCATCGGGTCGCTGAAGATCCGCTACAACTCCGTCTTCGGCTACTACATCGAGATCTCCAAGTCGAACCTCGCCAAGGCGCCGGCCGACTACATCCGCAAGCAGACCCTCGCGAACGCGGAGCGCTACATCACCCCCGACCTGAAAGAGCTCGAAGAGAAGATCGTCGGCGCGGAAGAGAAGTCGATCGCCATCGAGATCCGACTCTACGACCAGCTCCTGGGCCGCATCGCGCAATCGGCGCCAGCCGTCCTCGCGTCGGCGCGTGCCATCGGCGACATCGACGCCCTCTCCTCCCTCGCTACCGTTGCCGTGCGCCATCGCTACGTCCGCCCGCAGCTCAGCGAGCTGGCGGAGATCTGCATCGAAGACGGACGCCATCCGGTGATCGAGCAGATCAACCCGGAACGCTTCATCCCCAACCACACCAACATCGTCCGCGACGACAACGGCATCCAGATCATCACCGGGCCGAACATGGGCGGCAAGTCGACCTACCTCCGCCAGGTCGCCCTGATCGTCCTCCTCAACCAGGTCGGCTCGTTCGTCCCCGCCGCCAAGGCGAGGCTCGGCGTCTTCGACCGGATCTTCACCCGCGTCGGAGCGTCCGATCAATTGGCGCGCGGCGAGTCGACGTTCATGGTCGAGATGCACGAGACCGCGAACATCCTCAACAACGCCACCGACCGGTCTCTCATCATCCTCGACGAAGTCGGCCGCGGCACCGCCACGTTCGACGGACTCTCCCTCGCCTGGGCCATCATCGAATACCTTCACGACAACCCCGCCCGCAGCGGCATCACCCTCTTCGCCACCCACTACCACGAGGTCACCGACCTGGCGAAGAACAAGAGCCGCGTCGCCAACTTCAACGTGGCCGTCAAGGAGTGGAACGAGCAGATCATCTTCCTCCGCAAAGTCGTCGAAGGAGCCGCCGACAAAAGCTACGGCATCCAGGTCGCCAAACTCGCCGGCATCCCCGGCTCCGTCATCGAGCGCGCCCGCGAGATCCTCGACACCCTCGAGCGCAAAGAACGCGACCTCGTCGAAGAAACCCGCCGCCGCAGCCCCGCCACCCGCCAGCTCGGCCTCTTCAACTCGAAAGAGCAGACCATCATCGAAGCCCTGCGCGCCCTGGACATCGATTCCATGGCACCGAGGGAGGCGTTGAATGCGTTGTATGAGTTGAAGCAGAAGCTGGAGTGAGGTGGTTGTCGGTTGTCGGTTGTCAGTTGTCCGAACCGGTAGCGCCTGGGCGTCACGTCATCCCGAGCGTGGGAGGCGGTTGCTGGTTGCTTGAAGGGTTTGGCCAGGGCGTGAGGCATCCCCAGCCGCGCAGCGGGCGGGTGTAGCCGCGGAGCGGCGAAAGAATGTAGCCCCGGCCTTCAGGCCGGGTTCCGCCGCGCGCCAAAGGCGAGCCCGCGTAGCGGGCGACAGAACAGAGCCCTCGGACGAACCCTGTTCTGCCGCCCGCTTCGCGGGCTGACCAACGCCGCCCCTCTGAACCCCGGCCTGAAGGCCGGGCCTACAGTTCTTTTGCTGCCTCCGGCAGCATGAAGGCACCGATGAAGCAAGCTCGCGATACCGTGCCGCCCAGGCTCGACCGGTTCGGACAACTGACAACCGACAACTGACAACCACTCCGGACAACTGACAACCGACAACTGACAACTACTCCGGACAACTGACAACTGACAACATCAGTTACGATGCCCCCGCAAATGACGCCGCACCCAGACCTTCTCGGCATCGGCCTGACCGGCAAGACCCTCACCGACCTCGAGCGGCGCATCCTCAGCGAGAACACGCCTTACGCCGTCGTGCTCTTCGGCAGGAACATCGGCTCCGTCGAGCAGCTCCGCTCCCTCATCGCCGAGGTCAAGAGCCTCGCGCCGGGGGAACCGCCGCTGTTCATGATCGACGAAGAGGGTGGCCGGGTCGACCGCCTGCGCCACATCCTTCCCGGACTCCCGAGCGCCGAGGCCTTTGGAGAAGGGGAGCGGCCGGTGGAGCTCTCCGAATGGTTCGGCAAAGTCATCGGCATGGCCCTGCGCTACTTCGACATCGAGATCGACCTCGCCCCGGTCGTCGACATCCGCGGCGACGTCGCCCCGAAAGGATTGGAGCGCCGCACCTTCGGCGCCGACGTCGACACCGTGAGCGACCTCGCCGGAGCCTTCACCCGCGGCCTGCACAGCGCCGGCGTCGCGGCCTGCCTCAAGCACTGGCCCGGCATCGGCGAAGGCTCGGCCGACCCGCACTACGGCGCCACCGTCATCGACGTCCCGCTCGACCTCCTCCTCGCCCGCGAGCTCGTCCCGTTCGAGCGTCTCGGCAACGAGGCCGGGGCCATCATGATCGGCCACGGCACCTACCCGCGCGTCGAAGACGATCCCGACCTCCCGGCCACATTGAGCTGGCGCCTCACCACCGACCTCCTCCGCAACGCCATCGGCTTCAAGGGCGTCGCCGTCAGCGACGACATGGAGATGCACGCCGTCTCCGACCTCGGCTCGTACGAAGAGATCACCGAGCGGGCCCTCGTCGCCGGCAACGACGTCATCCTCTTCTGCAGCCACATCGAGCGCATCCCCGACCTCCAGCGCTACCTCATCAGCCGCGTCGAGCAGGACTCCGATGTCCGCGCGCGTTTCCAGCAGGCCGTCTACCGCTGCGAGGTCTTCCGCACCCACTGCGAACGGCTCCGCGCCGAAGCCCCGGTCCCCGCGTCGTGGGACGAAGTGGTCGACGAAGCCGAAGCCTTCGTCGAAGAGCTCCACCGCACCCGCCCCGAGCGCGAGGTGATCGTCCCCGACGTCGACCGCCGCAAAGGCTCCCGCCACCCCGGCAAGGGCCGCACCGGCCGCGAAGAGTGGACGTAGGCGCTGGCCGATCGGACCTGTGAGACCGATGGGAAGCCATGGGCGGCGGGTCCCATCAGTCCCATCGGTCCCATTGGTCCCATAATCAGCGCGTCCAATGTCCTTTTTACGCGCGCTCGTGGCTGCCGGCCTGCTCTTCGCCCTGCCTCTCACCGCCAGTGAAACCCTCTGGCGCGACGTCGCCGCCGACGCGGCGCCTCAATCCGCCGAGCGGCAGCGCTTCCCCACGGCGTACCGCCTGCTCTTCCTCGACACCGCCGCGTTCCGCAATTTCGCGCAGAGCGCCCCGCGCGAAGGAACAGACGCCGCCGCGCCCACGCTCGCCCTTCCCATGCCGGACGGCAGCTTCTCGCGCTTCGCCCTGCATGAGTCGGCGATCGTCGACGCGGCGCTCGCGGCGCGGCTCCCCGAGGTCAAGACCTGGCGTGTGCAGGGGATCGACGAGCCGGCGGCGACCGGACGCCTCGACTGGACGCCGGCAGGCTTCCATGCCTTCATCCTCTCGCCGGCAGGGAACGTCTACATCGACCCCTACGCGAAGGGCGGCACCGACTACTACATCAGTTACTGGCGCCGCGACTATCCGCGGGCCGCCGGCGTGGAGCCGTTCCGCTGTGAGCTCGGCGAAGAGGCCGTGCCCGTGCGGAACGTCGCCACGCACGGTGCCGTCACGCCGGCCACGGCGAGCGGACCGGTGCTGCGCACCTATCGTCTCGCCGTGGCGGCGACCGGCGAATACACCCTCTACTACGGCGGCACCGTCGCCGGCGCGCAGGCCGGGATCGTCACGACGTTCAACCGCATCAACGCCATCTACGAAACGGAGGTCGGCGTCCGCCTCGTCCTGGTGGACAACACCTCGATCGTCTTTCCCCACGCGGGCCTCGATCCGTACACCAACACCTCGTCCGATCTCGCCATGAACCAGTCCAAAATCGACGAGATCATCGGCTCGGCCAATTACGACATCGGCCATCTCCTCGGCACTGGCGGGGGCGGGATCGCCTCCCTCGGCGTGGTCTGCCTCCCGGGGTGGAAGGCACGCGGGCTGACCGGCGCGATGTTCCCCCAGGGCGACGCCTTCGACGTCGACTACGTGGCCCATGAGGTCGGCCACCAGTTCGGTGCGAGTCACACCTTCAACGGCACCACCAGCGCGTGCGGCGGAAACCGGCGCGTCGGCCCCGCCGCGTACGAGCCGGGGAGCGGCTCCACCATCATGGCCTACGCCGGCATCTGCACCACGGAGAACCTGCAGCCGCACAGCGATCCGTACTTCCACGCCAAGAGTCTCGAGGAGATCCTCTATTACTTCACGCTCACGTCGTGCCCCGTGGAGACGAGCACCGGCAACAGCGCGCCGTTGGTGACCGCCGGCCCGCCGGTGACGATCCCGATGTCCACGCCGTTCTATCTCACCGGCTCGGCGACCGATCCGAATGGCGACTCGCTGACCTACAACTGGGAACAGTACGATCTCGGCCTGGCCGGTCCGCCGAACACCGACGACGGCTTCCGTCCGATCTTCCGCTCCTTCAACGCGACGGCCAGCCCGACCCGGACGTTTCCGCAGCTCTCCGACCTCCTCGGCAATACCACGACCTTCGGCGAGTCGCTCCCCACGACCATGCGGACGATGAACTACCGGCTCACCGTCCGCGACAACCGCGCCGGCGGGGGAGGGGTGGACTACGGCACGCGCCAGGTGCACGTCACCGACACGGCCGGCCCGTTCGTCGTGACCGCCCCGAACACCGCCGTAAACTGGATGGGCGGCTCGACGCAGATCGTCACCTGGAACGCCGCCGGCACCACCGCCGCCCCGGTCAGTTGCGCGAACGTGAAGATCCAGCTCTCGACCGACGGCGGCAATACCTTCCCGACGACGCTACTGGCGTCCACGCCGAACGACGGCACCCAGGTCGTCGCCGTCCCGAGCACCTCGACGAGCGCGGCGCGCATCCGCGTCGAGTGTGCGACCTCGCCGTTCTTCGACCTCTCCGACGCCGGCTTCACCATCACCCCGGCCGTCAACGTCACCGCAATCGCGACGACGCCGACGAACGTCTTCGTCACCTGGCCCGCCGTTCCCGGCGCCGACAGCTACGACGTCTACCGCCGCGCCGCCGGCGGCACCTTCGTCAAGATCGGCTCGACCGCGACCACGAGCTACAACGACCCCGCCACCGCCAACACCGCCTACCTCTACGCCATGAAGTCGATCGACGGAAGCGTCGAGTCCGCGCTCAGCAACCCCGATCTCGCGACGACGGTAATCTTCACCGACCCCACGCTCACCAGGATCAAGGCCGTCCACATCACCCAGCTCCGCACCGCCGTCAACGCCGTCCGCACCCTGGCCGCCCTCGGCGCCGGCACCTTCACCGACCCGACAGTCACGGCCGGCACCACCCGCTGCAAAGCCGCCCACATCACCGACCTCCGCACCGCCCTCGCCGCTGCCCGCACGGCACTCTTCCTATCCGCCCCCAACGTCACCGATCCAACGCTCACCGCAGGCGACACGAAGATGAAGGGCGTGCACGTGACGGAGTTGAGGGATGGGGTGAAGTAGGGGGAGCGGATCGGACGGCTGGAGCCGCAAGGCGCCGCTCAACGCGCAGGTGCCGCTCGAGCCGCGAAGCGGCGACGATGACGAGCCGCGGAGCGGCGGCAGAATGTAGCCCCGGGCGTGAGCCCGGGGAAAGCGCCCCCCCGAGGTTAGCCGCGGAGCGGCGAAAGAACGCGTTTCCCGGCACGCTTCGTTCTTTCGCCGCTCCGCGGCTGACCTCCATCGTCCCCTTGTAGCCCAGGGCTCACGCCCTGGGCTACATTCTTTCGCCGCTCCGCGGCTGCACCCTGTGCGTGCTCCGCGGCTGCAGCCTTGTGCCGTTCCGCACCCTCCTGCTGGACGCCGCGCCCCCCTACGCTCTACCTTTACACCCATGCGCCACTTCCTCGTGCTGTGCGCGCTGGTCCTCGCGACCAGCGCGAGCGCGGCCGTGCCCTCCTCCGAGCGGGCCGCATTGCTCGCGATCCACGACGCCACCGGCGGCGCGAACTGGACGAACCGCGACGGGTGGGGTGGGGCGGAGGGGACGGAGTGCGACTGGTACGGCGTCGCGTGCAGTGAGGACGGCGGCAACGTCACCGACCTCGAGCTGTACGTCAACAACCTCGACGGAACACTCCCCGCCGCCATCGGAAACCTCACCAAGCTGCGCAACCTGCAGCTCTGGCAGAACAACCTCCGCGGACCGCTACCGAACGAGCTCGGACAGCTCGCCGAGCTGGAAGACATCTACGCCGGCAACAACCACTTCACCGGCACCGTCCCGGCCTCCCTCGGCGCGCTGAAGAAGATCGTCTATCTCTTCCTCGACGGCAACCAGCTCGAAGGGCCGCTGCCGCCGCAGCTCGGCGACATGACCGCGCTGCAGGAGCTCGGCCTTTCGTACAACAAAATCGGCGGCACCATCCCGCCGCAACTGGCGAACCTCACCAACCTCGTCGCGCTCGACCTCGGCAGCAACCAGCTCGAAGGAAGCATCCCGCCCGACTTCGGATCGCTGCAGAAGTTCGAGCGTCTCGTCCTCACCGACAACCGCCTCACCGGCGGCATCCCGCCGCAGCTCGGCAACGCGGCGGCGCTGAAGGCGCTCTATCTCTCCTACAACGATCTCGGCGGGACCATCCCTCCCGACCTCGGCCGCCTGCGCGACCTCGAACAGCTCAACCTCACCAACAACGAGCTCACCGGCACCATCCCCGACGCGCTTCGCGACCTCACGTCGCTCAAGCAGTTCGACCTCACGACCAACTTCCTCACAGGCCCGCTCCCGTCGGCGCTCTGGGCGATGACTTCCCTCGAGGAGCTGGGCCTCGGGGACAACGGCTTCACCGGCCCGCTCTCGCCCGACGTTGCCCGCCTGACCAGCCTCCAGGTGCTCGGTCTCTACGCGAACGGCCTCACCGGGACGATCCCGGTCGAGCTGACCACCATCGCACCGCTGCGCTCTCTCGAGCTGCATGCGAACGACATGGAAGGGGCGATCCCGGCGGAGCTGTCGCGGCTCACGAACCTCACCTGGCTCGACCTCTCCGGCAACCGGTTCAGCGGCACCATCCCGCCGCAGCTCGGAACGTTGACCGAGCTGCAGGTCCTGCAGCTCTACTCCAACCTTCTCGACGGCACGATCCCGCCGGAGCTTGGGCAGCTCACGAAGCTGACGATCCTCTCCGTGGCCGACAACCGCCTGACCGGCACGATCCCCGACTCGCTGCGCAACCTCAGAGCCCTCGAGCAGTTCTACGTGAACGGCAACGCCCTCGGCGGGCCGCTCCCGTCGTGGATCGGCGAGTGGACGAACGTCCGCGACCTCTTCTTCAGCTACAACCAGTTCAGCGGAACCGTGCCGCCCGGCTTCTCGACGCTGGAGCATCTCCAGTATCTCGACCTCGGCGACAACCGCCTCACCGGCTCGATCCCCGATCTCAGCCGCCTCACGAGCCTCCGCTACCTCACCCTGCCGTTCAACGGCTTCACCGGCCCGCTCCCGGCGAGCATCGGCGCGCTCACGAATCTCGAATACGCCCGCTTCGACAACAACGCCCTCAGCGGCCCGCTGCCGCTGCAGATCGGCAACCTCGCGCGCCTCGACTCGCTCGACCTCTCCAACAACTCGTTCGAGGGGAGCCTCCCGGCGGAGCTCGGCGCGCTGACGGCGCTGACCCAGCTCTCCCTCTGGGGCAATCGCTTCGAAGGGACGATCCCGCGCGAGCTCGGAAACCTGACCAGGCTGCTCCGCCTCGACCTCTCCTTCAACGCCCTCCGCGGACCGTTCCCCGACGAGATCACGCAACTGACCAGCCTCCAGGATGACGGCTCCGACTTCAGCTTCAACGCCCTCTTCGCTTCGGACGCGAATACCCACGCCTTCGTCAACCAGAAGCAATACGGGAACTACGAGGAGACCCAGACCGTGACGCCGGCGAACGTGGAGATCACCTCCGCCACCGACCGCAGCGTGACGCTGCGCTGGACGACGATCCTCTACGACTACGACAACGGCGGCTACCAGGTCGTCGCCTCGACCACGCCCGGCGGTCCGCCGGCGGCCATCGCCACGACCAGCGGCAAGAACATCGACTCCATCACCGTCCGCAATCTCGCGCCGTCGACGCCGTACTTTCTCCGCGTCTCCACCGTCACCCATCCGCACGCCTACCAGGAAAACCTCATCGTCAGCGACCCCTCGCCGCAGCAGCAGGTGACGACCGGCCCGCGCGTCGTCGCTCCGGCGGAGATCATCCTTTCCGACGCGCCGAACGGGATGGTGCAGGTCGACGGCGTGGAGGTGGGGGAGGACAGCTTCACCGTCACCAACTTCGGCGACGTCACCACCACCGTCTCCCTCGAGCGCAGCGAAGACTTCTTCACCTTCACCCCGGAGACGTTCACCCTCGCCGGCGGCGCGAGCCGGGTGGTGACGCTCCACTCTCTCTCGCAGCCGCCGGGGACGTACTACGGCTACGTGGCGATCCGCGGCGAAGGTGCGGCCGACGACCTGCTCGCCTACGTCGTCCTTCTCTCCAGCGCGCGCCCCAGCGGAACCGTCACCGCGGAGCCGCTGGCCACGCGCATCGAGCTGGCCGGCGAGCCGGGCTCCGACTCCGTCGGCGTCGCCCAGTTCCGCAACTCCGGGACCGCGCAGCTCACCGGTATCGTCGTCTCCGACCAGCCGTGGGTCGAAGTCGCGCCGGAGAAGATCACCATCGATCCCGGCACGGTCGGCTCGGTCAACTTCACCGTCGTCCGCGCCAAACGGCCGGCGGAGAGTGAAGGCTCGCTGACGGCGAATCTCTCGCTGATCTACGTCAGCGGCGACGGTCCATCACTGCTCGCCACCACCTCGCCGGTGATCTCGATCAGCAAGGTCACCATCGTCGACATCACCAAGCCGCCGGTGGCCTCCGGCCTCGTCCCGCCGCTCGGCGCCGGCGAGCTGGCGTTCTTCGTCCCCGGCATCTCCGCCACCGGCGGCGCGCGCGACGACGTCTCCATCGTCAACGCCTTCGGCTCGCGCTCCGTCGACGACCTCCGCCTCTACTTCCTGCGCCCCGGCAGCGTCACCGTGGCGAACATGCGCCCGCTCGGCTTCTCGCAGTCGGTGGACCTCGCCAACGTCGTCAGCAGCGTCTACTCCGCTACCGGCAGCGGCACGCTCCAGATCCGCAGCACCGACTCCGGCAGCCTCGGCGCGGCCGCGAAGGCGACCGTCGTCACCGCGGAAGGGACACGCGGCGGCGCCATCCCGGTCTTCCGCGCCGACCGCTCCATCCCGGCCAACGAGTCGCTCTACCTCACCGGCCTCATTGCCGGCGGCGACCTCCTCGTGCAGGAGACTGCCGGCGCGGCGGGGAAGATCACCATCGATCTCCTCGACGCCTCCGGCAACGTGCTCGCCACGCGCAACGAGAACGTCGCTGCCTTCGGCCTGCTCGAGCTGAACGGAGTCATCCCCGCCAACGCCGTCACCGCGATCGTCGCCAACGCCGCCGGCCACGAGGCCTGGATCACCGCCTACGCCCGCCTGCGCGACGCCGCCGGCGACACCTGGAGCGTCGCCGACTGGAGCCGCTTCTACGGCTACGAACGCTCCGAAGCCGTGCGCGTGCCGTTCGCCGACGCCGAGGTGCCGGGCGAGGGAGGGGGCGGCAGACGCCGTTCCGTCCGCGCGACCGCCACGGCGCGCGTCACCGACCTCGCGCTTTTCAACCCGGGCAGCGCGGAAGTCCGCGCGACACTGCAGTCGATCGACGCCACGGGACGCACCAGCGAGCGCCTCCTCGTCGTCCCCGCGCACGCGACCATCACCGCCCGCGCGGCCGGCGCGCACGTCGTCGTCACCCCCGGGCGGGAAGACCTCGTCGTCACCGCCCGCAGCCACGACACGGGCGGCGGCTCCGCCATCCCCATCCTCTCCGCCGCCGCCGGCCTCCGCCTCGGCCAGTCCCAGGTCTTCTCCGGCCTCGACGACTCCGCCGCCGTCCGCACCGGCTACGGCCTCACCGAGACCGCCGGCGCCGCGGTCAAAGTCCGCGCCACCATCATCTTCGACAACCCCGGCGCCAAAACCACCGCCGTCACCTCCCGCACCTACAGCCTGGCCCCCCGCGAACAGCTCCTCATCCCCGAACTCGTCCGCTCCTTCGCCGGCCCCGCAAGAGACACCCTCTTCGACGACCTGCACGGCCTGGTACTGCAATTAGAGGTGGTGGAAGGGGCGGGGGCGGTGGTGCCGTTCGTCGTTGCCACAGACCTCGGCACCGGGGATACCTCGCTGGACGTGCGGCCGTAGGACCGATAGGACCTATGGGACCTATAGGACCAATAGGACCCCATGAGACTCCCCGGTTCCTATCTGTCCTATCAGTCCCATAGGTCCTATCAGTCCTATCCCGTCCTATCGGTCCTATCCCTATAACCTTTTACGACGGTTTTCGTCTTACCATCCGGTACACGCATGCGCATCCGCACCCAACTCATCCTGGCCGCCTTCGTCCTGGCGGTGGTGCCGCTTGCGGCGATCGTGACCTGGTCCTACCACTCCTCGCGGCGCGCGCTCGAAGGGGCGTACCGGCGCGAGGCGGAGCGCGTCACCCAGCAGATGGACCGGCGGCTGGCCAGCATCCGGGCCGATCTCAACCAGCGCATCCAGTTCGTCTCCGCCCTCAACCCCAACCCCACGGGGGACGTGAACAATATCGCCCAGGTGATGGGGGAGGCGGCCACCTTCGTCGACGCCCTCGAATACAAGCCGCTCCGCGAAGCGCCGGTCGTCGAGGCGGAGGAGCCCGCCGAGCCGGAGCTTCCCGAGCCGCCCGACAACGAATCCGACGCCGGCGCCGAGATCGCCGAGGCGGCGCCGCCCGCCCCGCGGCGTCCCACCGAGCCGCTGGTCATCGACCTCCCGCCCGTCCCGGTCTTTCCCAACTACGCCGTCTCGGAGGAACAGCAGGAGCTGATCGCCGAGATCGGCCGCCTCGGCGCGCAGCTCGGCACCGGCAACCTGCCGGACGAAGAGAAGCAGGACATCCGCGCCGAGCTTCGTGCCGCGCAGAAAGAACTGCGCAAAGTCGTCGCCGCGGATCGCCAGCAATTCGACGCCCAGATGCGCGAGGCCCACACCGGGATGGAGATCCGCCGCGTCGAGGCCGAGCGCCAGCGCGCCGCAGCCCGCGAAGGCCGCGTTCCCACGCCGGCGCCGTCTGCCACTCCCGCCGCCCCGGTCGCCGCGCCGAAGGCCAACCCCCAGGTCACCGCCAAGGTTGCCGGCAACGTCAAGGTTCGCGAGGCGACGAAAGAAGACCTCAGGAAAGCCGCCGTCACGGCGAAGAAGACCGCCCTCATCTTCGGCCACAAATTCGAGGCCCCCGTGCGCCGCCGCGGCGAAGTGGTCGGCCAGCTCACCGCGCAGATCAGCGCCGAGCAGGTCATCCACCGCGTCCTCGGCCAGCCGACCGAAGACCGCAACGAGCTCCCGTTCGCCCTCGACACCGAGGGAACGCTCTACACCCGCACCTCCGACGAGCGCGCGCGGCTCGAAAAGCTCGGCATCGTCGAGCGCGTGCGCAAAGGGCGCAACACCCATCCGGTCGAAGGGTGGATCGTTGCGACTTCCACCGATCCCCAGAGCGGACTCAAATTCGGCGTCGCCCGTCCGGTCGGCGACAACCTCGACGAGCTGCGCAACACCGCCGCCCGCAACTTCACCTTCGGCCTCGGCCTGATCGCCTTCGCCATGATCGGCATCGTCCCGCTCTCGAACCACCTCACCCGGGACGTCAAGCTCGTCACCGACGGCGCCGAGCGGATCGCTCACGGCGACCTCATGACCCGCCTCCCGGTAAAGACCAAAAACGAGCTCGGACAACTCGCCCGCGCCTTCAACCGCATGGCCGAGGACCTCAGCGTCAACCAGCAGAAACTCCTCGAACAGGAGCGCGCACGCAAAGAGCAGGAGCTCCAGCAGCGCCTTATGACCGTCGAGTACGAGCGCAAGTCCGTCGAGCTCGAAGACGCCCGCCGCTTCCAGCTCTCCATGCTCCCGAAAGAAGTGCCGAAACACGAGCGCTACGACGTCGCGGTCTACACCCGCACCGCCACCGAGGTCGGCGGCGACTACTACGACTTCCACCTCTCCGACGGCACCCTGTCCGTGACCATCGGCGACGCCACCGGCCACGGCGCCAAGGCCGGGACCATGGTCACCGTGGTCAAGACCCTCTTCGCCGGCTACAGCGGCACCACCGCCCCCGCGGAGTTCCTCCGTGATGCCGCGGAGAAGATCAAGCGGATGGACCTTGGCCGGATGGCGATGTCGCTCGCCCTGGCCCGTTTTGACAAGCACAAGCTGATGCTCTCCTCGGCGGGCATGCCTCCGGTGCTCATCCACCGCGCCGCGACCGGCACGGTCGACGAGATCGCGCTCGAGGCGACGCCGCTCGGCTCCCTCAGCGTCGACTTTCCGCACGCCGAGGCGAAGCTGGAGAAGGGAGACGCCGTGCTTTTCCTCAGCGACGGCTTCCCCGAGCTGATGAACGACGCCGGCCAGCAGCTCGGCTACACCGGCACGCTCGAAGCCTTCCAGGCCGCCGCCCGGCAGCCCGACGCGGACGGGATGATTGCCGCGCTGGTCGACGTCGCCCGGCGTTGGCACGGCGACGCGCCTCCCAACGACGACGTGACCTTCGTGGTCGTCAAAGTGGTGTAAACTAAGTTCCGCAGATCCCGATCCCCGCCTCGAAGGACAACCATCATGAGCTCTACCGCAGTGGCGACAGCCTTGTCGAAGGTCGTGCGTATCGGCGTTCTCAGCGCCATCGGAAAACTCGACCCCCGCGACGCGATCGACGACATCAGCGGCCTGATCCTCGGCCAGGTCTTCGAGACGCCGTACACGCTCGCCGCCGGTGAGGGCCAGGTGCGCCCCGGTCTCTTCCAGCTCCTCCGCGCCGAAGGACGCCTGCAGTACTCCGCCGCCATCCGCGAAGGGGCGACATTCTCCGACGGCACGCCGCTCACCGCCGACCTGGCCGCCCGCTCGCTGCGCGGCTCGAAGGCGCTCCACTCCAAGGCCACCGTTGACACGCGCGACAACCGGGTCTGGTTCACGTTCACCGTGCCGAACCCGCGCTTCGACCTCACGCTGACACAGGACAACTGCGCGATCGTCCTCGACCGCGGCACGCAGCTCCTCGGCACCGGCCCGTTCACGTTCGACCAGCGCCCGAACCTCCGCCTGCTGCAGACCGCGAAATCCATTCGCCTGGTGCGCAATCCCCACCACACCGGCAAGAACGCGATCGACGAGCTCGAGTTCCGCATCCTGCCGGCCGCCGAAGACGGCACGCCCCGGCTGCTCGTCGAAGCGCTTCGCCGGGGCGAAGTCGACCTCACCAACGCCTTCAGCATGGCCGACATCAGCGCCCACCAGCTGACCGGCGTCGCGCCGTCACTGCAGCCGGGCAACTCCACCGGCATCCTCTTCTTCAACACCGAGCGCCGCAGCGTGGCCCGCTCCGACGTCCGCCGCGCCATCGCCCTCTCCCTCGACCTGCACGACCTGGCCGCAAAGTCGTTCGACAAGAACCCGGCCGCCTTCATCGCCCCGAGCCTCCTTCCGCCGATGATGGGCCGCGCCGCCGGCCTCCCGCAAATGGACCGCGAGGAAGCGAAGCGCCTCCTCGACGTCAGCGGCGCCAGACCCGGACGCCTCTCGCTGCTCGTCCCCTGGGCCCCGCGGCCGTACATGCCGAAGCCGCTCCCACTGGCGCAGGCGATCCAGAAGCAGCTTGCCCTCACCGGCGTCGCCGTCGAGCTCCGCGAGACCCGCACCAGCGAAGAGTTTTTCGGAGACCTCGGCCGCGGCAACTTCGACCTCGCCCTCGCCGGCTGGATCGCCGACACCCCCGACCCCGCCGACTTTTTCGAAGCCCTCCTCTGGTCGAAGTCGTGCGAGGGAGAAAACGACGCCAACTCCAGCCGCTGGAAACACCCCGCCACCGACGCCGCCCTGGCCCGCTTCCGCGAAAACCCCACCGAGGAAAACAAACGGGCCATCCACCAGCTCGTGCGCGAAGAAGCCCCCCTCGTGCCGCTGATCTACGGCCAGTCCGTGGTCGTGCACTCGCGCAGAATGCGAAACGTGGCGGTGTCGGCCACGGGAGTGCTGTCATTGGCGGGCGTGACGCTCACGGCGTAGAGATGTGGTCAGGGGCCGTGCCTACGACGAAACGCGCACAACCTCCGGTGTTAGTCTGCCGCCCATGATCCTCGGCGAGCTCGCTGTACACTTTGCAACCGAAGAGGCGGCGGAGGCGCTCCTCGTCGACGACACCCTTCGCATCTCCGAGCTTCCCCTCGAGGCAGCTCTCTTCGACGGCCTCGCCCAAGCCCTCCACTTCCCCGACTACTTCGGCAGCAATTGGGACGCCGTTGAAGAATGCCTCGGCGACATCGAGACCGACGAGAGGGTCGTGCTCCTCGTCCACGACGCCGCAAAGCGGTGGGAGCGCGATCCGAAAGGAATGGCCACCCTGGTCGGCGTCTGGACCTCCGCCGCTACAGAGCGCGGCGGAGACCTGCACCTCGTCTTTGTCTGGTAGCTTCACCCAAAACGCATGCGCAACGTAAAAACCATCATCCTCTGGCTCGCCGTCATCGTCGCTGCGGGCGCTGTGTCGTTCTGGCAGAAGAGCGACGACCCGCCGGCAAGTCCGCCGCGAAACGACGGACCGGTCGTCATCGCCACCGTCGCCGGCGAAGCACCCGCGCCCTCCGAGGAACGTGTGGATCAGGAGTGGCCCCGCGTCCACGAGCTCGTTACCGACTCCGTCGAGCGCGAACAACTCCTGCGCACCCTCGACCTCATCGAGCGCGGCGGCCCCTTCCCGTATCCGAAGAAAGACGGCAGCACCTTCTCCAACCGCGAGAAACGGCTGCCGTCGAAGCCGAAAGGCTACTATCGCGAATACACCGTCCCGACGCCCGGCGCGAGCAACCGCGGCGCGCGGCGGGTCGTGCAGGGCAAGTCCGGCGAGACCTACTACACCGACGACCACTACGACACCTTCATCCGGCTCGATGCCGAGTGAAGAGGGGAGAGACATGCAGCATCCCGACAAAAGCGAATACGCAGACTTTTACGCCGGCTACGTGAGCCTCGTCCCGGAAGACGACGTCGTGGCCGCGATCGAAGACCAGACCACGAAGACCCAGAAACTCCTCTCCGCCCTCGACGACACCGGCGCCGCCTACCGCTACGCCGAAGGGAAGTGGAGCATCAAAGAAGTCCTCGGCCACCTCACCGACGCCGAGCGCATCTTCGCCGTCCGCGCCCTCTGCATCTCCCGGGGCGAGACCCAGCCCCTCCCCGGCTTCGACGAAAACCAATACGTCCGCGAAGCGTCGTTCGACATCTGGAAGCTCGGCGACCTCGTCGAGACCTACGCCCTCGTCCGCCGCGCCACCATCCTGCTCTTCCGCAACATCAGCGAAGAAGCGTGGACCCGCCGCGGCACCGCCAGCGACAACCCCGTCACCGTCCGCGCCCTGGCCCGAATCATCCTCGGCCACGAACGCCACCACGTAAAAACCCTGCAGGAGCGCTACGGACTGTAGAGGAGGTTGCCGGTTCCGGCCCAAACTCCCCCGGAACCAGCAACCAGCCACCAGCAACTAAAACGGCACTTCCTCATCATCCTCGATCATGTCCGGCGCCGAGGACGACGGACGGCTGGCGGGACGCGACTGTGACTGGTTATACCCGCCGCTGTAGCCGCCGGACGAGCCGCCGCCTTCATCCCCGCGGCGATCGAGCATCTTCATCGTGTTCGCCACGATCTCCGTCCGGTACTTCTTCTGGCCCGACTCCTTATCGTCCCAGCTATCCGTCCGGATCGAGCCCTCGATATAGACCAGCTTCCCCTTCTTCAGATACTGGCCGCAGATCTCCCCGAGCTTCCCCCAGGCGACGATGTTGTGCCACTCCGTGCGCTCCTGCTTCTCCCCGGCCTTGTCCGTAAAGCGCTCATCCGTGGCCACCGTGAACTTGGCGACCGAAGTGCCGCCGGGGGTCGAGCGGATCTCCGGGTCCTTCCCCAGACGCCCGACGAGAATGACTTTGTTGATCATGTGGGTAATCTCCTTGAATCGCGGTTGAACTGATGCCACCGGCCGAGCGCCGGCGACGCCTCGCGACTCGCGTGTGGACAGGCCCGATTCTACCGCTTTCCAGCCCTTCTACCCCGGGTAGAATCCGTGCCCGATGAAGTGCGTCATCCAGCGCGTCCGCCGCGCCTCCGTCACCGTCGGCGACGACCTCGTCTCCGAAATCGCCCGCGGCATGCTCATCCTCGCCGCCGTCGAAAAAGGCGACACCGAAGCCACCGTGGCCGAAGCCGCGAAGAAAATCCGCGACCTCCGCATCTTCCCGGACGAAGCCGGCAAAATGAACCGCGACGTCGCCGAAGCCGGAGGCGCCATCCTAGCCGTCTCCCAATTTACCCTCGCCGGCTCCATCGCCCGCGGCCGCAGGCCGAGCTTCGACAACGCCGAAGAGCCGGCGAGGGCCCGCGAGCTCTTCGACCTCTTCCTCCGCGAGCTTGCCTCCACCGGGATCGAAGTCAAGACCGGCCGCTTCCGCGAAATGATGATCGTCTCGCTGGAGAACGACGGCCCGGTGACGTTCGTGTGGGGATGAGGAGTGCGATGACTGGCGGCCGCGTCAAGAAGGTTAGTACAGCTCCCCGAAAATAGTGGCCGCTGAACCTGCGGGAGCCGCCGGAGGCGGCGAAAGATCTGTAGGCCCGGCCTTTAGGCCGGGTCACGCGTGGGCAATGTTTCGAGCCCGCGTAGCGGGCGACAGAACACGACCCCCGCAGACCTTCTGTTCTGTCGCCCGCTACGCGGGCTCGCTCGGGGGCGCGTTGTGAACCCGGCCTAAAGGCCGGGCCTACAGATCTTTCGCCGCCTTCGGCGGCTCCAGTCGGATTCTTTTGCGGCCGCGAGCGGCCACCTATTTCCGGAGAGCTGAAGCTTAGGATCGGCACAGAGGGATAAGACCACGTTCAGAAAGCTGACGATGGTCCACTGACGACGGCAAGGGAGGTCCCCCGCAGGCAATGCACGCGTGAAGGCCGCGCCCGCCAGCTCTTTGTTGAGTCGCGACGTCCTCTCGCGCGGCGCAAAGTCTGGTATCTTCCAATGCATCACTACAGTTCACTGACCGGCTATACGCGACGTCCGCGGAGGGATTCCCGTGCGCATCGAGTACGACTTTCTTCGAGTTGGTTCTTTCGTCGAGCCGCGGCGCGGCCATATCTACATCGACATCGGCAACCAGAGCCTGCCGGGGGTGATCGACACGCACGGCGACTCGCTCGAGAGCGACAGTTTCGCGTGCAGCTCGTCCCTCATCGCCGCGCGGCCGGCTCTCGTCACCGAATGGATCACCGGCGACGACATGGGCCAGCCGATCCGGCTGGTGATGCACGAAAATCCCGACTACGACTGCATCGCCTCCTCATTCCTGGTCTGCAAGCTGCTCGAGGCGCGATCGAAGGGGCCTGGTCTTCCCGAGGGATGGGACCAGTGGGCGCCGGTGATCGCCGAGTCGGCCCGGCGGATCGACCGCGGCGAGACCCGCCTGCGCCTCCCGGTCGACGCCGGAGACGTGCCCCTTACGCCTTACCTTTCGGTGATCGCGCTGCACGACGAGATCCGGCGCCAGGCGCCGACGCCGAAACAGGCGTGGTCGCAGATGATCCAGCAGGGGCAGGATATTCTCGGCCGCGCGCTGATCGTCGCCCGGGACCGCAAGATCGGCGACCTCAATCTCGTCGACCTGCGCGGCTCCCTTTCCGATCTGGGCGAGCTCGAAGCCGTCATCGAAGCGAAGATCCGTGCGTTCGCGAAAGACGCGGCGCGCATCGGGCTCGATTCCGGTGTGGCGGCCGGGGGGGAGCTCGACGGCGTCTTCGAGCTGGACCTGCCGTGGCGCGAGCAGACGACCGGCTCCGGGCAAGCCAGGATCGCCTCCATCCTCGACCCGGAGTCGGGCGCCGGCTTCTTCAAGAGCGTCATGCGGGGCGCCTACAACGACTACATCCACGCCACGGCCATTTTCCTCACCGTGCCGGCCGACCCGGCGGCCGGGATTGCTCAGTGGGTTCGCCCCGTGATCTCGATCGATCCCGATTCCCGTTTCGACCTTCGCGGTCTGGGCCGTCGCCTCGACGCCATCGAGACCGAGGAGCGGTTGAAGAGGGGAATCCCGCGCGTCGGCAGGCCGCGTCCCGGCTTCGACAACTCCGACCCGTGGTACGACGGACGCGGGTTCGCGTTCACCATCGTCGACGCACCGCGCTGGGGCACGGTCCTTCCTCCCAGGCAGGTTCTCGACGAAGTCCGGAAAAGCACGGAGTGGACGAAGGCGCGCATCAGCGAGATCGTCGACGCCTCGCTGGAGAGCATCCGCAAGTCGGCCGATGCGGCCGCGCGGCAAAAGGCCTTCGGCGCGATCGTCCAGGCCATCGAGTCGTGGTCGCGCGACACGGCGGCGTCGCGGACGCAGATCTACCGGGAATGTGTCGACGCCGTGGTTGCGCTCGCGACACGCGCCGACGCGGAGAGCTACGAGCGCCTGATGGCGCTCGCGCCGGATGTCCTCCTCGGCCTCACGCGAAACGACGATCCTGCCGTCCGCGTCGATGCCCTCGTGGCCGCCGCGCGGGAACGGCATCGGCTCGAACGTTACGCGGACGGCTGCGGGCGTCGCGACGTGCGCCGGCTGCTCGAGATCGCCGCCGGGGACCAGCCCAAGCTGCTCGTCCCGCAGATCACGGAGGAAGGACTGGCCGGAGGCGAAGAGTTACTGCTCGACGCCGTCACGGCGCGTTTCCGGAGCGGCAGGATGCCCGAAGAGCCGGTGCTCAACGCCGCGATCTCACTGGCGTCGCGTCTGCGGGACATGCCTCGGGCACGGGCTTCGATCGTCTGCCTGGCGGACGCGATCCGCGGCACCGCTCCCGAGTCCGCCGCCGTGCTCGAGTCCATCGCGCAGGAGACCGCCGGCAGCGCCGCCGGGACAGACGTTTCCGTGCCCGCCACGTTTGCCGGCGTGCGGAATCTGATTGAAAAAGATCCCATACGGGCGGCGCGGGGCCTGACCCGGCTGCTCGGTGGCGCGGTCGAGCCCGAGCAGAGGCCGGCCATCCTGCAAATCGCCGGAGAGCTTCTCGACCGGGCGGCGGAGGAGACGTCCGACAGCGCGCTGGCCGCCTCGATCGACGCACTGGTGGGGAAGATGCGCAGCGTCTGCTCCGCGGCCGAGCTCCTCGGAAAGGTGAGCGAAGCGGGCGCGCGCAGCGCGGCGCGGGTGTCGCCGGCATTCATCGGCATTCTTCTGCATGCCTCGACGTCGAGCGCCGCGGCGCGCTGGATGCTCGTCGCCGCCGCCCTGGAAGGCGGGTGGGCCGATGCGCTCGCGGAAGCCCACTGCTTCGTACTCACCCCCGCCGATGCGCGCCTCTACGGCGACGCCAAGCTTCTCACCAGCGCTGCCTCCGGATATTTCTCCGGCGCTCCTGCTCCGGCCGTTGGCGGTACCTCCCGGCTGGCCTTTCTGCTCCTGGCGGCATCGCGTGCGCGCGGCCTCGCGCCGACAGCCGAGGAATACGACCTGCTGTCGAAGGTGGCCGCGATCGAGAATCCGCCGCCGCCGGAGAAGCTGAGACATCTCCTCGCGAGGACCGCCGCTGCATCCGATGTTCCGCTCACGCCTGCCGAGAGAAGGGAGATCCGGCAACGATTTCTCGCCGGCGCCGCGGACAATATTCGCCGCGTGCGCGGCCTGGTGAGCGACCAACTGCGGCATACCGCTCCCGATCATTTCCTGCTCGCCGACGCGGAACCCTCCCTGGCGAAGACGGAAATGTTTGCGCGGTTCCTGACGCTGGCCGGATCGCAGGAGGCCAGTCCGGCCGGGCTGGCCGTCACCCTGCTCCTCGATTTCGCCGTCCGGCTTCCGAAGCTCAACTGGGAGATATTCGACGAGCTGCAACAACACCGGAAGAGCTACCGGTCGCGGGAGTGGGGCGAACTGGAGGATCTGGCGCAATCGTCATTCGCATGCGCGGTAGCGATCGAGTCGATTCGCCGGGACGGCGTCTTCGTCACCGATCCGGACCGTGTCCGTGCAACCGCGGCGTCGATCGCGGGCAGCGCGTCCGCGTTGACCGACACGCCCCTCGCGCGTGCCGTGGCCACGGCTCTCCGCGACATTGCCGGGATGCTCGATGCGTATGCCGGAATGCTCGAAGAGACAGCCCGCCAGGACGACGACCTCGAGGCCCTTTCGCTGCGGATGCTGCAGGCGTCGACCCTGAGCCGCTTCGTGACGGACTGGCCGGCTCTTCAGGCGGCCGGCAGTGCCGACACCGCGGTTCGTGTTGCAGCGCGGCTGGCAGGCGCCGCGGATACGCCGGCAGTCCGGCACGCCTATTCGCGCCTGCGCGGCGATCTCGGAGGCCGCGAAGACGTACAGAAGAAGTACGGCCGCGTCGAGAAGACGCTCGTGCGGATCGCGGCACCGGACGCCGGCACCACCGTGGACGCGTGGTACGGCCGGATGCGGGACGTCCTCTCCCTTCCGGCCGAAGCCATCGACACGGCGTACGCGCGACTCGTCGATGTGCTCATCAGCCGCTATGACATCCGCCGGGCGCGCCACCGGATCCACGAATACAGTTTCGAGCCTCCGTCGAGGCCGCTCCGCATCTGCATGTCCGGCTGGACGGTGGTGGTTCCGTTGCTCTATCTGGTGCTCTTCATCGCGGCCGGAACGAGCGTATCCGCCGCGTGGTGGGCCGGTGGGGTGATCGACGTCCTGACGGTCGTTCTGGGGATCGTGTCGCTCGGGGCGGCGGTGATGGAGTGGAAGCACAAGCGCCGCAGCGTGCGCAAGCACGACTCGGTCGAATCGCTCCGGTACAAGCTCTTCCTGCCGCATTACGTCGTCCCGGTGTTGATCGGCGTCTATACGGCCACCATCCGCGACGAGATCACGCTGCACATGGCATTACAGCTCGACGACGTCCGGTACATCCTGCTGGCGGTCGGGTTCTTCGCTGCCGCGACCTGGGCTCTGGCGGAACTGATCCGGCGTCACGGAGGCCGCGCGGCGCCGCACAACGTGGTGGTGGCGGCCGGGCGTCTCTTCGCCTACGGCTTTGCCATCGCGCTCACGTTCAACCTTCTCCTCGAACCGCTGGTGAAGTTCGAGAAAGACCTCCACGACCGCAGGCAGACGTGGATTGCGGGCGAGCCGGTTGCCGCTCATGACTGGATTGTCCCGACGGACATCGCCGACACGCCGGTATTGCACATGACCCTCTTTCCGCGCCATATCGTTCTCGACGCGCTGTTCGGGATGTTCATTGCCATCGTTCTCAAGGGGTTCTGGAAAATGGATCATTCGGAGTGACGGGCCGGGCGGTGCTAGACTATCCACCTTTCCGGCACAACTGAACTGAACTGGGAGGACGTCGTGACTTCGCGTTGTCTCATCGCCTCGGCCGCACGCGCGCTCGTTCTCACGACTGCGTTTGTCGGGTCCGCCCTTGCGCAGGAGGGTGGAGTTGTTAATTTCATCAGCGTGAAGCGGAATGAAGACCCGGAGGAGACCAAGTCGAACGAAGTCCTGCAGTCCTACCTCGCGCAGGAGACCGGCATCGAGCTCAATTCCGATCCCAAAGGGGACTACTCCGGTGTCATCGAGGCGGTTGCGGCGGCCGAACAGCCGTTGTATGTGGCGCGTCTGACGCCATACGCTTTCGTCGCGGCGGAGCTCCTCGGCGCGCGGTTCGAAACTCTCGCCGCTTACGAGAGAAAAACGCACGAGGGCGAAACCGCCAGCATCTACAACGCATACTTCGTTGTCCGGCAAGAGGATTTCAAGGAGAAGCCGACTCTGGACCAGATCGCGGCATATCTAAAGAGCGGCAGACGCCGGTTCGTCTATCACGACGCATTCAGCACCTCCAGTTATCTCCTCCCGTCGTTGTTTTTCCGCGAGCACGACGTCTTCGATTATCAGGTTAGCGAGTCGTACAAGCCTCCCGGCCCGGAGGACAAGAAACCGCCAATGTATCCGATTGCGGTGAAATCGCTCGACGCCGGCTCATCGTCGTCGGCGATCATCAGAAGTCTGAGGCCCGACCCCAAGACCGGCGCGCCGCCCGCTGCCGATATCGGAGCGGTTTGGGACGGAACCTACGACAAGCATCGGTCCGCAACGGATCTATGGTTCGTACGACTCGACGCTGTTCTCCCCAACGATCTGCTGGTCTGCTCGATCGAATTGCCCGAGGACCGCAAGCAGGCGTTGCGAAACGCCATTCGGACGATGAAGCCACGCTGCGGACGCCCTCCGGTCAAGTTCGAAGGGGACGTCTTCTGCTGGGATGAGATTGGAAAAGCCGAGGAGGCGAGAAAGGCACTGGCGGCGTTGCGCCGGCAGGCCCTTCCTCAGCCGACGCCTGTTACTGTCGAAGTGCGATATCCGCCGGACGAGCGCGCTCGTTATCGGCCTTACGTCGAGGCGGTCGAGGATGCCGTGCGGTTTGCGGACACCGAATTCGTGATCCGCGATCCGAATTTCCACAAGACCGGCGCAGACTTCACCTGGACCCTTTCGCTTCCTTACGACGGTGCAATGAAGCTGACCAGCAGAATCAACGGCCTTCCGAAAGGGCTCGTGAAGGACCAGGAGTTCTATATCAGCTTCAGGAACGTTGCCGAAGATCTGCCGACACGCGTCGAGGCGCGTATTCACGCGGAGATGAACCGCATTCGATACGTATGGCCGTTCGAATCAGGCACAGTATTGCGCGATATCAATCTCTCGCTGCGCCCGCTGACGTCGGTCGTGCTGCAGCAGATCACGTGGCTCGATCCCGCGAAACACGAGTTCAGCAGGGACTTCACATTGACGTCGTTTCAAATCGACACCGCGGACCGGCGGAAATGGCAGCTGAAAACGACTGGAGCGAAACTGAAGCTCAACCCGATGTCGAACGTCGCCTATCGCGTTTTTCTCGTCCGGCCCAAAGTCGAGATGCCGATGTTCCGCTATCTCACGATCGTGCTGGTGGTGCTCTTCCTCGGCGCCGCCCTTGCCGCGGTCATTGAGACGTGGCGCCGGGCTCGTATGCCAGAGGAAGGGGAGAGCCCGTCGTCCGGCGAGCTGGTGGTGGCGAAGGCACCGCCGACGGGCGCGAAGGCCTGAGGACGTTCCACCGCCTCAGCAGCCGCTCGGCCATCCAGACGCTCACCAGACCCGAGGCGATTCCGGCGAGGATGTCCGGGATCCAGTGGATGCCGAGCGCGAAGGTCGAGAGCACGATGGCCAGCCCCGCCGGGATCGTGACGTTCCGGTAAGGAATCCGCGCCCGGAAGAGGCAGGCCATCACGATCACCGTGGCCGAGACGTGGAAGCTCGGGAAGCAGTTGTTCAAGCCGCTGAACGGGCGGAACGCGCCGATCAGCGCCGTCGTCCAGAGGTCCGACAGCAGAATCGCGTTCGACTCGGGATACGCCCACCGCTCCGGGATCGGCAGGAACAGGAAGAACGGCAGGGCGATCAGGTAGTCGATGACCGCGGACACGGCCAGCAGCAGCAGCGGCCAAGCATCGCGGCGCATGGCAAAGAACACCATGGTCCCGAGCGTGAGCAGGGGAAAGACGAAGAAGTAGACGGCCGAGAAGCCGCGCGAGGCGACGATGTTCGTCGCGTCGTGCTGCGCGAAGTCGAGCCGGTTCTCGAACCAGTGCGCCGCTTCACCGAGATACTGCTCGGTCTCGATACCGAGGCGGTGCTCGGTTCGAAACCAGGTCTCCACGGACGTCTCGAAATAGTTGAACGCAAAGAGCGCGACCAGAACCGCCACCGCGGCGAGCTTCTGGTTGCGCGTCCGCAGCGCGAGCTCGCGTTGCGCCGCTTCGTGCCGGGCGGCGTCAAACACGGGCGTGGGCACCGCAGGAGACGGCGGCGGGTGGACAGGTTCCGTCCCCGGCTTTCGGCTCGCCGGCGTTTTTCTCGGCCCGCTCTTCCGCGGTTTCTTCGTCTTGCCCTCGGCCTCCGCCGGTTTCGCCTGCGAAACGATCGGCGGCAGCGCCCGCAGGCTGTGCAACGCCTCCGCCGCCGTCGGGCGCGCACCCGGACTGGTCGCCCCCATCGCGAGGATCAGCTCCCCGAACGGCGTGGCAATGCCGATCCCCGGATTGGTCTCCGGCAGCTCGCCGGTGAGCAGTTCGTGCAGCACCACGGCGAGACTGTAGATGTCGGCCTTTTTCGTGACCTCGCGCAGCGTGCGCTGTTCGGGGGACATGTAGGCGACCGTACCCATCTGCTCGAGCGTGCGCGTGAGCCGTTCGTCGCCCTCGCTGAGGGCGATCCCGAAATCGGTCAGCATCGCTCTCCCGTCATCGGCCAGCAGGAAATTGCTCGGCTTGATGTCGCGGTGGGTGATGCCGGCGGCATGGACCTGCTCGAGCGCGCTGAGCGCGTTGCCGGCCCACCGCCGGACGTCGGCCTCGGCGCATCCCCGGCCGGGCATGATCCGTTCGTGCAGGCTGCCGTGCTTCATCACCGGCATCTTCAGGCACGGCTGGCCGCTCGGGAGCGTCGTGACCTCGGTCATCCTGACGACGCACTCGTGCTCCACGTCGTGCATTTTCTTGGCTTCGCGCTGGAACCGGATGCGGTAGTTCTCCTCCTCCGACAGGTCGCGGGAGAGGACCTTCAGCGCCGCCTCTTCCCGGGCCTGGCGGTCGTAGACGCGGTAGACCGTGGCCATGCCGCCGCGTCCGAGCTCGCCGAGGTTGTTGAAGCGCGAACCGAGGTCTCCGGGATCGCGGACTCCCGAGTCTGCCGAACCGGCGCGGAACACCCCGTTGCTCGTCTTGATGTCCTGGTGAAGCTTCATCTTCTCGCGCGTCGCCAGCCATTCGTCGAACGGGACTTCCTCTTCGAACGTCGTGACGGCGCTGGTGATCTGGGAACCGGATCCCTCGTGGGCGCGGACGAGCTGGCGCAGTCCGGGCGCGTCCTTGATCAGGTAGAGGTGCTCCTGACCGGTGCGGGGGTCGGTCATCACCTCCAGGAACGGGCTCAGCTCGAGGAGGGCGGTCCCGCCCGGATTGGCGAGATACACCGAGTCCTTGACCAGAAAGGCATCCCACTCACCGGTCTTCGGCTCGTTCTCCTCCGCCAGGCCGGTGAGGAACTGCACTTTGCCGGTGAACGTCTTCCTGCGGGTGGGCTCGATGGTGAGCACCCGGAACGGGCGGTAGCCGAGCATCCAGTCCATGCTGCCGATGGCGGCGCGGACGGAGGTCTGCAGCTTCACGACACTCTCCTTCGTGCGTGCCGGAGTGACCACGGCGTCCTCGTGAACGACGAGGTTGCGCATCTGCACGATGGCATCGAGCGCCCTGGCTGCGGGGGTCAGCTTTCCGCTGGCGGTGTAGTACCACTCGCGCACCTGCGGGATGAACGGGGTGGGATCCTGTCGCGTGCCGAGCGCGCGGATGAGAGAGCGGACCAGATTGAGCCAGGTTCCTCCCGACGGCTTCTCGAGCTTCTTGATCGCGTTCTCGACTTGCTCGTCGGCGGCTCCGCGCAGGTAGTCCGGAAGGAGCAGCGCGACGAGCGTCCGCAGCACGATCTCGTTACAGGCGATCAGCCTGTTGATCCGCTCGGCGTCGTTCTGCGCGAGTGCAACACGCTGCCAGGCGACGGCAACGGGGTGCGGCAGGCGGCGCCGGATGGTCTGATCGTTGAGCTGTGGCATCGATTCGTCCTTGCCTCAGGGTTGCGCCCGGTCGCGCGAAACCTCCAGAAACCTCCTGATGTCGTCGGGCAGAGTGGCGGGCGTTTCCTGCTCGAGACTGAATCGTGCTGCGAGAAGATGGTCGCGCCTCGTGGCCACGCTTTCGGCCAGCAGTTGCACCAGCTCCGGAGAGCGGGTCAAAGCCGTTTTCAGCGCCGCCGCGCGAATGCGTACGAGCTCCGTATCCTCCTCGGTGCGCACCGTCGCCCACCGGTTCTGCCCGGTCAGCAGGCTCATTTCTCCGAACAGATCGCCCGCATGCAGGGTGGCGATCTGCGTCTCCGCATCGCCGTTCGACACATGGACGCCCAGCCGGCCGCGGCGGACGATGAAACAGGAGTCCGCGACGGCGTCCTGCTCGACGACGCATTCGCCCGTGTCCCACAACTCCAGCTCCGCGCCGGCCGCCATCTCGCGGCGGACCTCCGCCGGAAGCGATACGAACAGCGGCGCGGCGTCGATTGCCGTGAGGGCAATCGACGAGGAGTCCGCCGCGGCGGCCGCGGCGACCCATCCCTCGCGCTGCATGGCGTGCCAGACCCGGGTCAGCGCGCGTGAGGTGATGTCGTCCGCGTCGGCATCGGCGCGAAGGGAAAACGAGATCCGGTAGGTGACGCCGGAGCTCTTCAACCGTGCAATGCCGCACGCCGTGGCGGCGTCGCCGCACACTCCGTCCAGATCGCGCACCGCGCCGAGAAGCACGCCGCGCGCGCGGGTGGGTGAGATCCCGTTCGCGACTTCGACCTCCACCGCGACGGCGGCGTTGCCGTCCCGATCCGGCGCCGACTTCGCAAAAACCACCGCGCTCGCCGCGGCTCCTGCGATGAGCGTCAGGAGCGGCAGGCGCGCATCCGGGAAAAAGTACGCCGCGATGACGACCACCGCCAGCCCCGCCACACACAATCCCGCCGTTCGCGGGGAAACCGCCTTCCACCACGGCACAGCAATACCGGCGGATGCGCGCGACATACGATGGTCCCTGTCAGAAAAGTGTGTGACGGAAGTGTAACGGCGGCAGGGCACGCCGTCCAGCCTTCCCAGTACGGGTTTGCCTCTATCACTCGCCATCGCCGTGGGATTCGGCGGTCGGACGTTCACGGATGCTGCGGGCCCGGACTAAAAGTCCGGGCCACATTTAGGATCAGTCGTGACTGCTAATACATTCTTTCGCCGTTCCGCGGCTGTGATGCCTCCTACCGCGGCGGTGGAAACATATTCAGGATTCTCCGTACGACCGGAGTCCATTCCTTCTTCCTGGGTGCGGCAGATGGCGCCGATGCTTTGATCGACATTTGCGGCGATCCCCGTTCGGCGATGGCCGAGGGGAGCGCGCCTTCCTTCTTCTCCGGCCACTGTCCATACCAGAGGAAGATCTGGTCGAAGAGGGTGAGGTGGAGCCAGGAGGCGACGAAGCCGACCGTCGAGAGGGATACGCCGAGGAGGAACTCGCCGAAGCGTTTCTGGAAGTGCAGTGCCTTGTCGGCGAAGTAACGGACCCCGATCAGGGCCACGATGCCGAGCGCCCAGAGGGTGAGCGTGCCGGTCGTCGGGAGGTTGTCGGGATTGCCGAGATACGCGCCGGTCTTCTGCAGCCACTGCGGGGTCGAGCCCCACTGCAGGATCAGCGTGACCAGTAAGGCCGCCGCGGCGGCGAGGGCGCCGGCGACGGCGAGCCCGCCGAGCACTTTCGACTGCCACCACACCTTGATCGCCAGCATCGGCGAGACTTTGAGCAGGCGCCGCATCCGGAGGTTGTCGTCACTCTTCGGCTGGGTCACGGCTTCCCGGACGCGGAGGAACTGCCAGTCCGCGGTGGTCGGGTTCAGCGGCAGCGTCGGCGCGCACTTTTCCTTCAGGAACGACCGCTCCGTCATCAGGTAGGCGCTCATCATCAGCGCGTAGGCCTCGGCGTCGGAGAAGGAGTCGAGGTCGGTCCGGATCGACGCGAGCTGCTTCTGCACCTCGCGGTCGACGCCGTACGACGTCGTCTCCGGCAGTTGCTGCTTCTTCTCTCCCGCGTGTTTCTCGCCGACGAACGGGACGATCTCCGACTCCAGGTCTTTGGTCAGGTGGATGAACATCGAGCCGGTAAGCACTCCGGAACGGCGCATCGTCTGCAGCTCGTTGTACTGCGCTTCGCGCACGCGGGCCTGCAGGATGCCGTTGGTCCGCAACGACACCGAGATTGCTCCGCCGCCGGGGTTCTGGGCCTCCGTCATCTGGCCGCTGGCGTCGCTGACGAGCATGATCGCGCACGACTGTTCGATGAGGCTGGCCAGCCCCTGGTTGTCGTGCACGCCGCCGTCGACGAGCCGCACGGTGCGGTCGGGGTAGAGCTTGCGCATGACCACCGGCTCGAAGAGTCCCGGCACGCCTGCCGACGCGGCGACGGCGTGCCCGAGGCGGAACTTCCGGAACTGGTCGGGGATCTCGTTGCGGCCGTCGATGTACATCCGCTCCAGCCGGGGGATGGCGTCGACCGCGCCGTTGATGGCCTGCGGAGACTCGCCCATCCAGGTGGCGGTGAACTGCCAGTTGTGGCCTGTGTTGACGGTGGTGGCGTTCAGGACGAGGATCGGTACCTTGGAGTCGCGCGTCCAGTTGCCGTACTTCGGGTTGAAGCCGGTGCTCCCGAACGGGTCGATGCGGACCTGGCGCAGTTCCCTTTTGCCGATTCCGTCGACGCGCTTGTAGAGCTGCGACTCGTACAGCTCGCCGGTGCGCGTGGAGCGCGAGTATCCGGGCACGGTCGCCATCTCGAGGCTGCGAAAGAAGTTGCTGGCCACGCGGGTGCGGATGTTCTGCTGCACGCCCGCCAGGAACTCCCGCTCCACGGTCTGCACGACGTCGATGTAGTCGTCCTGGGACAGCGACGCTTTCGCTTCCAGCCGTTTCTTCAGCTCGAGGTAGTAGAAAGCGCCGACGATCGAGCCGCCCGAGACGCACGAGATGACTTCGACATGCCGCAGCACGTCCAGCTCCGCGAGCTTGGCCAGCATGCCGATGTGGAAGAGCGCGGCCCGCATGCCGCCGCCGGAGAGGGCCAGCCCCACTTTGCCGAGCAGCACGCTCTTGACGGTCTGGCGGGTGATGCCGAGGCCTGCTTCGAGGACCGCCTGTGCGGCGTCGCCGTAGTCGTCGCCGAGGCGGTCCCACTGCACGCGCACCATCACCGCGAGCTGGCGCGCCGTCGACGCGCGCTCCCACGGCTGGGCGTCCGCATCGGTCCCTTTCCTGAGCCAATCCACGGCCGTCTCGAACTGTCCGGTCCCCAGCGCCGCCTCGGCGATGGTGGCGCAATACCACCACGACGGTTTCTCCGGCGCCGCGGCGACCAGGTCGGCGAGGAGTTTCGCCCGGATAGCGTGCGCCTCGGCGAAGCGCTGCTGTGGCACATTCGGCGCGATCCCGTCGACCGTCTTCGCCTCCTGCGCGGCGAGGAGGTCGAGCACGAAGGCGGTGTTGATGGCCACCCATCCCTCGTCCCGCGGATTCTGCTCGTGAGCTTTGTGATAGGACGTCAGCGACCGCTCGAGATGCTCCCGTTGCCCGCCGTACTCCCAGAGGCGCTTGTAGACCGCGCCGCCGAGGCCGAGCGTCTCCGTGTCGAGCGTCGTCTCCAGCGCGCACTTCTCGCGCAGGATCTCCAGCGCCAACTGATAGCGGTGGGGGATGGGGATGTCTTCATCCTTGTACGTGCAGTTCGCGATCTGCTGGTGGATGAAGGTGTATCGCGGGTGTCCTTCCTGGACGTCCGCCAGCGCCAGCACGCGCCGTGCGAGATCGAACCGGTACTCCCCCTTGAGACCCTTCGCGCGCCGCAGTACCTCGTCGACGTCGGGAAGGGGAGCTCCGCCGATGATCTCGCGCGCCCACTGCTCGTTCTCGCTCGAAGCTACAGCCCGCTGCGTCACGGACATGACGTCCTCCTGATCGGGATGCTGGTTGTATGGGATGTGTGGGACAGGATCGCGTGTTTTCCGAAATCGAGCAAGCAGAACGGTTTTGGCCGGGCTGGCCGATTAGGCCCGGCTATACTTCGTTCACACGATGAACCTGCTCGAGACCTCGGCGCTCGGACGCTGGCTGCAGCAGACGAATTCCGAGTACTTTGCGGCCGCGCAGGGACTTCGGCGCACGATCGAGCGCTGGCTGCGCTACGTCTCCCAGACGTTCCCGCATTACACCTCCCACGCGGTCGACCATAGCGACAACATCATCGCGTCGCTCTCGCACATTCTTTTCGCGGAGGACAACCCGAAGAAACCCGTCGTCGAGCTCAGTGGAATCGAGGCGTATGCGCTCATCGCCGCCGCTTACCTACACGACGCCGGCATGGTGGTGTCCGACGCGGAGAAGCGGACCATCCTCGCCTCGGACGAATGGAAGCGCTGGATCGAGACGCAGATGGCTCGAGAGTGGGCGGACGTGCAGAAGCTTCGCGACGAAGCGGCGGCGCAAAACTCCCCGGAGAAACACTTTCTGGCCGATCTGCACACGCGCCACCTGATCGCCGAGTTCGTCCGACGCGTGCACCATAAGCGCGCTGCGCGGATGGTGGCAGAGTACCGCGAGCATCTGGGCGAGTACTTTTTCCACGAGCCGATGCTCGAGCGGACCGTGTCGGACCTCTGCGTCGGTCATGGCCTGTCGCACCACGACCTCCAGGATGAGAAGCGTTACCCGCAAAGGACCCTGATCCGTCACGAATACGCAAACGTCCGCTGGCTGGCGATCCTCCTCCGCCTCGGCGACCTCCTCGACATGCGCACCGACCGCGCCTGCCCGCTACTCCTCAATGCGGCGTCGCCGCTGCCGCAGGACAGCATCGCCCACTGGGAGCAGTACAGCGCCATCTGCACGTTCGACGTAGGACCTGACGTAATCGGGATCCGCGCCGAGTGCGAGACGAAAGAGCAGTACCAGACGCTCCGGGACTGGTGTCACTGGATTGAAGCCGAAGCCGGGAATGCCGGGACGCTCATGGCCCACGCCAGGAGGCATGACGGCTGGAAGCCGCCAACCGCCATCATGAACGGCGCGGCCGCCACGATCCACATCGACAAGGCTGAAGGGGCCACGTTCTTCATTGAAGACTGGAAGTTCGAGCTCGACGCCCACACCATCTTCGAGCGCCTCATCAAAGATGTCTACGACGAGCCGCTGGCGTACGTGCGCGAGCTGCTGCAGAACGCGTTCGACGCTTCGCGCGTGCAGATGTACATGGACCTCGCGGCGGCTGGCTGCGCGACGCCATCGTCGCCGACGCAAGTCGACGAACAGACACGCGAACAGTACCCAGTGGACGTGGTACTGGAGACGCGCCCCTATCGGCCGGATCCGGCGTCACCGGAGGAGCTGCGGCAGTTCCTGACGATCATCGATCGCGGGGTGGGTATGGACCGCGATGTGATCAGCCGCTACCTGCTGCAACTCGGCCGGTCGTTCTACCGCTCCGATGAATTCCTGAAGTCGTTTGCCTTCGTTCCCACCAGCCGGTTCGGCATCGGCTTCCTGTCTGTTTTTGCGGTGAGTGACCACGTCATCGTCGACACTCATAAGCTTTCCTCGACTGACGGCGCGATCCAGCTCGTGCTTCGCGGGGCTCGGAATTACGTCCTCCCGCAACAAAGCAGCCGGACCGAGAGAGGCACGCGCATCGACATTCTTCTTCGTGATGCATTGAGCGAGGAGGCGCTACGCGCTTTTGTGAAGACTACCTGTCGCCGGGTGGAGTTCCCAATCCGGGTGATCGCCGGGGAAAGAACGGATACGGTACGAGCCGAGCGTGCCTCCGATTTCACGTACGAAATGCCATCGTCGAAGAAAGAGGGTGCCGTCTATTTCCTCCGCGTGTTTCCTCTGCAAATCGCGAGGCTCGAGGGAGAAGTGTACGTCCTCGCGCGTCGTGTCGCGGAGGATGAGTACTGGAACTTCAGTTTAGCTCAATACAATATGCGTAACCCCTTTCGCGTCCTGGCGGCTCGTTCTGAGTACTTCCTCCACGGGATTCATTACGCCGTTTCTCGTCAGGACCATTCTTCGAATTGGATAGCGCGCGTCGACATCAGGAGTGCGGACGCACGTGTTTCTGTGAGTCGCACTCGACAGGAGTTTTCTGACCCTGAGGATGTGCTTGAATACGTTGCGGCGATCGCGCGAGAGCACGTCGAGGAAAGCCTCTTGCGTCGCCCGGACGACTGGCAATATCGCGTCAGCCTCATCTCTGGTTTTCCGCTGGACGCGGCGTACTGGCGGTTCGTACCGCGCCTGATTCCCGTAAAGGGTGGCTCAGAAGGCTTAGTTTCAATCGACGACCTCATTCTTGCTACGGAGTTTGATGTGGCGTATCGCATCGCGGTGCTCGGTGGCACCCCGAAGGAGGACGCTCATACACGGTTATTCGTGGATCTTTCGGATAGTGTTTTGGATTACCGCGTAGGGAGTATGATTACCGAAGGCAAAGCACCTTCGCACGTCGACTTGGGCAAGCACACGGTTGTAACGTGGAGCGCCATTGATTTACATCGAATCGTCAGTAGCAAAGAGGCGTGGCGCAAGGTGGCGTTGGCATCATTTTCGCGCGCCGACGTTGCGGCGGTGTTTCCGCCCGGGGCCGGCACGGCTATCGTTAACTCCAATCACCCGCTGGCCACTTGGCTGCTTAGCGTCAGAGAAGCAGCGAAACAGTCAGCAGTCGTCACGCCAGCGCGTTTCGCCCAAGTCCTCAACCACTTCTACGGTGCGGTTGCCGCCCTTCGTATCCTCGATGGTTGGCGCACGGCTGATGTCCCTCCACAACTGAAGCCACCGCCCCTTGAACTCGTGCGTGAGTCGATACTGCGGACCCCCGCAAGCGGTCCAAGCGATAAATGCAGTCGGCCGGTCATCGTTGATGCAGGCGCTTTTCCTCGACAGCGCGGGCGTCCTAGTGAGGATGTGATCGACCACTCCGCTGTTTCACTCTGGGGGCGCCGGATCTTCCACCTCTTCCTCTTCCCCACTTGGTTGACTGCTGCGGCATCTCCACGAACGGGAAGGTTCCGGGATTGTGTCGCTGGGAGAATCACGGGCCGGTGACGTTCGTCTGGGGATAGCCTTACGGCGAGACGCCGTCCGCCGGCGGGACGCCGCCGGGCCAGCCGACGCGACGTCGGCGCTCCGGCGCATGACCGCGCTTCTCGTGAGTTGATCTTTTGCGTGTCGAGCGAGACGCCGGCCGGTCCGCGCGGATCGGCGTCCGCGTATGGAGCGCCCGCGTCGCGCGGGCTGGCCCGGCGGCGTCTCGCCGGCGGACGGCGTCCCGCCGTAAGGGTTTGTCGAATCACCCCTACCGCGATCCGCAGACCCTCTCTGCAGCCAGGCAGTGACGCTCACTCATTCGCTGCCCCCTCCTCCTTCACCTTCTTCCTCTTCCCGAGCTTGTTGGACTGCTGCAGCTTCTCGACGTACGGGATGAGGGCCTCGTGTTCTTTCTGGCGGATGAGTTGGCGGGAGATGCCGTAGATCTGCAGGGCGATGAGGCCGAGGCGGTGGCGGCGGACGACTTTGGCGGCGATGACGCCGTCGAGGACGGAGCTGAGCTCTTGTTCGACCGAGACCCACAGCCCGTCCGCCGAGAGCTCGTCGAGCAGTTCGGGGGGGCGTTTGCCGATGAACATCTGGACGGCCTCCGAGGCGCCGGCGGTGGCGATGGCGTGGATGATCCACTCGCGGTCCAGGGAGGCGGCGCGGCGGAGCGTGATCGTTTGCGCGGGCGTCATGTGGGTGTAATCGGGGATGCGCGCCTTGAGGGCGCGGACAATCTCGAGGATGACGCGGGGATCCTGCGTTGGGTCGTCGGGGGCTGACGGCATCAGTGCCTCCTGTCTTTCACGTCGGAGTAGGGTGATACCAAAGATAGGGCCGGCTGATCCATTCGTCCAGAGCATCCGTCACATTCGTCATCTGGCTCCGATCCATCGGACGGTCTGCGGTGATATTTATCAGGGGATGGGCTGATCAATGGAACGGCAGCTTGTGATCGATAGGTCAGAGCCGTCCGATAAAATCGTCAGCGGTCGATGATTCAATCGACAGGAGTACCTGACATTCTCGATAGGAGCACCTGACGAAATCGACAGCCGTCCCTGATGACGCTACTGCTCCGCGAGCACGCGCTGCACATCCGCGATCACCTGCTCGTTGTTCCAGAGCACGGTGTGGTATTTGCGGACGGGGCGGCCGTGGGCGTCGAGGAGGGTGAGCTCGACGCCGTGGGTGTTGATCCAGCCGGCGTTGTAGTTGGCGGGGGCGTTGAGCTGGTCGACGAGGTTCTGGTTGCGGGCGGCGTCGAGCTGGAGCAGCAGGGCGTTGGGGGTGGGTTGGAGGCCGCGGTCGGTGGCGTAGCGGTGGAGGCGCTCGGGGGTGTCGAACTGCGGCTCGTAGCTGATGGCGAGGAGGCGCACGCGGTCGTCGATGCCGGCTTTGGCGAGCTGGCGCTGGAGGCCGGTGAGGCGCGTGACGGCCATCGAGCACTTTTTGCTGTTCTGGCAGCGGGTGTAGAAGAAGGTGACGAGGACCGGCTTGTCGATCACCTTCCCGAGGACGCCGTCGCGGCCGTCCTGGTCTTTGAAGGGGATGTCGAGGTTCTGCAGCGGTTTGCGCTCGGCGGCGGGGGTCCAGGGGGTGGTGTGGTTGGTTCCTCGGGGTTCCTCGGGTTCCTCGGAGTTCCTCGGAGTGGCGGGAGCGCAGTGATCGTGCTCTCCTGTTTGCGCGGTAGTGGCGCCCCCGAGGGACTCCGAGGAACTCCGAGGAACTCCGAGGAACTGGTGGGCGGCGGCAAGCATCAGGACGAGGAGCAGTTTCACGGGCGTTCTCCGCGGGCGGCGATGAGCTGGGTCGCCCGGCGTGCTTCGGGGGCGAGGCTCGGGTGGGTGGCGGCGAAGCGGTTCAGGGCGGCCAGGATGCCGGCGTCTTCCGCGGAGCAGATCCGGCCGAGGGCGCGGATGGTCTCGAC
>DASPHC010000048.1:0-98769 GCA_035629865.1 Thermoanaerobaculia bacterium | reverse complement strand
AAGCTGCCGGCACCGTTCGACAAAAGACCGATCGGCGTGTAGAACTGCCGCAGGATCGTCTCGTCGGACTCCAGGCCGAGGGCACGCAGGAAGACCGTGCCGTGGAACTTGCGCTTGCGGTCGATGCGGACGTAGAGCAGGTTCTTGGTGTCGTACTCGAACTCGACCCACGAGCCGCGGTACGGAATGATCTTGGCCAGGAAGGAACGCGGCCCCTCCTTGGTGAAGAACACGCCCGGGCTGCGGTGGAGCTGCGAGACGATGACGCGCTCGGTGCCGTTGATGATGAACGTTCCGTTGTCCGTCATCAGGGGGATGTCGCCGAAAAATACTTCTTCTTCCTTGGCGTCGCGCATGTGCTTGACGCCGGTGTCGGGATCCTTGTCGTAGACGAAGAGGCGGAAGGTGACCTTCAGCGGAACGCTGTAGGTCATGCCGCGCTCCTGGCACTCCTCGACGGAGTACTTCATCTGCAGGTCGACGGGGTTGCCGCAGATGTCGCAGACCTCGACGCGGTTCTTGTTGATGACGCCGCACTGGCCGCAGTTGACGGTCTCTTCATGCGGGTGATCGGTGATGATCTTGGCCCCGCAGTTCGCGCAGGTCATGCGCAGGTGCTCGAGACCCTTGAGCTGTCCGCACTTGCACTCCCAGTTTCCGATGGAGAAACGGACGAAGTCGAGGGAGCAGGTCTCGCGGAAGTCGCTGAAGGGGAAGACGCTGGTGAAGACGCTCTGAAGACCGGTGTCCTCACGCTCCTCCGGAAGGAGGTTCATCTGCAGGAAACGCTCGTACGATTTTCTCTGGACGTCAATGAGATTCGGCAGCGCCATATAGCTGCGAATCTTCGAGAAGTCGTGACGAACCGGCTCCTGTTTCGGCATGGCTCCGTTCATTCGATGGGACTCCTTGTCATGTCTGTCGCCACACGGCGACGGTCGCGTCAGGCGAGGCCTCTTCGCAGGCTACGCGAAGAGGAGTACGCGATGGGTGAGCCGTGGCGAGAAGGCCGCTCCCCCCTTCTCAGGCTCGCAGAGATGAAATCAAGAATTACGGGTGAAGAATTGCAAGCCGCAAAGAACTGCCGGCCTCTTCCCCGCGATCCCGGACTCTTACTTCATCAAAAACGCGTATTCCGGGCGAGGCTTTCGTCCCGCCCGGAACGATGCAAAACACGAACTTACTTGACGGTGACCTTGGCGCCGGCGTCTTCGAAGGCCTTCTTGATCTTGGCGGCTTCGTCCTTGGACACGCCTTCCTTGATCGTCTGCGGAGCGCCTTCGACGAGGTCCTTCGCTTCCTTCAGGCCGAGCGAGGTGACCTCGCGGACCGCCTTGATGACGTTGATCTTCTTGTCGCCCGCGCTTTCGAGCACGACCGTGAACTCGGTCTGCTCTTCGACCGGGGCAGCCGCGGCGGCAGCGCCGGCGGCGGCCGGAGCCGCGACGGCGGCAGCGGCGGCGGACACGCCGAAACGATCCTCGAGCGCCTTGACGAGGTTCGCCAGGTCGAGGACGGTCATCGTCTCAATCTGCTTCACAAAATCTTCAGTCGAAATAGCCATTTCAGCCTCCAAAAGTTCTAAAGAAAAGAGTCAATCCCACGGACGGGCCGGGCCCGTCCAACATGTCATTACGCGTTTGCTTCCGACGACTCGCCGCCGCCCTTCTGCTCGGCGATCTGATTGAGCACCACCGCGATGTTGCGGATCGTGCCGTTGAGCACGACCGCGAGGCCGCGGATCGGGTGCTGCATCAGGTACAGGAGCTTCGAGATGAGCTCCTCGCGCGAGGGGAGGTTGGCGATGTTCTGGATCTCGTTGGCGGCCACGACCTGTCCGGCCAGCAGCGCTCCCTTGAACTGCACGGTGGGAACGTCTTTGGCGAACTTGGTCAGGACCTTGGCGAGCGCCACCGGATCGGTGGTGTTGTACGCGATCGCGGTCATGCCGCTGAAGGTGCCGGTCAGCTTCTCGAGCGGCGAGTCTTTGACGGCGATCAGGGCCAGGGTGTTCTTGATGACGACGTACTCGGAACCCGACTCACGGACCTGCTTGCGCAGCTCGGTCACCTGAGGAACGGTGATGCCCTTGAAGTCGAGCACGAAGGCGTTGGTCGCCGTTCCGATGCCTTCGGTGAAGTCGGAGATTGCTGTCGCTTTCTGTTCGCGATTCTTCATGCGCTCTCCTTACTCCGCCTTGCTCTCGGCCACGGCCGTGTCGATCTGAAGCGACGGGCTCATGGTCGAAGAGACGTAGATGGAACGGACGTACTTGCCTTTGGCAGCCGGGGGCTTCGCCTTGCGAACGGCGTTGATGATCGCCGAGGCGTTGTCCTTGAGCTGGTCGGCGGAAAACGAGATCTTTCCGACCGGAACGTGGATGATCGCGGTCTTGTCGACGCGGAACTCCACCTTACCGGCCTTGATCTCCTGAATCGCCTTGGCGACGTCGAACGTGACGGTGCCGGTCTTCGGGTTCGGCATCAGTCCGCGGGGACCGAGGACCTTACCGAGCTTACCGACCGAGCGCATCATGTCCGGCGTGGCGATGACCGCGTCATAGTCGAGCCAGCCGCCCTGGATCTTTTCGACCATGTCGTCGCCACCGACGAAGTCGGCGCCTGCATCCTGCGCCTCCTTCTGCTTCTCGCCCTGGGCGATCACGAGCACACGCTTGGTCTGTCCGGTTCCGTGGGGGAGCAGTGTCGTCCCGCGGACCATCTGATCGGCATGCTTGGGATCTACGCCGAGGAGCATCGAAAGCTCGACCGTCTCGTTGAACTTGGCGAAAGAGATCTGCTTGAGCAGACCAAACGCCTCGTCCAGCTGATACGACCGCTGTTCGACCTTCTCGGCCGCAGCACGATACTTCTTGCCGTGTTTGGCCATATTTCTCCTTGTAGTCTTAGCGGCTCTTGCGAGCCTCCTACATTGGTCTTGCGACAGCTACGCGCTGCCACGCTTCTAAAGGCAGAAGGCAGAGGGCAGAAGGCAGAAGTCTCAGACCTTCTGCCTTCTGCCTTCTGACTTCTGCCTTCTTCTTTTAGTCGACTACGTCCATGCCCATCGAGCGTGCGGTTCCCTCGACGGTCTTGATGGCCGCGTCGACGCTGGCGGCGTTGAGGTCGGGCATCTTCAGGCGCGCGATCTCTTCGACCTGCTTGCGGGTGACCTTGCCGATCTTGGTCTTGTTCGGAACGCCCGAGCCTTTCTGGACGCCCGCTGCACGGAGCAGGAGGATCGACGCCGGCGGCGTCTTCGTCACGAAGGTGAAGGTGCGGTCCGAGAAGACGGTGATCACCACGGGGATGATCAGACCGGAGTCTTTCTGGGTGCGGGCGTTGAACGTCTTGCAGAACTCCATGATGTTCACGCCGTGCTGGCCGAGGGCCGGGCCGACCGGAGGAGCCGGAGTGGCGGCGCCCGCGGGGATCTGCAGTTTGATGTAGCCGGTTACTTTCTTAGCCATGATGAATCCTTGGTTGTCAGTTGTCGGTTGTCGGTTGCCGGCACGTCAGGACAACTGACAGCCGACAACTGAGAACTATCTCTTTTGTGCTGAGCCGCCGCCCTGCGGCTGGTCTTCGCTCGGGTCGAACCGGTTCACCTGCAGGAAGTCGAGCTCCACGGGGGTGGAGCGGCCGAAGATGGTGACCATGACCTTGAGGGTGCTGCGGTCGAGGTTGACTTCTTCGACGACACCGGTGAAGTTCGAGAACGGACCGTCGATGATCCGCACGTGCTCGCCGTGCTCGTAAACGTGCTTCGGTTTCGGCTTCTCCTTGGTGGTGACGACCTGGGTGAGGATCTGGTCGACTTCCTCGGGGGTCAGCGGCGTCGGCTTCTTGCCGGTGCCGACGAATCCCGTCACCTTGGGGGTGTTCTTGACCAGATGCCAGGCATCGTCGGTCATGTCCATCTCGACCAGGATGTAGCCGGGGAAGAACTTGCGCTGGACCTCGCGCTTCTTGCCGCCTTTCATCTCGATGAGCGTCTCGGTCGGGATCTTGATCTCGCCGAACTTCGGACGCATCCCGAGGGCGTCAATGCGCTGGTTCAGGTTCTCCTTCACCCGCTCCTCGAATCCGGAGTAGGTGTGGACGATGTACCACTGCTTCTGGCCGGTCGCTTCAACCATTGGTTACGCGCTCGCTCCGAATCGCGTGAAGAGGAAGTCGATCGCTTTGTAGAAGACCAGGTCGCAGCCCCAGAGGAAGAGGGCGAAGACGATGGTGGCCACGATCACGACCGTGGTGGTCCCGACGACCTCGTTGCGGGTCGGCCAGGTGACCTTCTTCATCTCGCCCGACGTGTCGCGGAAGAACTCCTGGACGGAGGCCACCCACTGCTTCGGCTTCGAGACCGCTGTTTCCTTTGCTTCCATCAAGCTATCCCATCTGACAAGCGAAGACTGATCAGTGCGGACACCGCCGTCCTGATCAGTCGTCGCTGGTCACTGCTGTGAAATTTGGCAGGCCAAGAGGGGCTCGAACCCCCAACCTGCGGTTTTGGAGACCGCTGCTCTACCAATTGAGCTATTGGCCTGCAGATGCCGCAAACTGCTGAGAAAGCAATGCTTTCTCGTTTAATTCCCTGGGTGAAGAGCTCGCAGGTAGCAGCTCGCAGCTCTCAGGAGAACGACCGGCCCGATCTCCTGAGAGCTGAGAGCTGAGAGCTATTTCGTCTCGCGATGAACGGTCCGCTTCCGATCGTGCCGGCAGAACTTCTTCAGCTCGAGCTTTTCGGTCGTGGTCTTCTTGTTCTTGGTGGTGGTGTAGTTGCGCCGTTTGCACTCGGTGCATTGGAGCGTGATGATCTCGCGCGTTGCCGCCATTGGATACCCCGTTGTCGATTAATCAGTGATCGGTTGTCGGCTGCCGGTCTTCCTGAGACCCGGCAGCCGGCAACCGAACAAGTTGTGGAGCCCTCGACCAGATTTGAACTGGTGACCCCGTCCTTACCAAGGACGTGCTCTACCCCTGAGCTACGAGGGCTTACTAAAACGCTTTGGAGCGGGAGACGGGATTCGAACCCGCGACCAACAGCTTGGAAGGCTGTGACTCTACCCCTGAGTTACTCCCGCAAATGGTGGAGAGTGGAGGATTCGAACCTCCGTAGGGCGTGGCCCGGCAGATTTACAGTCTGCTGCTTTTGACCGCTCAGCCAACTCTCCATCGAGTCGTTGCTTGCTTCTGGAGCTGGCGACGGGACTCGAACCCGCGACCTGCTGATTACAAATCAGCTGCTCTACCAACTGAGCTATGCCAGCGCCAATTCCTATTTAAATCGATGATTTCAAAGACACATTCAGCCATGGTCGGTGGAGTTTCGGGTGGAAATTCACCGGCGGCGGCCGAGGAACTGCGGGTTATAGCAGAGAGCCTAACGAGACGCAAGAGAACCCTATTTCCGCGAAACCATCCCGCTGCTGCCCCGTCTCACTGCCAAACGCAACATTGGAGGAGCTCCCCATGACGATTCGTGTCCTCGGACTCGCGGTCCTCTTCACCATCGGCGGCGCGCTGGTCGCGCAGCAGCCGGCAGCAGCACCTGCGCCCGCCCCCGCGCCGGCGCCGGCTCCCGAGCTCGTGCGCATCGTGCGCCTGAAGATGTCGGCCGGCGACCTCGCCTCCGGGCAGGCGGCGGCCGAGGATTACAAGCGGACGAACGGCGTAGACGCGGAATACCTCAATGCGATCGGCTGGATCGCCCGCGGCGCGGAGATGCTTGGCCGGCTCGAGCTGGCGGACGAGGCCGTACGCGAGCTCCATCGCGAGATCCCGAACGAAGATCCGAAGCTCCTCACCCCGTATGGCGCGGCAATCGAGGTGGAAGGGCGGCTCCTGCACCGACGGCAGGGCCGCGGCGCCGCGATCCGTTACTGGGAACAGCAGATCGCGGCCGCGAAAGCCCTCTCCCTGCGGTCGCGGATCCGCAAGAACATCAATCTGCTCGCAATGGAAGGCGAAGCCGCGCCGCCGATCCAGGGCACGAAGCTCGACGGTACCTCCGCACCCACCGTGCAGTCGCTGCGCGGCAAGCCGGTCGTGGTCTTCCTCTTCGCGGAATGGTGCGGCGACTGTAAGGCGCAGGCCGCCTCTCTGACGCGGGTGTGGGAGAAGTACCGCTCCCGCGGCTTGGCGATGGTCGCCGTGACGCGCCTCTACAGCTCGCCGACCGATGAGAAGCCGATGACGCCGGCCGAGGAAACCGCGAAGGTGAAGAAGGTCTGGGCCGAGCTCTATCCAGGGCTAGCCGACATCCCGGTCGTGATCGACACCGACACGATGGTGCGCTACGGCGCGTCGGCCACGCCGAGCTTCGCGCTCATCGACAAGAAGGGAGCCACGCGCCTGTACACGGCGACGCGCCTCTCCGAAGCGGAACTCTCCGCACGAATCGAGGGCCTGCTCGCGGAAGAACCTTAACCGTCACCTCGCGTCTGCCGGACGACCTCGTAACAAAGCACGGCCGCGGCGGAGGCGACGTTGAAGGAGTCGACGTGGCCGAACATCGGGATGCTGATGGTCCGGTCGCAATGGTCGAGCACGTTCCGGCGCACCCCTTTCCCTTCGCTTCCCAGGACCAGCGCTACCTTGCCGGTGAAGTCGATCTTGTCCGCCCGATCGCCGTCGGCCGCGGCGGCGTAGACCCAGAAGCCTTTCTGCTGCAACGCCTCGATGGCTCGGGCCAGATTGGTGACCTGGGCGATCGTCACCCACTCGGACGCCCCAGCGCTCGCCTTGACCGCCGCAGGAGTGACGCCGACGCTCTCGTGCTCCGGGATCACGACCAGGTCGACCGCGAACCCGTCGGCGACCCGAAGGATGGCGCCGAAGTTCTGGGGATCGGTGATGCCGTCGAGGATCAGGACGAATTTAGTCTCTTCGAGGGCCAGGGTGTCGTGGAAGTCGGCGTAGTTGGTCGCGCCGATCTCGGCGATGACGCCGTTGTGCACCCCACGGCCGGCGAGCCGGACGATCTCGTTCGTGGTCATGATCTTCACGGCCACGCCGGCTTCCTCGGCTTCGGCCATCAGTTTCTGCATCCGCCCGCTGTGCTCGCGCTGGACGGCAACGTAGCGGACGCGCTTCGGGTGCGCGCGGATGGCTTCGAGGACGGGGTTGGCGCCGTAGACGATCATAGATTCGAGAGATGCGTGATGAGCGATGAGCGATGAGCTTCAGAGTCGTTCATCGTTCATCTCTCATCGTTCATCGCTCGCCCCACCGAAAGCAAGCCTTCTGGCAATCATCGGTCCCTCATAGATGAAGCTCGTGTAGATCTGCACCAGGTCGGCTCCGGCCGCGAATTTGGCCCGCACGTCCTCCACGGTGAAGATGCCGCCCACGCCGATCAGCGGGTATCCCGGTCCGACGCATTTGCGGACCTCGGCGAGTACTTCGGTCGATTTCTCCATCAGCGGCCTCCCGGAAAGCCCTCCTGCCTCGTTCATGCCGGGCAGGCGGTCGAGGGTGGTGTTCGTGCAGATCATGCCATCGGCGAGACGGCGGCAGACGTCCGAGATCTCGCGGATTTGGATGGTGTCGAGGTCGGGGGCGACTTTGACGAGGATCGGGCCTTTGCGGACGGAGCGGACGGCGTTCAGAAGCTCTTCGAGGTGCTCGGGACGCTGGAGGTCGCGCAAGCCGGGGGTGTTCGGCGAGGAGAGGTTCAGCACGGCGGCATCAGCGTACGGTGCGACGCGGCGGTAGCATTCAACGTAGGCCTCCGTGGCTCGATCGAGGGGGACGTCGCGGTTCTTGCCGACGTTGACGAAAAGGGGCGTCGTCGATAGGCGACTATCAGCATCCCGTTCCCACGCTTTCAACCGCCTGGCGACGGCGTCGGCGCCGTCGTTGTTGAAGCCCATGCGGTTGATGATTGCCTGCTCCTCGGGGTAGCGGAACAGCCGCGGCCGCGTGTTGCCGGGCTGCGGACGCAGGGTCACGGTCCCGACTTCGATGAAGCCGAAGCCGAGGGCGGCGAGCATCGGCATCATGGTCGCGTTCTTGTCGAAGCCGCCGGCGATGCCGACCGGCGTGCGGAAGCGCATCCCGAGCAGATCCCGCGCGGCAGAGGCGGGGGGGCGGCAGATCCGCTCGATGGCGCGCATGGCGATCGGGATCCGCTGGAGCTGCTCGATCTTCTCGGCCGTCCACTCGTGTGCGACCTCGGCGTCGAGGCTGAAGAGGATCTGGCGGAGGATGGGGTAGAGCATGGTCAGACGACCCCGTGGTCGAAGGGCGCCGTACCTCTGCTGCCGCAGGCAGCAAAGGATCTGTAGGCCCGGCCTTCAGGCCGGGTAAAGCGTGGGTGCCATTTCGAGTCCGCGTAGCGGGCGACAGACAAGAGGCTCTCGGACGGTCTTTTCTGTCGCCCGCTACGCGGGCTTGCTTCCTGGGCGCTCTGTGTACCCGGCCTGAAGGCCGGGCCTACAGATCTTTCGCCGCCTTCGGCGGCTCCCCTGGAAGACCTCATACCGCAAGGATCCGCTCGACCCGCGCCAAGGGCGATAAGACCCGCGGATCCACTTCGCTCGCGTGCTGCAGCAGCGGGATCGTCCGCACCAGCTCGGGGCCGTGCTCCAAGCCCGTCAGCGCCAGGCGGAGCGGCATGAAGAGGGCTTTCCCTTTGGCGCCGGTGGCGGTCTTGAGGCGCTCGGTCATGGCTTTGTAGCTCGCCTCGTCGCGAGGGGCGCCGTGTTCGCGCACCTCTTCGGCGAGTTTCTCGGCGAAGGGGCGGTCGATGGTCGGCGGGGTGTATTCGAGGACGAACGAAAGCGAGCCCGCGAACTCGGTCAGGCGATGGATGCTCGTCTTGACGACCTCGATCCCCTCTTCCAGCCACGGTACGTCGAAGAACGGCCGTACCAGCGGCGCGAGATCGGCGGCGCTCATGGCGTGGATGTACTGGCCGTTCAGCCACTCGAATTTCTGCGGGTCGAAGACCGCCGGGGCGGAGTTGACGCGATCGAGGGAGAAGTTGGCGATCGCGTAGTCGCGGGAGAAGACGTCCAGTCCCTCGGGGGACGACCAGCCGAGGAGGGTCAGGTAGTTCAGCATCGCGTCGGGGAGGAACCCCTCCTCCGCGTAGGCGGAGACGGAGGTCGCGCCGTGGCGCTTGGAGAGCTTGGTGCGGTCCTGTCCGAGGATGAGCGAGACGTGGGCGAAATGCGGGACCGGCCACTCCATGGCGCGGTAGATCAGCACCTGGCGGTGGGTGTTGGTGAGGTGCTCCTCGGCGCGGATGACGTGGGTGATCGCCATGTTGTGGTCGTCGGCGACGACGCAGAAGTTGTAGACCGGGTAGCCGTCCGAGCGGACGATGATGAAGTCGCCCAGCGTCTCTTTCCGCCACGTCACCTCGCCGCGAATGAGGTCGTCGATGGTGACGTCTCCATCCTCGGGGACATGGAAACGGATCGCATACGGCGCATCGTCGTTGCGACGATTGATCCAGCAAGTCAGGTCGTAATGCGGCGGACGTCCGTCGGCTTCGGCCTGCTTCCGCTTCGCTTCCAGCTCTTCCTCGCTGCAGTAGCAGCGATAGGCGACGCCCTTCTCCACCAGCGCCGCCGCGGTCTCGTCGTACTTCGGCCGCCGTTCCGACTGCCGGTACGGCGGGTGCGGGCCGCCGGTGTCCGGACCCTCATCCCACTGCAGGCCGAGCCAGCGGAGGTCGTCGAGCACCATCTGCTCCGACTCGCGCGTCGAGCGAGCCTGGTCGGTGTCTTCGACACGGATGATGAACGTCCCCTGGTGGTGCTTCGCGAACAGCCAGTTGAAGATGGCCGTGCGGGCGCCGCCGACGTGGAGGTGGCCGGTGGGAGAAGGCGCGAAACGAACGCGCACGCTCATCGCGGCTGCACCTCGACGGCCAGGATGGCCATCGCGCAGATCCCTTCGCCGCGGCCGATGAAGCCGAGATGGTCGGTGGTCGTGGCTTTCACGTTCACGTGTCCCTGCGGCAGGTTCAGCAGGTGGGCAATCGACGCGACCATGGCGTCGCGATGGGGCGAGAGCTTCGGCTGCTGGGCGATGATGGTCACGTCGACGTTGGTGATCTCGGCGTTCATCTCGTCGAGGATGTGCTTCGCCTCGGCGACGAAGCGCGAGGAGTCGGCGTTACGCCAGCGCTCGTCGGTCGACGGAAAGTAGTGGCCGATGTCGCCCGCGCCGGCAGCGCCGAGGATGGCGTCGGTGATGGCGTGGAGGACGGCGTCGGCGTCGGAGTGTCCGGCCAGGCCGCCGGTGTCGGAGATGCGGACGCCGGCGAGGATCAGGGGGCGGGCGGCGTCGAAGGGATGGATGTCGACGCCCTGGCCTATTCTCAACATGGGCGGATCACGCCTGGCTGCTCCACTGCCGGACGTACGACTCGGCGAGCTCCAGGTCCTCCGGCAAGGTGATCTTCAGGTTGCGCGGGTCGCCCGGGACGGCTTTCACCGAATAGCCGAAGCGCGCTGCGAGGCCCGCCTCGTCGGTTCCCTCAACGCCCTCCGCCTGCGCGCGCGCCAGCACGTCGCGCAGGATCTCGGCGCGGAAGCACTGCGGCGTCTGCGCGGCGCCGAGCATGGCACGGTCGAGGGTCTGCTTGACGGTGGCGTCGTCGTTCATGACGTGGATGGTGTCCGTGACCGGGACGATCGGCACCGCGGCACCGAGCTCGCGCGCGGCGTCGAGGACGGCGTGAAACAGCTCGGTCGTGAACAGCGGCCGGGCCGCGTCATGGACGGCGATCAGTTCCGCCCCTTCGGTCTCGGCCAGCCCGCGGATCACCGACTCCTGCCGCGTCTGTCCTCCCCCGACGAAGACCACCCGCTCGCTGTTCTTCACGCTGCTGAGCAGCAGCTCGGCCACCGGGACGACGACCCGCGAGACCGCTTCATCGAGCAGGAAACGCTCGATCACATGCTGGATGAGCGGCTTCCCGGCCAGCGGCTGGAACTGCTTCGGGATCTGGCCGCCGAAACGGGAGCCGGTGCCGGCGGCGGGGATGATCACAACAATGCTCATGCGCCCCCGGAATTGAAAATTGAAAATTGAAAATTGAAAATCATCGGACGGGCGCAGTTCTCATTTTCAATTTTCAATTTAGCAATTTTTCAATTTGCTAGACGGCCATGATGTCCTGCTCTTTGTGCTTGAGCACGGACGCGACTTCGTCGATGTGGCGGTCGGTGAGTTTCTGGATCTCGTCGAGACCGCGCTTCTCGTCGTCCTCGGAGATCCCCTTGTCCTTGAGCAGCTTCTTGAGCTTTTCGTTGCCGTCGCGGCGGACCTGGCGGATCGCGGTGCGCGACTCTTCGGCCATGACATGGGCCTTCTTCACCATCTCCTTGCGGCGCTCCTCGGTGAGCATCGGGACCGGGACGCGAATGACCTTCCCGTCCGAGGCAGGGTTGAAACCGAGATCGGCATTGCGGATCGCCTTCTCGATCACGCCGAGCATGTTCTTGTCCCACGGCTCGATCACCAGCAGGGCCGTTTCCGGGACCTTGATGCTGGCCGCCTGCGCGAGCGGCGTCGGCGTGCCGTAGTAGTCGACGTGCACGCTGTCGAGCATGGCCGCGTTCGCGCGGCCGGTGCGGAGGGTCTTGAAATGCGAGTGCAGGGCCTGGATGGAGCTGTCCATGCGGTGCTGCACGTCTTTGATCACGTCATTGATTGCCATCTACGCTACCTCGTCCGAAACGATTGAGCCGACGTCCTCGCCCATCAGTGCGCGCTTGATGTTGCCCTTCTCGCGCAGCGAGAAAATATAGATCGGAATGGAGCTGCCCCGCGCCAGGTCGATCGCTGCCGCATCCATCACCTGCAGGCGGTCGGCCAGCACGCGCTGGTAGGTCACGCGCGGCAGGCGTTCGGCGTTCGGGTCCTTCTCGGGGTCGGCGGTGTAAATGCCGTCGACTTTGGTGGCCTTGAAGATGATGTCGCACTTCAGCTCCGCAGCGCGGAGGGCGGCCGCCGAGTCGGTGGTGAAGAACGGGTTGCCGGTGCCGGCAGCGCAGATCACCACGCGTCCCTTCTCCAGGTGGCGGATGGCGCGGCGGCGGAGGAACGGCTCGGCGACCTCCGACATGGTGATGGCGGTGGTGACCCGGGTCGGGATGTTGCGGCGCTCGAGAGCGTCCTGCAGGGCGATGGCGTTGATCACCGTGGCGAGCATCCCCATGTGATCGCCCGCCACCCGGTCGATGCCCTGGGTCGCGCCGGTGACGCCGCGAAAGATGTTCCCCCCGCCGATCACGATCGCGATCTGGACGTCGAGCTGCCGCACTTCGCCGATCTCGTCGGCGATCCCCGCCAGTACGTCCGCGTCGATGCCGCTGCGCCGCCCTCCCATGAGGGCCTCGCCGGAGAGCTTCAGAAGGATGCGCTTGAATTTCGGGGAGGCGTCGGTCATGCGAGGCGGGTTATAGCAAAAAAGGCGACCGAAGGTCGCCTTTTCGATTCGTTGCGGAGCTGCTTACTGCTTGATGTACGAGGCCACTTCGGCGGCGAAGTCTTCCGACTTCTTCTCGATGCCTTCGCCGAGCTTGTAGCGGGTGTAGCGAGTGATGACGTACTCGCAGCCCTTTTCCTTGCCGCGGCGGGCGATGTATTGGCTGACGGTGGCCTTGTCGTCCCTGATGTAGGGCTGCTCGAGGAGGCAGGCCTCGCCGTAGAACTTTTCCATCTTGCCGGTGACCATCTTTTCGACGATGTTCTCCGGCTTGCCGGACTTGAGGGCCGCGTCGCGGGCGATCTCGCGCTCGGTGTCGAGGTCCTTCTCGGTCACGTCCTCACGGCGGAGGAAGCGCGGCTCGGCGGCGGCGATGTGCATGGCGACGTCCTTGGCCACTTCATCGAGGTCCGCACTCTTGCTGCCGCTCTGGGCGACCACTTCGACCATGACGCCGATCTTGCCGCCGCCGTGGATGTAGGTGCCGATGGTCGCGTTGTCGCTGCCTTCGTAGCGGGCGAAACGGCGGATGGAGATGTTCTCCTTGATCGCCGCGATCTGCTCGGCGACCTTCTGGCTCACCGGCTCGCTCGTGTCCGGCCAGTTCTCGGCCAGGAATGCTTCGACATCGGCGGCTTTGCTCTGTGAGATGGCCTGGGCCACTTCGTCGGCAAAGCGGCGGAAGTTCTCGTTGCGGCCGACGAAGTCGGTCTCGCAGTTCACCTCGACGAGCACGCCGTTCGGTCCGGAGACGCGGGCGGCGATGGTGCCCTCGGCGGTGACGCGGCCGGCCTTCTTGCCCGCGGCGGCGAGACCCTTCTTGCGAAGGATCACCACGGCCTGCTCCATGTTTCCTTCGGCCTCGGCGAGGGCGTTCTTGACGTCGGCGAAGCCTGCGCCGGTCTGCTCGCGGAGCTCCTTGATCATGGCTGGAGTGATGGTCATGTCAAACCTCTATTGAAGGATGTGTGTGGAGGAGCGGCGATCCCGCCGGTCCTCGCGATGGGGGAGAAAAGAGGACAGGCGGGATCGCCTGTCCTCCAATTGCTGTCGGTTTGAGATCAGACCGCCGGAGCGGCCTGCAACGGCTCGGCGACGATCTCGGCCGGCATCGGCTCGACGACATCGCCGCCCTTGTCCTCGGCCCCGATGTAGCGCTCCTCGGCGAGGTTGTAGCCCTCGAGGCACGCATCGGCGATCTTCGTCGTGAACAGACGGATCGCGCGGATCGCATCGTCGTTGCCCGGAATGACGTAGTCGATGTCTTCCGGATCGCAGTTGGTGTCGACGATGGCAACCACCGGGATCCCGAGCTTCTTCGCCTCCTGGACCGCGATGTACTCCTTCTTCGGATCGATCACGAAGAGCGCATCCGGAAGGCCGTCCATCTCGCGGATTCCGATGAGGTTTTTCTGGAGCTTGTCACGCTCCTTGTCGAGGGAGGCGCGCTCCTTCTTCGACATTTCCTTCTCGGTGTCGCCCAGGACCGACTCGATCTCCTTGAGACGTTCGATCGACTTGCGGACCGTCGAGAAGTTGGTGAGGGTGCCGCCCAGCCAGCGGTTGTTCACGTAGAACATGCCGCAGCGGTTGGCTTCCTCGAGAATGGCATCCTGCGCCTGGCGCTTGGTGCCGACAAAAAGAATGCGCTTGCCCTGGGATGCAAGGTTGGCAATGAACCCGGAAGCTTCCTTAAAGAGCTTCAGCGTCTTCTGCAGGTCAATGATGTAGATCCCGTTGCGCTTGCCGAAGATGTACTTCTTCATCTTCGGGTTCCAGCGCTTGGTCTGATGACCGAAGTGAACGCCAGCCTCCAAAAGCTCTTTCATCGTGATAGAGACCGCCAAGAGAACCCTCCTTCAGAATTGAAAATTGAAACCAATCGAACATTCGCCTTGAAACACGAAGACAGGAGCTGGCGACGCTCCTGTCTTCGAACAAACCGCTTAGAGAAACGGGACCATGGGGATTAGCGCTTGGAGAACTGGAAGCGGGCCCGGGCGCCCTTCTGCCCGTACTTCTTGCGCTCCTTCATGCGCGGATCGCGCGTGAGGAGGCCGGCCTTCTTGAGGCGCTTGCGCAGCTCTACGTTGTAGACCTGCAGGGCGCGGGAGATGCCGTGCCGGATCGCGCCGGCCTGGCCGCTCGGGCCGCCGCCGTCCACCGTTACGACGATGTCGAACTTGTCGACCGTCTCCGTCAGCGAGAGAGGCTGCTTGATGATCATCTTCAGCACTTCATTGCCGAAGTAGTTGTCCAGCGAGCGGCGGTTGACCGTGATCGCGCCCGATCCCGGACGAATGTGCACGCGCGCCGTCGACGTTTTCCGTCTTCCCGTTCCGTAGTATTCGACCAAAGCCAAGGAAATCCTCCTGTGATTACTCGCCGGACTTCAGCGCCTCAGGCTGCTGGGCCTGATGCGGATGATTCACGCCGCGATACACCTTCAATTTTTTGAGCATCTTGCGGCCGATCTTGTTCTTCGGCAGCATGCCCCACACCGCTTGTTCGATCATGTGCTCCGGCTTCTCGGCACGGACGAAGCGCGCGGCCTTTTCTTTCAGGCCGCCCGGATAGAGCGAGTGCTTCCGGTAGATCTTGTCCGTCTCTTTCTTGCCGGTGAGACGGATCTTCTCGGCGTTGATCACGATCACGTGATCCCCGGTGTCGAGGAACGGCGTGTACGTCGGCTTCGCCTTGCCGGTGATGATGTTGGCGATGGTCGTCGACAGACGGCCGAGGACCTGCCCTTCGGCGTCGATGATGAACCAGCGCGGCTCGATGTCACCCTGCTTGGGAAAATAGGTACGCATGACTCTCCCTGAATCTAGTTGTCGGTTGTCCGTTATCCGTTGTCCGTGGTACTCGGGCCGGACAGCGACCAACTGACGGGGAACTACCTGAAATCTGCGACGCAGGTGTGGACCGCAAACGCCGCAGGTTTAATGCAAAGACAAACACACACCTTCCCTCTCAGGAAGGGGTCAAAACGGTAACACTGCCGAACAAACCGAGTCAAGCGGTTCATTCCCTGGCCTCTCAGTGTGACCGTGACCTCCCCCGCCGGGACTCACCGGGGTGGTGCGACGACGGTAACGCTCCCCTCCCCGCTGGAAAGTCCCACCCGCACCGGCTGGCGGAGGGTTCCGTTGCCGGCGATCAGGCTCTCCTCGTCCTGCGGAGCGGTGACCGTCCACAGCTCGTACGCACCGGCAGGCAGGCGCGGCAGCACGACTTCGCCGTCCCGCCCCGCTCCGGGCAACGGGCCGGTGACCTGGCGCAGGATCGCCCGAGGAACGAATTCGCCGTTGTACCGGATCAGCAGATCCGCCTGCGCAGGCTCGCCCTTCTCGTTCACGATCCGGACGCGAAGGGAGGAGGACGGAGGCAGGATCACGACCTGGAGCGGCCGGACTGGGTCGCCGAGCCGCGGCAATGTCACGCGGGCGACGGCGAACGACCCCTGCTGCGGGAGGAAATAGACCAGGTGAGTCGCGCCCGGTTTGCCCCGAAGCGCATAGCTGCCGTCCGTACGGGCCCCGATGAGGAATGCCGGCCTGACGAGACCGGGCTGGCCCCCCACCAAGACCGACACGTTCGAGACCGGCGAGCCCGAGGGCGTGCGTATCTCGATCGGCTGGACGACGCCCGGCTCGAGGGCGAAGTCGAGCGTCTTCACCCGCTCGTCCTGAGCGATGCTGACGTCGGCGGAGACGGGAGCGTACTCCTGGTTGCTGATGCGGAAATTGAACGTTCCGGGCTTCGGCGCAAGCACTTGAAACGTGCCGTCGCTCTTCGTCCTCGTCGACAAATGCTTCGGCCCGCCTTCGACCTCGGCGGTGACCTCGATGGAGGTGACCACCGCCTTGTTCGTGACCGCGTCATAGACCCGGCCGGCGATCATCCGTTTGTCGATCCGGATATCCCAGCGCGACGGATCCTGGCCGAGCTCGGGCGACTCGACGAGGTCCTGCTCGCCTCCCATCCCGGTTCCGGTGACGAATGCGCTCAGCGCGCCGCGCTGCCAGAGCGTCGCCCCGAACGTCCCGTTCCGCACGGGAAGCGGGACCCGCCACGTGCTCCCCGGAGGCAGCAGCTCCACCTGCCCCTCAGCCACCAACTCCTCCCCGAAACGGACCGTGCCCTCCAGCCGGTACGGCTCGATCTCGATCGTCTTCTCCACGTCCTCAGCTCTGACCACGTTGACCGGTACCTCGAGCTGCTCGAGCGGCGCGGAGCCCGAGACCCGTACGAAATGTTTCCCGCGGTCGACGTCGAAGGTCGCCACCTCCTCCCTCTCCTGCAGCGTGACGGTACGAAGCAGCAAGTGATCGGTAAGCACCGGGTAGTCGCGATAGAGCGACACGGTCACGGGACGGGGCTCAGGGCGGAGGATCTTCAGCGTCAGCTCGTGCCCGACGCCAAGCCGCACGAGGCCGTAGTCGACATCGCGCGTCGAGCGTGCCGGGAAAAGCAGCTCCTTCGACACGTAGCCGCTTTTCGTGACCACGAGGACCGCGAGCGAACGGTTCTCGCCCATTGCCAGCTCACAGGCAAACGCCCCCTGCTCATTCGAGGTCGTACAGAGCGAGCCATCCTCGAAGGTCACGGCCGCCTCGGCGAGCGGTTTGTCGTCCGCGTCGACGACGGTTCCGCGCACGATCGGCAGCGGCTCGAGCCGGAGCTCGCCGAGGGGGACGCGCGGCACGATGGCCTCGACAGCGCGGCGCGTAAACGGCTGATGGCGGTTGGCATTGAGCCCCATCACGTACCTCGCACGCGGGACGTGGATCCGGCGCAGCCGGACGACGTCCTGCGCCGGGACCACCCACCGCCAGGACTGCTTCCCTCCCCGCAGCGCCAGAGTGGTGTCCGCCGGCCAGCCGCGCGCCGGGTCGCCGTCGATCGACAACTCGATCACCGAGTACGCGTCCGGCTCGAGCGAGACCGACGTCGCTTTGGGCGGGATCGTGCCGGTGAACACGTCTTCCTGGTTTTTGCCGGTCCAGATGAACAATCGCTCCGAGCCCGCGGGCGTGACGACGATGGCCCTTCGGGCTGTCTCGGAGCATAGGCCCTCGCTGAGCACGATCTCCGGCGCCCCGATGCAGAGCCGCCCCTTCTCCGACGACGCCATCAGGAGGAAGAGCGTGATCCAGGCCGGGCCCATGGCAGCATTTTAGGGAGACCGGCGCGGGAGCGCATCAGTCGCATGTGTCCCATCAGTCCCATGAGTCCCATTTGTCCCATCAAAACCGTGATAGAACGCCCGGCCGTGACAGCACGCACCATCGACGGAAAAGCAGTGGCCGCGGAGATCGAGCGGGAGGTGGCGACGCGGATCGCCCAGCTCTCCTACCGCCCCGGCCTGGTGGCCGTCCGGGTCGGCAACGACCCGGCCTCGGAGATCTACGTCCGCAACAAGGCGAAGAAGGCGCAGGAGCTGGGGCTCGAGGGAACGGTGCTGGTGTTTCCGGAAGAGACGTCCGAGGCGGACCTGCTGGCCGAGGTGGCGCGGCTGAATGCCGACGACTCGGTCGACGGGATCCTGGTGCAGTTGCCGCTGCCGAAGCAGATCGACTCGAAGAAAGTGATCGACGCGATCTCGCCGGCCAAGGACGTCGACGGGTTTCATCCCACCAACGTCGGGATGCTGCACCTCGGCCGCCCCACGCTGGCACCTTGCACGCCGGCCGGGGTGATCCGGCTCATCGAGTCGACCGGCGAGACGGCCGCTGATGCAATCGAGGGCAAGCACGCGGTGGTGATCGGCCGGAGCGACATCGTCGGCAAGCCGATGGCCGCGCTGCTGCTGCAGCGGAATGCCACGGTCACGATCTGCCACTCGAAGACACGCGACTTGGCGGCGATCGCGCGGCAAGCCGACATCCTGGTGGCGGCCATCGGCCGTCCGCTCTTCGTCACCGCCGATTTCCTGAAGCCGGGAGCGATCGTGCTGGACGTCGGGATGAACCGCGTCGAGCCCGATTTCGCTCCGCACATCGCCCACGATCCCGACAAAACGCGCCTCCTCCGGAAGAACGGCAGCGTGCTCCTCGGCGACGTCGACTTCGTGCGGGCCCGCGAGGTGGCGTCGTGGATCGCGCCGGTGCCGGGCGGCGTCGGTCCGATGACCATCGCCATGCTGATGAAGAACACCGTCTCCGCCGCGGAGCGCCGGCGCGGATGATCCTCAAGGTCGGGCTGACCGGCGGCATCGCCAGCGGCAAGTCGACCGCACGGGCGCTGTTCGCCAGGCTCGGCGCCTACACCGTCGACGCCGATCGCCTCGTCGCGGAGCTCTATGAGCCGGGCCGCGCCGGCCACTCCGCCCTCGTCGCCACCTACGGTCCCGGCATCCTGCGCGACGACCAGACCGTGGACCGGGCCAGGCTGGCCAACATCGCCTTCGCCCATCCGGACGAGGCGAAGAAGCTGAACATGCTCATTCACCCGATCGTCCACCAGCACACCGCCGACCTGCTCGCCGAATACGAGCGGACGCACGACGAGGGGATTGCCGTCGTCGAGGCGACGCTGATGCTGGAGTCGGGCGGCAAGTCGCGCTACGACAGGATCGTGGTCGTGGACGTCGACCCGGCGGTGCAGGTCGAGCGGGGGATCGCCCGCGGGCTGCCGCACGAAGAGGTGACGCGGCGGATCGCGAACCAGATGCCGCGCGAGCAACGGCTCGCGCACGCCGACTACGTCATCGACAACAGCGGCGACGCGGAGCACCTGGAGGGGGAGACGCGCCGGGTGTACGGGCTGCTGCGGGAGGAACTGGAGCGCCGCCGGAACGGCGGCGCCCCGAAAAACTCCTAGAGGTTGCGCGGCAGCGCTGCCAACGGTGCCGGCTATAGCTAGGTCGAAGTGGTGGCGCTGGTGGTGCTCGTGCTGGTGGTGCCGGTGGTCATCGACGTGTCGGTCGCCATCGTATCGGTGGCCATCGTGTCGGTGCTCATCGTGTCCGTCATGGTCGACGTATCGGTCGAGGCGGTGTCGATGACGACGGTCTCGCTCGACGTCATCCCGGTATCGGTGCCGGCGTCGATGGTCGTCTCTTCCTTCTTGCAGGCAACGAGGACGACGAGGGTCAGCATCATCAGGAAAATCAGGGTCTTTTTAGCCATTCTTGTATTCCTCTCTTGTGGTCGTATTCGGTTGGTCTCTCCAGTCGAATGCGTCACGAATGTGGGTGCCTAGCTCACCTCCTTTTTCATCTGGGACTCTGAGATCAGAGCAGAGCAGCAACAGAAATGCCACAGAAATAAAAACGCCCCGCCGAAGCGGGGCGTTCGTGAGTCGTTGCGAGCCCGAAACTAGGTGCCCGAGGTGGCGGTGGTGACGCTGGTCTCGGTGGCCGTCGTCGAGGTCGTGGCCGACGTGTCGGTCATCGTGGTCGACGAGGTGTCGGTGGCCATCGTGTCGGTGGCCATCGTGTCCGAAGCCATCGTGTCCGAAGCCATCGTGTCGGTGGTCATGCCGGTGTCGGTGGTCATCGCCGTATCGGTCGCGGCGGTGTCGGTCACGGCCTCTTCCTTCTTGCAGCCAACAGCGAACATCGAGACAACCAGGAGGGCCAGAAGCGTGATAACGAGTGATTTCTTCATTGCGTAATTCTCCTTACTTTCTTTTCAGATCTCGGATCTGAATGCTTGCATTCGAGAGGATGTCGAGCCGTGCGATGTCCGGGGTTGCCGAGCTCACCTCGCTTTGCGTTTCTTGAACGGGTTCGCGCGTTCGCGAACGAATATTGACTGTTTTGCAGCGGGGGTTGTTCCGGGGCATGGAAGGCGCAACCGCGCCCTCGCACCGGCGCATATGATAAGAACAGGCTCAGCGATGTCAAGTCACGGTCTTTCCGAGGTCCCCTCTCCCCCCGAGCCGGAGCACCGGACGGTGGTCTCTTTCGACGGTACGAAGATCCACTACGACGTCTACGATGCCCCCTCTCCGTCGATGATGCTGGTGGTGCCGGGATTCTGGCGCGACCGGCGCCATCCGTCGATGATCCAGCTGGCGCGGTTCCTCGTCGCCGAGGGGTACCGGGCGGCGATCGTCGACGTCCGCGGCCACGGCGACAGCGAGGGGACGTACGGCTTCAATCTGCACGAGCACCACGACGTGGCGGCGGTGGCGAAGGACATTCTGGGCAACGGGACGATCTCGACGCTGACGCTGGTCGGGTTTTCGTACGGGGGGGCGATCGCGGTCTCGACAATCGCCCGGCATCCGCTGCCGATCGCGGCGGCGCTGCTGATCTCTCCGGTGGCTGATTTCGAGATGATCGTGCCGCATATCAATCCGTTCACGATGCACCGGCATATCGCGCTGTCGAACGCGCTGCGGCGGCCCCGCTTCGCCTGGAGTCTCCGGAAGACGGCTAAGCTGCGCGCGCTGGATGACATCCGCGATGTGCATGTGCCGGTCTGTTTCATCCACGTGAAGAATGACTGGCTGGTCGCTCACACGCACTCGGTCGCGCTCTATGAGGCGGCCTGCGAGCCGAAGGAGCTGCATCTGCTGGATATCGAGGGGAATTACCACGCGGACCGGATTTTCAACGTGGCGCCGGACTCGGTAGACCCGATCATCCGCGACTTTTTGCAGCGGCACTGCCCGCGGTAGGCAATGGGACTGATGGGACCTAGAAACAGAAAGGCCGCGTGCTTCGCACGCGGCCTTTGAGAACACCGTTCGTTCGTACCCCTTACGGCATCGGCAGCGGCGGGACATTCGTGCGGCGCGGAGTCACGGGAACGATTTCGATGACCTGCAGCTCAGGCATCAGTTCCTCGTAGCGAGGGCGCACCGTTTCCGGCCGGGCCGGCGACTTTTCGAAGCCACCGTCATCCTTCGTCCACTCTTCTCCATCAAAAACCCACATGGTCTGTCCTTTCCGTTTCACGCCGCGCCGCCGCGACGTACTTCACCATATTTCAAGCGTCCTGCCAGTCGCTCCTACGCCCGCGCACGCCGTCAACATACTGATATACGTGAAAGTTACGCGATGGGTTGGGGAGGTTCCGTTTCAGATCGGAAACAGCCGCTGTCCGGATTCCTGTGCGGAGCGTCTGTAAGAGGGGTCAGAAGTGACGCTACCGGGCGGGAGAATGGCTCACTTCTGGGCCAGGTACTCGCCCAGCTTCCGGTACGCCCTGCCGCGGTGGGAAACGGCATCCTTCTCTTCCGGGGTCATCTCGGCGAAGGTCTTGTCGGACCCTTTCGGCTGGAACCAGGCGTCCCAGCCGAAGGAACGCTCGCCGCGCGGCTTGACCAGGATCTCGCCGACGGTCTCGCCGATGAACAACTTCACCTGCCTGCCGTCCCAGAAGCCGACGCAGCATTGGGCTTTGGCGGCGCGGTTGTTGAGGGCGTAGGCGATCGCCGCCAGGCCCGTCCCGCCGGCGGCTTCGAGGAGCCAGCGGACGTAAGGGCCGGGAAAGTTGCCGAGCTCGTCGAAGCCGAGGGAGACGTCCTCGACGATGAGGCGCTGGTAGCCCTTCGTCTTCGCGGTCTCGAGCTTGTAGCGGGTGATCTCTTCGACCGTGGCGGCCTGGATCTCGGGGAGGGTGAGCGAGACGCGGAGCACCGGGACGCCGAGGATGCGCTCGGCTTCGATGCCTTTGTTGGGATTCGTCGAGACGAGGATCAGTTTCTCCTCGCCTTTGCCGGCAGGGGGCGCGGCGGGTACGGCCGGAGGGGGCTTCTTCTTCTGTTTGGTCGCCAAGACCGCGAATCTTACTCGGCCGGCACGGCGCGCAGCGACTGGGTCAGCCGAATCCGCAGGGTATCGGGGGCCAAGACGGGCGAGAGGCGCCTGCGGATGAAAGATCGAAGCTTCTTGTGGACCACGACGCGAACCTCGCAGTCGGGGCAGCCGCTCACATGAATTTCTACCGCGTGCCGCTTCGAATCACCGAGCGATTCATCGAGAAAGAAGTACATCACGCGCTTCACTTCGTCACAGAGCATTGGGCTGCGTTTCCTTCCGCGGACTAGAGGTGACGCTTCACCCTGGATCAACTACGTTACCGATTGGTGAATTCCGATTCCGGAGCACCTCACTGAAGTTCACTCCACCGGACTCCTGTGCAACCGACCGGCCAAAAATGGGAGCCATGGCGGTGGGACCCTGCCGGAAAACAAAAAGGACAGGCGTGAACGCCTGTCCTTTTCTTCTCTGCCGCGAAGCGCCGGGAGTTACTCGATCTCGAAGCGCTCCTCTTCTTCTTCTTCCACGTCGAAGTCGAACTCTTCCTCTTCCGCGGCGGCGAAGAGCACTTCTTCTTCGTTCTCGTCCGGCTCGACGGCGTCGGTCTCGGCCGGCTTGTCGTCGTCCTTCTTCTTGCGGCCCTTCGTCTCGTCCTTGCGGGAGCGCATCTTGGCCGGCTCGGCCTCGCCGCGGATGTAGCCGTACTTCCGGGCGTAGTCGAGCAGGGTCCGCTCGAGCATCTTCCGGCCGCGATAGAGACGCGACATGACGGTGCCGACCGGGCAGTCGAGGATCTCGGCGATCTCCTTGTAGGAGAAGCCTTCGATGTCGGCCAGGAGGACGACCATCTTGTAGTCGTGCGGGAGCGAGTCGAGGGCGCGCTTGACGTCCGCGTCCATCATGTCCTGGAAGATCTCGCTCTCCGGATCCCGGATGAGGTCCGGCGCGTTCTTCTGGATCACCCGCTCGTACGACTCTTCGATCTCCGAGAAGTCGATCTTGTGGGGCGTGAGCTTCTTCTTCCGGTAGTTGTTGATGAACGTGTTCTTCATGATCTTGAAGAGCCACGCCTTGAAGTTCGTTCCCTCTTCGAACTTGTCGTAGTACTTGTAGGCCTTGAGGTACGTCTCCTGAACGAGGTCCTCCGCATCTTCGGAGTTCCGCGTCATGCGATAAGCCGTGTTGTACAGGGAGTCGACGTAGGGCATTGCTGCCTGTTCAAAGTCCCAACCCTGCTCGTGAGTAGTGATCTCCGCGCTCTTCATGGTCTCTCCCGTGCGACACCGACCGAAAACTTCAACCTTCGTGCCGCATGCATCGTTAGATGCACGAACAAATAAAATAGTTACGCTCGCCGCGACACGTTCATCCAAGTCGTGCCTGGGGAGTGGGTTAACGGTGGAGGCCCCCCGTTTCGGGCCTCCCGGCCGTCTCGAAGCGCCAACGCCGGTCCGTCACTGTTGCCGGACACGTTCGTCCTCGAAAGCGGCTGATCAATGAGTGAACTGCAGAAATTCTAAGGTCTACTGGAGGGAACTGCTGGCAAACTGGCTGTGAACGTCCTGTGAACTGCCCCTATTCCCAAGATCGGCAATCATACAGGCCTATTTCGAAAAGATCAATCCCGATATGAAAGGAGGAGCTCTTCGTAGGCCCGGGTGATCTCGATGAACCGCGCCGCCGCCTGATCCCGGGCGCCCGCCGCGGCCCCATGGAACCGGTCGGGATGGTGCTGGGTGGCGAGCTTCCGGTAGGCGGCGACCAGTTCCTGGCGGGTCGGGTCGCCGGCAATGCCGAGGACGCCGAGGAGGACGGAACGGTCGCGCGGCTTCTCCCGCTCAAACAGCGGCGCCCCTCCTCCTCCTCGGTCCGCACTGCGCGGGCGGGCGTCTTTGGCGTGGTCGACGTACTCGAAGCCGTAGGTCTGCCGCAGCCGGGCCAGGGCATCGGTGTGGAAGCCGAGGCCGAAACTGAGGTCGAGCAGGGCGGCGTACTGGCGCAACGGGACCGGGCCGCTGCGGGCGGCCACGAGCTGGACCGCCATTTCCAGGAGCGACAGCCGCTGCTGTTCGTTCGAGGCGCGGGCGTAGCTCTCGGCCCAGTTGGTGACGTCGATCCCCCGCGTCACCGGGGCGGCCAGTCCGGCGCCGCGGCGAATCTGGCGCAAGGCCTCGTCGTCGCTCATGCCGCCGGCGGCCAGGACCTGGAAGAGGAGCGAGGCGGCGACGGAGTCGCGCCGCGGGGTGTTTTCCTGGGGCTCGCTCTCTTTCCGGGAGATCGCCATGGCCGTGGCCACGAAGATCGCGGCCGCTCCCCCGGCGACGAGCATCAGCAGGAAGGCAATGAGCTCCAATTGCAATCTCACACCACCGCCGCGAGAAGCGCGTCGATCTCACCGAGCTTCGCCTCCAGTTCCTTCTCCGCCAGGACCGGACGGGAGCCTTCGACGTCGATCTCGTCGTCGACGCTGATCCAGCTTTTGCAGCCGCCGTAGGTTTCGTGGAAGCGGACCAGGGCGGGACGGGCCAGCTCCCACGTCCGGACACCGATGACGTAGAGGGCCTGGTCGGGGCGAAAATGGAAGCGGGCCAGCAGGGTCTCCTGCGGCAGCAGGACCTGCGGTCCGAGCCGCTCGAGCGCCTCGGCGTCATCGGCGGTCCAGGTACGTACGACCTCGCACCAGTGCGTGACCGTCACTTCCGCCCGCGCTTCGGATTCTCCCTGGTGGAAGTAGGTCGGGTAGAGATAGAAACGCTCCGCATCGACCCCAAACGACGGATCGGCGATGCCTCCCTTGCGGATCAGCACGACCTGCTCGCCGCGGCCGAGGGCGGCCACGACATTCGACCATTCTTTGAGGGCGGTATGGTTCGGGAGCTTGTTCATGGGCGATAAGTAACCGAGTTGACCGGACCTTCCCAGATCGTCACCGCGACGACTACCGCGTTTTCGTCGCTGACTGCCCCCTGCAACTCGTTCGCGAACCACTCGGCGATGTTCTCGGCGCTGGGGTTGATCTCGGTAAAGGGGGCGATGTCGTTGATGCAGCCGTAATCGAGCTTTTTTGCCAGCTCTTGGAGTTTCCGTTTTGCGCTGACGAAATCGACGGCGATGGCGTCTTCGTCAATGCCACCGCCGCGGGCGGCCAGGTCCGCCTCCACTTTGTAGGAGTGGCCATGGAGAGGCTCGGAGATGCCGCGGTATTCGCGCAGGTAATGCGCCGACTCGAAGCGGGCCTCGACGCGGACGGTGAAACTCACTTCGCCTCCGGAAAGACGAAGGCGATCATCGCCTCGTCCATCCCCAGCTCGCGCAGCTCTTCGCGCGTCGACTGGGCGCGCAGGAGCTCGGCCGCACGCTTGTCGTCCCAGCACGCATTGGGGGAGTTGTCGGTGGCCAGGTCGATCAGGGACAGCAGCGTCCGGCGGCGGTTTTCATCCACTGGCCGAAGTGTACAATGCGCGCCGATTCGACGATGCCGCTCCCGAAATCCATTCTTTGTACAGACTGCAAACGCACCTATCCCGAGGGGTGGAAGCGCTGCCCGTACTGCGGCCACAGCCCGCTGACCGCCAAAGAGGATGCGCAGGCGCGCCGCTACATGGAAAAGAAGGTGCGCGAGTTCGAGCAGCGGACCGGGAAGCCGCGCGGCGAGGAGCGGCCGGGCCGTGGGGAGCGCCAGCAGCAACGTGGCCGCGACGGGCGCCGCCAGCAGCAGCCCGGACAACAGCCGAAGGGCGGCGGCCAGCGTCAGGAGCAGCGCCAGCGGGGACAGCGGCCGGGGCAGGAGGGGCGCCCGCAGGGCGGGCGTCCGCAACGGTCAGGCCGTCCGGAACGTCCGCCGCGCCCGGAACGCGGCGAGCGTCCGGAAGCTCCGGAACAGCAGCAACCGCAAGCGGAAGCTGCGAATGGCGCGGAGACCCAGCAGCCGGGCTCGCGCCGGCGCCGCCGCCGCCGAGGGCGTGCCGGAGCGGGCGGCGAACGTCCCCAGGGTCAGCCGCAACTGCAGCAGCAGCAGAACGGCGCCCCCGAGGGGGAACGCCCTCCGCGTCCGCCTCGCGCCGAACGCCCTCCCCGTCCCGAACGCCCGCCTCGTGCGGAACGCCCGCCTCGTCCCGAGCAACCCGCCGGTGAAGGGGAAGCACCTCCCGCCGAGGGCGCCGAGGGGGGAGCCGCCCGCAAACGCCGCCGTTTCCGCAGACGCCGCCGCGGTGGTGGAGGCGGTGGCGAAGGCGGCGGTGCCCCGCAGGGCGGCGAGTAGCTTTGCGAAAGCCAGCCTTGCGACGCTGGACGCCAGCGCGTGTCAGCTGCTGGTGACGCCTTCGGCCAGCGGAGCCGGGGCCTTCGTCACAGGCCGGTTCGCCCGCAGGTGCCTCGCGGCGCATTCGGCGAAGCCTTCGCAGCGGATGCAGTAGCCGTCTACGTTGTCCGGCTTGTAGTCGGCCGGGGGACAGACGTTGACGCCGGCGACGACGTCCCGCTCGCACTGGGCGACCATCCGGTCAATCTCGGCGTCGCTGCCACTGGCCAGCGCCTGCTTGACGGCGGCGAATCGGGCGGCGTTGTGCATCGCCGTCGTGTCGATCCTGCCGGCCCGCGGCTGCTCGGGATCTTCGACCGGCTCCGCCTCCGTGGTCACGACGAAACGGACGCTCATCCGCTGGCTCAAGTAGTAGATGTATGCGACGGCCGCGCCGCCCAGGGCGGCCAGATTTGCCACTCCGCCGCGGAGGATGCCGTAGACCAGCACGGCCAGCGAGAAGAAGGCCAGTACCCGGACGCGCACGGGAACCGCGCCGAAGAGGTAGAAGGTCTGCTGCGGGAAGGCCGCCGCGTAGACGAACAGCAGGGTGAAGTAGACGAAGTAGGTGTTGAGCAGCGGGATGCCGAGCAGTGCCGCCACGCCGGCCGAGCCGAGGGTGGAGAGCGCGAAAAGGGTGACGAAATGGAACGTCCCCCACTCCTCCTCCAGCGCCGATCCCATCATATAAAGGAGGAGCATGGTGACGAAGAGCGACAGCATCTCCAGGAGCCCGCTGCCGGCCTGGGTGAACTGGTAGGTCACCAGGCGCCAGACTTCACCGGCGCGGACGGAGGTCCAGTCGAACGCGAAGAGGCGCGCGTACTTTTCCGGGTCCTGGTGTTCCAGCAGGAAGAACGCGATGTTCAGGAACAGCAGGACATAAACGAATCGGAGGTTTTCTCCTCGGGACCGGAACATGGCTCAGTAAAAGCGGAACGCAGCTCCCCGTCTGAAAAAGTTCAGCGGACCTGGATGTTCGGCAGAGCCTCGAAGCGCAACTGGTCGCCCACCTTCAGTCCGTGCGCCTCAGCGACCCCGCCCGCGACTTCGAGGATGTAACGGGCGGTGACGTTCGGAGAGTAGCTCGGGCAGTTCTCGACCTTGCACGGCGGGACGTTGAAGATGACCCCCGCCACGCGCTGGCTGGAGTCGATCCAGATCATGTCGAGCGGGATGAGGGTGTTCTTCATCCAGAAGGAGAAGACGTCGTCGGCCGGGAAGACGAAGAGCATGCCGGTGCCGGGGCGGAGCTGGTCGCGCCACATCAGTCCCTGCGCGCGCGACTCGTCGTCGGCGACGACCTCGACGCTCACGACGAAGCCGTCGGGGAAGATCACCCGCGGGCCGGCCGCGGCGGCCGCGGGAGCAGAGGTCGAAGCGGGCTCGGAGGTGGCCGGCGGCGGTGTGGATGGCTGGGCGCAACTCAGCGTCAGGATCAGCAGCAGGGCGTACCTCATTTCTCCTCCACCTCCGCGAGATCGTCCGCCTCGCGGTCGCGCGGCAGCAGGTCGTATTTCTTGGCGTAATAGCGGAACGAGCGGAACGACATCCGCAGCAGCTCGGCCGCCTGGGTCTGGACGCCGCCCGCGCGCTCGAGCGCCTGCAGCATGAAGATCTTTCCGATGGCTTCGAGCTGGTCCTGCAGCGAGATCCCGTCGGCCGGAAGCTCAAACGTGGCGTTCGGGATCCGTCCGCCGAGAAGGACCGGCTCGGGAAGGGACTTCGTGGTCAGGAGCTCGGCGGCTTCGAGGGCGATCATCCGCTCGACGACGTTCTCGAGCTCGCGCACGTTGCCGGGCCAGTGGTACTTCTCGATCGCGCGCATGGCGTCGGAGGAGATGCGTTTCCGCGGCACGCCCATGCGGGTGCAGAACTTTTCGATGAAGTGGTCGACCAGAAGGGGGATGTCTTCTTTCCGGTGCCGCAGCGGCGGGAGGGTGATGGGGATGACGTTGATCCGGTAGAAGAGATCTTCGCGGAAGGTTCCCTCGCGGATCGACTCGGACAGATCGCGGTTCGTCGCGGCGAGGACGCGGACGTCGACCGCGGTCTCGACGTTCGAGCCGACCTTGCGGACGATGCGGTCCTGCAGGACCCGCAGCAGCTTGATCTGCATCGCCGTGGAGGTCTCGCCGATCTCGTCGAGAAAGATGGTCCCGCGGTCGGCTTCCTGGAAGAGGCCGCGCTTTTCCCGGATGGCGCCGGTGAACGCGCCCCGCTCGTGGCCGAAGAGCTCGGACTCGAGCAGGGTCTCGGGCAGCGCGCCGCAGTTGATGGAGACGAACTTTCCGCGGCGGTCGGAGTTGTAGTGGATGGCCCGGGCGATGAGCTCTTTGCCGGTGCCGGACTCGCCGGAGATCAGGACCGTGGACATGGTCTTGGCGATGCGCTGGACGATGGAGAAGATCTCCTGCATCTTCGCGCTCTTGCCGATGATGTTGGCGAAGGTGAACCGCTCTTCGAGGGCGGTGCGGAGGTGGATGTTCTCGTCTTCGAGCTCTTTCCGCTCGACGGCCTTGCGGACGATGATCTTCAGCTCTTCGATGTCGAACGGCTTGGCGATGTAGTCGACCGCTCCCGCTTTCAATGCCTCGACCGCCGACCGGGTGGAGGTGTGGGCGGTGATCATGACGAAGGCGATGGAGGGGCTGTTCGCCTTGACCTCGCGGATGAAGTCGATGCCGGAGCCGTCGGGAAGCATGAGGTCGCAGAGAACGACGTCCGGCTCGCTGCGCTGGATGGCCGCATGGGCCTCTTCGAGCGACCCCGCGCTTTCCACACGCCACCCTTCGCCTTCGAAGACGATGGTGAGGAAGTCGCGAAGAGATGCCTCGTCGTCGACGATGAGGAGATTCACGGGGAGGATTCTAGTCGGATACGTCAGCCGCGGAGCCGGAGCGGCAGGAAGCGGTAAAAGTAACGGTGTCCGTCCTCGACGTGGTAGATCGCGGTTTTAGAAAGGCGGCCCTTCCACACTTGGTAGCCATACCGCTTCACGTCGCGAAACCCCGGCTCAACAATCATGGTGTCCCTCCACCCCAACCGGGTTTCACCCATGCTTTCGAACACCGCCCGCATCTTACGGCTCAGTATCCGATAGTCGAGCTTCTCGGCCAGCGGTGTGGCGAGCATCAACCTCCACTCGACCGCCTCCTCATAGAACAGCCAGAATGCCGCGACGATCGGAATCCCTTCCTCGTCGAGGCGGCGGAGAAAAGCTTCGCCCCCCGCGACTTTCTCCGGCGTCAAAACTGACCTCACCAGTATTGTTTCACCCATGCCAGAACTCCGTGCTTCCGGGCCACGATCGCGGCGTACAGCGCCTCGGCGTCTTTGCGGGACACCGCGACCTGGTAACGAGCCTGCTCGGACCACTTTTGTAAAACCTCCCAGCTCGCGTCCAGATCCGGATCGTTGCGTACGGCATCTTCATGGTACCGCCGGATATCCGCTGCTCCGAGGAGTTTCTTGAGGTCGTGCGTGTGGCTTTCGATGGCGATTTTCTTATCTGGAAACTGAAAGCGTCTAACCCTCTTCGCAATGCAGGCCTTGATGGCACATTCCACCGCATACCCGGCCAGGTAGTACGCCCCTTCATAACACCGGTTCCGTAGCAGAATCCGCGCCTCGGCCAGGCGGATGCGGGTGAGTTTCCGGAGGTCGGATCGAGTCACTTTTCGGCCTCCGCGAGTGCGATGAGATCGTCGAGACGGCGGCGGTCTAGGTACTCGCGGCTCATCTCTTCCATCAGTTGTTCGATGCCCGCTTTGTGGCGGCGGGCAAGAAGGTCCGGGAGGTCGCCGGCGGCTTTGCGAAGCTTCAGGTAGGCGCTGGCCGGCGTGACACGAGGGCGGAGCGTGGGGTGGACGCTTTCCGGTGTCGGCGCGCCGCCGCTCAGCACGCGACGGCGGATGCGGTTCTTGCGGGCGATGGTCTCGACGATCCGCGTCTCGCGCGAGCGGGGCATGAAGTAGACGGCGCGGACCGAAGGCCGCTCCTGGCCGATGCGGTGCGCGCGGCCGTTGCGCTGGTCCAGCTTCACCGGGTTCCACGGGATGTCGTAGTGGACGATCGTTCCGGCGCGCTGCAGGTTGAGCCCCTCGGCGGCCATGTCAGTCGAGACCACGACGTCGATGCGGCCGGCGGAGAAGGCATGCAGCACGGCTTCGCGGGAGCGCTCGCGCGAGGTGACCAGACCGCAGCCCAGCGCGGAGTGAAGGTCGCGCGCGGTGGCGACGGAGCCGGTGAAGATGAGCATCGGCTGCCGCTCCTTCCCGACGAGCTCGACGAGCAGCGCGCGCTTCTCGCACGGAGACGTGCGCACGGCCGCGAGCTGTGACTCTAGTCGCGCCATCTCTTCACGGATCGCGAGCGGGTCGCTCTCCCCCGCCGGGGCGAAGAGGTCCCAGAACAGGACCTCCTGAAACGCGCCGCGGTCTTCTTCGTGCGCGAACGCACGGCGGTAGTCGCGTTTCGGGAGTGTTCGCCCGGCTGCGATCGCGCTGAGGGCACGGTCGTAGAAATGAAGCTGCCGCCGCACCGACTCCGCCAGGGCCGCTTCGCTCGACTCCAGCCGCCGCCGGAGAAAGCCGCGCAGGATGGCGTGGTCGCCCACGAGCGGGAAGCGAAGGTCGTCGATGACCGGCAGATCGAGCACGGGATGGAGGATCACCCGCCGCTCCAACTCCCCGAACTGCAGTTCGTCCGGGAGAACGCTCCGGTCGCGACGGATCACCAGCGCGGCGACGATCCGTTCGATCGACGCCCGGTCACGCGCGGCGAAGGCGACGTCGATCGAGGGAACGCCGGCGTCGGACAGGAGGTCGTCGCGAGCCATGAGGCGAAGCAGCGCTTCGAGATCCGACACGGAGTTGCAGACGGGCGTTGCGGTGACCAGCATCACCCGCGAGCCGGCGGTGCGGCGCGCCAGCGCGGCGTATCGCTGCGTGCGCGGATTGCGGAATGCGTGCGCCTCGTCGACGACGACCAGTCGCCGTGCAGGAATGGGGAGAAACGGGTCGCTGACGACACCGTCGTGCGTGAGGATCCGCGCGTCGAGCTCAAACTGCGCGAGCGTCTCGCGCCATTGGACCACCAGCGCAGCCGGAACGATCAGGTCGCACTGGCCGCCGAAACGCCGCATCACCTCCGCGGCGATGAACGACTTGCCGAGGCCGACGTCGTCCGCCAGGAGGACACTGCCGCGCGTGGCCAGGAGGTCGAGTGCGCGCGCGACCGCGTCGATCTGGTGCCGGGCAAGCATTCGCCGTCACTCGGCTCGCGCCGCCCGTTCGCTCGGCAACTCCAGCCGGCTGCCGAGGAAGCGTCGCAGGACCGCCAGCTCCGCGTGAGTCACGCCGTAGAGCCGCGCCACGACCTCGTCGATCTCTTCCATCACGTCGCTGCCGCGATGAGCGCGGCGGGAGAGGCGGACGAGCTTGTCCGACTCCGGGTCGGCGTCCGCCCATGGCAGCGCGGCGACGGTACGGCCGAAGTAGCGATAGTGCGCGTCCTTCGCCCGTTCGGCGACCGCGACCATCAGCGCTCCGGCGACGGAGGAGTTCAGGATCGCGGCGATGCCATAAGCCTCGCCGAGCGACACGGCATCGAGGGCGTAGAGCGTCTGGTTCGGCACCAGCGGGAACGCTGTCTCGTTGACGTGCACGACATCCGGCAGAACGGCGGCGGCGAAGCCGCGAGACAGATCCTTCCACGCGACCTTGATCCCGACGTGCTCCGCGCGGACGAACGAAAGACGCAGATCGCCGGGATCGATGCCGCGCGCGCCGGCGAGCTGCTCCACCCAGCGGGGCGGCTTCTTCCAGCCGCCGGCCGGCGGCCAGAGCATCCATTGCGAAGCGGCGGCGCTCCACCGCTGCAGATCGCGTCCACGGACGCAGCGGCAGACCGCGGTCAAAGGCACGTGAATGCCGTCAACAGTGATGAGGTGGCTCCCGCGGACGGCCTTCTCCTCGAGAAAGAAGCTGCGGTTGTCGCCCGTCTTCACTCCCATGAACGGCCTGCGGCGCAGCACGTGGTGGAGCGGCGGGTGCGCGGCGCGGAGGCGGCGCAGGATCTCAGCCACTTCCGGCGGCACGAGCGCCCATTCCGAGCGCGCGCCATCCACTGCCAATGACGCCGGATCGACCGTGAACGACTCGCCGCCGGCGACGATCCGCACCGGACCGCGCCTCAGGCCGCCGCAGGTGATGCCGAGGGGAAACGTGTCGGCGTCGAACCAACCGCGGCGGCGGGGATCGTCGCTCCAGTCGTCGATGGCCAGCACGCGGTCGCGCGCCAGCGCGCGCAACGGACCGGCATAGGCGGCGTTCACGATCTTCGACGGCATCAGCATCGCCACCACTCCATCCGGCGCTGCGAGCTGCAGCGCGCGTTCGAAAAAGGCGACGGAGAGATCGGGCTGATGGAAGGCCGTGCCGCCGCGGTGGGCGCGGAAGAGCGAATAGCGGTCGGCGAGCATCCGCCGCGTACGCGGCTCGATCCGGTTGTTTCGCACCCACGGCGGGTTGCCGACCACGACGTCGAAGCCCCCCGCGGCGACAACGGGCGCGAAATGGATGTCGAAGGAGAAGAAGTCGAGGACTCCCTCCTCGACCTTCTCCAGCATGCGCTTCTCCTCGGCGATGCGCCGCTGCAACTCGCGGCAGCGCTCCGCATCCACCTGCACCGCACGCCCGAAGAGATCGCGCTGCGGCGCGCAGGCGACCTGCAACTCGTGCTCGGCCGCGTCGATGCTGCGTGCGAGCAGGTCGGACGCCAGCCGCTGGTCGTTCCCGCGGATGATCCGATAGAGCGCCGGCCGCTGCGCGTGCGGTGCGGTTCGGTAGCGCTCGAGCAGGTCGCGCTGCGCCCGCAGTGCATGCAGCCACTCGCCATAGATGTCCATGCGCGCGTCGCCGAGAAAGTCGGTGGGGCTGAGCAGGGAGTTGCCCTGGAGGATGTTGCGGTCGAGGTTCGGCAGCGGCGCGATGGTCTCGATGTTCGCGTCGGTCGCGGAGACGATCGCCAGCCAGAGACGCAGCTCGCAGAGCCGCACCGCTTCCGGCTTCAGATCGACGCCGTACAGCGACTGGGCGACGATGCGTCTCCGCACATCCTGCGGTACATCACCCGCCAGCCCGCGCCACAGCCGCTCGATGACCCCAAGGGCGGAGAGGAGAAACGCGCCGGAGCCGCAGGCGGGATCCAGCACGGTGATGCGCTGCAGTTTCTCGAGCTGCTCTTCCTTCGACCCTTCGCCGAGCCATTCCGTGACGGCGCGCTCGGTGAGCACGTCGACGATCTCCTTCGGCGTATAGAAACTGCCACTCGCCGCCCGCTCGTCGGCGGCCATGAGCGATTCGAAGACTTTGCCGAGCATCTCCGGATCGACGTGCGTGCCGGCGGAGTCGGTCTCGTCGATCCGGAAGTCGAAGCGCTCGAAGACGCCCTCCACCACCCGCTGCATCAAGTCGTTCGGCAGATGAAGGTCGCGGTTCCGCTCCTCGAACGGCGACGGGTGAAAGAGACCGCCATTGAGATACGGGATGCGCCCGAGACGGCGGGCGGCAAAGGTCCGCTCGATGAGCGGCGTGTTGAGGCAACCGAAGAACAGCGGCACGAGGACGCCGGAGAAGAACTCCCTTCCACGGCGGATCTCGTGCTCCAGACGGTCGACCAGGAACCGCCGCTCGCCGTTCAGCCATCCCTTCTCCTGCACGAAGGAAAGAAAGAGCAGCCGCGACAGGATCAGCAACGCCTCGCCGTCGACCGCCTCTCGCTCTTCACCCGGAAACGCACCGGCAAGCGAATCAGCCACTTCACGAACGGCGGTGCGAAAACGCTCGAAGAACTCACGGGTGACGCTCTCGCGGTCGAGAGCGCGGTCGTAAATGCGCGAGAGCGACCTCTCGTCCTGGCTGCACAGGAGGAGATTCAGCCGGTCGACGGCGTGTGCGCTGGGGTGCTCGAGGTTCACGTCGAGCCGGCGCAGCTTCCGGTCGGCGGAGAGGTCGAAGAGTGAAATCGTGCGGCTTTCGTCAGTACGATAAATCAGTACTGATTTCGTCATTACATTGTATGCGCCGTAACTGCGCAGGAAATCGGTGATGTCGCTCTCGATGACCACGCCGGAGAGGACGAACAGGTCAAAACAGCGCATCCGCGCCGCGAGGCAGAGCTCCGCGTCACCGTTCCACGGCACGTTCACCCCGCCGCGGCGCCACTCCACCGGATCGACGTCGACCGGGGCGATCGGGTAGCCGAGGTCGCGGAGGAGATCGAAGACGCCGGAGGGGCCGGTGTATTCTCTGAGACGGGCCGGCGTCAGCATGGCCGGATCTCCTGAAGCGACCTTAGTGAATGCCACCCTCCGAATTTCCGATCCGCTGGGCCTATCTCAAGCGCGCACTCGCCGGAGCGATCTTCGGCCTGTACATGGCCCACCTGCTGTACTTCATCAACCCGCAGGTGGACATCACCCCGTGGCGGCTGGCCAGCGTGACGCTGGTGTACGGGATTACCTGCGGCCTGCTGTTCGGCACGATCCTGTGGGGACTGCGCGTGCTGCGCGTGCGGGTGATCGGACGCCCCGGCGAGTACCGCACCCACGGTTTCGGCTTCGTCGTCTGCGCGGCGTTCGTCTCGTCGTTCATCTACTGGATGCACCTGCGGCTGCTGGAGGGCTACCTGCCGGTCGGCGCCATGCGCATCCTCTCCAAGGCGACGAACGCCATCACGGTCACGGCGTTCGTGCTGCTGGCGCTCTGGGTGCTGGAGCGGAACGCCGATCGCAAGACTTCGCGCGCGATCTTCCTCGGCGGGGTGATCCTGATCGCCCTTTCGGCGGTTTTCCTCTACCAGCGCCGCGAGAGCTATCGCCGCGAGCGGAAGGAGGTGGTGGTGGCAACGATCGGCGCGCCGTCGGCCCAGGCGCCGGTGATCCTGATCGCCATCCGCAACCTCCCGTACGACTGGATCGTGACGCTGAAGGGGGAAGGGTTGCTGCCGTTCTTCGAGTCGGCAACCGAGAGGGCTTACTTTAACCGCCTCGAGGCGTTTCGCACGACGAGCCCCAAGTCGCTCTGGGCGTCGCTGGCGACCGGGAAGCTGCCCCACCGGCACGGCGTCACCGGCCGGTTCTCGTACCGGACGCCGTTGAACCGGAACGATCCGTTCCTCCTGCTGCCGTACGGTGTCGGCTTCCGGGCCTGGGGACTGATTCCGCCTGTCGAACGGATCTCGGCCTCGCTTCCCTCCGGCGACGCGCTGCCGCTCTGGACGCTCTTCGAACGGCTGCAACTGCCCGTTCAGGTGGTCCGCTGGCCGTCGGTGCGCACGCCGCCTCGACGTCCAGCCGTCCTCGACGTTGAGCAGCGTTTCGCCGCCGCCGGCGACGCGCGACAGAGGGTGCTCGCCGCACTCACGGAGGATGTCGCCGCCGCCGAAGGCGTCCGCGGCAGCCATGCGCTGACGGTGGTCGCGCTGGAAGGCTTCGAGCCGGCCCAGCGCGCTCTCCGCGTTTTCTCGAACGAGCTCCCTCCTCGGGGCAGCGTCAAGGGCGATGCGGTGCGCGCTTACACGCAGCAGCTCGACCGGATGGTCGGGGAGATCGTGCGCAGGCATCCGCAGCACATGGTGGTGATCTGCTCCCCCGCCGGCGTCGTGCCGCCGAAGCTGCCCGCGAATATCTGGCACTTCGTTACGGGCGGCATCGCGCGCGGCGAGCCCGGCGCCGACGACGGTTTCCTGCTCGTCACCAGCCCGGCAACTACACATCGGGAGAATCCCGCGGCCGCACAGGTGATCGACATCGTGCCGACGGTGCTGTTCGGTGCCGGTCTGCCGGTCGGACGGGACATGGACGGCCGTATCCTCACCGACGCGTTCGCCGACGAGGTACTGCGCCGCTCCAGCGTCTCCGCAATCCAAACCTACGAAGCAGAACGAGTGGTCGTCCGCCGCGCCGGAACGTAGGCCGCCCCCGCCCGGGAGCGACGAGGGGCCTCCGGCGGGCGGACACGGCCCGCAGCGTTGGTTGCCATAGGCTGAACGGGTGCTCTCCGCGCTGAACGCGGTCCGGGCGAAAACAAACGCCGCGGGCCGTGCCCGCCCGCCGGAGGCCCCCCGGTCGTCTCCTGGGTGACGGCGAACTGCGATCGCGCCGCTCACGACGTCACCCACTTCTTCTTGTCGCGGTCGTAACGGAGCACGCGGACCTTCGCCGTCGCGCCGTAGACACGCACGCACCAGAGATCGCGTCCGCGGTCGGTGATGTAGATCGAGCCGGGCGTCGACTCCCCCAGTGGGGAGAACGAGCAGATCGTCGAACGGTTGAACGCCACCGGCGACTTCGACGGCGGCAGAGGATCGCCGTCCGGATCTTTGATCGAGATCGGAAGCAGGCCGATGTCGACCGCACGCGATTCCGGAAAGACCACGCGGGGAGGCTCGAGCAGCCGGTCGACTTTTTTGGTGATGTCGTCGTTGCGGATGCCGTCGCCGTCGCCGTCGAGATAGACGGCGAACTGCCAGACCCCGCCGATCTGCGAGAACTTCATGCCGCAGTTCACGCCGGCGGAGATGGCGCGTGAGCGGGTGAGGTGAAAGATCGACCGGAGCTGCGCCGAAGCGGCGCGGAGTGCGGACCTGCGGCGCATGTTGCCGAAGGCCGGCATGGTCACGAGCACGATCAGGCCGATGATGGCGAAGGCGGTGAGAAGCTCCACGAGGGATGAGCCGCGGTTGCGTTGAGACACACGTCCTCCGTGAGTTGGTGGTTTGGTTGGTTTTCAGTTGCGAGAGAGGCGGGCTGCCGCGCACGGCGCGGCAGCCCGGTGAGGTGGGATGGGAGGCGGGCGGCGTCAGTTCGACGCCGTGGTGGCGGGCTTGGTCGTGCGCGGCTTGCGCGGGCTGCGGACTTTTTCCGAGAGCGTGGTCTTGCCGTCAACGCTGACGTAGGCAGAGAGGCCTTCGTACGTCTTGGCACCGATACCCTTGACCTGCATCAGGTCGGAGGTCTTCTTGAAGGGGCCATGCTCCTTGCGATACTCGAGGATCCGCTGGGCAGCCTTCTCGCCGATGCGCGGCAGGAGGGCGAGCTGCGCGGCATCCGCGCTGTTGATGTTGACGACGCCTGCGGCGGCGCCGCCGGCCGGTTCCGCCGCCATGGCGACGGAGGTGATGGAGAGCACGATGAGAGCGAGCGTGAGAATGTGGAGGGACTTCCGCATTGGGTCTGAGCTCCTTTCTTTGTCAGAGGGTTGATGGTTCGTTTCGGTGATGCCTACGACTTCGTTCCACACTGAGTCGTCTTCCTTTTTCCTCGTCAGTCACTTGCGCGTCGCAACACCACCTCCTTTCGCCGGACCACTAGTTCAAGCGGACCGCCACCACGCAAAAGATGGCAATTGATTGATTCGACGAGAGTTAGCCGAAACGACGCAGCTGGGAGATGTCAAAATCTCTTGCGTCGCGGCGGGACGTTGTAGTCTTTGAGCACGTTGGCACCCGCCGCCGATCTCGAGGAGCTCGCAAACCGCTCGGCGATGCCGGAAAGCAGCTGGGAAGAGCTGGCCTCCCGTCCCGCGATCGTGCCGTGGCGCCAGCTCCGCAATGACTTCATCGAGGCGGTGGCGGCGGAGTTCTCATGCTGGATCTCACCCGACCAGCCGCACTTTCGCGACCAGTTGCTGGTCGCGGTGGGGCGGTTCGACCACGGCGTGCGGTTGCTGTACGACGTCGTACCGCCGGCCGCGGGGCCGGTGCGCGTGCTCGACGTCGGCTCGGGAAACGGCGGCGTGTCGCTCGCGTTCGCGAACGACCCGAGTCACGTCGTCTACGGTCTCGACCTCGTCCCGAACGTACACGCGCGGGCGATCCGCCAGCGGATCCCGGTCCCGATCGCGCCTGTGGTCGGCGACGGCTCCGCGCTGCCGTTCGCGTCGGGCAGCCTCGACCTCGTCCTGCTGATCGACGTCCTCGAGCACATGCGCGCGCCGGCCGAAGCGGCCGCGGAGATCATGCGCGTGCTGCGGCCGGGCGGGCGCTGCATCCTGCTGACGCCGCCCCGCGTCCCCCTCCTCTTCCGTCCCGACCCGCACTACGGCATCCGCGGCCTGCTGCTCTTCCCGAACGGCGTGCAGCGTCAGATCGTCAATCGCCTCTTCCGCCGCCGCATCCACACACCGTCAGGCGAGGAGCACCCCGCGTACGACGTGGAGCACATCTACTGGCACCCGGGCGAGATCACCCGGCTCTTTCCGGGCCCGAAGACGGTGGACGTCCTCTACGACCGCTCGTACCACCCGCCGGGAAGGTTCACCTGGTGGATGATCCGGCGCCGGGATCTCGCGCTGGAGGAGATCCGCTACCGGCTGCGGCGCCTCTCCTTCGGACACATCATCATCCACAAGGGAGAGCCGGATGCGGGCGCGCCGGTGTACGACCGGCTAATGTCAGCGTGACTACTTCACATCCACCTTCGCCACCTTCACCTGCTTCGTCCCCGGATCGGTCCACGCCACATAGGCCGCGTTTCCGATGAGCGCAGCGCGCGGGAACCCGGAGGCTCGAGCCGAACTGGTAGCGGCGATCTTGATCGGCGCGCCGCGGCGGCCGTCGGGATGAACACGGCGGGCGAAGATGCCCGAGTCTTTTTCCGTCCCCTCGATCCAGATCGCCAGCGCGCTGTTATCGGCCAGCATGAGGAGATCGACGCGGCCGACGGCGTTGCCAGTGTCGATGCGCACCGGCTTGCCGAACGCCGCACCGGCGTTGCTCGAGAAGGCGACATTCACCCGCGGCTTGTTCTCCGCGGCGCTGAACCAGGCGGCGGCGACGTAGTTCCCCCGCGACGCGAGCTGCGGTCCGTTCACCGGGCAGCCGGCGATCTTCCAGTTGTCCGGATGGATGCGCGCGGGCTTGCTCCAGTTCCCCTCGGAGTTGCGGCGCACGAAGGCAATGTCGCGGATCTCGTCGTCCGAGCGGTCGCGGTAGGCGACCAGCGGGCCGCGAGGCGTCATGGTCATCGCCGTCGCACAGCACTCGCAGACGCGGGCGTCGAGCACCTTCTCCTCGGTGATCCCGAGCTGCCGGTCGATCGCGGCGTAGCGCAGCGTCATCGCCCCCTTCGCGTCGTGATCGTGACCGCCGGTCATCTCGCGCCCGTCGAGCCAGACGGCCGCCACACCGCCACCCGGGTGCGGCGTCAGCGACACGAACCCGTGTTCCGCCTGTTTGCCGTCGCGGTGCAGCACGCGCGGCTTGCGCCAGGTCTTGCCGCGATCCTTCGAGGAGGTGATCCAGACGTCGTACGATACGTCCCGGCGCCGCTCTTCTGCAGCCAGTGCGCGTAGAGGGTATCGTTGCTCTCGACGATGGAAGGGAAGTCCGCCCAGTTCACGAAGAGGTCGTTCCTCTGGACGATCGTCTTCGGCGCGGACCAGCGGCCGTTCTCATAAGAAGCGAACTTCAGCGCGCCATTTTCGAGCCAGGACATGAGCAGCGAGCCATCGCGCGAGGCGGCCAGGTGCGGCTCGGCCGCCCCCGGCCCGGCCGGCGCCGGCATGGAGAGAACCGCGGCGAGGAGGAGCGGGATGAGCATGACCGCGTTATACTCGACGGCAGGCGCCCGATGAAGGAAAAGCGTGAGATCTATCGCTTCCTCCACGTTACACCCCGGCGCATCTTCGAACAGCTCGATCAATACGTCATCGGGCAGCGCCACGCGAAGGAAGTCCTGGCCATCGCGGCGTACAACCACCTCAAGCGCATCGAGTACCTGAAGTTCGGCGGCGAGGTGTCGATCCGGAAGTCGAACATCCTGATGATCGGCCCCTCCGGCAGCGGCAAGACCTACCTGGCCCGGACGCTGGCAAAGATCCTCGACGTCCCGTTCGCCTACAACGACGCCACCGCGTTCACCGAGGCGGGATACTACGGGGAAGACGTCGAGGTGGCCATCGGGCGGCTCCTGTACGCCACCAACCAGAATGTCGAGTCGGCGGAGAACGGGATCGTTTTCATCGACGAGATCGACAAGATCGCCCGCCGCGCCGGCGGCCAGCGCACCGGCTCCGGGCAGCGCGACATCGGCGGCGAAGGCGTCCAGCAGTCGCTGCTGAAGATCCTCGAAGGGGAGAAGCTGTTCGTGCCGATGAACGTCACCGCGCACTGGAACAAGCACGACTTCGTCGAGATCGACATCTCCAACATCCTCTTCATCTGCGCCGGCTCGTTCACCGACATGGAGGACGACTCGGCGTCGAAGAGCGTCGGCTTCGTGGAGAGCAGCAACGCGGCCTCGCGCGAGATCACCAGCGAGCAGTTCGTGAAGTACGGCTTCCTCCCCGAGCTCCTCGGCCGCCTGCCCGTGCGCGTCGAGCTGCACGAACTGCGTCCCGCGGACCTGGTGGCCATCCTCACCGAGCCGCGCGAGGCCATCATCCCGGAGTACCAGCGCCTCTGCGCGCTCGACCAGATCCAGCTCGAGTTCAGCCGCGAATCGCTCTTCGAGATCGCCAACGCCGCGATCAAGCAGCGCCTCGGCGCCCGTGCGCTGCGGGCCATCCTCGAAAAAGTGCTCCACCCCATCCTCTTCGTCGGCCCCGAGCGCGCCGGCGAGAGGATCGTCGTCGAGCCGGAGGACGTCCGCCGCGCGGTCGTGATTTCGGCATGAGCCTCACCCCACGATAGAGTGAGCGAATGCGGACGATCGGACTGGCGGCAAAGATCACGTCACCTGAAGCTCTCGCGTACACCGCGAAGATCGCCGCGGAGCTCAGGTCGCGCGGCCTGTCGGTGATCCTCGATGACGACACCGCCGGCGCCATCGGCGGAGAAACGCTTTCGAGGCCGAAGACCGAGATCGGCCGCGACTGCGACCTCCTGTTCACCTTCGGCGGCGACGGCACCCTCCTCTCCATCGCCCGCCATGCGCCGCCGCACGTCCCGATCGTCGGCGTGAACATGGGCACCCTCGGCTTCCTCACCGAGATCCGCGTCGAAGAGTTCCCCGAGGTCATGGACCGCGTCCTCGACGGCGGCTTCGACGTCGAGCCGCGGGTAACGTTCACCGTCTCGGTCTCCGGCCCGAATCGCGATCCCGACAAGCGCTACCGTGTCCTCAACGACTGCGCGATCAACAAGAGCGCCGTGGCGCGCATCATCGACATGCGCGTCAGCGTCGCCGGCCAGTTCGTCTCCACCTTCCGCGGCGACGGACTGATCGTCGCCACCCCGACCGGCTCCACCGCCTACAACCTCTCCGCAGGCGGCCCGATCATCTATCCGACCATGTTCGCGGTGGTGATCACGCCGATCTGCCCGCACATGCTCACCAACCGCCCCCTCGTCCTTCCGGATGAGAGCGACATCGACATCGGCGTCACCACCCCCGACTCGAAGGACGTCTACCTGACCCTGGACGGCCAGGAAGGCTTCGAGATCAGCGATAGCGACAGGGTTTGCGTCCGAAAGTCCGAAGAACGGGTACTCTTAGTCCAGTCACCCGATAAGAATTACTTCGACGTTCTACGCAACAAACTGAAGTGGGGCGAAGGATGAAAGTCGCACTCGCATTTGTACTGTTGCTCTTCGCGGCCGGCAGCGTGGCCGCACAGCCGGTGTACATCGACCAGTTGATGGAGATGCCGCAGGACCAGCTCCTGCAGACGTTCCCGGGTCTCAAGCGCGAGGGCTGCTACCGGATCGCCGAGAACCGCTTCGTCCTCATCGCGATGGACAAGAAGGACCGCAAGCCGTGGCGCGTCGCCATCGCCGCGGGCGATGTCTGCCGGCGCTCCGAGGATGCCGTGATCGACGTCCGTCACCGCAAAGGCATCGACCTCGGCGACACGACCATCGCCATCATGGAGAAAATGGGCCGCCCCGACGCCTCCGCGGCGCCCGAGGACAAACAGAAGAAGCTCGGCGAGATCGAGTACTTCTACATCTGCCGGCTGGAAGAAAGCTGCGCCCGGCACACCAGCGTCTTCATTCGCGATGGGATCGTTACGGCGATCTCCGAGTGGTATTCGGAGTGAGCTGACTCAGCTCGACGCGCGCAGCGACTTCTCGTACGTCGCCTTCACCGCGGCCACATACGCGCGCGTCTCGCGGTACGGCGGGATGCCGCGGTACTTCGCCACCGCGCCCGGGCCGGCATTGTACGCGGCCAGCGCCAGGTCGAGATCTCCGTCGAACGTATCGAGCAGCGTGCGCAGATAGCGCGTGCCGCCGAAGATGTTCTCGCGCGCGTCGAAGACATCCTTCACGCCGAGGTACTTCGCGGTCGCGGGCATGAGCTGCATCACTCCGCAGGCGCCGACGGGGGACACGGCGTTCACGCGGAAGGCCGACTCGCGCCGCGCCACCGCCGCCACGAGGCGGGGATCGACGCCATGGGCGCGCGACGCTTCTTCGATCGCCGAGGCGAGATGTCCGGGCGCGCTGACCGAGGCATTCGCGTCATAGACCGCCGCGCCGAACGGCCGCATGGCGATGGAGCGCACGCTGCGGATCGAGACCAGCGCCTCGCGGATATTGCCGAAGAAACGATGCGCCGTGATCGACCGCTGGTCGTTCGAGATCACGATCTTGCCCGCTTTCTTCAATCGGGCCGACGGGACCGAGGAGGCGGTGAACTTGCGCTCGTCCGCGACGGAAACCGTCGCGACCAGTAATGTGACCCCGATCACTAAGCTCGTTTTCATGTGGCGATCGTGAAACGGGGCTCCCACGTGTAGCATTCCGCGATGCGACCTGTTGCCGCACTCCTCTTTGCCGCCCTGCTCGCCTGCACTCCGGCGCGCCAATCGACGGAACCGTCACAAATGATTGAAGAAGGAACCCTTTTCATCGGCGGCACGGTTGTGGCCGGTGCTTTCCAATCTCCGCATAATAATTTTGCGGTCTACGTCAGCGGCGGCACGATTCGCGAGGTTGGGCCCGCTGACGCGCTCCGCCAGGCTCATCCCGGCGCACGCGTGGTCGATGCGTCCAACGCGACCATCCTCCCCGGCCTTACTGATGCGCACGGTCATCTCTACGGCCTCGGCCTGTCGCTCGACATCGTCCGGCTCGTCGACACCCAGTCCTTCGACGAAGTGGTCGCCCGCGTCAAAGAGCGCGCCGCGATGGCAAAGCCGGGCGAGTGGATCGTCGGCCGCGGCTGGGACCAGAACGACTGGCCGGTGAAGGAGTTCCCGACCTCGGCCGCGCTCGACGCCGCGATTCCGGACAACCCGGTCTTCCTCCGCCGCGTCGACGGCCACGCCGCCGTCGCCAACACGGCCGCCCTGCGTGCCGCCGGCGTGACCGCCGCGACGCAGGACCCCGAGGGGGGACGCATCGTGCGCGACGCGAACGGCAACCCGACCGGCGTCTTCGTCGACGCGGCCATGAATCTCGTCGGCGACAAGATCCCGCTCCCCTCGCACGAACAGCGGAAAGCGCGCATCCTCGCCTCGGCACAGGCGATCGCCGCAACCGGCCTGACGGAAATGCACGACGCCGGGATCGACGCCGCGACCATCACCGCGGTGAAAGAGCTGATCGACGAGAAGCGTTTCCCCATCCGCGTCTACGCCATGCTCGGCGACAACGATCCCCTGCTCGACACCTGGTTCCGGCAGGGCCCGCTGATGAGCTACGGCGGGCGGCTCACCGTCCGCGCCGTCAAGCTCTACGCCGACGGTGCCCTCGGCAGCCGCGGCGCAGCGCTCCTCGCCCCCTACAGCGACGACCCCTCGAACTCCGGCCTGATGCTGGCGAAGCCCCAGCACCTCCAGGACGTCGCCCGCCGCGGCCGCGCCGCCGGCTTTCAGGTGAACGCCCACGCCATCGGCGACCGCGGCGTCCGCAACGTCATCGACGCCTACGCCGGCGCCGGGGTCAGCGCGAAGGACCGTTACCGCATCGAACACCTCCAGGTCATCGCACCGGAGGACGTCCCCCGTCTCGTGCAGCACGGCATCCTCGCCTCCATGCAGCCCACCCACGCCACCTCCGACATGTACTGGGCCGAAGCCCGCCTCGGCCCGGAGCGCGTGAAAGGCGCCTACGCCTGGCGCACCATCCTCAACGCCGGCATCCGCCTCCCCCTCGGCTCCGACTTCCCCGTCGAAGACGTGAATCCCTTCTTCGGGCTGTACGCGGCAGTCACGCGGCAGGACCAGAAAGGGTGGCCCGAGGGCGGCTGGTATCCCTCCCAGCGGTTGACGCTAGCCGAGGCGATCCGCGGCTTCACGCTCGACGCCGCCTACGCCGCCTTCGAGGAAGATTCGCGCGGCACGATCGAGCCGGGAAAACTCGCCGATCTCACCATCGTGGAGGGGGATCTCTTCGCCATGCCCGCGACGGAGATTTACAAGGCGAAGGTGCGGTACACGGTCGTGGGAGGTGAGGTGGTGTTCGGCGCGAAGTAAATTGCCGGTCACTGCTCCTTCAGGGCCACGAGAAGATCGCGCGCGCCGTGAATGAACGCGAGAATCTGCACCTCGCGCTCGAGCACCCGGTAGATCATCCGATAGCGCTGCCGAAACACAAGCAGCTCTCTCACTGATGGATCGCCGATCTCAGGAACGACCCGCCCCCGGTTCGCGAACTGCCGAAGGGACCGCGCAGCGTCGCGCGCCTCGCGGATCAGAGTCGCCGCATACCTCGTGAGTCATACTCGATGTACTCGGCAGCCGATGCAAGATGAGACCACGCAGGTTCGGTCCATCTTACGCGCCAAGCCACTTCGCCATCCGCCGCGCAATCTCTTCCTGATCCACCAACTCGCCGCGGTCGGCGGCGTCCAGACCCTGCTGAACCGCCTGCTGCACGTAAATGTGGTACTGGATGTCTTCCAGCGTCGCCTCGTCGGGGAGATCGTCGAGCAGTCGCCGCACCGCTTCTTTGGCTTGTCCCATGACTCGTCGATTCTACAGCCTCTGTCGTGCGCTCGAACCTGAGGCAGAGCTCACGGCGCGTACGCCTGCTTCGAGAACAGCATCGTGATCTGCTCCTGACTCCCCTCTGACGACGACCGACGGCTGGAACGCTTCGCGAGGCGTCCCATTCACGTGGCAGAGACGTTCCGCCGGGAGGCTGACGCCGATCTTCGAATGGGGCAGCTCGATCCGGTACGTTGCGCCCAGCAGTTGGGCCATGGGTCCACCGACCGTCGTCGCCCTTCCCACACCGTCGAACCCGATTGCCAGCCCCTCGCCCATGCTGCCCGTCCAACGGCCGACCAGTACAGCCACGGGACCGGCATACGGGAACGATCCTCGCGGAGAGACCAGCTCGAGCCAGCTTCGCGAGATCCCGGTGGCACGCTCTTCGGCAGGCAGGGCGTGCTTCTGGTAGGGAGTCTCGCGGGTGACGAAACGGCCGAGGATTCCTCGGGCGATCGTGGAGTTCCCCCCGCTCGGCGTCTCACGCAGATCGACAACCAGCCCGCGCGTATCGCGCAGCGCAGCCAGGGCGCGATCGAATTCGGCGATCGTCGCGGTGTCGCCGAGTGAATCGGTGAACCGTATGTAGCCGACGTCGCCATCGAGCCGCTTGAACGTGACCGGCGGCAAATCGCCTGCGCTCGTACGTTTTACCGGCAGTTCGAAAATGCGCCTGCTCCCCTGCTGATCGGCCTCGATGCGGCGGCCCTCGCTATGCCGGCCCGCAAGCACACGCCGGAGTGCCCAATTGCGTACCGCCGGATCGTCCTTCGGAACTGCCCGCCCGATCATTCGCTCCGTTGCTTCCGCGATCGGGATTCCGTTGAGTGCGAGGACCACCGTGCCGGCCCGGATCCCGGCACGTTCCGCGTCGCTTCCCTGCCTCACGTCGGTCACCGTGGCGACCGAGCCCACCCACTCCGCCCAGAGATCAGCGCCGGATGGGACGAGCATCGGTGATTCGGCGGTATTGACGGTCAGATGCGCGTGGTCGTCATAGAGCTCCGCGATGGCCCGCTCCAGGAGCACGACGAAATCCTGGCGCGTGCGGACCCGCCGGAGGTCGGGTTCGTAGAGCGCGGCCACGGAGTCCCACCGCGTCACCTTCACATCGAAATAGGCATACGTCGACTGGACCTCGGAGCAGAAGACGCCAAAATCCTCACGAACCTGCGCCGGCGTCAGCTCCGGTGGCGCGGCAGCAGGCATGGCCAGCGAGAGCATTGCCGGCAACGCAGAATATCCGCATCGCACGAGCATACCCGCGTCACACGTCCTCACACCGGCTGCAGGGCGCCCTCTTCGATCCACCTCGCGACCGAGCCCGTCAGGCCGACTACGCCTTCCGATCCGTGATGGACAAACCCTGGATCGCGAAGCGAATCTCCGTTGCAATCGATTCGTCGAGGCTTTCTCCGGCGGCGGTGAGGGCGGCGACGAGTTGTTCGATCTCGGTTCGTGTGGGCGTAGCTTGACTGCGGTTGTAGTTGCGGTTCCAGTCGCGGATGCAGGCATGTGCCAGGGAGGCGACTTTGCCTTCGGCGGCGGTCGCAGCCTCGCCGCCCGCGGCCGCTACGTGGACGAGGGCGGTGATGCTCTGCCATTTCGAGAGGGCGGCAAGCAACGGGATGAGGTGCTCGCGAGTATGCGGCACCGTCGCGCCGGCAAAGAGCTCCATCAGCCGGTCGCGTCCAACAGCCGGCGCGTGAGAGCGGAGCGCGTTGCGGGCTGCCGCGGAGACGGCGCGGGAGCGATCCTGCAGCATCGCCACAACCCGGTCGGCGAACGCTTCCCCCGCGAGCGTCATCACACTTTTCACGGCCGCGCGGCGAACTCTCGGACTCGGGTGAAATAAATACGGCGCCGCGTGATCGGCATCTGAGGCCGTACCCGTTTCGGCGAGGCCGGTCAGAGCTGTCGCCAACTGGTGCGCGTTTGATCCGTCGCGCAGCGCCGCCTGGTACAGGATAGAGAAGTCGAGGTGTTGCTCGCGGAGCAGAAAGCGCGAGATCTCGCGAACCGCGGCGCTGGCATCGAGCAGTCCGCCGCGCAGAAACGGCTCCGCGTCGTGCGGAAAGGCTCGCTGCAGTGCGAGGAACGCTTCGCGCCGCACCAGAGATGACGAATCGGCCGCGAGGCGTTGCAGGACCGGAAGCGCCGCGTCCGCCGGGAGCGCCGGCACGACCAGCGGCGTCACCCACTTGCGGATCACCAGATCGGGCGCCGACACACCCCGGCGGACCATCTCCGGCAGCGCATCCGGGACGTGATCGATCGCGAACCGGACGACCAGCCGGCTCGTCTCGCCCCACGACGATGCGAGGGTTGCGGCCAGCGCGGCGCCGCCCCCGGTCGCGAGCACCTGAGCGAGCCGCGCGATCAGGGACGCGCGATCCTCATAGGGCAGGCGGGCCAGCCGGCCGATCAACGGCAGGCTGGCGGCAACGGCGCTGGCGGAATCGACACCCAGCCGGTCCAGCACCGCACGATGCGCCGCGATGCGCACCGGCGGGACCCAATCGTTGAGCCGCAGAAACAGGTATCGAAGCTCGGACCCGTCCCGTAGCGTCGCAAGGCCATTCACCGCCGCCTCCCGCACGAAGCCGTTCGCGTGGAAGGAGACTACGCCCAGCACGTCCGCCCCCGACGAGCGAGCGTTTTCGAGCAGCGTGTCGACAGAGTCCGGCCGACGGGACGCCAGCCGCCACGCGGAGCGGATCCGGACTTCGACGCGGGGAAGGTCATCCGTACGGACCTCCGCCAGCAAGCCCGCCATTCTGCGGACGGCGGCGATGGCGGAATCGCCGGAGCCGGTAAAGGCGGCGTCCAGCTTCTCCGGCAGCTCGTAATCGTACAGATTGGTCAGCTCGCCGAAAACGCCAGCACCTGCCGGTGTCGATGGCACAGAGGCCGACGCCATCCGTCCGAACAAACGGCCCAGAAAGCCGCGCAGACCGCTCATGTCGCTGCCGATCTTAAACCGCGCGCGCTGATGGGACGATGGGACCTATAGGACCTATAGGACCTATGGGACTCCCATCAGTCGTATCCGTCCTATCCCGTCCTACGCCTCGTGATCGTCGAAATGCGTCAGCGTCCGGAAGTCCTGGTAGCGCTCGTAGACATCGCGCAGGGTGATCTCGCGCAGGCGGTCCAGCGAGAACTTCTCGACCGTGAATGACGCCAGGACGCTTCCGAAGATGATGGCGCGGCGGAGCTCGCGGTCGGTCAGCTCGCTGCGGGAACCGAGGTAGCCGAGGAAGCCGCCGGCGAAGGTGTCGCCGGCTCCGGTGGGATCGAAGACGTTTTCGAGCGGATAGGCGGGAGCCGCGAAAACGGCGTCTTTGGTGACCATCAGCACGCCGTACTCGCCGCGCTTGATCACCAGAGTTTGCGGGCCGAGGGCCAGGATCGAGCGGGCGCCTTTGATGAGGTTCGCCTCTTTGGTGAACTGCCGCACCTCGGCCTCGTTGATGATGATCAGATCGACTTCGCGGAAGACGCGCTCGAGGGCGTCGCGCTTGATGTCGATCCAGAGGTTCATCGTGTCGAGGGCGACGATGCGCGGCCGCTTCTCCTGCTGATGAAGAACGTCGAGCTGCAGCTCCGGCTGGATGTTGGCCAGGAAGAGGACGTCGGCGTTGCGCTGGCTGTCGTTCAGCTCCGGCTTGAAGTTGGCGAAGACGTTGAGCTGCGTGTCGCGCGTCTTGGCGACGTTGAGGTCGTAGCCATACTCGCCGCTCCAGAAGAACGTCTTCTCGCCGGGGATCCGCTGCAGGCCGCTGACGTCGATGTTGCGGCCTTCGAAGATCGAGGCGTCGGCTTCACTGAAATCGTCGCCGACGACCGCCACGAGCGCGACCTCGGTGAAGAACGACGCGGCGACCGAGAAGTAGGTGGCCGAGCCGCCGATGCAGCGGTCGACTTTCCCGAACGGGGTTTGCAGTGCGTCGAATGCAACGCTTCCTACGACGAGAATGGGCATTTGCTGTCCTTACTGAAAGTACTTGCCGATGAGCGGGGCGAGATCGTCCTTCACCTTCGGCGGGATCGCGTCCGGGTCGGTGAGAAGGGCGAACTGTAACGCGTTGACGCACGGGCAGTCGCGCTTGCGTGCGACGGCGGCGGCGATCGACGACCGGAGGATCGTCTGGGCCATGGCCGCATTCGCACGGAGATAGCCGAGGATCTGGGTGATGTCGACGTCGTCGTGTTCGGGATGCCAGCAGTCGTAGTCGGTCACCAGGGCCATGGTGGCGTAGCAGATCTCCGCCTCGCGGGCGAGCTTGGCCTCGGTGAGGTTGGTCATGCCGATCACGTCGACTCCCCAGGTCCGATAGAGCGCCGATTCCGCGCGGGTCGAGAACTGCGGCCCTTCCATGCAGAGGTAGACACCGCCCATGTGCATCGTCGCGCCGGCCGCGCGCGCTGCGTCACCCATCAGGAACGAGACTTTGGCGCAGATCGGATCGGCGAACGCGACGTGGCCGACGATCCCGTTGCCGAAGAACGTGTCGGCGCGATGGCGGGTGCGGTCGATGAACTGGTGCGGGAAGACGATGTTCGTCGGGTGGTACTCCTCTTTCATCGAGCCGACCGCGCTGGCCGAAAGAATGGTGTGCACGCCGAGGGTCTTGAAGCCGTAGATGTTGGCGCGGTAGTTCACTTCACTCGGGGTGAACCGGTGGCCGCGGCCGTGACGGGCCAGGAACGCGACCTGGACGCCGTCGACCTCGCCGATGACGTAGGGATCCGACGGTGCGCCGAACGGCGTCTCCACCGTGCGTTCGTAAAGCACCTGCAGGCCTTCCATCTGGTAGAGGCCCGAGCCGCCGATGATGCCGACTGGTACGTTCATGCCTTGAATCTCCTGAGGGACTCCTCGATGGCCTCGCGGACGCGGTGCGCGAGCTCCACGGCCTCCAGGCCGTCTTCGCCCGAGACGATGGGGCGCGAGCGGTCGCGGACGCATTGCAGGAACGCGTCGTTCTCCGCGCGCAGCGGCTCTTTCTTTTCCACGGCCAGCTCGACCGGACGCAGCACGCGCTGGCCGCCCTCGCCGACGAGACGGAAGCCTTTCACTTCCTGCTCCTTCGTGTCGACCGAGATGTAGAAGTCGCTGCCGAAGAAGCGCTGTTTCCGGACCCGCTCCTGCGAGACCCGGCTGGCGGTGAGGTTGGCAACCGCGCCGTTCTCGAGCTGCAGGCGGACGTTGGTCATGTCCACTTTATCGGTGAGCACCGGCACGCCGACCGCGTGCACTTCCACGACCTTCTGCTTCACCAGCGAGAGCACGAGGTTGAGGTCGTGGATCATCAGGTCGAGCAGCACGTCGACGTCGAGCGATCGCGGGACGAAGACGCCGAGGCGCTCCGCCTCGATGTACCGCGAGGCCCGGACCAGTTCCGCCACCGCGACGATGGCCGGGTTGTAGCGCTCCACATGGCCGACCTGGATCACGCGGCCGTTTTTCTTTGCGATCTCGATCAGCTTCCGCGCCTCATCGGCCGTGGTGGTGATCGGCTTCTCGACCATCACGTCGACACCCGCTTCGAGCAGCTCCGCGGCGACGTCGTAGTGCGTGGTGGTCGGCGTGGCCACGACCGCGCAATCGACTTCCTTCGCCAGCGCCGCAACGCTCTCGAAGCGGCGGATGTTCAGGCCCTTCGCCACCTCGGCGGCGATCTCGTCGTTCGCCTCGACGAACCCCGCCATCCGCGTCTCCGGGATCTCGGTGAGCACGCGCGCATGCAGGCGGCCGAGATAGCCGGTGCCGACGACGCCGGTGCGGATCACTGGAAGTCTCCGGCTTCAGAGGGCCGAGGGCTGAGGGCCGAGGGCCGAGAGCCCGCCACCCAGCAGAGTCGCGCGTGCGGGCGGTGGCCCCTCGGCCCTCGGCCCTCGGCCCTTTGCCCTTTTCTCATCGAATCACACCTCGTGTCGACGCGCGCACGAACTCGACAAGGTAGCGCACCTCGGAGTGGAAGCTCAGCTCGGCCTCGATGCGGTCGAGCGCCTCCTGCTGGCGCAGCTTGGAGCGGATCAGGATGCGATAGGCGCGCTGCAGCGCCTCGATGGTCTCTTTCGGGAAACCCTTCCGCTCCAGGCCGATGTTGTTCACGCCGTACGTCTTGGCCGGACGATTGCCGACGGTCTTCACGAACGGCAGGACGTCCTGCGTGCAGATCGAGCCGCCGCCGATGAAGGCGTGGTCGCCGACGCGGCAGAACTGATGGACGGCGGAGAACGCGCCGACGGTGGCGAAGTCACCCACATCGACATGACCGGCGAGGGTGGCGTTGTTCGCAAAGATGGTGTGGTCGCCGATGTGGCAGTCGTGCGCCACGTGCGAGTAGGCCATGAAGAAGTTGCTCGACCCGATCGTGGTGATGCCGCCGCCCCCGGTCGTGCCGCGGTTGATGGTAACGAACTCGCGGACGACGTTGTCGTTGCCGATGCGGAGCTCGGTTCGCTCGCCCTTGTACTTCAGGTCCTGGGGTGCGGTACCGACGGATGCCTGGCCGAGGAAGCGATTGCGCTCGCCGATGACCGTCGGCCCCTCGATGCGCATGTGCGGCCCGATGACCGTGCCGGCGCCGATCTCGACCTGCGCGCCGATCACGGAGTACGGCCCGATGACGACGTCGTGCGCCAGCGTCGCGTCGCTGCTGATGACTGCGGTTTCTGCGATGGTGGATGACATGGATTGAACTACTCCGGGCGGTTGGTCATGACGCTCAGCATCTCGGCCTCGGCGACGACCACGTCGTTAACGCGCGCCACGCCGCGGACCCTGGCCGTACCGGCGCGCTGCTGCAGCACGACACACTCGAGGATGAGCTGGTCGCCGGGGACGACCGGCTTGCGGAAGCGGGCCTTGTCGATGCCGCCGAAGAGGAACAGCTTCTTCTCGCGGTCCGGAAGCTCCCGGAGGAACAGGACGGCGCTGCACTGCGCCATCGCCTCGACGATCAGCACGCCCGGCATGACCGGCGCGCCGGGGAAGTGCCCCTGGAAGAACTGCTCGTTGGCCGTGACGTTCTTCAGGCCGACGACGCGCTTGCCCGGCTCGAGCTCCAGGATCCGGTCCACCAGCAGCATCGGGTAGCGATGCGGCAGGAGCTTCATGATCTCGATGATGTTGAGGACGCTCATTTGTTTCTTTCTCTCTGTTGCCGGACGTATTCACGCTGGCTGACGGCCGGGATGCCGCGCACCCAGACGCCGGGCGGTACGTCGTCGAACACGGCGCTTTTCGAATAGACGCGCGCGCGGTCGCCGATCTTCAAATGTCCGGCGAATCCGGACTGTCCGCCGACCTGCACGCTCTCCCCGAGCTCGGTCGAGCCGGCGATCCCCACCTGCGCGACGAGCAGGCAGCGCTTGCCAATGCGGACGTTATGGCCGATCTGCACGAGATTGTCGATCTTCGTTCCTTCGCCGATCACCGTCTCGCCGAGGGCCGCGCGGTCGATGGTCGTGCCGGCGCCGATCTCCACCTCGTCCTCGATGCGCACGATCCCGACCTGCGGGATCTTGTGGTGGCAGCCGGTATCGTCGGTGGCGAAGCCGAAGCCGTCGGAGCCGATGACCACGCCGCTGTGGATGACGCAGCGCCGCCCGATCCGGCAGCCGTAGTAGACCGAGACCTGCGGGTAGATCACCGTCCCGTCGCCGATGACGGCGCCGGCCTCGATGGTGACGTTCGGATAGATCACCACGCCGTCGCCGATGACGACGTTCTCGCCGATGGAGGTGAAGGCCCCGACCGCCACGTGGTTCCCGAGACTGGCGGACGCGGCAATCGACGCCTGCGCCGAGATCCCGGCCGGTGCCGGACGCCTGGCAAAGAAGCGGGCCACGACCGTGGCCATGGCGTAGTACGGGTCGGCGACGCGGATCCAGCGGGGAGAGTCTCCCGGCAGGTCGTTCGCCACCAGGACGGCGGCGGCGCGGGTGGTCTCGACCTGCGGCGCGTACCTGGGATTGGAGAGAAAGCTGAGATGCCGCTCCCCCGCCTCGGAGAGCGGCAGGACGCCCTCGATCACGACGCCGCCGGGGCCGTCATAACGGCCGGAAACGAAGGAGACGATCTCGGAAAGAAGGACGGCGGGCATCGGCGGGGGCGGATTGTATAGGAAGGCAGAAGTCAGAAGGCAGAAGGCAGAAGAACGTCCTTCCTTCTGCCTTCTGCCCTCTGACTTCTGCCTTCAATAACGAAAAAGCCTCCCTTTCGGGAGGCTCGTTCGCAACAGCGGTGGACCCTTGTTACTTCTTGGTTGCAGCCGCGGCGGCAGCCGGAGCGGCTTCGTTGAAGCGCTTGATCACCGTGTCGGTGATGTCGATGGCGTCGGAGGCGTAGACCAGGCCGGATTCGAACTTGTTGAAGATCGCGGCGAGACCCATTTCCTTGCCGATGCCGTCGATGATCGGCTTGATCCGGGCCTCGAGGGCCTGGAGCTCGCGGTCGCGGGCCTCACCGATCTCGCGGTCGGCGTCCTGCGCGTAGCGCTGGATGGCGATGCGCTTGTCGGCGAGCTGCTTCTGCAGGTCGGTCAGCTTGTCTTCGCTCAGGGAGATCCGCTTGGTGGTGATCTCCGTGTCGAGCTTGCGCATGTCCTCGTCCATCTGCTTGGCCTTCTCGACGCGCTCGTCCTGAACCTTCTTGAGCTTCTCGTAGGCGGCCTTGCCGGCCGTCGACTGCGTCAGCACCTTCTGGACGTCAATCACGGCCACACGGGCCGGGGTGTTCTGGGCGAACGCCGGCAGCGCGAGCGCGGCCACCGCAACCGAAATCAGGAACTTCTTCATGGGGCTCTCCTTCTTGATCCTTTGGACAACCGTGCTTAAGCGGCTGCTGTTTAAAACGTATTCCCGATGGTGAACTGGAATTCCTCGAAGTCGTCACCCGTCCCTGGAGTGGTGCCCTCCTGGGGAGAAGGGTTCACCGCGTAGATAAAACGCAGCGGGAACTGGAACACCGGGAGGAAGAGGCGCATCTCCGCGCCGAAGCTGTAGCGCAGCTTGGAGAAGTCGAAGCTTTCTTTGTAACCGTAGCTCCGGCCCGCGTCGGCGAAGAGCACCAGGCGCAGCGGGTCGTTGACCCGGTACAGATACTCGAAGTTGTAGACGTGGTACTTGTAACCGCCGGCCGGGCGGAGACCGTAGTTCGGGTAGTTCTCGAACGGTCCGAGCGTGCCGTAGCGGAAGCCGCGGACCGACGAGTCGCCGCCGACCAGGAAGCGCTCCGTGGTCGGGATGCAGAGCTGGGTGACGTTCTTGTTCAGCTCCTCGTACGAGTAGGCGCAATCGTCGTCGTCGCCGAACGGCTGGATGTAGCCCCCCTCGACGTTGAAACTGGCCGAGCTGCGGCGCGAAATCGGGAAGAACTTGGTCAGCCCGATCGTCGGCTTGAACATGTCGATCGTGCCGCCGAGGGGTCCGCCGGCGTACGCCAGGCTGAACGCGATGCGGGCGCCGCGCATGGCGTCGAACGGATTGTTGCGCGAGTCGTAGCGATACGACGGAATGACCGACGACGTGGTGAAGCGGAGGTCGTTGATCGCCGGGACCGGGATGTTGCCGTTCGGATCCGGGTCTTCGACCGTCTGATAGACGCTGCGGGCCCGCTCGTAGCCGTAGATCATGCTCAGGCTGTCGAAGCGGCGCAGGCGGTAGCCGTAGGCGATCGTGCCGCCCTTGCCGCGCTGCTCGTAGCCGAAGGCTGCCGGCAGGATGGTCTCGCGGTTGTACAGCGAGATGCCGAGGCTGTTCGGCGTGTCGAGGAACCAGGGGTCGGAGTAGGCGATGCTGAAGAAGTTCGTCCGGCGCCCGCGCTGGTAACCGAGCGAGAAGTTCTCCCCCTCGCCCATGAAGTTGCGCGTCGAGAACTGCGCCTGCAGGAAGAAGCCGCCGTTCTCGGAGTAGCCTCCGCCGAACTGGATGTCGTTCTTCCCTTCCTCGAGGCCCTTGATGAGGACGTCCACCGTCTTCGAGTCGGGGTTGACCTTGAAATCGGGGTTGTCCGTGACCTTGAAGTAGCCGAGCTGGCCGAGCTTGTAGAGGCTCTGCTTGAAGGTCTCCATGTCCATGATCTGACCTTCCTCGAGGAAGATCTCACGGCGGAGCACCTTGTCTTTGGTGGTGGTGTTGCCTTCGAACTCCAGGCGGCCGAGGCGGAACTGCTCCCCTTCGAACACCCGGACGTTCACGTCCATCACGTTGTTGCCGCGGTCGACGTACTCCGGGTCGACGTACGCGTAGATATAGCCGCGCATCCGGTACGCCTCGTCGAAGGCGTCGATGCGGGCCTGTACCGGCTTGCGGCGGAGGGTCTCGCCCTTCTTGATCGGCCAGTCGCCGATGATCTGCTCGCCGGTGAAGACGGTGTTGCCGCTCACCGTGACGTCGCCGAAGGTGTGGATTTCCCCTTCCTTGACCGGAACGGTGATCCGCACGCGCTTGCCCACGGTCTTGATCTGCGGCTCGCCGAAGGCGATGTCGTAGTAGCCGTGGTCCTGGTAGAAGTTCTTGATGTGCTCGAGATCCTCGTCGAGCTTGGAGGGGATGTAGAGGTTCTTCTTCCGGACCCAGGTGATGAGGTTGTGCTTCTTGACTTCCTTCATCACGCCGCGGAGGCGGCGGTCGGAGAACCTCGTGTTGCCGGTGAAGTCGATCGAGGCGACCTTCGCCTTCACGCCCTCGTTGATGACGAAAACGATCTTCTTCTCGCCCGGCTCCTGCATGTCTTCCATGATGGCGTCGACGCTGACGCCCTCGAAGCCGCCCTGGGTGTAGGCATTCTTGATCGACTCGGCGGCGCGGCGGACCAGGGTCTGCTCGACGGTGTTGCCGACGTGCAGGTCGATCTTGTCCCCTTCCAGCGCCTCGGTGATCTTCTGCTGGTTGAGCTCCTTGTTGCCGCGGTACTCGACCGAGCCGATCCGGGGTCGCTCTTTGACGATCGCCCGGACCACGACGCCGGTGTCACCCTTCTCCGCCTCGATGCGGATATCGTCGAAAAGGCCGGTCTGCCACAAATTGGTGAAGTTCTGCTGGATGGCCACCGGGTTGTACGGATCGCCGGGATTGATGCCGAGGTAGACCCGGATCGTGTCGCTGGCCACCGACGTGTTTCCGACCACCTCGAACCGCTCCACGGCACCAGCGATGTCGCTGAGGCGGGGAGTCTGCGGCGCAGGGGCCTCGGTGATCCGGCCCGAGCCGGGTGTCTCGAGGATGGTTCCGGGACGGGGGCGTGGACGGTCCGGCGACGGAGCTGGCGGCGTTTGCGCTCGGAGCATCGTACCGACGAGCAGCACGGCAAGGAGCTTTACTGGAAATCGAGTCATAAGTTGTGCACTGAGACGCTGCGTTTTGATGTAAGACGCACGACCCCCGCTGGAGGTCACGCTCGATCCTTCGCCGGGGGTTATTCCGGCTCGCGAAAGCTCGGACCGACGCTTGAACAGCCGGGAAGCGCGGCGCATTCTACACTTCAGGCCAGATGACGCTGCTTCTGGCTCTGCTCGCCGCCCTGGCCGGCGCCCCCCTCCCCGAGATCCCCCTCACTCCGCGGGAGGGAGTCCTGCGCTTTGCCGTCGCCGGCGACACCGGCTCCGGGGCGGAGGTGGTCGCCAAAGGGATCGCCCGGGTCCACAAGGCCGGGCCGCTGGCGGCCATCCTCCTCACCGGCGACAACTTCTACCCCTGCGGCGTCACCTCCGAAACCGACCCGCGCTGGAGCATCAACCGCCCGCTCACCCGGATCGGCATCCCGGTCTTCCCCGTCCTCGGCAACCACGATGCGGCGTGCGGCAAGGCCGATCCCGACGCCCAGATCCGCGCCACCGGCGTCATCCCGAACTGGTATTTCCCGGCCCGGCAGTATGCGATCCGCGGAGGCGTCGCCGACTTCGCCTTCGTGGAAACAACCGGTTACGCCCGGGGAAGGGGGGACGCGCCGGAGACGGCGATCCGGCAAACGTTCGCCGCGTCACGCGCCCCGTGGAGAGTGGTCGTCGGCCACCATCCGGTGATCTCTTCCGGCTGGCACGGCTACTTTCCTCGGGATGAGGTGTCCCGGATGCGCGAGCTCATCCCGCTCCTCCGGGAGACGCGGGTCGACTTCTACATCTGCGGCCACGACCACCACATGGAACTGATCCGCGGCCGCATGCTCCACCTCGTCAGCGGCGCCGGCTCCGACCCCATCCCGGCGTTGAAGCTCCGAGCCCGGACCATCTACCCGGCAGAAGTCCGGAGGGAAAAGATCGGCTTCGCGGTCGTCGAGATCACGGTGAAAGAGATCCGGGTGCGAATGTACGATGGAGAGGGACGGCCACAAAGCGAGTGGATCCCGTATCGGCATCCGCGACTGCCGGCCAAACAGCCTACTTCTCCGCGTACGTCGCCAGCCCCTTCCCGAACGACCAGTTCTCCTTCGTCACCTCGACGAGATTGATCAGGACGTCGTCGGGGCGGACGTCGATTGCCTTCTGCAGGCGATCGGCGATATCGCGGTAGAGGGCGCGCTTGATCTCGACGGTGCGGCCGGCGTTAAGGGTGATCTCGATGATCAACACCGACTCGGAACGGTCGCAACCAGCGTAAGTCGGATGGGCTACGAGATTCTCATGCGCCACCTCGTCGAAGACCTGAAACCGGTCATCGGCCGGCACATTCGCCTGCGCCACCAGCGCCTCATGAATCGCGTTCCCCACCTCGCGGAGAAACTCAGGCGACTTTCCTTTGCGGAGCGTGACTCGAACGAGCGGCATGAGGGGGATTGTAGTGCGGGGCGCTGGCTACAGGCCCTCCACTCCTTCGATGCTCTCGAGCCAGGACAGCCTGTTATCTTCGTCTAAGCAGGACATATTCAGCAAAATCAACTGCCATCCGATTCATGTCTCTTTGCTGCCGTAGGCAGTTAAAGATCTGTAGGCCCGGCCTTTAGGCCGGGTAAAGCGTGGATGGATCTTCAAGCCCGCGTAGCGGGCGGCAGACGAGAAACGGCTCGGCCGCCTTTCCTGTCGCCCGCTACGCGGGCTCACTTTGACGGTGCGCGTTGTACCCGGCCTAAAGGCCGGGCCTACAGATCTTTTGCTGCCTACGGCAGCAGAGAGGCCTGGAAGATTACGTTGGTCCTGAATGCGTCCTGCTTAGCGTGATGAGCCGCAGCAGTACGTTCGTGTCAACGGCGCGCATGCTTTTCGCGGATGTGGCGGACGACCGCGCCTTTCAACTCTTCGAGGGGAAGGTCGCAGCCACAGCAAGAGAGCCGCTATTGCCGGTCGGCCGGCACGTGCAGTTCGAGCGTCGCGCCGGGCGCAAGCGCACCATCGGTGCATTTGCCCGGCGGGCCGCACACCCGATAGTGACCGGGAGCGAGATCCATGACCCGAAGCAGGCTCTCGTCCTCGATCGGTGCGCCATGGGCGAGGATCCACGAGAGCAGTGACGCGAGGGGAACCTCCACGCCGTCCCGAGTCAGCGTAAAAGGAGCCTGTGCGTTCCCAGAGAGGTGGATACCGAGCGTGCCTCCCCGGGGGGCGACGTCGTATCGCATCTCCTCGGCGGTGACCGGGACATCGAAGGTCTGCAGCGTACGACTCGGCGCGGCAATGACCAGAAGAACGCGAACGGCCCGATCCAGCACAGCGGCTTGAAATTTCCCCGCTGCATCGGTGACCGCCTCTACGACGTGACCGCCACGCGGCGCAAGCGGGACGACCGACACATGCGCACCGACGACAGGCTGTCCAGCGGAGACAACCGTGCCGGCGAAACGGTGGGTCTCCAGGATGCGTAACTCTACGTCGCGCACAGGCGCGTTCCGGGACAGTGGCACTGCGACCGGAGAGCTACTCTCGTTCTGCGCATTGCTGGCGATGAGATGCACCGTCCCTTCGGGAACGCCGCGCAACGAAAACTCCCCCGCGGAGCTCAGCTCCGTGGACAACGCGCGGCCCGACACCTGTGCGGTGACACGTCCGCGGCTCAGTCGTTGGCCGTCCGCGTCGACGACCCGGCCCGATAGCGACGTATCCGGCAACTCGATCGCGACGTCGTCATCGTCGTCCACGTCGACGTTTACGATCGAGTGAATCGACCGAGCGCGGCTCACGACTTCCACAGGCCACTCCGACAGGTGAGGGAGGCGTACCGCGAAGCGTCCTTCCGCGTCGGAGGCAGCACGGGCGTGAACCGCTCCGTTCGCCGTGCCGAACCACAAGGTCGCTTCGAGCGGAATCTCCCCGATCGATACGTTTCCTTTCACAAGGTGCAAATCGAGCGCGATCGGAATGGCGACGTCCTGCTCATCGACGCGGACGTCTTTCCCCCAGAGCGGATTGCCGTCCGTGTCGAAGAGCTGCAGAGAGAAGAGGCCCGGCGACTGATCGGCGATGACGGCGCGTCCGTCCGTGCCGGCGTGCAGCGTGATGCCGGCATCGGCCGGCGCGAAGTCCCCAACTCGCTCCCACCGGATTCTCCACGGTCGGTCATCGAGGTCATGCGGCGGATCGACAGTAATGCCGACCTGTACGGGAGGAAACAGCTCGATCGCTTTCCGGAACGACGTCTCCTTCCCGTCATAAATCTCGAGCGGACCGATGCTTCGCGTGGCGAACCCTTTGGCCCGGATCTCCAGGATGTACGTTCCGGCCGGGACCCCTGCGAGCTGGACGAACCCTCGTTTGTCGAAGCTTCCTTCTGCAACCGGGACCGACAGGCGCGCGGTGGTCTCCGACGGGACGGCAGGCACGGGGTGTAAAAGACGCGCGCGGGCGGAGGCCTCGAGGCGTTGCGCAATGCCACGGTCGAGATACGCGGTAAAAGACGCTCCTCGGCGAAATGAGATCGTTCCAAGCTCCCGCTTGCCACCTTGCGTCAACGCCAGTTCCCACAAGTAATGCGGAACCATATCGGACATCCGCAACACGAGGTGACGTGCCGCGGCCGGGACGGAGCAGGTCACCACGCGCGCTCGATCGACGTCACAATCGAACTTCGTGCCGCGAGGAACCACGCTGCCTTGACCCGCCAACTCGGCGACCGTCACCGACACGGCAGCCGGTTTCTGGTCGCCCTGCGCGGCCACCCGTCCCCGGAGCTTCGCGGCCGGCCAGACCTCGAGCGTGACGGCAGCTCCGGCGGAGGCTGTCATTCGCGTCGCCGCAATGACAAACGCGTTGTCGCCGCTCCTGACGTCCCATTCCTTACCGGCGGGAACGTCCAATTCGCCGCGGCCGTCAATCAATGGAACCGTGCGCGAGATCGACCGATCCGACACGTCCGTCAGCCGCAGTTCCAGCCGCGGCGGCAGGGCCGCGTTTCCACCGCCGCGTGCCTCGAAGGTGACGGTTACGGGTTGTTGGGCGATCGCCGAAACAGCGAAAACGAGAAACCCGCCAAAGAAGAGCCGGACAGACCTTGCGCACATGAAGGAGCGCTTTGGAGTCAGCCAATCACGTCGAGGTAATAGCACGACGTTCCCACGCCGCGACAGATCTGGACAAGACGGAACTGCCGGAATTCGCAGTTCTCCCAACCCCAGCCTTCGGTCCGGCGATCGGCACAATCAGTGACACAACTCCCGTCGCTGAAGCAGATGTTCCGGCACTCCTTGCAGCCGGGGTATTCGGCGGAAGCGGGCAACGCGAGCAGCGACAATACGAAAACCACAAAGAGAACGCGAAGCATCGTTCGATACATATGGATCTCCTTCGCTTTTTACCAATATGGGTTCGCGAAGTGCAGGCGTCAAGTTGCGTTCCTGCGCAGCAAACGGTCTCTGCAGAGGGTGACTGGAATGGAGTGGCAAGTGCGGAGCGGACGGCGTGATTACTTGGGCTTATTCGGCAGTGACACCCGATGCGTCGAACGCTTCGCTTTGGGCCGTGCCGCAGACGATTCCGCAGAGCGTCGTCGCTGGCCTGGCAACTTCGTGTCGGGGCGATGCCACAGCACGCGTGAGATCGGCACCGGAACCTCCCGCAGGAAGGACGCAATGAGTGCAGCCACGTCGGCGGTCTTCTCCGGGATCTCGATGGTCAGCTGGCTGGAGTCTTTCCCATAATAGAGAACGACGTACGCACCGGCCTCGAGCTCGACCAAGGCGCCTTTGGACGGCTCCGGTGTCGCCAGAGGGTCATCGATGTCGTCGAAGTCGACCGGCATCCATTTCAGGAGCTCCCCTTCGCTGATCCGCGCCGTCAACACGGGGACTGCTCGCTCTCGAAGTTCGGGAGGCTCGGCTCTGCGCATGAAGGCTTACTCCGGATACTGACGCTGCTGCAACCGCCCATCGTGCGCTCTCACGAGCGCACGATGGGCGGGTAGGATCAATTCGCGATCGGTTCCTCGATCACCCTTGGGATCAGCAGCACTTCATCCCCCTGCATGGTGAAGTCGATGCGTTCGGGGGTGGTGTCTTTGTGGCGGATCATGAACTCGGAGAGCTCGTCTTCGATGTAGCGCTGGATGGCGCGGCGGAGGGGGCGGGCGCCGGAGTTGGATTCTTCTTTCGACTTGGCCAGGAGCCAGCCGATCACCGACTCATCCACTCCGATCTGCACGTTCTTCTGCAGGATGGCGATGTTGACGTCGTCGATCAGGAGCTGGCAGATGGCGCGCAGCTCGGCGTCGGTGAGGGGGTTGAAGATGATGACTTCGTCGATACGGTTGATGAACTCGGGGCTGAACTCGCGCTTGAGCTCCGTGTGGATGAGCTGCTCGGCCGACTTCTGGTCGACACCGTCGCCCTTCTCGCGGAAGCCCATGTGGCCCTTGGTGGCGAGGTAGCGAGTGCCGAGGTTGCTGGTCATGATGATGAGCGTGTTGCGGAAGTCGACCTGGTTGCCGAGCGAGTCGGTGAGGATGCCGTCTTCGAGGATCTGCAGCAGGATGTTGGCGATGTCGGGGTGCGCCTTTTCGATCTCGTCGAGAAGGACCACCGAGTACGGATTGCGGCGGACGCGCTCGGTGAGCTGGCCGCCTTCTTCGTGACCGACGTAGCCGGGAGGCGAGCCGATGAGCTTGGAGACGGCGTGCTTCTCCATGTACTCGGACATGTCGAAACGAATCAGGTGCTTCTGGGAGCCGAAGAGGAACTCGGCCAGCCTGCGGGCGACCTCGGTCTTTCCGACGCCGGAGGAGCCGAGGAAGATGAACGAGCCCATGGGGCGGTTCGGGGAGGCGACGCCGAGACGGGAGCGGCGGATGGCGCGGGAGATGGCCCGGATGGCCTTGTCCTGACCGACGATGCGCCGCATCAGGATCTCTTCCATGTTGATCAGCTTCGCGGCCTCGTCGGCCTCGATCGAGGTCACCGGGATGTCGGTCCAGGAGCTGATGATCTCCTCGACGTCGCGCTGGGTGACTTCCATCATCTCGTCGCCGACCATCTCGCGCTCCTGCTTGAAGCGCTCGATCTCTTCCTTCAGCTCGATCTCGCGCTCGCGGAGGAAGACCGCTTTCTCGAAGTCCTTGTCGGAGATGGCTTTCTTCATCTCCTTGACGATGGAGCGGGTCTCGGCCTCGAGGCGGCGGAGATTCTGGGTGTCGGCGACGCGGCGGAGCTTCACCTTGGCGCCGGCCTCGTCGAGGATGTCGATGGCTTTGTCGGGGAAGAAGCGGTCGGTGATGTAGCGGTTGGACTGGTAGACCGCGCTGCGGATGGCAGTGTCGCTGTACTTGACCTTGTGGAAGCTCTCGTACCGCTCTTTCACGCCTTCGAGGATCTGCAGCGTCTCGTCCTCGGTGGGAGGATTGACGATGATGGCCTGGAAGCGGCGGAGCAGCGAGCGGTCCTTCTCGATGTAGCGGCGGTACTCGCGGATGGTGGTCGCGCCGATGCAGGAGATCTCGCCGCGCGACAGCGCCGGCTTGAGGATGTTGGCCGCGTCGAGCGAGCCCTCGGCGGACCCGGCTCCGATGAGCGAGTGGATCTCGTCGATGAAGATGATGATGTCCTGGTTCTCTTTGAGCTCTTTGATGATGCCCTTGAGCCGCTCCTCGAACTGGCCGCGGTACTTCGTGCCTGCGACGATGAGGGAGAGGTCGAGGGAGAGAATGCGCTTGTTGGCGATGAACAGCGGCACATTCCCGTCGACGATGCGCTGGGCCAGCCCTTCGACGATGGCGGTCTTGCCGACGCCCGGCTCGCCGAGAAGGATCGGGTTGTTCTTCGTCCTTCGGGAGAGGATCTGGATGATCCGCTCGACTTCCTTCTCGCGGCCGATCAGCGGATCGAACTGCTGCTGATGGGCCATGGCCGTCAGGTCGCGGGCGTACTCGGCGAGGAAGGGGAGTTCCTTCTTCTGCTTGTCGGCCTCGCGCTCCTTGAGGATCGAGATCGTCTCCTCACGGACACCGTAGACGTTGAGGCCCTTGGCGGTGAGGATGCGCGCGGCGGTCGAGGACTCGACGCGCAGGATGCCGATCAGCAGGTGCTCGGTACCGACGTACTGGTGGAGCATCGACTCCGCCTCGTGGGCGGCGTAGGCAAGGATCTTTTTCGATTCTTCGGAGAGCGGGAGCTCGGCCGAAGAGGAGATGCGGTCGACGAACAGGCGGTCGCCTTCGACTTCGCGGCGGATCTGTTCGGGCTTGACGTTGAAGCGGGAGAAGATCTCCTTGATGATCTCCTCCCCCTCGCGGAGCACGCCGAGGAGAATGTGCTCGGACTCGATGACGCGGGAGCCGAGCTTCGATGCTTCGTAACGGGCGAAGAAGAGTGCACGGCGCGCTTTCTCGTTATATTTTTCGAACATTGGCCTAGTTGTTCCGCTGCTGCTTCATCTCGAAGACCCGGTCGCAGCGTCCCGCCAGATCGGGGTTATGCGTCACCATAACGGACGTTAGCCCACGTTTATTGTGGCACTCCCGCATCAAATCGAACACTCTTTCGCTGGTCTCGAGATCGAGGTTGCCCGTCGGCTCGTCCGCCAGAAACAGGACGGGGTCTGCCAGCAGGGCTCGTGCGATGGCGACGCGCTGCTGCTCGCCGCCTGAAAGCTGGTTGGGGTAATGGCTCTTGCGGTGTCCCATCCCGAGCTCCGAGAGCAGCCCGGAGGCCCGGTCGAGCGCCTCTTCCCGATCCATCCTCCCGATCCAGCCCGGCATGGCCACGTTCTCGATGGCCGTGAACTCCGGGAGGAGGTGATGGAACTGGAAGACGAAGCCGACGCTGCGGTTACGGAACCGCGCCAGGTCGTCGGCCGACATGGCGGTGAGGTCCTGTTCGTCGACCCGCACGCTGCCCGTGTCGGCGCGATCCAGGCCGCCGAGGAGGTGCAGGAGCGTCGACTTCCCGATCCCGGACGGTCCGACGATCGCCAGCATCTCCCCTTTCTCCACCTGGAGATCGAGGCCGCTGAACACGACCACCGGAACCTCGGCGTTGCGATACGTCTTCGAGAGCTCGTGCCCTTCCAGAAAGGACATCTTTGGTGATTATAGCTTCCCCGGGGAATCACCCCGGCGGCAGCGTCACCGTAGTCAGCCCGAACTCCTTCGAGGTCTCGTCGACGACGCCCACCGAGATCCGCTCCGCCAGCTTGTCGACCGCCACGGTGACGTCGTACGTAAAGTGCGACGTCCTGGCGCGGGCGACCTCGCTCTTCGGGATGCTGAACGGCTGGGTGTGCTGCTGGACGTCGGTCATGACGCCGACCCCGCCGCCGGCGGCGACGTAGACGGTGAACGAGCCCGACGGATCGCCTGTCCCTTCAGCCAGGAGGAGCGAGCCGATCGGTACTTTCACGGAGACCTGGGCGGAGCGGCGGCCGTCCTGCAGCGGCGTCACCGATCCGACGGCCGCGGCAATCGGGATCTTCTTCGCGTCGAGCGGCTGGAAAAGGTTGGCCAGGACGCGATCCTTCATCCGCGTGGCGTCCGATTTCTCGACCATCTCGCGGCGGGCGCGGACGACGTGGCCGGGGTTCTTCGTCTTTACTGCGATCTTGCGCGTCCCGTCGCCGGATGAGGCCGTGGCGCGGTAGCCGAGGGAGTAGTAGCTCTCGAGATCGTCGGCGATGCGGGGCAGGAGCTCGATCACGCTCTTGTCGCTGAACGCGGTCTGCCCGCCGGTCCTTTCGGCGAGCTCGCCGAGGGCCATGGTCTCGTTGACCAGGATGTCGTTCGTCAGCGTGGCCTTCGAGGCGTCCCGATCCCGGTTCACCGACTCGTTGTCGAAGTTCATCGTCAGTTCGTTGGTATCGGTGAACGCCGTCCAGTCGTGACCGGCCGCCGGGTAAACCGGGTAGAGCGTGACGTTGTGCGCGTTCGCGGCGGCGACGAGAGCGTCACGGAACGGCTTCGTGTCGAGATCGCGCTCGTAACGGTTCGGCACCTTCCCCTGGAACAGATCGAGACCGGCGTACTGGCCGAAGCGGTCGGTGGCCATGATCACGATCTTCCGTCCGTCGGCGCCGGCAATGCTCTCGATCATCGAGCCGACCGCCGCCGCTTTCTGCCGGATCCAGTTCCACTCCATCTTCGCACTGCGGTAGGTGTCCTGCGCGGCGACGTCGTTCGCCTGTGTCTTCGGAATATTGATGGGGTCACCCGGCTCATGCTTTCCATGCGTCGCCAGCTCAGCCTTGTCCTCCGCCCCCCTCCTCATGTTCTCCTGGAACTGGTCCTCGAGGGCAAGCTGCCGTTTAGCGAAGACCTGGTCGGCGTGGCGCAGCGGGCGGGCGTCGGTCTCGATGGCGGTGAGGGCCTGGTCGAGCTTCGCGAGGTCGTCGGTGAGCTGCTGGCGCACTTCCAGTTGCCGCGACCACGACACCACGGCCGCGGCGTCGCCTTTCCGGACGGTGCGCCGGAGCATCGTCCGAATGCTGTCGAACATCGCCTTGGTACGCGCGGGCGGAAGCGAGAAGCGCTCGACGAAGACGATGATGGTCCGCTTCGTCTGCGGCGTCACCGCCTGCTCGGCCGGGGCGGCATCGACCGAGGTCACGCCCGCTGCCGGCGCACCGGTGTACTCGGTGAGGTTCGTGACCGGCTGCACCTTGCCGTTCTCGCGGATCTCGAAGTCGGCTGCGGTGAGGCCGCGGACGCGGTTGCCCTGCTTGTCGGTGACGAAGACGTCGAGGTTGACGATGGAGACTTCGATCGTCTCCCCGGCGCGCGGCGTCTGACCGGACACAGATGGCGTCAGGGCGGGCGGCAGCAACAGCACGAACGTCAGGATCGCAACAGTCACTTTTCGCATCATCGGCCTCCTCGGCTGAGTTGATTCATGTTCCCGTCGACGGACGTCACCGGCGCGAGCGCGCCGAGGGCCCGCAGCACGTGGGCGCCGCCGATGTCGCCGGCATGCACGATGTGATCGACGCTCGCGAAGACGTCCGCGAGCGCCGGGTGGATCACTCCGTGGGTGTCGGAGACGACTCCGATCCGGGAGATATTTGCCATCAGCTCGCCGGCAGCGTCCCTCCGTCGACCGCGTTCTTCCTCGGTTGCGGCGCTACTTCGATCCGCATCAGGCCGTACTCCCGCGACACTTCGTCGAGGACGCCGATGGAGATGCGGCGGGTGACCTGGTCGACCTCGAGGGTCAGCTCGTAGGTGAAGTGCGTGTCCTTCGTCCGCGCGAGCTCTCCCTGCGGGATGGTGAACGGCTGCGTGCGCCGCTCGACGTCGCCCATCACGCCGAGAATGCCGCCCGAGGCGACGTAGACGGAGAAGCCGCCGGACGCCCCGTCGGTGCCGGCGATGGTGGTGAGCGCGCTCACCGGGACGCGGACCTTGAGCGGCGCCGTCCAGCGGTTCTTCGCGGTCCGCTTCCACGCCCCGATCTCCGCTTCGATCGGGATCGCGGCCGTGTCGAGCGGCTGGAAGAGATTGGCGACCACGCGGTCGTTCATCTTCGTCTGGTCCGATTTCTCGACGAACTGATCGCGGGAGCGGACGACGTAATTGCGGTTCTTCGGGACGACGACGACCTTGCGGGCATCGTCCCGGCCGTGGGTCGTGGCCCGGTAGCCGAGGGAGTAATACGACTCGATGTCGTCGGCGATGCGCGGCAGCAGCTCGACGATGTTCTTGCTGCCGTAGTGGGAAAGACCGCCGGTACGGTCGGCGAGCTCCGTCAGGCTCGCGGTCTCGTTCATCAGGACGTTGTGATCCACCGCCGAGCGGGCGATGTCCTGGTCGCTGTCGATCGTGTAGATGTCGGCCCGCGACTCCATGGCGGTCGCCCGCGGCGTCCAGAGCAGGCCTGGAGGATAGAGGGGATAGAGCGTGATGCCGTTCGCATTCGCCGTGCGGGCCAGTTCGTCACGGTACTGGCGCGTGTCGAGCTCTCCGATGTTCCGGAACGGAATCTGTCCGCCGAAGTACTCGGTTCCGGCATACGCGCCGTACCGGTTCATCGCCAGGATCATCAGCTTCTTTCCTTCGACCCCCGACATACTCTGGATGAACGACTGGATCGCGGCGGTTTTCTGCTTGATGCGATAACGCTCGAACGTCGCCTCCGAAAGCGCGGCAAACGATGCCGACGCTCCCGCGTCGACCGCATAGCCGGCGGCCATCAGGTCGGATTGCAGCGCCAGCTCGAATGCCTCCTGGCGGCGCGCGTAGGCGGTGGGATCGTTGAAGGGGCCGGTGCTCTCTTCCTCCACCTTCGCGAGTGCCGCCTCGATCGCGTCGAGGTCGTCGGTGAATTCCTGACGGATCAGCGAGAGACCCGACCAGGTCACGACGGCGACCGCATCGCCGGGACGGACGGTGCGGCGCATGAGGTCGCGGATCCCGCCGAAGAAGTCTCTCGCGTGAAAGTCCGGCATCGTGAACGCGTCGACGAACACGACGATGGTCCGCTTGACCGGTGCGGCCGAAGCCGGGACCGCTGCCGGCTCACCGGGAGCGGAGGGGGCATCGACCGTGACGGTCCCGCGGCCCTCACCTCCTTCCGGGGCGTACTCGGCGAAATTCGTGATCGGCTGGGTCTTCCCGTTCTCGCGGATCTCGAAGTCGCCGCGCGTCAGGCCGCGGACGCGGTTGCCCTGCTTGTCGGTGACGAAGACTTCGACATTCACGATCGAGACTTCGATCGTTTCTCCGAGGGAGGGGATCTGTTGTGCGGAGAGTGAAGAAGGCAGGAGAAGCAGAAACAGGGAGAACGCTGCGACGAAACGGCGGGCATCCGAGGACATGCTGAAGCCTCCCGATCTGATGTGGGTCGATCTTCCTGCAGCCGCGGTGCCGCGGGGCTTCTCTCGGGAGGGCCTTTCGGCGACGCCCGGAGTGTCCGCGCAGCGGTACACTTCCGTCCTCGAATGGCACCACTACCCGATTCCGACGATCCCCGCGCGACGTTCGAGCATTTCAGCAGCGAATACGCCCAGGCACTCCAGGCCTTCGCGGCCATCGAACAACAGGCCCCGACGCTCCTCCTGATGGGGCACCGGGACGAGCTCCGTCAGTTCCTCGACCAGTTCCTGGAGATGGCCCGCCGCACCCGCGGCCAGGCCACGGAGAAGGGGGAAACGAACTTCGCGGAATGGTTCGGAGAGCTGATCCAGAAGGCAGAGACGCTGAAGACGGGCGTTCCGCGGTAGGGTTCTCAGCGGAACGGTTGCGGTCTGCGGGAACAGGAGACGACGGGGGGCCTCCGGCGGGCGGGCCCGGCCCGCAGCGTTTGTTTTCGCCCGGACCGCGTTCCGTGCGACCAGCGCGCGTTCAGGCTAGGCCAACCAACGCTGCGGGCCGGGCCCGCCCGCCGGAGGCCTCCCGGTCGTTCCCCGTTCTCGGCAGACCGCAACCGTTCTGCATAGAATCCCTCCCCATGACCCGCGCCTTCGCCCTCTTCTTCCTCCTGGAGGTCATGATGTCCACTGCCTCTGCGGCCCCCGCCGTGACCTCCCGCATCGACGAAGCGGCCAAACGGGTCGAGCCCTCCGTCATCGCCACCCGGCGCGACATTCACGAGCATCCCGAGCTCGGCAACCGCGAGGTCCGTACCGCGAAAATCGTCGCCGACCGGCTCCGGGCCCTCGGCATCGAGGTGCAGGAGAAGGTCGCCCACACCGGCGTCGTCGGGTTGCTGAAAGGGGGCAAGCCGGGGAAGGTCGTGGCGCTGCGGGCGGACATGGACGCGTTGCCGGTCACCGAGCAGGTCGACCTCCCGTTCGCCTCGAAAGTCCGGAGCACCTACAACGGCCAGGAAGTCGGCGTGATGCACGCCTGCGGGCACGACGCCCACGTGGCCATCCTCCTCGGCGTCGCCGAGATCCTGGCCGGGATGCGGGCGGAGCTGCCCGGCACCGTCAAGTTCATCTTCCAGCCGGCGGAAGAGGGCGCACCGGCCGGCGAGGAAGGGGGCGCGGGGCTGATGGTGCGGGAAGGGGTGCTCGACAACCCGAAAGTCGACGCCATCTTCGGCCTGCACGTCACCTCCCGCTTCGCCACCGGCGAGCTCGCCTACAGGCCGGGCGGGATGATGGCCGCCGTCGACTCGTTCAAGATCGTCGTGCAGGGAAAGCAGACCCACGGCGCCTACCCGTGGCTCGGCGTCGACCCGATCGTCGTCGCCTCCCAGATCGTCCTCGGCCTGCAGACCATCCCCAGCCGCCAGCTCGACTCGACGCTCGCCCCGTCCATCGTCACCGTCGGCGCCATCCACGGCGGCGTGCGGAACAACATCATCCCCGACCAGGTGGAGATGATCGGCACCATCCGCTCCCTCGACGCGAAGATGCGCGACGAGATCCACGCCCGCATCCGCCGCACCGCCGAGAGCATCGCCACCAGCGGCGGTGCGACCGCAACCGTCACGATCACCGACGGTTACCCGATCACCTACAACGACCCCGCGCTCACCGAAGCCTCCGCGCCGTCGCTGCGGAACGCCGCGGGCGCCAAGAACGTCCAAGTCGTCAACGCCGTCCTCGGCGCCGAAGACTTTTCGTTCTTCCAGCAGAAAATCCCCGGCCTCTTCTTCTGGGTCGGCACCCGCCCGCCGGGCCAGACCCCCGAGGAAGCGCCGTCGAACCACTCGCCTCTGTTCTATGTGGACGAGGCGGGACTGGGACTCGGAGTGCGCGCCCTCACGCAGGTGGCGGTGGATTACCTGAACCGTTAACCAGTGTCGTGTCCAGCTTGTTTTCGGGGGTGATTTGCGAGCGCCGGCAGGCCGGATGCGAGGCGCCGCGACGAGGGCGATGCTGGGACATCGTCGAGGAGCGGCGACGAAGCAGACGGTCTGCCGCCGCCGCAAAGCACTCCCGAAAACAAGCTGGACACGACACTGGGGGAGGGCGACCCGGGTCACCCCGTACGTCTTCGACACCTCGTCCAGCACGCCTACGGCGACGTGGTCGGCGCCTTCGTTCACTACGACGTCGATGTCATAGGCGGCGGCTGTGCCCCGCCCAACTGTCTACTGGCGACACGCATCGCGAGACTGCCGACCGAAGGTCGGCGGACCGGCCGGTCGAAGACCGGCGCTCCGTTTTCCGCCGCCGAAGGCGGCTTTATGGAGCGCCGTAGACCCCAGCCTTCCTGACCCACGCCCCGCGAGGAGGAAACGTGGGGCGGGAACCGCCCCACGGGAGGCGCGTGCCGGGGCTGGCGGACCGGCCGGGCAGAGATCAGCAGCGCGTCAGCGGCCGGTCAGTTCGCCGCCGGACAGAACCTCGACGGCGGTGCGGGCACACCGAAAAACGCGTAGTACGCACAGATGTGCTGCCGGACGACCTGGATTGTGTACGACCTGACGTCGGGATCCAGCGCGCCCTGGAAAGGCGTTCCACCGCCCAGGACCTGCTGGTAATCGAACAAATTGGCACTGCCGGTCGCGGTGTTGATCAGCAACTGCTCGGCGATTGTCGGCGGCGAGCCCGGGTAGAGATTCGGGAGCTTCTGCATCAGACGTTTGTTCCAGGCGTGCGGGACGACGTCGTTTTCGTTCCAGACCCGTGCCGCACCGCTGTTCCGGAAGGCCGCATCGAAATGCGCGACCCACCGGCTGTTGCCCGGCGTCGGGCCGGCGAAGCTCATCGGAACGATCGTGGCGTTCCGGCCGGGATCCCAGCTCGCGCGCGTATCGGCCAACCACATCCCCAGCACCTCGCAGAGAGCCCCGCCGAGACTGTGGCCGGCAACGTAGATGGTCACCGGCTGGCCGGCCACAGAAGCCAGAAAGCCGGCCAGGGTAACTCCCGGCTGTTTCGTGCCGGCATGGGGCTTCATCTCCTCAAGCTTTCGCAGCCCGGTCAACGAGCCGGTGCTGATGGCGCCGACGTCGGTGACATAGGGCCACGGAACGGGAATAATGGCGAAATCGGTCAGCCAGTCGCGGAGTGAGCGGGCATCCGTCCCGGCAATTCCGATGACATAGTTGCCGGTGCCGCGCTCCCGGGCGACGTACATGGCGTTGTCGACGACCAACTGCCGCTTGAGGTTGGGGCCGGCGTTGACCACAGGCCCCCACACCAGGTCGTACTGCCGCCCCGAATGCTGCAGGATATTCGGAAACGCCTGGGTCTCGAGCAGCTTCTGCATCTCCAGCGAGTCCTTGAGGGAGTCTCCCTTCAGAGTCATGCCCCCCGCATCGGCCGCAAAAGCCAGCAGGCCCATGGTGCTGACCAGACTGAGCGACGGCGGCGCACCGGCAGGCGCCGTAGTGGCGGCAGCCGCCGGTGCGGCATCGGTACTGACTTGCGAAGCGGTATGTGTACAGGCGCCCGCCGTGACGAGCAGAAAAACGAGGACCCCGAACCAGAGACGTTGCATAACTACCTCCTCATTTCAGGAGGTCCGGCACTACGGCATTTCCCTACCTCACGAATGTCTGCCGCCAAGCGATTGACACGCAACACGCCTATACAACGTGGGCTCCGGGGTCAGAGCTTCGTTCAGAGCTTCGTTTTTCCGCGAAGAGCGAAGGGCTGACCCGGCCCTTCCGCTTCATGCCTGTGTTCCGCGTGACGCAAGCTTTGGTGCGAGGCGGAGGAGAGACCGTAATGGGGGAGGTCAGGTTGTGGTGTTGACCGGGAGCGGCGGCGACAGCCCGCTCTCGGGCTGCGGCGTGCCGGTCGGCGAGGAAAGAATTGCTCGAACTGGAGGACGTCGCGTGGGATCAATGCCCTCGTCTTGCTCGTTGAGCAACTGCCGGCCGCCTTACATTTTTCCGGGCGGCCTTCTCAATAAACGTCGTGGCAAACCCGGCAACAAAATCGTCAGCCGAAACTTCGTCACTCATGTCACGCCAGCAATCCGCCAGAACTCGACGGCCGCTCTCCGGGAGGCCGAACGCCTCCTCGATCACTTCATACCAGAGGCCGGAGCCGCCAAATTGGGTCTGTAAGAACGGTGTGCGTGTTTCCAACTCCATCCGGTCGCGCTGCGACAACTCGCCGATACACCATTGGATGTAGCAAAGAAACAGCTTGAACACCCACTCCCGGTCCATGCCTTCGAACCTGTTGCGTCGCGAACGGTGATTCATCGCCAGCTCCCCGGCTCAGCATTATAAGCTCGTGGGACCCACGTACGAGCGGACCCTGGAGAAGAACGAAGATCTGACCGGGGCCCCTCCACTTCCGAAGAGCGAAGGTCTGACCGGACCTGGGGTCAAGCTTGGCCTTTCTGAGAAGAACGAAGCTCTGACCCCCATCCTTCGGCCTTCGCTCGCACGCACTTCGGCCCCTCTTCTCGCTTTTAGCCCGTGAAACAATGGACCTGTTCGCGCTCGCGACCACCTTCGCCGCGCGATCGCTCGCGTCAACGAACTGCACCACATGCTCAGCACCTAGCGGTTCCGATGCGACGTCGCACGCCGGCGTCGCATCGCGCTCACGCGGCTGACAGGGTTATGCGGCCCCTGTACTTCCTCACTCAGACTGCGGTGAGCTCCGCGCTTCGTCGAGCAACTCACGAAGAAGATCGAGACGGTCGCTTTCCATGTGCGCGAGCATCGCTTTAGCGTCCCTCGCCGGACCGGTGGCTCGGCCGAACATCTCGCCCGGGTCAGCGGCGGCCCAGAACGGCGGCCTGCGCGCCGAGGCGCTCGCGGAGGCTCGAGCAGACGACGTCGCACAGCTCGAAGACGCTGTCGTCGCAGATCGTGCAGAAGACGGTGTTCCCCTCCTGCCTGCGCGAAACCAGTCCGGCGTCGATGAGGATCTTCACGTGCTTGCTGACGTTCGGCTGTGACAGCTCGAGGGTTTCCGTGAGCTCGCCGATGCTCATCTCGCCGTTCCCTTCGAGCGCCTGGAGGATGCGCAGCCGCACGGGCTCGGCCATGACTCGAAACCGGGCCGCGACCAGCTCCAGTGCCTCGGGGGACATGTCGATGTGCTTCTTCTTCTGTGCCACGTCGATTCGAACCGACGTCGATCACGACTTTATTGCATAGACCTTCATCGCTACATTGGAATATAGATATCATGGTGCCCGTTGACCGGACCATGCAACGAGAAAATCAGGTGACGCCCGCCGAGGCGTTTGACATGCAGCGCCGGGGTGAGGCGGTCGAGATCATCGACGTCCGCGAGACGCAGGAGTACCGCGACACGCATGTGCAGCCGTCGCGCCTCATTCCCTTGAATCAGCTTCCGGCAAGGCTGCACGAGCTGGACCGGACACGCACGCTCCTGATGCTGTGCCGGTCCGGCAGCCGTTCCGTCCATGCTGCCCGGGAGCTTGCCACGTATGGATTCGAGACACGCAACATCGCAGGCGGAATCCTCGCCTGGATCGCGGCCGGGCTGCCGGTCCGCAAAGGAAACTGACATGCACTTCAAACAGTTCTACCTCGGCTGCCTTTCCCACGCCTCCTATCTCATCGGCTCCAACGGCGAAGCCGCCGTGGTCGATCCCCAGCGCGACGTGCAGCAGTACATCGACGAGGCCGAGGCGCACGGCCTGCGGATCCGCTACGTCCTCGAGACTCATCTCCACGCCGACTTCGTCAGCGGGCACCGCGAGCTGGCAGCGCTCACAGGGGCTGAGATCGTCTTCGGACACCGCGCCGGCGCGGAGTTCCCGCACGTTGCCGTGCACGACGGCGAGGAGCTGCGGATCGGCGACGTCGTTCTGCTAGCCCTCGAAACCCCGGGCCATACGCCCGAGGGGATCTCGTGGGTGGCGATCGATACGGCGGAGCCCGACGCGCCCCGCAAAGTGTTCACCGGCGACACCCTCTTCATCGGTGACGTCGGACGGCCCGACCTGGTCGGCTCGAAAGGCTACTCGGCCGAGGAGATGGCCAGCCTGCTCTACGACTCGATCCACCGCAAGCTCCTCACGCTCGACGACGAAGTGGAGGTCTACCCCGCGCACGGCGCCGGATCGGCGTGCGGCCGGAACATCTCCAGTGACCGCTCCTCGACGATCGGCGAGCAGCGGTTGACGAACTACGCGCTTCGCCCGATGACGCGGGAGCAGTTCATCAGTCTCATGACCAGCGACCTCCCCGAGGCGCCCGGCTACTTTTCGATGGACGCCGAGATCAATCGACGCGGGGCAGGCATGCTCTCGGAAATCGCCGTGGCGGCGCTGACGCCGGCCGAGGCGAACAAGGCGATGCAGCAGGGCGCGCTGGTGCTGGACGTGCGCGACAGCACCGCCTTCGCCAACGGTCACATCCCCGGTTCGGTGAACATCGGCCTGAAAGGCAGCTACGCGCCGTGGAGCGGAAGCCTGATCAAGCCTTCCGACCGGCTGATCCTCGTCGCGGATGGCAAAGACGAGATCGACGAAGCGGTCATGCGGCTCGCGCGCGTCGGCCTCGAGAACGTCGCCGGCTATCTCGACGGCGGCATCCTCGCGTGGAACGCGGCCGGACTCGAGCTGGAGACGACGCCGCAGATTTCCGTCGCCGAGCTTCATGCACGCCTGCAGGACGGCGATACACCGCTGCAGGTGATCGACGTCCGCGCCGAGCGCGAATATGCGACCGGGCGCGTGCCGGGGGCGAAGAACGTGCCGCTGCCGGAGCTGGAAGCGCGTCTCGCCACCGACCTCGATCCGTCGCGGCCCACCGCGGTGGTCTGCGCCGGCGGCTATCGCTCGGCCGCCGCCGCCAGCCTTCTGCAGCGCCACGGCTTCAAGCAGCTCTACAACATCATCGGCGGAACGTCCGCCTGGGAAAGCGCCGGCTACCAGACCGAGCGCTGACACACGAAAAGGAAACGATAGAAATCATGGAAACCCTTGCCCCCGTCATCCAGCCGAGCGAGCTGGAGACCCTGTTGCAGCACCGGCCGGACATCCGGCTGATCGACGTCCGCACGCCGTCCGAGTTCGAGTCGGCGCACATCCCGTCGGCGTACAACGTTCCGGTCGACGTGCTGCCGGAGCATGCCCCGGAGATCGCCGCCGACACCACCACGAACTACGTCCTGATCTGCCAGTCCGGCGCGCGGGCGCGGAAGGCGGAGGAGGCTTTGCGAAGCTCGGGGATGACCCGCCTTCACGTCCTCGACGGAGGAATGAACGCCTGGCTCGCGGCGCACAAACCGGCCAGGATCGGGCCGAAGCGGATGTCGCTCGAGCGGCAGGTGCGCATCGCCGCCGGAGCGCTCGCCGCGGCGGGAGGCGCGCTCGCGCTGCTCCGGCATCCCTGGTTCGCCGCCCTGCCGCTGCTCGTCGGCAGCGGTCTCGTGTTCGCCGGGGTGACCGACACGTGCGGCATGGCCATGCTGCTGGCGCGGCTGCCGTACAACTCGGCGGTGTCGTGCGACGTGCCGGCAATGGTGCAGGCGCTGAAGGCCGGCGGCGACCCGGTGCCGGTCACGCGCTCACGGACCGCCGCCACGCGGAGCTGCGCGAGGTAGCGATGCCGATCGCCGGTCTCCTGCTCGCTGTCCTCATCGGCGCCTCCCTTGGCCTCCTCGGCGGCGGCGGCTCCATCCTGGCCGTGCCGATCCTCGTCTACGCAGTGGGGATGACGGCGAAGCCGGCCATCGCCGTGAGCCTGCTCGTCGTCGGCATCACCAGCCTGATCGGCGCCTTTCGCCATTGGAAGACCTCGAACGTCGATTCGAAAACGGCGATCGTCTTCGGCCTCGTGTCGATGGCCGGCTCGTACGGCGGCGGCAAGCTCGCCGCGCAGCTTCCCGACCGCGTTCAGCTCACCCTCTTCGCCGCGGTGATGCTCGCGGCGGCGGTGTCGATGTTCCGTTCGAAGCGGGGGGAGAGCGAGCGCGCCGCACCGGCGCGGTTGCCGCTCGTCATCGCGGCCGCGGCAGGCGTGGGCCTGCTCACCGGCGTGGTCGGCGTGGGCGGCGGCTTCCTGATCGTGCCGGCGCTGGTCCTGTTCGGCGGCCTGACCATGAGGCGCGCCGTCGGCACGTCGCTCCTCGTCATCGCCATGAACTCCGCGTCGGGATTTCTCGCCTACGCCGGCGAGGTGCGCATCGACTGGGGCTACACGCTGCTCTTCACCGCTCTCGCCGTGGCGGGCGTGTTCATCGGCTCGGCGCTCGCGCAGCACGTATCACCGGCGCAGCTCCGCCGCGGCTTCGCGGTGTTCCTCGTCGTCGTGTCGACGTTCGTGCTCGCGCAGAACGCTCTCACGTCGCCGGCTCATGCGGCGCCGCCCGCACCAGCGAAACCGAAGGTCACCCCAACCGTGGTCGTGGTGCGCGCGGTCTCGCGCGACGCAAAGGTTCTCGGCGACGCCGTCGGCGGCGCGCGCATCACCATTCGCGACGCCGCGACGGGGAAGGTGCTTGCGACCGGGACGCAGACCGGCGGCACCGGCGACACGAAGCGGATCATGCAGGAGCCCCGCACGCGCGGCGGCGTCGTGTACGGAACGGAGACCGCTGCCGCGTATCGGGCCGTGCTCGATCTGGCCGGCCCGACGCGCGTCGAGATCACCGCCGAGGGTCCGCTCAACTATCCGCAAGCCATGCAGCGCGCGTCGAAGACGATGCTGCTGCTTCCCGGACAAGACGTCGAAGGCGAGGGCGTGCTCCTCGAGATCGCCGGCTTCATCGTCGACCTCCCACCGCTCGCCGCCGTCGCCGGTCAGCCGGTGACGATCCGGGCGAAGGTCACGATGACCTGCGGCTGTCCGACCGAGCCCGGCGGGCTCTGGAACGCGGACGACATCAGCGTGACGGCGCGTGTTCTGCGCGGCGGAACCGTGGTGGCGGAGATTCCGCTGCCGTATGCGGGACAGACCAGCACCTACGAGGCTCAGGGCCCGGCTCTCGAGTCCGGAACGTACGTCGTGGAGGTCCTGGCGAGCGATGCCGACACAGCGAATTTCGCACGCGCCGTCACGGAGCTCGTCGTGCAGCGGGCGCGTTGAGCCGCCGTCCCCTCACCAGCTCCCTCTGCACGTGTCCGGACAGCGGCGATCGACGAATCTCCGCCGAATGCTCGGCTGTCATCGAACTGGAGGATGGCATGAAGCTTCACGGATCACCCGGACCCTCACTCTCCTCATCGCGACGGAACCCGGTCGCTGCAGCGCCGCCGCGCGAGATCGGCCATGGCGCCGATGATACGCCGCGCCTCAGCGATCTGCCGAACAGACGTCGCGAACGCATTCACGCAGCCACCGGTGCACGGGGTCCGCATGCAGCCGTGGATGCCACAGCATCGAAACCGTGACCTCCGGAGCCGGAAAAGGAAGCGGGAAGCTCTCCATCCCTTCGCGGAGCCTGGTCGTGTGCCGTTCGGGAACCGTGGCAATCAGGTCGGTGCCGCGCGCCAGCGCCAACGCGCCCGCGAAGCCGCCGACGATCGCGGAGATCTGCCGCTGGAGACCGAGCGACTGGAGTGCGTGGTCGACGACGCCGCGCTCGACTCCTGCGCGCGAGACGAGCACGTGCCTGCCTGATGCGTAACGCGACGGAGTGATCTCGCCGCCAGTCAGCGCATGTCCGGCGCGGACGGCACCGATCAGGCGGTCCCGGAACAACGCCTGCGCGCGGATCTCGGGACCGGTCGTGCTGGCGACGACACCCGTTTCCAGATCGACGATCCCGTCGCGCAGCGGCGTGCTGTCTTTGTCCACCTTCTGCACGAAGCGCAGCCGCACTCCGGGAGCTTCCGTGGCCACGCGCGCAACGAGGTCCGGACCGAAGTTCTCGACGAAGCCGTCGCTCGTCCTGAGCGTGAACGTTCTCGCGAGCGTCCCGAGATCCGGCTTCCCGGCGGGACGCAGCACCGATTCGCTGTCCTCCACGAGCTGCCGGACCTGCTCGCGCAGCTCGGCCGCGCGCGGAGTCGGCACCAATCCGCGCCCCGCTCTGACCAGCAGCGGGTCGCCCGTCGCCGCACGCAATCGCGCCAGGGTCCGGCTCATCGCGGAGGGACTGAGCCGCAGCCGTCGCGCGGCGCGCGTGACATTGCCTTCCGCGAGCAGTACGTCGAGCGCGACGAGCAGGTTGAGGTCGGGTCCCGGCACCGATCGACCATACCAGCGCCGGAGATGAGGCGCCACATGCACAAATACAGTGCGATCCACGCGTCTTCCGCCTCGTACGCGTGGTCCTTACATTCGATCGCATGACTACGTCGACCGTTCTCGATGCCTCGCCGGCCGCCATCTCCGGGTCACAACGCGCACGCTGGACGCTGGTGAGTCTCTCGCTGGCCATGCTGCTCTCGTCGCTCGGCACGAGCATCGCCAACGTGGCCCTGCCGGCGCTGGCGCAGGCGTTCGGCGCCTCGTTCCAGCAGGTGCAGTGGGTCGTCCTCGTCTATCTGCTCACCACGACGACCGTGATCGTCAGCGCCGGACGGCTCGGAGACCTCATCGGCAGCCGGCGGCTCCTCGTCACGGGGATCTTCCTGTTCACCGTCGCGTCGCTGATCTGCGGCCTCGTGCCGACGTTGCCCCTCCTGATCGCAGCGCGGGTGGCCCAGGGCCTCGGCGCCGCGGTCATGATGGCTCTCGCCATCGCGCTCGTCGGCGAGACGGTTCCGAAAGAGAAAACCGGCAGCGCGATGGGCCTGCTCGGCACGGATGACCTTCGGCGTTGCCGCGGGACTGATCGTCGCCGCATTGTGCATCGCGTACAGAAGCCGCGTCATGGTGGTGGCGAGGAGCTCGTGATGCAGCGCGTCACTCCGCGACGGCAGCCGGCTGCTGCTCGTTTTGGGCGGCCTGCGCGACCTCCTGAGCATTCCATGGATCGTACTCACGAACAGCCGCAAGGTGATCGGAGGCACCGCGAAGGGGACCCAATCGGACCTGCGCCTCCTGGCCGACCTCGCGGAGCGTGGGGAGCTCACACCCGTCATCGATCGCCGCTATCGCTTCTGCCCGATCTGGGCATGCTTGGCGTCGGCTTCGATCGCGGCTTCGGCATCAGGCAGCCGGGCCGGAAGGTGTGCGGCGAGATCCTCATGGATACCGGCGTCGACGCCATGTACCTCTCCTACGCGCAGGCCAGTCTGCCGGCGTTCACGCCCGCGATTCCTAAGAAGGGCGAGGACCTCTGGTGCTGCTGCGGCGGCCCCTGCGGGTTCCGCGGGCCGCAACGCGCGCAGGTCACCGTCTCCTGGCCCGACATCAGAGACCCGAAATTCACGTACCGCGCGCAGGCACCTGAGGAGTTCGACTGGCGGCAGCAGAACCCCACCACGGCATTCATCCACGGCGCGACTCTGCCGGACTCTGGGGAGAACGTCTTCGTCAACACGAGCCGGCAGCTTCTCGTGCAGGCCGACTATCTCTATGACGCCACATGCGGCTATGTCGGTTTCCGCAACAAGGCGCCGCAAGGAGGCGCGCGATGACCGCTGCCGTGGTCATGCAGCTTTGCTGACCAGGTCGAACGGTGAGGCAATGACGAACAACTCGCCCTGCATCAGCACGGACGGTGGCAGACCGAACATCTGCTGGAACGTCCGTGTGAGGTGCGCGGCATCGGCGAAGTCGGATTCCTGTGCGGCGGCCATCAGCGTGCGCTCCCGGGCGATCGTCACCATCGCCCGGGTCACCTTGCGCCACAGGATGTAGCGCCGGAAGGCGAGGCCGACCTGCTGCTTGAACAGATGCTGGAACCGGCTCGGCGAGAGAAACACGGTTGCGGCGACTCGCTCGAGCGAAAGGCGCAGATCTGCGGATGACGCGATCAGCTCCAGCACCTTCGTGATTCGAGGGTCCGGACGCCGCGCCGGCGGCACTCCGGCGCACAGCGATTCGACGATGTACCGGATCAGCGATCCCACGTCCAGGCTCTCCAGAGGGGTCTCGCAGAATCGGCGGAGAGCGGCGGCTGCGGGGATGGCTCGCGATTCGGGGACGATGGTGATCCTGTTTCCGATCGTGGACCGCAGCCAGATTCCTTCGATGGAATCGGGATCGACGAACAGCATCGCGCCGTAGGAGCCCTGCCCCGAATAACTGTGCTCGAGGTTCGGCGGAACGACGATCCCGCGGCCGGACCGCCACTGGCCGTCCCGGTCGGCGATGGCCGCTTCGCCATGCATGGTGATGACGACCTGGATGGCGTGGTGGGAGTGCGCCGGCACGACTCCGACGCTGCCGGCGATGAGCAGAAAGCCGCCTTCCCACAAGTACCACCGAGGTGGCGCAGTCCACGAAGGGTCGGTCGTTCCACCTGCTTCCCGGGTCATGAGAAAAGGATAGCCGGTTTGTTCAAGAACTCCGACCGCTCCATTCAACCGTTTCTGCGCGACCGCGCCGATCTTGGGGCCATCGGAGGAAGCAATGGCAAAGAACGGAAATCAGCGGTTGAACATCATCGGTCTTCTCGTGGCAGCGTTCCTCACCCTCGGCGGACTCACGGCCTGCTCGAGCGTGATGACGATGGTCCACGGTGGCGCGAAGAAGCCGGCGCCGGATGAATTCGGCCTCGGACCTCGCAAGTCCTCGTCCGGAATCTACACGGCGACACTGCAGCCCGCGGAGTCGCTGCGTCCGCGAAAGCTGCAGACGGTGCAGGTCGCGGTGACCGACGCGAACGGCCAATCCGTCGACGGAGCGGTGATCACGGTCGATGGCGGCATGCCGCAACACGGCCACGGCCTTCCGACCCAGCCGCGCGTCACGAAAGCGCTCGGCAACGGCGAGTACGTCATCGAGGGCGTCCGTTTCAACATGGGCGGCTGGTGGGAATTCAAGCTCGCCATCGCCGGCAAAGAAGGGACCGATACCGTCACCTTCAATCTCGCGCTCTGAACGGACCGATGTTTCACGGAGGCACGAGCATGACTGCCAGACGATTCCTGATTCTCCCCTCGCTCGTACTGCTGTCGGCATTCATGTGTGCCGCACGGCCGCAGACCGACCGCTGGAGCACGGAGCAGATCGACGAGCTGCGCATGCTCTCGATCAGCGGGCTCGGGAAGCCGGCCGCCGATCCGACGAATCGGGTGGCCGACGATCCCGAAGCGGCCAGGCTGGGGCACCAGCTTTTCTTCGATGACCGGCTGAGCTCCAACGGGAAGGTCTCGTGTGCGTCCTGTCATCAGCCGGACCGCGACTTTCAGGATGGAACCGCGCTCGCGCGCGGCGTCGGGACGACGAACCGCCGCACGATGCCTGTTGCCGGAACCGCCTACTCGCCGTTTCTGTTCTGGGACGGCCGGAAAGACAGCCAGTGGGCGCAGGCCCTCGGGCCGCTGGAGAGTCCGGTGGAGCACGGCGGATCGCGTGCGCAGTACGCACGCGTGATCGCGGAGAACTATCGGGCCTCGTACGAACGAGTCTTCGGCGCCCTGCCGGACCTGAGTGGCGATCGGGACGCCGTCACGCGCGTCTTCGTGAACATCGGGAAAGCGATGGCCGCGTACGAGCGGACGATCCAGCATGCGCCCTCCCGCTTCGATCGCTACGTCGACGCCCTCACGCGCACCGGCAGACCGCCCGCGGACGTCCTGAGTCCCGACGAAGTGGCCGGCCTCCGCCTGTTCGTCGGAAAGGCGAACTGCACGCAGTGCCACAACGGTCCGCTGCTCACGAACAACGAGTTTCACAACACCGGCGTCCCGGCGAATCCTTTCGTGCCGCAGGACCGCGGCCGGAGCGAGGGAGCGAAGAGCGTTCTCACGGACGAATTCAACTGCCGGAGCCGGTGGAGCGACGCAACCGCCGCGCAGTGTTCCGAGCTCGAGTTCCTGAAGGCGGACGGCCACGAGCTGGAGCGCGCGTTCAAGGTTCCCTCCCTGCGCGGCGTCGCGGAGCGTGCTCCGTACATGCACGCCGGCCAGTTCGCAACGCTCGCCGAAGTCCTCGGGCACTACAACCAGGCACCGGCTGCCCCGGGCGGTCACACGGAGCTCAAGCCGCTGAAGCTGAATGCGCGGGAGCTGCGACAGCTCGAGGCCTTCCTCCGCGCGCTGAGCGGCGGCATCGATGCTCCGCCCGAATTTCTGCGAGCCCCGGTTCGCCCGCCCCTGTAAGGACTCGCGACCCGCTGCGTTTGCAGTGACGAACACCCGCAAGGACAGGAGAACGACCATGAACGCTCACCACCATCACGGACATCATCCGATCGCCCCGGCGAACCTCGACGCGGCAGCGGAACAGCCGTCGAACGATCCTCGTACGGTGCGCATCGCGCTCGAAGCGCGCGAAACGAACTGGGAGGTCGCTCCCGGCGTGACGATCGCGGGCTTCGGCTACAACGGCCAGGTTCCGGGACCCACCATCGAGCTGACCCAGGGTGTGCCCGTGGAGATCGAGTTCACGAACCGGCTGTCGGAACCGACGCTCATCCACTGGCACGGACTGCGGATTCCGGCAGCGATGGACGGAACGGATTCCACGCAGAAACCGGTCGAGCCGGGAGAAACGTTCACCTATCGCTTCACGCCGCCTGATGCCGGGACGTTCTGGTATCACCCGCACGCGAATGAGACCGAACAGCTCGAGAAGGGGCTGTATGGTGCGTTCATCGTCCGCGGCGACGACCAACCGGGCGTCGGTCGCCAGCAGATCCAACCGAGCGCCGATCGCCAGCAGATCGAGCCGGTCGTCGATCGCGAACAGACGCTCATCTTCGACGACGTCAATGCCGACAAGCAGGGCCGGCTGGCGAAATTCGGAGGTTTCCGCGAGCGGCACGACGGCCGGGAAGGCGACATCCGTCTCATCAACGGAAAAGCGGAGCCCGAGCTGACGATTGCTGCCGGTCAGATCGAACGGTGGCGCATCATCAACGCATCCAGCGCCCGCTACATCCGCTTTTCCCTCGGCGGCGCGACCTTCCGCATCATCGGAACGGACGGCGGCCTGATCGAAGCACCGGTCGAGGTGACGGAGGTCCTCCTGCCGGCGGCCGATCGGGTCGAGATCCTGGTCGGTCCGTTCGAGGAAGGGCGCACGCTCGCGATCGATTCGCTGCGGTACATGCGCAGCACGTTCAAGAGGCGCGGGAAGGAGTCGTTCGGAAGCCTCGTCGTCGGACCGGCGAAGCCGTCACGGGCCGCGATTCCCGCGCGGCTGCGGACAATTGAGCCGCTCATCGATTCCGATGCGACGCCGAACCGGACGGTGACTTTCAAAGTCGCCCCGAGTCTGCGCCGCGGCCTCGACTTCCTGGTCAACGGAGAGATGCATCACAACGACCAGCCGGTCAAAGTCGGCGAGCTGCAGGTGTGGGACGTCGTCAATGTATCGCTCATGGATCACCCGTTTCACCTGCACGGGTTCTTCTTTCAGGTCCTGTCGATCAATGGCAAGGCGCCGGCGTTCCGCAGTTGGGAAGACGTCGTCAACCTGCCGCCGCGCAGTACCGTCCGCATCGCCTGGATGCCCGAGGACCGGCCGGGAAGCTGGATGTATCACTGCCACATCCTCGAGCACCACGAGGCCGGAATGATGGGACACTTCGAAGTCGTGAGATGACAGGAGTGCGAATGATGAAGAAGCGCGCGTTCACGCCCGCGGTGATCCTCTCGGGGGTCGCTGTCGGAATCTTCCAGGCGTTCTCCCCGATCGCACTGTGGTGGCTCGACGCGATCGACGTATGGGGTGTCGCGCTGGCCCTGATCGCATCGGTGTACGTCGGTTTCGCGGTTGCTGACGGACGCAAGGCTGTGATCGTCGTCGAGGTCATGGTCGCCTTTGCGTTCGTCATCTGCGCAACAGTCGCCATGGCTTCGTTTCCATGGCTGATCGTAATCGGGCTTGTGGCGCACGGCCTGAAGGATCTGTGGCAGCACCGCACACAGTTCGTCGCCACGACGCGCTGGTGGCCTCCGTTCTGTCTGGTCGTCGACGTCGTGGCGGCCGCACTCACCGCTGCCCTGCTGTTGACCGGATTCGATCTTCGCGGACTCGTTACGTGAAGCGTCTGAGACACCTTCGGTGTTGCCGCCGAACTGATCGTCGCCGCATTGTGCATCGCGTACAGAAGCCGCGTTATCGTGCTGGCACTGAATCGGGGCCCGCACCCTGCTGGTCTGGCGGATCTCCCCGCACCGGGCGTCGAACCAGCAGTCTGAGGAACTCGTGATGAAAGCAGTGGTGTATCGACAGTACGGTGGCCCCGAAGTGCTCCGCTTCACCGACGTGGCCACGCCGGTCCCGAAGGATGACGAAGTGCTGATCAAAATCCACGCGACCACGGTCACAGCGGCCGACTGGCGCATGCGAAGCCTCGACGTTCCCAGAGGGTTCGGGTTGCTTTCGCGCCTCGCGATCGGAGTGACCAGGCCGCGGCAGCCCATCCTCGGGACGGAGCTCTCCGGCGTGATCACCGCCGTCGGCAGCAAGGTGACGAAGTTCAAGCCGGGCGATGCCGTGTTTGCGTTTCCCGGAATCCGGATGGGGTGTCATGCCGAGTACAGATGCATGTCCGAGGGGGCGGCGGTGGCGCTCAAGCCGGCGAATCTCGATCATGACCAGGCCGCCGCGCTCTCGTTCGGCGGCACGACCGCGCTGCATTTTCTCCGCGCAGCGAAACTGAGCGCGGGCGAAAAGATCCTGGTGAACGGCGCATCGGGCGCCGTCGGCACGGCCGCCGTGCAGTTGGCGAAACACTTCGGCGCGGAGGTCACGGCGGTCTGCAGCTCTGCCAACGCGGACCTCGTCAGATCCCTCGGCGCGGATCACGTCATCGACTACACGACCGAGGACTTCACCCGCAACGGCCGCGTCTACGACGTGATCATGGATACGGCCGGGACGGCACCGTTCGCGCGGAGCAGCGCGTCACTCCGCGACGGCGGACAGCTGCTGCTCGTTTTGGGCGGCATGCCCGACCTCCTGAGCATTCCCTGGATTGCACTCACGAACAGCCGCAAAGTGATCGGAGGCACCGCGAAGGGGACCCAATCGGACCTGCGCCTCCTTGCCGACCTCGCGGAGCGCGGGGAGCTCACACCCGTCATCGATCGCCGCTACCCCTTCGACGAGATCGTGGAGGCGCACAGGTATGTCGACACGGGCCGCAAGAAGGGGAACGTCGTCATCACTCTCGAACACTAGTTCGTCCTCATCGGGCCACTGGTTCAGTACGAGCTTGCACTGGAACGCGATCTGCGGCTTGTCGCCCGGGCCCTTGCGGGGAGCCTTGCCGGCCGCCTTGCCCGTCATCGGGATCTCTCCCTTTCGGCCTGCCGCGCATCGATCAGCCGGCGCTCGCGCTCGATCTCGCGGGTCAGTTCGCGTTCCGTCGGCAGGACCTTCACGTACTTCGCCGCGAAGATCTGCCGCGCTTCACTCAGGACGGAGTACTTCGCAATCGCCTCGTTCTTTCGCGAACAGAGAATGAGGCCGATGGTCGGGTTGTCGCCCTCGGGCCGCGCGTGTTCGTCGAACATGCGAACGTACGAATCCATCTGCCCGATGTCCTGATGGGTCAGCTTGCCGACCTTGAGATCGATCAGGACGAAACACTTGAGCAGATAGTTGTAGAAGACGAGGTCGACGTAGAAGTCCTCCTCTTCGAAGCGAAGGCGCTTCTGCCGGGCCACGAACGAGAACCCCTTGCCCAGTTCGAGGAGAAAGGCCTGGAGGTTCTCGATGATGGCCTGTTCGACGGACGACTCGCGCAGGGCGGGGTAGTCCTTCAGATCGAGAAACTCCAGCACGTAGGGATCGCGGATGAACTGCTCGGGCTCCAGGGCAGCCAGTCTGGCCATGGCCTCTTTGCGGACGGGCGGCTTGCGCCGGCTGGCCAGCAGGCGTTCGTAGTAGAGCACGGAGATCTGTCGCTCGAGCTGGCGCGTGGACCAGTGCTGATCGGCCGCCTCGTGCATGTACCAGTCGCGCGCCGCAGGGTCGTCCACGCTCAGGAGCAAGCGGTAGTGCGTCCACGAAAGCTCCGAGCGGAGGCCCGGCGATTCGTCACGCGGTGCGTGACGAATTGCGGATTCGGAACGCAGTGCGTTCCGTTTTCCGGATGTTGGCGATTCGGAACGCAGTGCGTTCAGAATCGGGAACGCCAAGTGAAAGGCGCGCATGTATCGAAGGTTGCGCTCGTCGAACCCAGGGCCCAGGTCTCGCGTCAATCGCCCGGCGAGGGTGGCGATCACCGCCTCCCCATAGCCGGCGCGGTGGCGGCCCTGCTGCTCGTGCTCGACGATCAGCCGGCCCACGTTCCAGTAGGCCTGCACCATGGCCGCGTTGACGGCGCGATAGGCGCCGCTTCGTGCCGCCTCGAGAACCGCGCGGATCTCCCGGTACAGCGGCTCCGCCGAGCGGTCGGGCTTGCGAGCCGCCGCCTTGCGCCTCGTCGTCACGCGTCCTCTGCCTCGAACATGAGCCGGTGAAAGTCTACTTCGATCAGCCGCACTTTTCAGAGGCCGTCCGGCGTCTTGAGGTTCTCGAGGTTGTTCGTGCCGTTGACGTAGATCAGGTCGAACTCGCTGTCCTTTGACGAGTAGCCCTGCTTCTTGAACCACTCGTCGAGCACGAGATTGTCCTCTTCGAGAATCCCGCGTGAGCGATCTCGCAGAGCTCCAGGTCACCCTTTGCGAGGCCGATAAGGCGCTTCCCCGCACGTCTTGCGAGAGGCCGCATCTCGGCAACCGGGCGATCTTTCTCGAAGACGACCACGGTCTCGCCATCCAGCATGCGATGAAGATACGCGTGCGGCTCCTTCTCCACTTCTTCCACGGAGACGTTCACCGCCGTTGACGGTAACAGACCTCGGACGGCGAGGATTCTCACGTCAGACGGGTGACCCTGGAACGTAGTAGAGCGCGCCGGAACCCGGCCGCTGCAGCCGGCGATACGCCGAGCATGGCAGCGAACGGCACGGCGTCGGCTGCAGTGGTGAGTTAGAGCGAGGGCCCACGCTTACCAGAAAGCTGCATGACTGCGCCGATCTTTGGTGCCACGAAACTCTGCGACCAACAGTTCCTCGGAGTTGAGTAGCTCTTCTAATCGGGCGCGGGCTCGCTCGCTCTCTCCGTCCGCCTTCGCGAGTTGATCATTCATCGAAATTCTTCGACCGTCGATGACTGCCTGGAGAAAGTCCTCCGTGAAAGAGGAGCGCGTTCGCTGAGCGCGCAGGATCGTCGAGCAGAGCCTGAGCTGTTCTTCATGGTGGGCGACAATTTTCCGTGCCGCAGTTCGCGTCTCGTCATCACGGATGGCATTCGCATTCCGACTTTGCTCGACAACGACGTTTCGGGCTTGCTCGAGAGAAGTATCGCCGTCGTCGATGTACTTGGTACGACGCTGTCGTTCCGCGGCAAGTGCCGCTTGCAGGTCCGCGCTTGACGCCCGCCGTTGTCGCAAGAGCTCCATCGTCTTTTGCATGACTTGCTCTTCAGGTGTCTCAGCCATTCGATAGATGTACGTTGCTGCCGCGGCACTCGCCAAAGCATCGGACGTCGCCTTGATGTGCGAATCAAACACCGACACCGCGGTGTCGGGGCGCGAGCAAGCCACCGTCAAGAGAGTGACGATGAGTGACCGACAAATCGTGCGCACAGGTTGTTCCCACATCGTTCCACCGCGGTCTAACGTCTCCAACTGAGCCGCTTCGGCCCACGCGAGGAGGGTGAAAGTAAGCGTATCAGACGCTGGGCCGAAGTCGGCTCCAGCGTAAAGTTAGGAGCCGATTCATCTACTCGTTCTTGGTGCACTTGTCGTATTCCTCCGACTGGCGCACGTACTCTTCGCACCCCTCCACAAACGAAGTCGAGTTCCCTCCACAAGACCCGGCATCGTTACGCTCCGCCCACTCAAATCCTGCGTAATGTCCGGTGCCTTCCGAATAAGGGTTCGCCGGCGAGTTGCACTCCTTTGCCGACGTGGACACTGGTGGTTCCGATGAAGGAGATGGCTGGCCGCAACTGAGCAGCATCAACGATGCGATCCCGGCCATGATGGAGGACCCGGCACGCCTCAACAACTTCGGCGAGACGCCGGATGAGCCTGGACTCTCGCCGCAGGAACGAAGTGGTCCAGCCGATCGCGCGTGCGACCTATGCGCTAATAGTGAGGGCTGCATGCTTCGCAATGCGTTCGCAGAGTTGAGCTATCTGTGAATACGCAGTTTCCAGGTTGATTTCAACACGGCGACGGTCGTTCGGTGTGAGAGAGCTGTTGAACGTCATCTCGAAAAACCGCCATGCCTCGTCGGTTGCTGACTCCAAGTTGGAGACCAATGTCCGCATCTCAAGGATTAAACGCTGCTCGTCGGGGCGAAACAGTGACACGGAAGCCACTCCACTCTCAAGCGCCGGAGTCGGGTATTTCTTCACGCCCGGCGAGCCCTGCGAGAGCTGCGCCGCGAAATTCTTGGCAACAAGCTTCGCTTCGCTGGGGTGTTCCTGCATCGTGCGGAGGGCATCCAGAACTCCGGCGGGCGAAGCGAAACCTTTGTACCCGTCGAACTCCACGATCAACCATTGAATTCGCTCCGGCGTGAGAGCGCCGGCTCGGCAGGCGAGCATGAAGACGACACCTGCCATGCGGAATCGAAACTCCGCCATCTCAAAGCGAAGTGCTTGGCGGAGCGAGGCAGTTGTTCGGTGGTCGCGATTCCATTCAAGCAACAAGCTGCTGAACAGGCCGGCTAGCCATCCGAAGGCTAGATATAGTACTTCCATCGTTCTATCCGACCTCCGGCCCCTAACGGCCTGCCGCTCAGCCGCGGCAACCGCACGCGGAAGAGTAGCACCTACGGCGAGCGAGACGCGGTTGACGTCGGCTGCAGCGGCCGAGTTGGGCGCCGCTTCCTCGGAGGAACGGTCACTTCGTAGGCGTCTTCTTGAAGACCTTCTTCGCGATCGTGCGGAGCTCGGCATCCGCCAGATGGTCCGTCGCCGCCTCTACTCTCAACGTTTGCTTGACCGCGTTCTGAAACTCGCCTCGCAACCTTCGGAGGAGCGATTTGCCGTGGCGCCACCGCTGCGGATCGTCGTCGACGTGTTTGGCCGCCTCCACCGCAAGCTGGCCATGGTTCAATTTCGCGGCTGTCCCCGCGGCACGCGCCACCTCGATCTTACCGTTCACGTAGTGCGCCACCGCGTCGTCGCGAGTCGCACCTAGCGCCGCCTCGAATATCGTCGCAAGCTCCTCCTTTGAGACGTTGGCGTTGAGCGCGCCCAGGTGATCGAGCTTCACGAAGTGACTTTCTACGTCGACGCCGGTGGTCACGAAGGGCTCCACGCTCAAATTGCGCACGTCCTTTTTCCAAGCGTCCACGTCCTCGTCCATCCAGTAGTCACGATCGCGATGTAACACGAGCTTCGCCGTTGGGTTCACCGCCTTGATCATCTTCACCAAAGGACGCAACTGCTTAATTGCTGTCACTCCATAGTAGGGCAGCGTTACTGTCTGCGTCAGGTCGAAGTCAGAGGCTCGAAGCAGCATCGACAGCAGGCGTGGATTCTCATCCTCGGTCAAGACGATTGCCTTCGCGTTCGGTTGCGCCGCTCGCTCTTTCACATCGAGTGCGCCGATGTCTAGCAAGACGCCAATCTCGTCGTCGAGACTTGCGGGCTCCACCAAGCCGTTACGTACCCAGAGAAAGCGAGTGGTAGGACCGATCGCGTCGATGACGTGACGCGAGTGAGTCGTCAATAGAACCTGTGTGTCACGCTCCTCCGCCACCTTTCTCAGCAAGGCGCAAAGAAGACGCTGATTGTTCGGATGTAGGTGTGAGTCCGGCTCGTCGAGCACAATCAAGCTTGGTGCGAATCGATGGATGTAAGACAAGATCTGAGTAGCTTGAAGGACGCCGGTGCCAACGAGTTCGAGAGGAATCCACTCCTTGCCGGAGGCCACATCCACGCTAATGAACGGCGGTTCGGTTGTCGAAAGCGACGTTGAACTGAAGTCCTGGGAAAATCTCGTGAAGGTCGGCGAGGAAGGGCTCCCACTCCGGCTTATCCCAGAGACGGAGCAGAATGTTTCGCAGAACGAGGTTAGCATCTCCTCTCGCGATGGTTCGTAGCAGGACACCGTCAGACACGAACTGTTCCGCCTTCGAGATCCCAGCGAGACCGGGAGAAAAGACGGTAAACGGTTCTTCTAGGCTGGCCAGACGCTTCGCCGCGCGCGCATTCTCCACCGCGATGAGGATGTTGCGATTTCGGCCTTTCCGCACGGACACCGAACACTGGTCGCCGCTTCCGAGCACGAAGCTGATCTTGATCGCAGACTCGATCGATTCCAGCAACTTACCGCCCATCGCGAGCGCGTTTACGCTTTCAGAGGGGCTGTAGATAAGTTGTGTTGGATTCAGACTGGTGCTGATGCTGTTCCCCGACGTCCAGTTGTCTGACAGAAGAATGGTTTGGAGCAGTCCGACGCCGAAGTGAAGACCTTGGATAACGCTGCTCTTGCCAGCGTTGTTTGCGCCAACGAGCACGTTAAGCTCGGCGAGGTCGATGGGCGCGTCTACGATCGCCTTGAATCGTTCGATCTGGACTGACTGCAATTGACTCATGCCCGATCCTCTCTCGTTCGCCGAATCCGGCGCCCAACTCTTGGCTCGTACCCCTTTAGACGTCGTCCATCCTGCGCCTATTTCCTGTCGTTGCGCCTATTTCTTGTGTTTGGCGCATAACGTTCTGTCCGGCGCCGAGTGACACTCGTCGCGGGAAGTCTCTGATTGGCGCGGGGTTGGGGCCGGGGCGCACTCGGCGGCTGCGTTAGGGACGCGGAGCTGGAGTCGCCGGTGTGGCCCGCGCCGAAATCCAGCGCCGGGCAGCGTGTCCAGCGGGCTGCGCACGCCCCGTCCTCCGCGCTGGTTCAACACGTGGGTGTAGATCATCGTCGTCTTCACGTCGGCATGGCCGAGCAGTTCCTGGATGGTGCGAATGTCGTAGCCATCCTCGAGCAGGTGCGTCGCGAAGCTGTGCCTCAGCGTCTAGTAGGCGAGCGCCATCTGCTCCGACTGTGCATTAGTAAAGGACAGGAAGTGCGACGAGACCGATCCCGAGCATCGACCTGCCGTGCTACTTGCGTTTCGAAATGAGCTTTCGCAGGTCGCGGCCGGCGAAGACGGCGACGAGGTCGGCGACCTCGCACTCCAGCGCGACAGCAAGACGGATGATCATCGTCAGCGTGGGCACTTTCAACCCGCGCTCCATCTGGCTGATGTACGCGTGAGTCGACCCCGTCAGATCCGCGAGGGATCGCTGGCTCTCGCCGCGTTGCTCTCGCAGTTCGCGGAGCCGCGCGCCAAACAGTTCCCCGTCAGATTGCAGCATCGTCCGCGTGCGGCTCTTGACGCTTGCTTTCGTATTTCTTGGTCGGTATACTATGAGATACCAACGGGAGATATCGCATCATGCTCGACCGGGCCCTCATCCAACGCATCCGCGCCATCTTCCTACATCACGAGCCGCGCGTCACGATCGGGGAGGCGGCGGGCATGCTCGGGTGGTCGCGGGCGGCGATGAACGCCGCGATCCGGAATGGTGAGATCGAGGTGGTCGAAACGTGCAGCGGGAAGCGGATCGAGCTTCGCGAGCTCGCGGCTTACGCGCTTCATCAGTGGCCATTGACCGCCATCGAAGAGGCCCTCGGGCGGGATGCGACGCTGGTCCTGCCCCCGGCGCTGCGGACGCGGAAGCTCACGGTGCGCCTGCCGCAGTATCAGATCGGCGCGTTGCAGGTGCTGGCGGATGACGGCCGCGAGTCGGTCGAGGCGATGCTGACGCGCATGTTCGAGGAGCTGACGGACCTCAACCAGCAGCGCCTTTCGCGCCTGATCCCGGGACTGGCGGAAGCCATCGCCTGGCCGGAGGCCGGCGAGAGCGAGCGGGCGTGCTGAAGCGATCCACCTGGAGGCGATACGCAAATGTCCTCACGTCTGTCTGATGCCATCCGACGTGTTCCCGTTCTCAGTCGTCCGCGCCGTCGCCGCATCCGGAAGCCCATCGAGCGGCCGGTCGCGGCTCGCAACGAGCCACAGGCGCGGCCGGCAAGGCCTCCGTACGCGCTGACGCTTTCGGCGCGCCGCGTCGCGCGGCGGAACCTGCCCGAGGCGGTCGTACCCTATCTGCGGATGTCGGGACGCTGGCTCGAGGAGCACGGGTTCGCCATCGGCTCGGCGGTGCAGGTGGTGGTCGAGCGGGGCCGGGTGACGCTCATCAGCGATGGCGCCGAGGCGTCGGGGCCGGTCGCGCCTGAGACGTGACCCGATCGGGAACGCACGCGACGAGCGGGCGCAACGTAACGTCCCACAACGTCGCTGGTCGATCATGGCCGGCGATCCGCGCGGCCGCCGATCGCGTGCATACGATGGACGATCGGTGAGTGTCGCAGTGAGGGCGGCGATACCGGAGCAGGCGCGGCGTGAATCCCATCCATGGACACATGCATGCCATGACGCGTCGGGTGAATCCCATCCATGGATCGGATTCATGCGACCCGAGGTCACGTGAATCCCATCCCGGGATCGGATTCATTCGACTGTGGATCGCGTGAATCCGATCCATGGACACTTTTATGTGATCGCGGATCGGATGAATCTCATCCATGGATCGGATTCATGCGGTTTGGGAGGCCGGTAAAGCGACGTTCGGGAGATTTGCCGTGTCAGCGGGAGTGAAAAGCGCGTTCCGCGCTCAGCGCATCGGACGAGTACCATTCCACTTATGCCACGGGCTCGCGTGCCTGACGAAGATGCGATGCGCTTCGGTGCGATCGTCACCCGGCTCCGGATGGAGCGCCGGTGGACGCTCGCGGATCTCTCACGACTCAGCGGCCTGAATGCGACCTGGCTCGGGGTCCTGGAGCGGGGCGGCAACATCCCCAGCCTGTCGACGATCTTCAAGCTCGCCGAGGTGTTCGGCGTCGAGGCGGCGGAACTGGTGCGAGAGGTTGAGCAGTCGCGCCGCGTGCGGCCCGCGCCGGCGTCAGAGTAGGAACGACCGCCGCGGCACGCGCCCGCGCGGTCACCCTCGCGTTGCTACGGTGACGAACATGCGCAACCGATTCCGGATTCGACGAGATCGTGGAGGCTCACAGGTACGTCGACACGGGCCGCAAGAAACGGAACGTCGTCATCACCCTAGACCACTGATTCCGCCCGCTTTCCCTGGGGCAGCGGTCCGCTCCGCGCTTCGTCGAGCAACTCGCGAAGGAGGTCGAGACGGTCGCTTCCCATGTGCGCGAGCGTCTCTTTCGTCGTGCGCCGGATCGGTTCATCGAGCTCCGCGAGGAGCTCGCGCCCTTCGCTCGTGATCGATGCGAGAACGACGCGGCGATCGGCGGTTCCGCGCGAGCGACGGATCAGTCCCCGCGCTTCGAGCCGGTCCAGAAGGCGCGTGAGGTCGGGATCCCGCCGCACCATGCGCTCCGAAATCTCGCCGCACGGGAGCCCGTCGTCTTCGGCGCCCCGCACGATGCGAAGAATGTTGTATTGCGAGAGACTGAGATTCTCCTCGCGCAGCACCGCCGTGAGCGGTGCCAGCACCTGATCCGCCGAGCGTACGAGGCTGAGCACGACCTCCTCGTGCACGCTGCTGAACGGTCGCCGCTGCTTGATCTCTGTCTTCAGTTTGCCGGCCACTGTCCCTCCTTTTCGCTTCTCCCGTCCGGCGAAACGCAGCGCGCGCACGATAAAGTCCGCACGACATTAGTTGTTGTGAGGAATAACGTCGTGCGGTGGGCGCTTCTCACTGGCGAATCGCGAGATCGCATTCAGAAGGAGACCTCAAATGAAGAAGATCGCAATCATCGGCGACGGCAATGTCGGAAGCGCACTGGAGCGCGGGCTCACGCGGGCGGGATACGACGTCCGCTCGACCGGAAAAGAAAACGTTCGCGAGACCGCCACGTGGGGCGAGATCGTCGTCCTGGCCGTTCCGTTCGGTGCGGTGAACGACGCGGTGAAGACGATGGGCGACGCGCTCGACGGCAAGACTCTCGTCGACGCGACGAATACGCTCGACGAGAACATGGGCCTGGCCATCGGCTTCTCGACCAGCGGCGCCGAGGAGCTGCAGAAGCTCGCGCCTGCGGCGAAGGTCGTCAAGGCGTTCAACACCGTTTTCGCCCAGCACATGGACACCGGGAAGCTCGCCGGCGAGACGCTGACGGTTCTGGCGGCATCGGACGACGAAGAGGCGAAGAACACGGCGCTGGAACTGGCGAAGGCAATCGGCTTCGACGCGGTCAATGCCGGCCCGCTTCAGAACGCCCGTTGGCTCGAGACGCTCGGGTACCTGAACATCGGCCTCGGCTACGTCGTCGGTCACGGCGTCAACACCGGGTTCCGCTACATCCACTGATGAGACACGCCGGGAAGCATTGGACTCGGCGCGAGCTGCTTGGCGCGGCGGTCGGGGGTGCAACCGCACTCCTCGCCGCGCCGGCACGGGGAGGAACGATGACACAGCGACAGAAATCGGAGAGGTTGCCGACGATCTTCATCGCGCACGGCGCACCTCCGCTGCTCGATGACGCGCGGTGGGTGGGCGAGCTGCACCAGTGGGCGCAGAGTCTCCCGAAACCGAAGGCCATTCTGATCCTCTCGGCGCACTGGGAGAACCGCCCGGTCACGCTCGGCGCGACGCGGACCGTGCCGCTCGTCTACGACTTCTCCGGCTTTCCCCGGAAGCACTACGAGCAGCAGTATCCCGCGCCGGGTGCCCCGGAACTCGCCGAGCGCATTCGGAAAGAGCTGAGGAACACGCAGCAGGTCGCAGACGATCCGGAGCGCGGACTCGATCACGGTGCTTACGTGCCCCTCGTCGCGATGTACCCGGAAGCGGATGTGCCCGTGCTCCAGATGTCGCTTCCGAGCGAGAACCCGCAAGAGCTGTTCGCTCTGGGCCGCGCCCTGCGCAGTCTCCGCGACGAAGGAGTTCTGATCGTCGGGAGCGGCTTCATCACGCACAACCTCCGCACGCTCGACTGGTCAGGCCAATCCGCCGCGCCGGCATGGGCGACCGAGTTCGACGCGTGGACGGCCGGCGCACTCGCGCGCCGTGACGTCGATGCGCTGCTCGACTACGAGACGAAAGGTCCTGCCGTGCGGATCGCCCTGCCGACGCGCGAGCACTTCGTGCCTCTGCTCGTCAACCTCGGGGCGGCCGACCACGGCGAGAAGGTCGACTTCCCGATCACAGGCTTCTGGATGAGCTCACTCGCCCGACGCTCCGTGCAGTTCGGCTGAGCCTCCGCAACCATCCACCCACACTTCAAGGAGAACCTCGAATGTTCAAGCGTTTTGAGCCGCACGCGTACGCGCTCCTCCGGATCGTCGCCGGATTCATGTTCGCCATGCACGGGAGCCAGAAGCTCCTCGGCTGGCCGGCGAGCGTTGGGACCAGCGGCGGCAGTCTTCCGCCGCTGATGGTGGTCGCCGGCGCGATCGAGCTCGTCGCAGGACTGCTGATTCTCTTCGGCCTCTTCGCCGGCCTCGCCGCGTTCCTCTCCAGCGGTCAGATGGCCGTGGCGTTCTTCATGGTCAAGTTCCCGAACGGGTGGAATCCACTCCTCAATCAGGGTGAGCTGGCGGCCCTCTATGCGTTCGCCTTTCTCTACATTGCTACCCGCGGCTCCGGCATCTGGAGCCTCGACGCGCTGCGCGAAAAACGGCCGCCAGCGCGCGAGTTGACCGGCTACGGTCCGGCTCTCGCGGATAACCGGGCGGCGTGATTCCGCGACCCCCAACCCAGTCGTCCATTCTCGTTTGAACCACAACAAAGGAAATCATGAGACATCAGCGCATCGCATCGTTTGCCATCGGAGTTCTTCTCGCCATTACGGCGCCGCTCGCGGCGCAAACTCCCGCCCCGGCCCCGCAACTCACGAAGTATCAGATCGACATCGTCCACTCCGAGCTCACGTTCCGTATCCGCCATCTGCTCGGGCGCGTGAACGGAACGTTCGGAGAATGGACTGGCGTCGTGGCCATCGACGAATCGACTCCCGCCAATTCCAGCGTGAGCGTCGATATCAAATCCGCGAGTATCGACACCCGCGTGACTGACCGGGACAACCACCTCCGTACTCCCGACTTCTTCGACGCCAAAAACCACCCGCTCATCACGTTCCGCAGCACGAACGTCACCGTCCAGGGGAAGACGATTCGGCTCGTAGGCGATCTTTCGATTCGTGGACGCACCAGGCCGGTCGTCCTCGTCGGGACCTACGAAGGAAAGTTCAAAGATCCGTGGGGCAAGATGCGCACGGCGTTCGTCGCCTCCGCCACGATCGACCGGCAGGACTTCGGCGTGTCGTTCAACGGCCCGTTCGAAAAGATCGGGCAGATCGGTGATGAAGTGTGGATCGAGATCGCCATCGAGGCCGTGCAGATCCCGTAACCGGGTACGCGCACCATCCTCCGAATCGGCGACCGCTTGCGATCCCGATGCTCGAAACGCAGGGCTGGTGCGGCTCGCACCAGCCTTGCGCACCATATCGATCGTGGAGCGAAAGGGAGAAGAGCGATGTCTTTACTGTCAACGATACGGCGATGGATCATCGCTTCGGTCGTCTGCCTGGCGACGGCGAACGCGGAGGCGCAGCAACCCCCAGCCGACTTGATCGTGACCAACGCCAACGTCCATACCACCTGAAAACGGCAGTTGAACGCGGCGGAGCGAAGTGGCGTGAGTCAGGAGCTGGGTTCCAACTGCGGCGCAGTGGGGTAAGTTGCTGAGTTGGCTCGCCGAAGGAGTGCTTGGAAGCGGGTTTCGGGATGGCGGATGCCGAGACGAAGGATGATCTTGCGGGCAGCGCGGCCAAGAACCGCGCCGAGCACGAAGACGGTCGAGCGGATGGTGTTGAGGGTGAGCGAGATGTTCTGCAGGACGTGCCGCTTGAACTCCGTAACGAGGTTGAAGAGGACGCTGATCAGACGGAAGGCGGCTTCGGTGGATGTGAATGATTGGAGTGAAAAGCCACGTGCACCGAAGTCGTTCTTGAACTCCTTGATCGTGTTTTCACATTCGCCGCGCTGATCGTAGAAGTTCGAGCATTCCGCGGCGGGCAGATCGAGGGTCGTAACCAGGGCGCTGAACTCGTACGACGGGATGTCGAACAGTCGTCCCTTCTCATCGCTCCAGATCGCCCGGCGGATGGCCAGCACGCGCCGGGCACATGCCCAGCCTGGCGGGGCATACATCACATCGGCGATCTCGTGTCCGTTGTCCAAACGGGTCCACTTCTCCTTCGGAATCGCAGCGACGAATCGCTTCACTGGAGCATGCATGCGGATCGGAATGATGTACGGCAGCCCTTTCTGCTCGAAAAGGCGCAGGTACTCTTCGTTGTAGAAGCCCGAGTCAGCGCGGATGGCCGTGATGCGGAACCCGGCCGGGAGCCGGGCCAGCAACTCCTCGACGAACTGCCCGGCGCCGCGCAACGTCGATGCTCCTCCTGCTCGAAGCCAGACCAACGGAATGTGCTTGGATTTGGCGAGCATGCCCAGCAGCGGATGGTGCGAGGTCTGCCCCGCTCGGGCGGCGTGATATCCCTTCCCCACACCCTCCTGATGGCCATACCGCTCGAGAATCGTCGAGTCGAGATCGAGAACGTCTTCCTTGACGCTGCTCATCAACAACTCGCTCGCGAATTGCTGCAGAAGCGTGTACATGTCTTCGCTTTGCGACCCGCTCAGTCCGAGGAAGAGCCGCCGCACCGTATCCTCGCTGCCGAGCCGCTTGGCGCCGAGGATCCTGAGGATCACCTCATCGTGGCAAACCCTCTGGACGTGCGCGAACCGGTTCCCACCAACCAGCACCGTCGCCAGGAACGTCAGCAGCACATCCGAGTTCAGCACCTGGTTGGGCGAGGTCTTCGATTCGGGCACTGCTTGCTGGATCGTCCGCACGAACCCGATCTGCTCGATGTACTCGAAAAACAGCGCCAGCCCTCCCCACCCGCTCAACGGCTTGGAGGTGTACTCGATTGGCAGTTCGCCTTTCCTGATACTCTGTTCGTGCACCGTTTTGTCCCCCTCGTAAACGTGATTTTTTCGTCGAAACCATCGTAGCGAGAGGAGTTACAAGACGGTGCTTCTTTTTAACTGCCGTTTCCACGT
>DASPHC010000047.1:0-120956 GCA_035629865.1 Thermoanaerobaculia bacterium | reverse complement strand
ATGATTTCGGGGCTCTATCACGCAGCCTGCTCACCCGCTGTGTACACTTCACCCGGTGGGTCACCCCACTGAGGCGCAACACTCGCTTCCAGCCGGGCGCCACCCTTTGCTGGACAGGACTTGGACCTGTCAGGTTCTCTTCGTCAGGTTTCGTCTTTCGACTTCCTCCTTCCCGAGGCTTCTTGTCGTACCGAAGGACCTGGGCGGGAGGGGGCAGGATGAGCGTGCATCCCACCCCCTCCCACCCAGGTCCTTCGCCGCCATGTTTGCTGCTCCTGGGATCATCCTGCGGGCTCAGGATGACAAGAGATTCTTCGAGCGCAGGATCCCCCCGTACAGCTCCTCCAGCCTGGTAATCCGCAACTCCTTCGAAAACCCGTGCACCACGTGCTCCCGCGCCGCCCTCCCCACCCGCCCCGCACGCGCCGGCTCCTCAATCACTTCCAGCAAAGCCCCCGTCAGCGCCCCGCGATCCTTCATTGGAATCAGCCACCCCACCTCCGATGACGACACCAACTCCCCGTTCCCGCCGGCGGTGGTCGCGATGACCGGCTTCTGCATCGCCATCGCCTCGCGCACCGTCCCGGTGATCCCGGTTCCGGCCCACGACGCATCGACCACCAGGTCGCACGACGCGAACACGTTCGGCATGTCCGTCCGGTACTCGATCCCGGTCACGTGCGCGCCGGCACCCACCGAGCGCGCGTAACTCTCCACCTCATTCTTCTCGACCTCCGTCCGGCAGCCGATCAGCAGCAGGTGGAGGTTCGGATGACGGGGAACCACATCGGAGACGGAGTCGACCAGCTCCTTCCACCCCTTCCAGTCGCGGACGCCGACCTGCGCGATCACGAAGCGATCGTCCGGGACGCCCTTTTCGCGGCGGAACGCGCGGGCGTCCCATTTCGCGGGGTCGAACAGGGTGACGTCGGTACCGGCGTAGACGACCTGCACCTTCTCGTCCGGCAGCTTGCCGCTTTCGACGATCACGTCCTTGATCTGCCGGCAGACCGTCACCACCCGGTCGACGCGGTGCGTGCGGTACTTGCCGCGGTTCCAGAGATCGAGCGGGAAGGAGACGCCGCGGTTGACCACGAACGCGCCGGCCGGCTGCCGCCAGCTCGCCGCGAGCGCCAGCGCGTGCGCGACCCCTTTATGCACGTGGATCACGTCCGGCCGCTCGCGGCGGATGATCCGGCGCAGCTCTCGGATCGTGCCGGCGTCGAACTGATGGCGCAGCGGCAGTCCATAGAAGCGGACGCCGTTCTCCGCCGCCTTTGCCGCGAGCACCGGATCGGGTCGGCTGATGACCGTGACCTCGTGCCCCCGCTCGCGCAGGCCGGTGGCAGCCTGGAACATCTGGTGCACGGAGCCGGTGTTGAACTGATTGAACTCGAGGACCTGGAAGATCTTCATCGTCGGCGTGGCGGCGGTCGCCGCGCTGGCGCACTGTAACACCACGGATCGAACGCGCCGGTCATACCTCCGCGCGAACGCCGAGCGTCTCGGCGCTCCTCCCCGGCCGGTCATCGTCATCGCCGGCTTCGGGGTAACGCGCCTGGTCGACCCCGTCACCGGACGCCACGTCTGGGGAACGCCGCGTTCGGTGTGGCGCAACCAGCATCCGGACGATCTCGACCTCGATGAGGCCGACCGTCTCGAGCCCCAAGGCTGGGCCGGCTCCCGCGGCCCGATCAACACCGGCTGGCAACTCGCCATCGCACTGCGCAAGTACGGCGGCTACACGCTCGACCGCGACCTTCATCATTTCTATTACGACTGGCGCCGCTCCGCGCGGGACAACGCGCGCCGTCTCGCCGAGCTGGTCGAGCGCGTCCGCGGCGACGGGAGCGTCGACCTGGTCACGCACTCCGCCGGCGCGCTGGTCGCGATCGCATATCTCCACACCACCATGCGCGCACCCGTCGAGAACCTGGTGATGGTCGCGCCGCCGCGCCATGGGGCGATCGAAGCGTTCCGTCTCTTCATCCGTCCGGAGCGCTTCATCCGCCGGACGTTCGACGCGGAGCTCGTCGCCACCTGGCCGTTCGTCTTCGAGCTGCTGCCGGCCGACGGACGTGTGTTCATCGACGAAGACGGCAAACCGCTCGATCGCGATCTGTGGGATCCGCGGACGTGGCCGGTCGACGTCACCCGCCAGCTCGCCGCCGGCCGCGCGTTCGTCGATGAAATCCGCACGGCAGCGCTGCCGCCGCACGTGAAGCCGCTCGTCCTCGCCGGCGACTGCGTCCCGACGACGCACCGCGTCCTGGCGCGCCGCGACGGCACGTATGCCTTCTTTCCGGGCGATCTGCGCCCGGAAGATACCGATCTGGCAGACATCCTCTTCCAGCCGGGCGACGGCACACTGCCGGTGTCCACGACACGCGGCGAGGGCCCTTCGTTGCTCTTCTGTGACGGACACCAGGGGCTGGCGGCCGATCCGAGCGTGCACCGCGCCGTGATCCGGGCCTTGCGCTTCTGATATCGTTCCAGCGTGCGCCGAAGCAGCCTCTTCGCGTCGCTTCGGCCAAAAGTTGCGTGCTAAGATTCCAAACTCTTGATTTCACACGACATCGAAGGATGAGGGGGCGGAGGCGGTCTTGCCAGACGACAAGCAGGCGCGAAAGGAATTGAAGGTCACGGACAAGCGGATCTTCACTCCCGAAGGCGAGATCCGCGAAGAGTTCCAGAAGGACATCCAACCCGCGGCGGCGGAGGCTCCGAAAACCGAGGCGCCGCCGGAAGTGATACCGGAGCCGAAGCCCGAGCCGAAACCGGAACCGCGTCCGCAGGAGCCGCCACGTCCGCCCGGAGAAGAGCGCCGCCGCTCGGTCGCCGACCGGGCCACGAATCCGGAGACTCCGTTCACGAACTTCATCGAGCCGCTCATCGCCCAGGCGTACATGCTTCTCGGCCTGCTCCGCAACCCGTATCAGCCGGAAGCCAAGATCGACACCGCCGGCGCGCGGCAGATGATCGAGATCCTGACGCTGCTCAAAGAGAAGACCAAAGGAAACCTCGATCCCGACGAAGCCGATTTTCTCGAAACCCATCTGGGCGAGTTGAAGCTCGCTTTCGTCCAGCGAACCAAAACCATCTGATGAGACGCCGCCTCGCAGCCGCCGCGCTCGCACTCGCCGCCCTGGCGCTGTCGAGTGAGGTGCGCGCGCAGGTGGCCCCGCGCGACATCTGGCCGCAGGCGACGGCCGCGGCGCGCGAGGGCGATCTCGAGGTCGCGAACAAGCGGACCCAGGATCTCCTCAGCACCGGCCGGACGTACGGCATCAAGACCTTCCCGCAGTACGCCGCCTCCGCGGCCGGCCTGGCCGGCGCGGTCGAAAAAGAAACGCCCGACGTCTCCACGTGGGCAACCAAAGCGGCCGCGCAGCTCGACGGCAACTCGCCGGCCGTGGCCTTCAGCGAGGCCGATCGGGCCGCCCGCAAGCAGGACTGGGCGACCGCCGCCAGGCTCGCATTCCAGGGACTGGCGCGCGGCGTCAGCGACTACCGCACCAACCTTCTCAGCCGCGCCGACCTCTTCATCGTCGCCGCGGCGGCCGTCGCCGTCACGGCGATCTTCCTCGCCATCGCGCTCTTCATCCGCTACGGCCGCTCGATGTCGCACGACTTCCGGGAGATGCTCGGCGCGCGGCTCACCGGCGGCTCGGTGTCGGTGCTCGCGTTCGCGCTGCTCTTCCTCCCGATCTTCCTCTGGCTCGGCCCGATGTGGCTGATCTTCTACTGGTTCGCGATCTTCTTCGCCTACGCCGGCATCGGCGAGCGGATCGCCATCGTCGTGCTGCTGCTGCTGGTCGCGCTGCTGCCGGTCGCCCTCGACGCCACCGCGAACCGCATCGCCGGCGTCGAGAGCCCGGTGCTCCTGGCCGCGCTGTCGAGCGAGAACCAGGCCTACCAGCCGGAGGCACTGCGGCGCCTGCAGGAGCTGGTGGCGGTCGTCCCCGACCACGCCACGCTGCAGGTGCTGATGGGCAACATGCAGAACTTCGAAGGGAACGACGAGCAGGCCGCGCAGCACTACCGCCGGGCCATCGAGCTCCGCCCGAATTACGCCGGCGCGCACGTCAACCTCGGCAACCTCCTCTTCCTGAACAACGAATTCCAGGCCGCCATCACCGAGTACGACAAGGCCCAGAAGGCGGATCCGAACCTGGCCATCGCTTTCTACAACGCCTCCGTGGCCAGCGGCGAGACCTACAAGTTCGACCAGCAGGCGCGCATGCTCGAGCTGGCGCGCAACGCCGACCGCTCGTTCATCGAGCGCCTCACCCGCACCCCGCCGCCGCAGAAGATCGTCATGTACAACCCGCCCATCGACGAGGCATGGGACGTCAACGCGGCCATGGCCCGCCGCCCGGCGGCGAAGGCGCTGTTCGGCAACTACTCGGCCTACTACCCGGTGCGCAGCGCCCTGAACCCGACCACCCTCGGCGCAGTGGCCGCGCTGCTGCTCGGCCTCGGCTTGTGGGCGAAGCGCCGCAAAACCGGTCTCGCCAACGCCTGCATCAAGTGCGGCCGGACGTTCTGCTACCGCTGCAAGTCGGCGCGGGAAAGCTCGACCTACTGCACGCAGTGCATCCACATCTATCTCAAGCGCGACGGCGTCTCGCTCGACACGAAACGCCTCAAGCTCGAAGAAGTAAGCGATCACCTCACCGCGATGACGCGGCGCAACCGCCTCTTCGCCACCTTCATGCCGGGAGCGGCGCAGATGATGGAAGGGCGCATCGTCGCCGGCGTCATCGGAACCTTCTTCTTCGCCCTCTTCCTGGCCATCGCCATCTTCGTTGGACGCCTGGCACCGGCGCTCGGCCCCTCGGCCGACGTCGCCCAGAACATCGTTCGCATCGGCGCGATCGTCGTGGCGGTCATCCTCTGGCTGACGCTCTCGCTCCCGGTATACCGCCGGAGGTCGGCAGCCTAGTCATGGCTCTCGAAGGGACACTCCGGGACTTCAGTCTCGCCGACATCTTCCAGCTCATCGGATTGCAGCGGAAGACCGGCGTGCTGACGCTGCGCAGCAAGGACGACACCGTGACGGTGACGTTCCTCGACGGCAAGGTGGTCGGCGCCGACTCGCTCAACCGCCGTCTCGAAAACCGCCTCGGCTCGGTGCTCATCCGCACCGGGTACCTTTCGCAGGATCAGCTCAACCGCGCCCTGGAGATTCAGAAAGAGACGCTCCAGCGCCTCGGCTTCATCCTCACCCACTACGGCATCATCTCCGCGCAGTCGCTGCGTGAGGCCATCCAGCTCCAGATCATGCAGATCGTCTATCGCCTCTTCCGCTGGAAGGACGGCGATTACCACTTCTCGCAAGAGACGACGATCGAATACGACCGCGACAACGTCACCCCCATCAGCGCCGAGTCGATCCTGATGGAAGGGGCGCGGATGATCGACGAATGGCCGATCATCGAGAAGCGGATCCGCTCGTACGACATGGTCTTCCGCAAGAAGCTGACCGACCAGGACATCGTGGTCGTCGGCGCGGACGATGCGGACGAGATCGACTTCGACGGCCACGCCGCGAAGAAGCGCAAAGGCGCCTCCGACTCGATCCGCATCTCGCAGGAAGAGAAGTCGATCTACGACCTCGTCGACGGCACCATGACCGTCAACGACATCGTCGAGGTGGCCCGCCTCTCCGAGTTCGACACCAACAAGGCCCTCTACGAGCTCCTCACCCGCGACCTCATCGAAGAAGTCCGCGGCCCGAGCGCCGCCGCGGTCGTGCAGCAGGCGACCCCCGTCGACGAGACCGAAGTCGCGGAGACGCCGGTCCCGCTGCCGCTCGTGCTCGTCCTGGTCGTCCTGGCGTTGGCGTCGCTGGTGACGTCGGTCAAAAACCCGCTCAACTCCTTCCGCCCGCTGACCGGCGGCCTCTCCTCGATCACCGCGACGCGCAAGGCCATCTCGCTGCAGCGCGTCGAAGCGATCGGCCAGGCGCTCGAGAAATACAACGACGTCAACGGCCGCCTCCCCGCCGAGCTGCGCGACCTCACGCCTCACTACATCGACGCTTCGCTCCTCCGCGACCCGTGGGGCAACGCGTACAAGTACCTCCAGCCCGCCAACCGCTACCTCGTCATCGGCTTCACCGGCGACGGCAAGCCCGACACGGATATCTTCCTCTCACGGAGTGTCGGGGGCCCGGCTGCGCCAAGCGCCACGCAGGTGGAGACGGGCGGCATTCGGCTGGTGGAGTAGGTTCTACTTCGGCACCATCACCCGCAACCGCTGCGTCGCCAGCCCGAAGCTCACCGGCGTCCTTGTCAGCGGCTCCCCATCGGCGTAAACCGCCATGGCCTGCTCGCTGCTGAAGTGAAACTCTTTGCCACGCCGCATCTCCACGAACGCACTCTTCACATGCGCGCCCGTATACGCCTTCGGGAGCGTCTTCAGCAGTTCCACCCGTGTGGTCTGGTGGACGATGCAGAGGTCGAGCAACCCGTCGTCGACGGACGCATCGGGGGTAATGCGGATTCCGCCGCCGTACTGCCGGGTGTTCCCGATGGCGGCGAACATGATCTGCTCGTCGCGCGTACCGTTTTCCGCGCGAATGCGCACCGCGCGCGGCGTGAACTTCGGCAGCACCCGGAAGATCGCATACAGATAGACCGCTGAACCGCGCAGGAACTTCACGTTGCGATTCGCGAAGTCGGCGACCTCCGAGTCGAAGCCAAGGCCGGCCACGCCGAGGTAGCGGAGATTGTTCGCCAGCGCCACGTCCACCTCGCGTACCACCCCGTCGAGCACCACGTCGCAGGCTTGCTGCGCGTTGCGGGGGATGTCCATCACCTTCGCGAAGTCGTTGCCGGAGCCGGTGGGGATCAGCGCGAGCGTCCCGCGGGCGAGGTCGAACTCGCGGATGGCGAGGTTCAGCGTGCCGTCGCCGCCGAGGACGACCACCCGGTCGTACTCGCCGCGCGAGCTGCTTTCGGCGGCGATGCGCACCAGATCCTGCGGGCCGGTGCTCGGCTCGCAGTCGACGCGGGCGCCGCGCGAGCGGAGATACTCCTCCACTTCGCGCACGTGGCGCCTGGCTCGGCCCCGGCCGGCGGCGGGGTTGTAGATGACTTTGAGATGCACGACCGAGCCGCTATTTTCTTACAATCCGGGGCGCGATGACGAAGCTTCGTACCCTCTCTATCCTCTTTGTCCTCGGAATCGCCTGCGGCAAGCCGGCGGTCGAGTCGCAGCCGGCGCGCCCCGCGGCGGCGGTGCCGACGATCCCGCCGACCGTGAGCGCGTCGCGGCGCACCCCGATCGTCGTCGTCGCCCACAACGTCCTGCCGACCGTCGTGAACATCCAGACCGAGGCCACCATCCGGCGGCGGGCGGCCGACCCCTTCTTCGACCCCTTTGGCTTCTTCGGCGGCCGCGAGCGCTCCTACACCTCGCAGTCCCTCGGCTCCGGCTTCGTCTGGTCGAGCGACGGCATCATCGTCACCAACAACCACGTCGTCGAGGGCGCCTCGCGCATCACTGTCAACTTCAACGACGGCCGCCAGCTCCCCGCGAAGCTCCTCGGCGTCGACCCCGACAGCGACCTGGCCGTGCTGCGCGTCGAGGAGAAGGGACTCCCCGCCGCACCGGTCGGCACCTCCGCCGACCTGATGATCGGCGAGAGCGTCGTGGCGGTCGGCAACCCGTTCGGTCTCAGCGGAACCGTCACCACCGGCGTCGTCTCCGCCCTCGGGCGCTCGGTGCCGTCGCAGGATCAGACCCGGACGTTCACCGACTTCATCCAGACCGACGCGTCGATCAACCCCGGCAACTCCGGCGGGCCGCTCCTGAACATCGAAGGAAAAGTCATCGGCATCAACGTCGCGATCTACGCCCAGGCGCAGGGGATCGGCTTCGCCATCCCGGTCGACCGGGCGAGAAAGGTGATCCAGGACCTCCTCCGCTTCGGCGAAGTCCACGCCGCCTGGACCGGCGCCGTCACCGCGACCATGACCCCCGAGGAAGCCAGGCGGCGCGACCAGCGCACGCAGCGCGGCGCGGTCGTCGTCCGCGTCTTCTCCGAATCTCCCGCCGAGCGCGCCGGACTGCGCCCCGGCGACATCATCACCGCCGTCGCCGGCAAGCCGGTCGACTCCCGCGAGGCGTTCTCCACCGCCACCGCCACGCTGACCAGCGGTCAGGCCGTGCAACTGACCGTCAACCGCGACGGCACCGCGCGCAACGTCGAGCTCCGCGCCACCGAGCCCCCCAGCGCCCTCGGCCTGCGCATTCTCGAAGAAGTCGCCGGCATCCGCGTCGCCGACGAACGCCGCGCCGTCATCGTCGACGGCGTCCTCCGGGAATCGCGCGCCGCCGAGATCGGGCTGGCCGAGGGAGATGTGATCGTGGGAGTGAACGGCACCGAGGTGACGTCCACCAGAGAGCTCAACACAGAGCTCATGCGGGGGGCGGAGAGGTCGTCGTTCGTGCTGTCGGTAGCGCGGGGCAGGTACGTCTACGAGTTGACGTTCCCGATGGGGGTCTAGGACCGATGGGACCGATGGGACCAATGGGACCTATAGGACTGATGAAAACCCCATAGGTCCTATAGGTCCTATTCGTCCTGTCCCTAGAACAGCACCGCCTGCACCGCCACCGGCGCCGGTACCGCCACCACCCGCTTCTGCTTCGGGCGTCCGAGCAGGAGCCAGAGGTTCCTGCGAATCCACTCCTGCGACTCGCGGTGATAGCGGAACTGGCGTTCGTGCTGGTGGAAACGCCGGTTGTGGTGCGGGCCGAGGACGTGGTGCAGGTACTCGTGGTAGATCACGGACTGGACGAAGAAGAAAGGGATGTTCGGCGCGTTCAGGCTCGGATGGATGCGCACCTCGGCGGTGGCATGGTTGTAGGAGCCGAGGCGGATGCTCCGCCGTTTCTTGCGCGCGATCTGCTGTCCCCAGCGCACCGGTAGCGGCGGGTATTTGTAAAAGTACGTCCGGTGCACCTCGGCCGCGAGGGACTCGAGGTGATGGTGGGTCGTCGGGACCAGGAGAGGGATGCTTTGCGTGCGTGGCGCGGGCATCGACACCATTATGAACGATGAAGCGGGACGATGAACGATGAACTGTGCGTTCATCGTTCATCGCACGCGATTTACCCCTTCATCTTGTCCATCACCTGGCTGACGTTCGCCATCGCCGCGGCGGAGACGAGAGACGTGCCGGCGGTGATGACCTCGTCGCTCTTCTTCATCCCGAGCCAGATCCCGACACCGAGGCCGAGAGCCACGGCGGCGACGGGAAACGTGCGGATATGCTCGCGCCACGCCTCCGGCAGCAGGTTCTCGATCTCGTCGAAAAGTGCCTCGGGACCTTCCTGAACCATCTTCGCTCCCAGAGCCGCCGCATTGTCGCGGAGTGCCCCTTCATCGAAATCGAGGCCGGCCGCGGAACGCTCGCGCTCATCCGGTGGACGCTGTTGTGTCATCTGTCTAGTCCTCGTCGTCGCGGCGCAGCAGCAGGCCGACCAGGAACCCGACACCCACCGAGATCAGCAGCGCCTTGCCCGGGTTGGAACGGACATAGGTGCGGACCTGGTCGGTGATGGCGCCGAAGTCGACGTCCTCCACGCGCTCGCGCACCGTGTTGTACCCATCGCGGACCTTGCCCGACGCCTCCTGATACTTTTCATTGGCGTAGTCGCGAGCACGCCCGAAACGGCTCGATGCGTCATCGCCGCCGTCGGTGTCGGCATCCGCTCCGGCAGCACCTGTTGTGTTGGTGTTTTCGTCCATACGTACCTCCTGTGTGCGCCGACGATATCACTTCATCAACTTCGCCCTCAGCGAGTTGCAGCGGCCGTGCCTGAGAACGTTGTCGGTTGTTCGTTGTCAGTCAAGGGCCAATCCCGGTGCTTCGGTACGGCAATCCTGGTTTCTGGTTTTTTCCACCATAGAATCCGCTCCGGTGCAGATCTCCCTTCGAGACGTCAGTCATGACTATGCCGCAAGCGACGAGTCGGCGCCGGTGCATGTGCTGGACGACGTTTCGCTCGAGATCGCTTCCGGCGATTTCGCCGTCCTGATGGGTGCCTCGGGAAGCGGCAAGTCGACGCTGCTGAACCTGATCGGCGCGGTCGACCGTCCCACCCGCGGCCAGGTTTTCCTCGGCGAGGTGGAGACTTCGGCGCTCGACGAGTCGAAGCTGACATCGCTGCGGCGGACGGCCATCGGCTTCATCTTCCAGTTCTTCAACCTCATCCCGACGCTCTCGGTCGCGGAGAATGTCGCCTTTCCCCTCTCGCTCGCCCGCCGGCCGAAAAGCGAGATCGCGGAACGCGTGGGCGAGGTCCTGCAGCGCGTCGGCCTTCCCCACCGCGCCAGGCACTACCCGAACGAGCTCTCCGGCGGCGAGATGCAGCGCGCCGCCATCGCCCGCGCCATCGTCCACCGCCCCCCGCTCCTCCTCGCCGACGAGCCCACCGGCAACCTCGACTCCAAAAACGGCGCGCTGATCCTCGAGCTGCTCCGCGAAGTCCACCAGTCGCTGCGGCCGACGATCGTGATGGCGACGCATTCGGACGTCGCGGCGGGTTTCGGCGACTACGTGGTTCGCGTGGAAGACGGACGCGTGCAGCCCAAATTGAAAATTGAAAATTGAAAATGGAAAACGATGGCTGATCGCGACGCTGCTTCCCGCCCGTTTTCAATTTTCAATTTTCAATTTTCAATTCTCAAGGCTCTCGTCCTCCGCCCTCTCTTCCGCGAGAAGACCCGCACGGCCCTCACCATCCTCGGCATTGCCGTCGGCGTGGCGGTGGTGGTCGCGATCCAGCTCGCGAACCAGAGCGCGCTGCGGGCGTTCCGCGAGTCGGTCGACGCCGTCGCCGGGCGCGCGAACTACCAGATCGTCGGCGACGTCGGAAACATCGACGAGCGCGTGCTCCTCGCCCTCCGCCCGCTCTGGAAGGAAGGGGCCCGTTTCGCGCCGGTGATCGACGTGGAGGGGATGCTCGAGCCGCAAGGGCAACCGGTGCGCATTCTGGCAGTCGACCTCCTCAGCGATCTCCACTTCCGCGACTACCGATACGCCCGCATCGAGACCGGCGCGAAGGATCAGGCTCTCGGCGATTACCTCGCCCTCTTCCGTCCCGACGCCGCGATCCTCCCGGCCCCGTTCGCGCGCGAGCGCGGCCTCGGGATCGGCAGCCCGATCCTCCTGAACGTTCTTGGACACCGCCGGACGCTGATCGTCCGCGGCCTCCTCCAGGCCGAAGGGCCGGCGACCGCGTTCAACGGCAACATCATCGTCTGCGACATCGCCACCGCGCAGCGGAGCTTCGGCCTTGCGGGGCAACTCTCGCGGATCGACCTGATGCTGCCGGACGAGAAGCTCGTCTCCCGCATCACCCTCCCGGAAGGGATTCGCCTCGAGCGCCCGTCCCGCCGCAACGAGCGCGTGGAGAAGATGCTGCGTGCGTTCCGGGTGAACCTCTTCGCCCTGGCCGGAGTCGCGCTGCTGGTCGGGATGTTCCTCGTCTACAACACCGTGCTGATCTCGATCCTGCGACGCCGCAAGGACGTCGGCGTGCTCAAGACCGTCGGCACCGCACCGCGACAGATTTTTGCCGCCTTCCTCGCCGAGGGCCTCGTCTTCGGCCTCGCCGGCTCGATTCTCGGCGTGGCCCTCGGCTACGTGCTCGCGTCCGCGATCCTGCGCGCGGTCGGCCGCACGATCAATACGCTCTATGTGACCAGCGCGCCGCAGGCAGTCGAGCTCACGCCCGGCGTGCTCCTCCTCGGCGTCCTGGTCGGGACCGTCCTCTCGCTCCTCTCCTCGCTGCAGCCGGCGCTCGAAGCGTCGCGCGTCCGGCCCAGCGCGATGATCCGGGCCGGCCTGCAGCAGCGCGTCGCGCATCCGCGGATGCTGCTCCTGCTCGCCGCGGCCTGCTTCGTCGCCGGCGCGCTCGTCTCACGCCTCCCGCCGGTCGGCGGCATCGCCGTGGCCGGCTACGTGGCGGTGCTCCTCGTCGTGGCCGGCTTCTCGCTGCTTGCTCCGGCGATCGTCCAGGCGACGTCACGCCTCTTCGCGCCGCTGCTCGAGCGGACGTTCGGCATCGTCGGCAAACTGGCGGCCGTCTCGCTGCCGGCGTCGCTGCGGCGGACTTCGATTGCCAGCGCGGCGCTCTCCCTCGCCACCGGGATGATGGTCGCGGTGGCGCTGATGGTCGGCAGCTTCCGCGAAACCGTTCGCATCTGGGTCGACCAGACCGTCAGCTCCGACCTCTGGCTGCGCCCGGCCAAAGGGCTTTCGAATGCCGGCGTGGCGCTCTTCCCGCCGCAGGTGGCCGACGAGCTGGAGCGGCTGCCGTTCATCCGCGACGTCGACCGCGTCCGCGGCCGCGACGTCGTCTATCGAGACACCATCATCAGCGTCGGCAGCGGCGAGTTCGACGTCGCCGCCGCGCGCGGCGACCTGCCCATGATCGCGCCGCGCTCCGCCAGCAAGGCCCTCCTGGACGCGGTCCGGCAGCAGGGCGTCGTGGTCTCGGAAAGCTTCGCCATCCGCTTCAACATGAAGATCGGGGACGCGGTCGAGCTTCCCGGCGCGCGCCTCCCGATCACCGGCATCTACCGCGACTACTCGAACGACCGCGGCGTCGTGGTCATGGACCGCCCGCTCTACGTCCGCACGTTCAACGATACGGCCGTCAACACGATCGTCGTCTACCTGAAAGACGGCGTCGACAAAGACACCGCGCGCAAGACCCTGGAGAGAACCTTCGGCCCGAAGCACCGCGCCTTCGTCGTCACCAACGGCGAGATCAAGTCGGAGGTGATGCGCATCTTCGACCAGACCTTCATGATCACCTACGCGCTGCTCGGCGTGGCCATCGTCGTGGCGGTGCTCGGCATCGTCAACACCCTCTCCGCGCTCATCCTCGAACGGACCCGCGAGCTGGCCCTGCTGCGCGTCGGCGGCCTCTCCGCCGGCGAGCTGCGCACGATGCTGGTCCTCGAGTCGACGCTCCTCGGCATCGCCTCCACCGTCGCCGGACTGGTGATGGGCTACGCCCTTTCGTGGATCCTGATCTACGTCATCAACAAGCAGTCGTTCGGCTGGACCATCGACTTCTACACCCCCACCGCGCTCATCGCCGCCTCGCTCGGCGTGACCCTGCTGGCGTCGACGCTGGCGGGGCTGGCACCCGCGCGGCTGGCCAGACGCATCAACATCGCGGCGGCGCTCAAGAGCGAGTAGAGTCTTGTAAGACTGATGGGAGCTATAGGACCCATGGACCGATGTGACGAATGGGTGCTCTCATCCGTCCCATTAGTTCCATAGGTCCCATAGGTCCTATCAGTCCCATCCGTCCCACGAAGGAGCCCGCATGAGACGCCTCGCCTTACTCGCAACCTTGCTCTTTCCCCTGGCCCTCACGGCGGCCCCGTCCATCGTGCTGATCTCCGGCCGGGTCTACACCGGCGATCCGGCGAAGCCATTCGTCGATGCGGTCGCCATCGAAGGGAACAAGATCACGGCCGTCGGCACGAACGACGCCATCCGCGCGCTCGTCGGGCCGGCGACGCAGGTCATCAACGTCCGAGGACAGCTGGTCGTCCCCGGCTTCAACGATGCCCACGTCCATCCCGGCAACGCCACGCCGATGTTCCGTGTGAACCTCGGCGACGACCCGTCGTTCTCCGACGTTCACGCCGCGCTGGCGAACGTGCTCGAAGAAACACCGGGCGATCTCTGGATCCACGTCACCGTCGGCCGGCGCATCATCAACGACAGCAGCGTGAACGCCGCCGCGCTCGAGAAAATCGCCCGCGGCCGGAAGGTTTACATGACGGCGTGGACAGGCCACGGCGCGATCCTCAGTCCCGCCGCGATGGCCGCCCTCGGCGTCCGCGACGACGCCGTCGACCCGCCGGGCGGCTGGTACGGCCGCGACTCCTCCGGCCGCGTCGACGGCCGCGTGTTCGAGGCGGCGCATTACCCGCTCTCCCGCAAGATCGCCGAGATGGCCACCGACGAAGAGCTCATGGCCAGCGTCCGCGCTCTCTCCGATGAAGCCATTCTCAACGGCATCACCTCCATCCAGGCCATGCCGGCCGTCAGCGAGAAACGCTTCGCCGCCGCGATCCGCAACGCCCAGGTGCCGATCCGCATCCGCATCATCCGCTTCGGCGACGCCGCTGCCGCCGGCAACGTGACGAACGGCATCAAGCACATCCTCGACGGCACCCCGATCGAGAAAAACGCCGCGCTCCGCAACGCCGAATACGAAGGCGGTGGCAAAGGCCGGGAGAACTACGCCGACCTCACCCCGTTCGTCCGCGAGGCCGCTGAGTCGAAGCAGCAGATCCTCTTCCACGCCGTCGGCGACAAGACGATCGAGTCCGCGCTCAAGGCATTCGCGGCATTCCCCGCCTTGCAGCGCCCGCGCATCGAGCACGGCGACGGCCTGCAGTCCGATCTCCTTCCTCTCACCAAACAGACCGGGACCGTGGTGGTCCTCAACCCGAGCCACTTCCAGTTCCGCCACTTCTTCCCTCGCGGCGAATACGCCCTGGCCCGCAAGCTCATCGAGTCCGGCATCCCGATCGCCATCGGCTCCGACGGCCCGATGCACCCCGGCCTGAACATCATGTTCGCCACCGAGCGCCGCGACGACCCGTCACAAGCCCTCAGCCGCGAGCAGGCCCTAAACGCCTACACCCAGGGCTCCGCCTTCGCCGAAATGAAAGAAAAACAGAAAGGCAAAATCGCCCCCGGCATGCTCGCCGACCTCGCCGTCCTCAACCAGGACATCCTGCGCATCGCCGGCTACAAACTGCCGGCGACGCAAAGCGTGCTCACGATCATCGACGGGAAGGTGGTTCACGTGGAAATGGACTGAGACGTCATAGGACCCATAGGACCCATGGGACCTATAGGACCTATAGGACCTATGCCCCTCCGCCCCGTCTTTGCCGCAGGACCTCGTACACCGCGATTCCCACGCACGTCGACAGGTTCAACGACCGCACGTGCTGCGAGTGAATGGGCATGGTGAGCATCCTGCCGGCGTAGCGCTGGTGAATGTCGTCCGGCAGCCCGCCGGTCTCCCGTCCGAACACCAGCACCACATCCTCCGGAAACTCCGCCTCCGTATAGACGCGCGTCCCCTTCGTACTGAAAAAATACGGGGCCCCGAGGAACGGGAGCTCGCGTTCAAACACCTCCCACGACGGCCAGACGCGCAGGTCGACGTGTTCCCAGTAGTCGAGGCCGGCGCGGCGGACCTCCCGCTCGTCCAGCGAGAAACCGAGCGGCTCGACCAGGTGCAGCGTCGCCCCCGCGGCGAGGCACGAACGCCCCGCATTGCCGGTGTTCCAGTGAATCTCGGGGTGGACGAGAACGACGTGGATGCTCATGATGTTCGGATGCGCCGCTCCCTCTTCCTCATACTCCTGGCGATCTCCCTGCCGCTGGTCGCGGCCAGGCAGCGGGCGGTGCGCCATCCCTCAGCGGCACCGCCGGTCACCGGCCCGACGTTCAGCAACGAGGTCGTGCGCATCTTCCAACAGCATTGCCAGAACTGTCATCACGACGGCGACATCGCGCCCTTCTCGCTCGTCACCTACGACGAAGCCAAGCCGCACGCGACGCTCATCAAGATCATGACCCAGACCCGCCAGATGCCGCCATGGAAGCCGGCCGACGGCTGCGGCGACTTCCTCGACGAGCGCCGCCTCAGCGACGCCGAGATCGCCACGCTCGCCAAATGGGCGGACGCCGGCGCACCCGAAGGAAACCGCGCCGACCTTCCCGCGCCGATCGACTTCAGCAGCGGCTGGAGACTCGGCCAGCCCGACCTCATCTTCGCCAACGCCGAGGCCTACACACCGCCGGCGGGCAAAGACACCTACCGCTGCTTCACCATCCCGACCAACCTCACCACGGACGCCTGGGTCCGCGCCGTCGACACCCATCCGGGCAACCGCGCCATCGTCCATCACGTCCTCACCTTCATCGACACCACCGGCGCCTCGGTGGCCCTCGACGAAGCGGAGGAAGGGCCCGGCTACACCTGCTTCGGCGGTCCCGGCTTCAGTCTTCCCGGCACCCTCGGCGGCTGGGCTCCCGGCTCCCCGCCGCTGGAGCTGCCCGAGAACGTCGGCTTCGAGCTCCCGGCCGGATCGCGTCTCGTCCTGCAGGTGCATTACCACCCACACGATGGCGACTCCCACGGCGTGCAGCATATCGACGCCGACCGCACCGAGCTGGGCGTCTACCTCGCCGCCGAAAAACCGGCCCAGGCGATGCGCGTGGTGCCGCTCGTCAACATGGGCTTCACCATCCCACCCCACGACGCCAACTACCGCGTCGACGCCGAGCTCCCGATCAAGACCCCCTTCCCGATCAAGATCTGGTTCGTCGCCCCGCACATGCACCTCCTCGGCCGCAAGATGACCGTGCAGATGACGCCCCCCAACGGCATCGCTCAATGCCTCATCGACATCCAGGACTGGGACTTCAACTGGCAGGGCGCCTACCGCTACAAGAGCCCGATCGACGTCCCCGCCGGCTCGAGACTCTCCCTCACCGCCTGGTACGACAACTCCACCAGCAACCCCCGCAACCCCAACAACCCTCCCAAGCCGGTGTCGTGGGGAGAAGAGACGACGGATGAGATGTGCCTGGCATTTTTAGGGGTAACGGTGGAGTGAAGATGTTGTCGGTTGTCAGTCGTCGATTGTCTGCGCTTTAGCGCCTGGACGACAACCACGCGAGAGCCCGAAGGCTCCGATGCATCCCAGCCGCCGAAGGCGGCGAAAGATCTGTAGGCCCGCCCTTTAGGGCGGGTTTGGCGGTGCGCACACAAGGCCAGCCCGCGAAGCGGGCGACAGAACAGCGCCACTCGCGAAAACCCTATCCTGCCGCCCGCTTCGCGGGCTCGCTTTGCGGCGGCAACCCTCTACCCCGCCCTGAAGGGCGGGCCTACAGATCTTTCGCCGCCTTCGGCGGCTTTGATGCATCGCCAACCGCCTCGCCGTGTCCGCTCTCGCCGAACCCACCGCCCACGCCAAAAACCCCGGACCACCGACAACCGATAACTGACAACAAGGCGGCACGCCGCAAAGGTACAATTCACGCAAACCAACAATGCCGCCTCACCTTCCCGGGCCGTCGAGCGTGCTCCGCTTCGATCTCGCGATCCAGCGGAACCATTTCTTCGTCTACACGCTCGCCTTCCTGATCTCCATCCCCGGACAGGCATTCGGCGTCTTCCCCATCCGCTACGACATCGCCGCGCTCGTACTGGTGCTGGCCTGCTCGACCTCGATCATCCTTTCGGCGCTCTTCAAGCGCGGGATCGACCGCCGCTACCTCAACCCCATCTGGATGGCCATGGACGTCCTCCTGGCCACCCTCGGCGTCTACGCCACCGGCGGCATCGTCAGCCCCTGGTACATCTGGTACGCGTCGACCGCCTCCGCGGCGGCATTCGCCAGCGGCAAGAAGGCCGCGTACGCCGTCAGCATCGCCAACACCGTCGCCTACATCGGCGTGCTGACGCTGATGGGGCAGATCTCCTTCGTCGACGACGGGATGCTCGTCGCGCTGACGCGGATGGTCTTCGTCTTCGCCGCCTCGTACTTTTTCCTCGTCGGCATCGCCCACGTGCAGGAGAAGCGGCTGCGCATCCGCCAGCTCGAAACCGAGGAGAGCCGGAAAGTGCAGGAGCTCACGCGCCTCACCCAGCAGCTCGAAGACGCCAACCGCCGCATCCAGGAGGCCGACCGCCTCAAGAGCCAGTTCCTGGCCACCATGAGCCACGAGCTGCGGACCCCGATGAACTCCATCATCGGCTTCTCCGAGATCCTGGTGGAGCGGCTCGACGGCCATGTCGACGCCAAGCACCTCGGCTTCCTCCGTCACATCTACACCTCGGGCCAGCACCTCCTCGGCATCATCAACGACATCCTCGACCTCTCGAAGGTCGAGGCCGGGAAGATGGAGATCTACCCCGAGTTCTTCTCCATCGGCCCGGTCATCGAGAGCGTCTGTCACGTCATGCGCGGCATGTCGAAGAGCAACCCGAAGTTCGTCATCGAAGTCGCTCCCGACCTGCCGCAGATCGAGACCGACCAGGCCAAGTTCAAGCAGGTCCTGTTCAACCTCGTCTCCAACGCCGTGAAGTTCTCCCCCGAAGGAAAACCGATCACCGTCAAAGCATGGCTCGACGGCGGCGCGATCGGCGTGTCGGTGCGCGACGAAGGCATCGGCATCGACCCCGCCCACCACACCGTCATCTTCGAAGAATTCCGCCAGGTCGACACCGGCGTACGGCGCGAATTCGGCGGCACCGGCCTCGGCTTGGCGCTCGTGAAAAAGTTCGTCGAGCTGCAGGGGGGCCAGGTCTCCGTCTCCAGCGCCCTCGGCCAGGGCAGCACCTTCTCCTTCTCCCTCCCGGTGCGCTCCCGTGCGGCCGTCATCTCCCGCACCGCCGAAGGACCGATGCCGAAGACCGAGCGCGTGCTCGTCGTCGAAGACGACCCCCACGCCTACGAATTGATCGCCTCGGCCCTCGGCTCCGCCGGCTTCCTCTCCGTGCGGGCGCGCCATGGCGACGAAGCCCTGCGGCTCGCGCGCGAATCCAAGCCGGTCGCCGTCACCCTCGACCTCGTCCTCCCCGGCACCGACGGCTGGGAAGTCCTCAAGCGCCTCAAGAACGACGAGGCCACCAAAGAGCTCCCGGTCGTCATCATCTCCATGGTCGAAAACCGCGACCTCGGAATGGCCCTCGGCGCCGACGACTACTTCGTCAAGCCCGTCGACCGCGAGCGCCTTCTCGACCGCCTCCGCGAGATCACCTCCCGCGGCGGCAACGGCGCCTCCCCCCGCCTCCTCGTCATCGACGACGACGCCACCGTCCACACCCTTCTCAGCGAAGAGCTCTCCACCCTCGGCTACGCCATCCAGAACGCCTACACCGGCGAAGAAGGCATGCGCTGCGCACTGGAGAAATGCCCCGACGTCATCATCCTCGACCTCATGATGCCCAACATGAGCGGCTTCGAAGTCGCCGAATCCCTCAAAGAAAACCCCCTCACCGCCAACATCCCCATCGTCATCCTCACGTCGAAGGAGATCTCCAGCGAAGACCGAGCGCTGTTGCACAACGTCGCGGGATTAGTGCAAAAGGGGAAATCGGCGAGGGAGCAGTTGGTGAGGGAGATCCGAAGGGTGACGGCGCATTAGAGGGCACGTCGCTGAGAACCTCAACTGGAAACAACAGCAGCGTCACCCTTTCCTGAGCGCCTCGATGACCTCAGGCCGTTGCCAGGAGCAAGGTGGCGCGCTGAAGTACGGCTTTGACGTCGGGATCTCGTCGTGGCGATTTTCTTCGCGCGGTGTTCTCCTCGAGATGCACTTCTTCGGCGAACGGGCGCGGGATGCGAACGGCCAAGCTGTTGCCCCACTTCTGCACGGTTGTTTTCATCTCAGATCTCGAGGCCTGTATACACAACGAGTATAACCATCTTCTGAATGGTCGTTTGCGAGCGATCATGTATTCGGTGCAGCCGGCGCGTCCAGCACGATGCCATCACGCTGCGTCGCGTGCCGTACCGGACGCTCGCCGCGCTCACGCGGTTCTCGGGCGAGGTGCGCGATCAAACGCTTACCATCCGGCTCGAGGCGCGAAGGGTTACGGCACGACCGTGCGATTGCTTCTCTCCGCCCGGCTCGTCTGCAGCCGCCTCGCTGCCAGCCACGTCGCCCGTCCGGATTTCGTCGTGCCGGCTTTCGCCGCGAATCGAGCCGACAAGAGTCTGCACAGAATGATCAGCCTTGCGTCTCTGTAGGGTCTCTTCATGACTGCCTCGCTTTCCCGAGCCTCATCGAGAGCAGTCTATGTCCCGCCTGGGGGCAGGAGGCGACACAACCGTGACGGTCCTAGACCGGTTCAGTGACAGGGGTACGCTCCCCGGAAATCCGTAGTCCCTCACTTCGATCTTGCCGGTTGTCATTCCCGGCGAGAAGAACCATCTGCTCAGCGCATTCGGGTCACCCGGTCACGAGCTGCCGCAATCCCTGCACTGGCACCCGCCCAGCACGAAGTTCACCTTCGCGAACGAATACGCGGCCTCTCCGTACAGCTGTTTGACGAGCTGTTTGTAGCGGTAGCACGATTCCTCGGTGATGGTGCCGCGGGGGTTGACGACCTTCGTGCCGAAGCGGGTGAGCTCGCACTGGCGGAGGAGCTCGTCGACGCGCTCCTGGTCGCCGCGGGCCAGGAGTTTTTCGACGTGGCGGGAGATGAGCGTTTCAGGCGGGAACTGGGGCACGGCTATACCTTCCGCATGACCATGGTGCAATTCGCGTCCCCGCGGTGCATGCAGGTGGCGTCGTCGATCGTGAGCTGCTCGTTGTAGTGCTTCGCGATTCCGCGAGCGATCCCCCGGGCGACGGCGCAGAGGCGGCGGGCGGAGGTGTAGACAACGGTGACTTCGTCAGGGGCGGTGCGGGTGGCGTGGAGGTACGGCGGGGTGGAGCCTTTCTGGTTCAGCCGGACGACGTCGTGGATGGAACGCTCGGTGTTCTCGATGACGTCGAGGGTGCGCCACTCCGGCGCGATCACGCCCCAGTACATGTCCAGCAGGTCGGGAGCGATGAAGTCGCCGAAGTCCTCGAGGAGCGCTGTCGCCGGGGTGCCGGTGATCCGCGAGGCCGTGCCGACCAGTGCGCCGACCTCTTCGTCCGGGTAGATCTCGAACGGCTCGTACCCGTCCGGGCGGTCGATGCCCGCCTCGCGCTTCAGGTTCGGCCACGCTTCCACGCCGAGCCTGGTCTCGACGTACTTCTGCAGCTCCACGAAAATCGTTCCGTGCATACTCCGCCTTTCTCTCTTGTTGGCGCGATCACGGTCGCAGAAGGGGTTCCGCCCGTCGAGTCGGGATGAACGGACGGCTACTTCCCTCTTTTTGTAACCTCAATGTAAGCCTCGCGTGCAGCCGCAGCAAGGTCATCCTCGCAGAGCTCGTCCTCCTTCGTGCAGCGCTTGGTGAAGATCGCGATTACCACTGCTTTCTTTCCATCCTCCGAAACGACGATGCCGGCGTCGTTGGTGGTGCCGGGCATGGTGCCGGTCTTGTGGATGATGGTGGCGCCGGGAATCGCCGCTTTGAGCCGGCGGGGGCCGGTCTGCGTGACGGTCATCCAGTGGACAAGCAGGTCGTGGCTCTCTTTCGACAGTCCGTCGCGGCCTTTCCAGAGGGCGGTCAGCAGGCCGGCCATGTCGTCCGGCGAGGTCGTGTCGCGGGCGTCCATTGCATAGCGCTCGACACCGCCGGGGGCGCGGAGGTCGCGAGCCATCTCTTTCTCCGAGCGGTCGATGCGGATGCCGCCGAAGCTCAGCTCGGCCATACGCGTGGTCACGACCGTCGGGCCGCCGATGAGGCGAAGCAGCGCGTCGGAGGTGGTGTTGTCGCTGATCGCAACCGTCTGGCGAAGAAGCTCGCGCACGGTGACGGTCACCGGCTGGCCGTTGGCCTTGTCGCGGAGCGGACTCCAGCCGGGCGAAAAGTCCTTCGGTTCGATCGTCACCTCCTGGTCGAGACGGAGCCGGCCGATGTCGACAAGGCGAAGCGTGGCCAGGGCGATCGGGACCTTGTAGACGCTCCCCATCGGGAAGCGCTCCGACCCCCTCATGGACACACGTTTGCCCGACTCCAGGTCGACGGCGGTAATGCCGATGACGGTGTCGGTCTTCTGCGGAGGAAGAGTGAGCGCGGCGGCGAGGATCAGCTCGAGCATGGGCGCACAATATTCGCCGATTGCGGCGGGAGTGTGGCGTGGCGGGACAGATTTCGAGGACGCGTCACCTACCTAGAATTGCGTCCAGGCCGGAGAGTACGAGCTCCAGCTTCGCACTCGGCAGCTTGCCTACGCGCTCGGTCAGAAGTTCCTTGTCCACAGCGATTACCTGAGACGCGTTCGCTACCGAGTCCTCGGCCAAGCTGGTTACATGCGCAGCGAGAAGCACATTGCCAGGCACATTCATCCACCGGGTGTTCGTCGTGAGCGGTACGCAGACGACGGTGGCAATGCGGCTGCGGTTGAAGGCGTCGCATTGGATCACCACGACCGGCCTGCGAAATCCCGGCCCCGACCCAACCGGCTCCGGAAGATCGGCCCACCAGATGTCGCCCTGCGAAATCACCGCTCCGTTTTATCCAGGACACGGCGTGCAGCCGCGGCAACGAATTCGTCTTTCTGGTCGCCGATCTCATCGACCGCACGGTTGATGGCGTCGGTAACCTCATCGGGAGCATGACGAGCGATGTACTCCTGCAAAGCCGTACTGACGACTTCGCTCCGAGATCGCTTTGCGCGGCGGGCAAACCGATCAACCTTCTCGAAAACATCGTCAGGGATGGTGACGGCGGTTTTCATGCAGCAGTATTTAACCATTGGTGACCTGCTGACATGCCATCAGCAGGTCACCGCCCCACTCCCAGCTTCGCCCGCTCGATCATCAAGGCGAGCGGCGTCGCCTGGCCCAGCGCGTTTCGCGTCCCGGAGTACGGAAACCGGAGACGGGCCCGGCCGGTGGCAAGCAGCACCTGTTTCACAGCATTGTGCTCGCGTACCTTAGACGCGATGGCCTCGGCCACGAGGGCCTGATGCTCCGGCGACCCGACGGCGACCTCCATCCCTCGCCAACGGAAGGTCCTTCCCCGCTTCCGCCGCGCGTAGTGTTGCGCCGACGGGCCGTCGACCGCCGCGACGAACGCCCGTTCGCTCGAGCCCTCCTCGAATTTGAGGGCGTGAAAGAACGTCTCCACGCACGCGAAGAGCTCTCCGTCGATGTGCACCGGCGTCGGCGCCCAGTTGGAGAGCAGCGTGACGCCATTCCAGTACTCCGGAGAAGGCGTCTCCACGCCTGCGTAGTACTCGTTGATCAGCGGGCCGAGACCCGAGATCTCGATCCGCGGCCGGCGGTCGGCGAGAAAGTCGAGCCACTCTTCGTCGTGGCGGAGACTCCGCACCAGCTCCGCCGTCGGCTCGCGCAGCAGCTTGCGGAAGTCGTGGTCGCGGCTCATGGCTGCGGCGCGGCGCGGAAGGCGGTGTCGTAGCCGGTCATCTCGACGTAGCCGTCGCCGCGGACGGCCACGCCGCTGAAGGAGCCGGAGACGTCGACCGCCCCTTCCCAGTACGTCACCTGCGTCGAGCCCTTCGTCATCAGCTCCTGCTCCTTCATCAGCGGCTGAAGGGTGAGGTTGACGCGGAACGGCGGGACTTCGACGCGCCACCCCATCGGATAGGTCGCGCCGCTCTTCTTCGACTTCCAGCGGGCCAGCGGGGTGATGCGCATCTGGTCGCGGCGGATGTGGATCACGCTCCCGTCGCTGTCGATCAGCGACGCCGAGGAGGTCGCGTCGGGGGTGCCGTCGGTGCGGCGGATGATGTAGAGCATCAGCTCCGCGTCGTTGTCGAGCTGGATCGAGAACCAGTCCCACCCCTGCTGATTCTCGCGGAGCGCGGCGCTGCCGAACTCGTGGTCCATCCACGCCTGGCCGGTGGCGCGCTCGCCGTTCACGGTCCCGGTCACTTCGAGGCGGGTCATGGAGTAATAGTGCGAGGCGTAGCCCTTCCCGGCCGCTTTCACGCTGACGCCGTTCTCGCCGTGGACCGCGGGCACCTTGCGCGAGCGCATGGTCAGGTCGATCGCGTCCTTCCCTTCCGCCGCGACCAGGTGCCACGAGCCGTCCGGTTTCGTGGTGACGCTCCACCCCTCGTTGAAAACATCCAGCTTCCCCTCGGCGGCATCGGCGGTGAAGGCGGAGCCGCGATTCAGCTTCTCGTAGTAGCGGAACTCCTTCGACGCCAGGTCGGTGATCGCGAAATGCGCCGGCATCACCTGCCGGAGATCCCACGCGGTGGCGCGCGGCTCTTCCGCCGCCTGCGCCAGGGCCACGCGGAAGAACGTCACCTCGAAGCCGTACCGCTTCCCCGAGGCCGTGCGCAGGTGGCCCGTGTAATACCACCACTCGGTGCGGTAGGAAGGATGCGAGCCGTGGTCGCGCGGGAACTGGAACTCGTAGCCCGGGAGGGCGAGCCGAAACTCAGAAGCAAATGCAGAATGCAAAATGCAGAATGCAAAAGTGAGCGCGGCGAGGAATCGCAGGCCCTTTTCCATTTTGCATTTTGCATTCTGCATTTTGCATTCGTGATAATACTGGTCTCCCATGGCCGAGCAGCCGCTCCCGACCCGTCCGCGTTTCCGCACTCTCGCGGCGGAGATGAGCATTCCGATCGAAGCCGACGAGCTGCTCGCGCTGGCGCGGCGCTACGCCGACCAGGGGATGTACGACGAGTCGATCCATCTCTACGAGATGGCCGAGAAGCTCAAGCCGGGCTCGGTCTCGCTGCGCATCAACCTGGCCCGCGTCCGCGACCTCAAGCAATCCGCCGAGGAGTCGCGGTACTCGGACGTGAAAGCGCTGGTCGTCGCCGAGCGCGCCCGCGACGAGATCGACTCCTCCCAGTACGTCGGCCTGGCGCAGTACTACATCGCCAAGGACCAGACCTCGAAGGCCATCGAGCTGCTCGAGATCGCGAAGATCAAGACCCCGAACAATTACCGCCCCTTCGAGATCCTCGGCCGCCTCTACTACTCGCAGGGCGAATGGGAGGTCGCGCACGAGGAGATCCAGCGGGCTCGCAAGCTCAACCCCTTCGACCGCGGCCTGGCCGAGCTCTCCGGCCGCATCCAGTTCGAGCTGAAGAACTTCGACCGCTCCCTCGATGACTTCATCGACGCCTTCCTCCTGGCCACCGACCAGAAGGGAGAGTCGACCGAGCCGGTGCGCCGGATGATCAACACCCTGAAGCGCATCCACAACATCGAGGCGAAGGAGCTCAACGTCCGGATCAAGGAACGGGTCGAACAGCTCCAGACCGCCACCGAGCGCCTGGAGTTGCGCAAAGAGAACCTCTTCCGCCTCGACACGCGCAAGGACCTGAAGGACATCCTCCAGAAGATCACCCGCGCCGCGGAAAAGCGCGACGATCTCATCACCGTCTCCGCCGACCTCCGCAAGCTCGCCGTCTTCCAGCACATGAAGGACGAGCAGATCTTCCGCCTTTCGCGCCTGGCCCGCGTCGAGGGTTACGCGACGGGCGACTACGTCTTCCACGAGGAAGACCGGTCGATGGACTTCTACGTGGTCAAGGACGGCCGCATCGAGATCCGCAAGGAAACACCCTTCGGCCCGCAGATCCTCGGCACGCTCACCACCGACACGATCTTCGGCGAGATGAATTTCATCGACCGGACCCATCGCTCGAGCGACGGCCTGGCGACGGAGTCTTCCGCCTGCTACACCTTCTCCTTCAGCGCCCTCGACCAGATCATGGACGAGGACAAGGAGCTCGCCGTCGGGCTGCACTGGGCGTTCTGGCGCTCCCTCACAGAAAAGGTCCGCGATGCCAACGAGCAGCTCAAGCTCTTCTTCCAGGAAGACGCGAAGAAGGGACAGGGGCGGAAGCGCGAGGGCGGCAAGCGCGAGGTGCAGCAGGTCACGGTCAAGTCGGAGGACAAGGTCGACCTCTTCCGCGAGCGCGGCCTCTCCGCGGCGGAAATGAAGCTGCTGGCGACGTTCTCCAGCGAGGAGCGTTTCCGCGAGGGGTCGATGATCTTCCGCGAGGGAGACCGGGGCGACAAGCTCTACATCGTCCTCGACGGCCGGGTGCGCATCTCCAAGTTCATCCCCGGCGTCGGAGAAGAAGCGCTGACGGTGCTCGACCGCGGCGACTTCTTCGGCGAGATGGCCCTGATCGACGACAAGCCCCGTTCCGCCGATGCCAAGGCGCACGAGCAGGACGCCACCGTCCTCTCCATCGACCGCGCGACGCTCAACGAGATCCTCTCCATGGATCCGCACGCCTCGCTGCAGTTCCTCAACCTTCTCTGCCGCATGATCAGCCGCCGCCTGCGCGAGATCAACGAGAAGATCGTGCAGTGGAAGTACATGAGCGGCGGGTTCTGAGAACTGGTTATCGGTTGTCAGTTGTCAGTCCAGGGCGCCTTCTGGCGAGATGGGACCCCGAACTGACAACCGATCATTGACAACGCGGTGCCATACTCCCCCGCGCTTGCTCTTCGTCATCCTCTTCCTCCTCCTGTTCGCCCTCCTCGGCCTGCTCTTCCGGCTGACCGGCCCGGGGCTGGAGCGGCTGCTCTGGTACTCGGCGCATCGCACGGCATCGTTCCGCTACCGCGACTACCTCCCGGTCTTTGTGGTCCTCGGCCTCGGCGCAGCGGCGACGGCGCTCGCGGGAGACGCGTTTCTCGACCTCGCGGAGTCAGTGCAGGAGACATCTCCGCGGTTGCACCAGATCGATACCGAGGTGCATCAGTGGGCGGCCGCCGCACGGACGCAGGGCGCCACGCCGTTCTTCACGATCATGACCCTCATCGGCACGCCGGTCGGCCTCGGCGTGCTGGTCACGATCGTCGCCGTCATCCTGGCGTTCCGCGGGCGTTGGCGGTGGGCGGCCTATCTCTTCGTCACCAGCACGGTCGGCGGGCTGCTCAACCTGCTGTTGAAAGCATTCTTTGCGCGAGCGCGGCCCGAGCTCGCCGAGGCGCTGCGCGACGCGCACGGCTACTCCTTCCCGAGCGGGCACGCCATGGGCTCGACCATCGTCTTCGGAGCGCTCTGCTACCTCGCCTTCCGGGTGATCCACGAGTGGCGCTGGCGGGCCGTGGTGCTGGCGTTCAACTGTTCGATGATCGCCGCGATCGCGACCTCCCGCATCTACCTCGGCGTCCACTGGATCTCCGATATCGCCGCAGGCATCAGCGCCGGCCTGATCTGGCTGATCGCGACGACGGTCGCGTACGAAACCTTCCGCCGGATCCGCCTGCTGCGGTCGCTGCGGATGAAGCGAGAAGAGATGTCTACAACGTGACCCGTTCGTCGTCACCGCGCACTTCGCGCGGCGAGTACAGGTCGCGGACCATGCGGCCGATCGAGAGGCGGTCGAGAGTGGCGGCGGTGCACTCGTTCAGGCGGGTAAAGATCTCGCCCACCGCCGTGCGCTCGCGGTCCTCGGTGCCGTATTCGGGGAGCCCGCGGAGGACGCCTTCCATGTGCGTCAACAGTTCCTCGACGCTGATGCGGTCGGGATCGCAGGCGGGGACGTAGCCGATCCAGTCGCCGCCGATCGGGGCGACGAGCTTCGCGTCCTCGAGCTTGCGGAGGACGCGCAGCATCTGGGAGTCGGTCGCACCGAACTGCTCGGCCAGGCGGTAGGTCGACGGAGGCTCCTCTCTACGGTCGAAGCGGCGTGCGATCTCGACCAGTCCCCGGAGCGCGAAATAGAGGTCGAACTGCGGCTCATCGGCGACGTGCTGCGCCTTCGCGCGGAGGACGCCGTAGAGGTTCTGCCAGACGTAGCTGATCTCCACACCGAGGAGGATCACCACCCACATCACCTCGATGGCGATCAGGAAGATCACCGCCAGGCCTACGGCGCCGTAGATCATGTTGAAGCGGCCGCTCAGCAGGTAGCCGGCGTAAATGCCGAAGCCCCAGCGGACGGCGCTGAAGAGCGCGGTCGTGACCAGCGCGCCGATCATCGCCGGGGGGATGCGCACGCGCGCCGAGGGGACGAGCCAGAACAGCATCGTGAAACCGAGGAAGAGGACGAAGATCGGGACGACGACGAAGATCACGTCGCCCTGGAACAGCACCCGAAGGTAGCGGTTCCGTTCCAGCATCGCCGTGGTGGTGAAGGAGATTCCCATCAGCAGCGGGCCCCAGAAGAAGAGCATGGTGAAGGCGATGATTTTCTGCCGGTACCCTCGCCCGCTCCGCACCTTCCAGATCTGATTGATGGCCCCCTCCACGGCGAGGAAAAGCTGGAAAGCGATGAACATGAATACGATCGCGCCGACCGTCGACGCGGTGCCGGCGTTCTGCGTGAACTTGGTGAGGTGGTAGTTGACCTGCGGCGACTGGTACGGGATGACAGCGTTGAGGATGGCGTCGATCTGCGCCTGCGCACCGGGAAAGACGCGCGAGTAATAGCGCTGGAGCTGGTAGGTGAAGGCAACCAGAAGGGGGATGAGGGAGAGGAGCGTCGTGTACGCCAGCGAGGCGGCGCGCGAGGTTCCATCGATGTTCCAGAACTCCCGGACGACCTCGCGCAAGAAGAGGAAGAACTCGACGATGAGCACGCGGGCTCGTTTGTGCCCGAAACCGTGACGCCGGTAGACCAGGACCGCCGGATCGGTCAGCCACGACCAGACGACGTCACGCGTCGAGACCAGCCGTCCGAGCCATCGTTCCCGCCAGGATGGCGGCCGTTCCTGTGGGGCCTCGCCCATGAGAACAGCATAAACGCAATGGTTGCGCCTGCGTCGCAGGGCCGAGGGCTGAGGGCCAAGGGCCGAGGGAACATCGAGAGCTCCGAGAGGCGGCCAGACTAAAAGTCTGGCCACATTTGGCCGCGGACCTCGCCAAACTGTGGTCCGGACTTTTAGTCCGGGCGGCGCTCGGGATGAACCGCGCTTCCCCCTCGGCCCTTGGCCCTTTGCCCTCGGCCCTTCTTTCCGGGCGCGGCACTCGCATAATGGTTGAGCGTGCCTGACAAGATCCACATCCCGGAAGTCATCGAGCCGGACGAGAAGCTGCCGCAGGACCTCGTGGCGTTGCGCAAGTTCGCGTTCCTGATGGATCAGGCATTCCCGATCCCGGGGACCAACATCCGGGTCGGCTTCGACGCCGTCCTCGGCCTGATCCCCGGCATCGGCGACGTCATTGGCGCCGTCCTCTCCACCTGGATCATCGCCGGCGCCTTGCGGCACCGCGTCCCGGCCCGCGTGATCGCGCGGATGGTCCTCAACGTTTCCATCGACCTCGTCTTCGGCGCCGTGCCGGTCGCCGGCGACGTCTTCGACTTCATGTTCGAAGAGAACATGAAGAACATGCGCCTCCTGGAGGCGCACCGCGACCGCCGCCGCCCGCCCCGCTCCGGCCGCCAGATCGCGCTGATCCTCGGCCTGATCGTCACCTTCCTCGTGCTCCTCGCTCTCACCCTCGTCGTCGGGATGGTCGGCCTCGTGCTCTGGCTGATTGGACAGCGATCGTGGGGCTGATCTTCCGCCGCAAGAAAGCTCCCCGCTACCCCGGCCGCACACCGCTGCCGATGGTCCGCCGTCGCGTACCGATGCGCTACCACATGAAACACCAGTTCGGCGTGCGCGACCTCGCGTTCCTGCAGACCATGCACGCGCTCACCGGGACGGCGCTTTCCGAAGGGAACCGCGTCGAGGTGCTCAAAAACGGCGTGCGCATCTTCCCGTCCATGCTCAGCGCGATCAAAGCGGCCCGGAAGACGATCAACCTCGAGTTCTACATCTACTGGGACGGCCAGATCGGGCGGACCTTCGCAGAGACACTGGCCGAACGGGCGCGGGCGGGAGTGAAGATCAACGTCGTGCTCGACGCGGTCGGCTCCTCGGACATGTCGCAGGACCTGATCGACTTCATGCAGCGCAACGGCATCAACGTCGAGTGGTACCACCCCCTGCGCTGGTACACGCTGTCGACGGTCAACCACCGCACCCACCGCAAGCTGCTGGTCGTCGACGGCGAAGTCGGCTTCGTCGGGGGCATCGGCATCGCCGACAACTGGCTCGGCGACGCCGACTCGAAGGACCATTGGCGCGAGACGGTGGTGCGCGTCGAAGGGCCGGTCGTCACGCAGATGCAGTTCGCATTCATGGACAACTGGGTGAAGAGCCGCGGCGAGCTGTTGACCGGACTCGATTACTTCCCCCAGCTCCAGAAGCGCGGCGACTGCCTGACCCAGGTCCTCAAGTCGTCCCCCTCCGAAGGATCATCGGCGACGAAACTGATGTACATCGTCTCCATCGTCAGCGCCCAGAAGACCATCTACATCAACAGCGCCTACTTCGTCCCCGACAGCGACACCATCCGCGCCCTCGAAGGAGCCGTACGCCGCGGGGTCGACGTCCGTGTGATCGTCCCGGGCGAATACACCGACGTCCCCATCGTCCGCCACGCCGGCCGCCTCTTCTACTCCCAGCTCCTCCGCCGCGGCATCCGCATCTTCGAATACCTCCCGACGATGATGCACGCCAAGACCATGGTCGTCGACGGCATCTGGACCACCGTCGGCTCCTCCAACTTCGACGACCGCTCCTTCCGCCTCAACGACGAAGTCAACGTCAACGTCTACGACGAATCCATCGCCGCCCAGATGGAACAGATGTTCTTCGAAGACGTAGCCCGCAGCGAGGAAATCACCCCCCGACGATGGCTGAAGCGGTCGTGGGTGAACCGGTTGAAGGAGCGGGTGGCAGGGTGGTTCAAACCGCAACTGTAGTTTCCTAGGGCCTGATTTTCTCGATGACCCCAATCCCCTCCAGCGCCTTCAAATACGCCTCCACATCCTCCACCGCCACCGGCTCGTAGATCGCCGAGAGCGCATCGCGGATCTCTTTCACCGTCCGTGCGCCGTTGACGAGGTTGAGCGCTTCGTAGCGGTACTCCTCGCCGAGCTTCAATGCCGGGCCTTTGTAGCGGTCGGCGAAGTAGTCGTAGCCGAAGGCGGACATGGTGCCTTTGACTGCCGGGTTGCGGCGGTAGGCGCCGGGGCGGGGTGTGACGGATGCGGGTGGGGCGAGGCCGAGGAAGCGAGGGAGGGATTGGACCATTTCTTTCTCGTACCACGAGCCAAACGCGGTGACGTTGGGGTCATCGCGGCGCAGGGCGGTGGCGGCGCGTTCGACGGCGAAGGGGCGGAGGAAGTGGTTGAGGTGGCGCTCGTCGTCGGGGCCGATGCGGGCGAGGGTATAGCCGGTGGCGGCGGCGAGGAAGGCGACGCGGGCGAGCTTGGTGGAGTCGATGTGGGCGGGGACGTCGCGGTTGGTGTGGATGTAGCGGTCGGGCCAGTCGTTCATGTAGACGGCCGGGATGGAGAAGGAGCTGTCGCTGTAGACCTGGTGGTCGCTGCCGAGGGTGAGGGAGACGAAGGCGGCGTGAAGGGGGTCTTTGCTGCCATCGGAGGCGACGAGTGGCCAGCGGGCGGTGCCGGTCATGGCGTAGGCGGCGGTCTGGGCGTTCACCACTTCGCCGATCGACTGGGCGACGTCGTAGACGAACGACGGGAGGCTGGCTGGGCCGCGGGTGACGTGGAAGATGGCTTTGGTCTCGGGGCCGCCGCCGACCATGTCGAGGTGGATGGCGGCTTTGATCGACTTCGCCAGTTCCGGGCGGCCGTTGAGGAGGGCGAGCGTTCCTTCGATCTCCGGCGGCCAGACGAAGCGGATGGTGCGGCGCGGCGGCGGGAGGCGCTGCTCGTCGATGAGCTTCGAGAGCGTCCGGGCGACTTCGAGGATGGTCGCGCAGCCGCTGGCGTTGTCGTTCGCGCCCGGCCGGGGGTGGTCGAGGTGGCAACTGAAGATGATCTCTCCGGCCTGAAGCTCGGTTCCCGGAATGGTCGCGGTGGCGATGTCGTAGGCGCCCGGCGTCTGGCCGGCGCGGACGAGGGCGTGCATGCGGATCGTCTCGCCGGCGCCGAGGCGCTGTTGCAGCGCGCGGGCGGTCCTGAGCGAGACCATGAAGGCGAAGGTCTTCTCGTTGTCGGCGGCGAAGGTGTCGAGGTGGCCCCAGCGGATCAGGGTGTCGTCCTCGCCGTACCAGGCGGTGCGCTGGTTCTGCGCGTAGCTGACGATCCCGGCCGCGCCGAAGCGGGCGATGGCGAGTTTGGCCACGGCGTTCGGCTGGGACGAGGTCAGGACGAGCTTTCCCTTGACGTTCCTGTTGGCGTAATCCTCTTCGCGCGTCCCGGCGCCGATGTCGATCAGCTCCGCGGTGGCCTCGCCGCTGACGCTGTCCTGCGCGAGGGTGATCGGCGCGGCGTCCCAGCTCGCCAGGCGAACCTTCCGCTCGCCGTCGGCATCGAGCTCCCACAGTTCCGCGAAGTCGGCGTTCCAGGCGGGACGCGAGCGCTGGGTGCCGTAGAAGATCTTGCCGTCGGCCGGAAGCGACTCGAGAAGCGCGTCGTCGAAGCCGTAGCGCTTCAGCTCCGCGACCACCTGGTCGGCGGCGGCGCGAAAGCCGCGCGAGCCGCGCATCCGGTGGTGACGCGACAGTCCTTCGACCGTGCGCTTGGCCGTCTCGCCGGAGACCTCCGTGGCCAGCGCGGTGATCTCTTTGTCGGTGAGGAACGGGAGCGTGTCGGCGTTAGCGGTGAGGGTCAGTGCGAGGAGGACGAATAGCTTACGCACGGTAAAGCGCCGCTCCCCAATGCAGGCCCGAGCCGAGGGCGGTGAAACAGACCAGCATCCCGGGCTGGATACGGCCGTCCTGGACGCATTCGTGGTAGAGAATCGGAAGCGTCCCGGCGGTCGTATTGGCGTAGCGCTCGATGTTGTGGGGCACCTTCTCCGGCGGCAGGCCGAGCTGCTTCGCCACGCCCTCGATGATGCGCAGGTTGGCTTGGTGGATCAGCAGCAGGTCGAGGTCCTTCGGCTCCACGCCGGCCGTGGCGCAGACCTCGCGCACCGCCTCCGGCATCTTCGAGACGGCGCTCTTGAAGACCTCGCGCCCCTCCATGATCGGGATGATCTCGTTGCGGTCGAGCTGCCCATGGTCGACGAAGGGACGGCGGCGGAAGCCGACGCCCGGCGTGTAGAGCGCTTCGATGTTCGAGCCATTCGTGTAGAGCTTCGCGGCGAGGATGCCGCGGCCGTCACCGTTCTCCGAAGCCTCGACGACGACCGCACCCGCGCCGTCGCCGAACAGCACGGTCCGGTCGCGAATGGCGGTGTTGGCGGCGTACTCCTCGGGGGTGGTCTCACGATCGCTCTTGCCGATCGTCGAGTCCCAGTTGTTCTGCCACGGCATGAACGGCGTGTGTACCTCGGCGCCGATGAGGAGGATCCGGCGGTACTTGCCGCTGAGGATCAGCGAGTCGGCCAGGTCGAGTCCGTAGAGGAAGCCGGAGCACTGCTGGCGGATGTCGAACGTCGGCAGCGTCTCGGGGAAACCCATCTTCGCCTGGACGACCGGACCGTTGCCGGGGAAGAAGTGGTCGGGAGTCATCGTGGCGAAGATGATGGCGTCGATTTCTTCCTTGGTCCGGCCCGCGGCGGCGAGCGCGGCCTCGGCGGCCATCATCCCGAGCTCGGCTGAGCCCTGCCCGTCGTCGGCGTAGCGGCGCTCTTCGACGCCGCTGCGCGTGCGGATCCACTCGTCGGAGGTGTCCATGATCTTTGCGAGAGCGTCGTTCTTGACGACGTTCTTCGGGACGCCGATGCCGCTGCCGGTGATGACTGATCGCATCGGCGTAGCTTATCGCTACTGTTGTTCCCGGCGAGCGACTACGAATCGTGCTGCGCGGTCAGCGTCAGCAGGTCATCCGCGGTGAACTGGAACTTTCTCCCGCAGAACTGGCAAACGACCTCGGTGCCGCCTTCGGCGATCATTTCCTGGAGCTCGTCCTCGCCGAGGAGGGCGAGGGGCGCGAGGGCGCGGTCGGGGGTGCACTGGCAGGTATAGCTGACCGGGATGGTGTGGCCTTCGTCGATCTGCTTGTAGTGGGTTCCCTGCAGCACGGCGGCGACGGCGTCTTCGATCGGCATTTTCTCGAGGAGGGTACTGAGCGGTGGCGCTTCTTTGACGCAGCGCTCGATCATGGCGATCGCTTCTTCGCTGGCGTGGGGGAAGGCCTGGATGATCATCCCGCCGGCCGCGGCCACGCCGTCGCGGCGGTTCATGACGCCGAGGAGCACCGCGGAGGCGATCTGCTCGGAGCGCATGAGGTAGCGGGTGAGGTCGGTCGCGATGCCGGTGCCGGCCAGCAGGATCTGGGAGGTGTACGGCTTGCCGGTCGGCGGCGTTCCTCGGACGACGGTGAGGCTGCCGTTGCCAATGGCGGTCTCGACATCGAGGTGTGGGTCGAGCGGGACGGGGTTGGCGACGTAGCCGCGCACGTGGCCGGCGACGGTGCCGTCGGCGATGACGGTGCCGAGGGGACCGTTCCCTTCGAAACGGAGGGTGACGTACTGGTTGCGGATGTCTTTGGCGAGCAGACGGGCCAGCAGCAGCGCGCCGGTCATCGTCCGCCCGAGCGCCTCGGCGGCGACAGGGGCGAGATCGAGGATCTCGCGTGCGGTCTCGACGGCCGTGGTCGTCTGGGTCGCGATGACGCGGAAGTGGCCGTCGCCGGCCATTCCCTGGATGATGCGATCGGGTCTTTCCATTGGAAGATGGAAAACACTCACGGCGCACGACTTGCTTCCACTCCGCTCAATCGGGGGTTCTTCTATGAAACAGTTGCTGGTGTTCGTGACCGCGGTCGCCTTGACGGCGTGTCAGGTCGACGACAAAGGAAATGTGCAGCCGACGGCGGAGACGCAGACCGCGACGTCCGAGTTAGCGCAGGAATCGCGTGAGGCCGGTCAGGTGATGAAAGAAGGGGCGCAGGACGCCGGCCAGGCCATCAAGGAAGGTGCGCAGGATGCCGGCGCGCAGATCCAGGAGGGGGCGAAGCAGGTACGGGATTCGGACGCGGGACAGCGCATCGCCGCCGGTGCGCGCGAGGCAGGCCAGGGCGTGAAGCAGGGCGCCGGCGAGGCAGCGGAAGCGGCCGGGGACGCGCTGAAGCGCGCCGGCCAGCAGGCGCAGGAAGACGCGAAGAAGAGTCCACCGCCGCCGAAAACAAATACATAATCCGCGGCCGGCGGCGGACGTGGACTCCGCCGCAATTCGTCGTAGCCAAGCAAAAGGAGATCTTCCTCACATGGTTGCAGTTGGAACAACGTCCGTCGCCGACAGGACCGCGACGCTCGAGGTTGGAGATCAGGCTCCCGATTTCGAGCTCCCGGGCCATCGCGGCGGGGAAAAATTCAAGCTCAGTGATTTACGCGGGAAGAAGCACGCGGTCATCGTTTTCTACCCGCTCGACTGGACTCCTGTTTGAGCGGTTCAGATGCCGTCGTACGAGGCCGAGATGGCCGACTTCGAACGGTATGATGCCCAGGTCGTGGGCATTTCGGTGGATTCCGTCCCCTCTCACGTTGCATTCGCAAAGTCCCTCGGCAATATCGAGCGCTATCCGCTCTTAGCCGATTTCCATCCCAAGGGCGAAGTCTCGAGGAAGTACGGCGTCTTCAAGGAAGACAAGGGCATCTCCGAGCGCGCCATCGTCATCGTCGACAAGCAGGGCATCGTCCGCTACGTCGACGTACACTCCATCTCCGAGGCGCCCGACAACGCGCCGTTACTCGAAGTCCTCCGCGAACTGGAGTAGTGGTGCAGGCGGGCCGTCCACGGGCCCGCCCCTTGCGAGGTTGCGGTACCCATGCTGAACATCGCGCGCAAGTGCGTTCCCTTCACTCCCTACGGCAAAGAGCTCTCCAACGCCACGGTGACGATCGTCTCGGCAGCGGGCTGCTTTCTGCCGGATCAGGAGCCGTTTCCGTCGGAAGATCCGGGGGACGTGAGCTACCGGGTGATCCCCGGCGATACGGAGTCGTCGTCGCTCCGGATCGTGCACGGGCACTATGACCACCATGAGGCGGACGCCGATCCGAACATCGTCTTTCCGATCGACACGCTGCGCGAGCTGGCGGCGGACGGGTACATCGGCGCGGTGAACGATAAGCATTACTGCTACGGCTTCACGACGCGGCTGAAGGAGCTGTACGAGACGACGTTCCCGGAGATCGCGGATCAGGTGGAGCGTTCGAAGACGAAGCTGGTGGTGCTGACGGCCGGCTGTCCGGAGACGTGCCACCGTACGATCTCGAACATGGCCCGCGAGATCGAGGCGCGCGGGATCCCGACGGTCATCATCAGCTCTTCCCCCGCCGCGACGGAGTCGGTCCGCCCGCCGCGCGCGATGACGTGGGACGGGACGGCGATCGGCCGTATCGTCGGCCGCGCCGGCGAGCGCGAGCAGCATAAGAGGGTGGTGCGCGCCGCCCTGGAGATGTTCACCCACGACACGCCCCCCGGACGGGTGGTGGTGAAGAACGTGCGCTGAAGAATAGGGCTGATGGGACGAATAGGACCTATGGGACTGATGGGACCGTAACTCGCACGGCTGTCCTATAGGTCCTATAGGTCCCATTTGTCCTATTCGTCCCATCACGTACGATACGGCGCATGTCAGAAACCAGCCGCCGTGCATTTGCCAAATCCCTCGTGGCCGTGGGTGCGGCCGCCCCGTTGCTGATTGCCCAGACCTCGCCTGCGGAAACGCCGAAGCCGCCTTCTCCGTTTGCGAAGGCTTTGACGGAGATGACACGGGCGAACTACGGCAAACACCTGTCGGCCGAGGAGCTGGAGCGACTGGACAAAGACTTCCAGGACTATGCGCCGTTCGTGGAGAAGTTCCGCGAATACAAGCTGGTGAACGCCGACGAGCCCGACTTCACCTTCGCCTCGCTCGTGGAGAGATGGTGAGGAGCTGATGGCCGTCAACGCCTACTCCACCGTCGAAGAGCTCGGCCGGGCGTTGCGCGCGAAGGAAGTCTCGTCGGTCGAGCTGACGCGCTTCTACCTCGACCGCCTGGCAAAGTACGGCGAGCAGCTCGGCGCGGTGGTGACTCTGACCCGCGACCGGGCCATGGCCGAGGCAACGGCCGCGGACCGCGAGCTCGCCGCCGGGAACACACAGAACCGGCCGCTGCTCGGCATCCCGTACGGGGTGAAGGACCTGCTGGCGACGAAAGGGATCCCCACCACCTGGGGTGCCGAGCCGTACCGCAATCAGGTCTTCGACTACGACGCCACCGTGGTCGAGCGCCTGACGCGCGCCGGTGCGGTGCTGGTGGCGAAGCTGGCGATGGTCGAGCTGGCGGGCGGTTTCGGCTACAACAACGCCGACGCCTCGTTCACCGGTCCGGGGCGCACGCCGTGGAACACGAACTTCTGGTCGGGCGGCTCGTCGAGTGGCCCGGGGGCGGCGGTCGGCGCGGGGCTGGTGCCGTTCGCGATCGGCAGCGAGACCTCGGGGTCGATCCTGACGCCAGCGGCCTTCTCCGGCGTCACAGGACTCCGTCCGACCTACGGCGCGGTTAGCCGTCACGGCGCGATGGCGCTCTGCTGGACGCTCGACAAGATCGGCCCGATGGGACGCACGGCCGCCGACTGCAATCTCGTCTTCCAGGCCATCATGGGGGAAGACGAGAACGACCCCACCACGCGCGCCGTCTTTCGTTCCGGAGAGGCGTCGTGGCTCGCCAATTCGGCGCACCGGTCGAACAAGCGCAGCGTGCGCATCGGCCTGGTGAAAGGCTCGTGGGACAAGGTGCAGCCGGCCGTCCGGGAGAACTTCCTGAAGTCGGTGGACGTACTGAAGGCACAGGGGCACACGGTCAGCGAGTTCGACTACCCGGACCTGCCGGTCGGCCCGACGATCTCGGTCATCGTCGACGCCGAGGGGGCGAGCGCGTTCGAGGACATCCTGGTGGATGGACGGGCCAAGCAGCTCCGCGCTGTCGCCGACCGCACCGGCGGCTACGCCTCGGCGGCCACGCTGGCCATCGACTATCTGCGCGCGCAGCGCGTGCGGGCGAAGATCCGCCGCGACCTGCTGAAGCTCTTCGACACGATCGACCTCGTCGTCTCGCCGACCCGCTCGACGGTCGCCTACCCGATCGGCCCGAACTTCAACGAGGTCTACAAAGACATCCGCGGCGGCCCCCCGGTGATCGCCTCGATGAACCTCCTCGGCGCGCCCTGCTTTGCCCTCCCGAACGGTTTCGGCGAGAACGGCCTGCCGACGTCGGTTCAATTGAACGCCGCGCCGGCGAGAGAGCCGTTGATGACGAACGTGGCGATTCAACTGCAGGAAGCGACGGCGTTTCACCGCGAGATACCGAAGGCGTTCGTGTAAACCTGTTTCCGGTTCACTCTTCTGATCCGGGGGCACTTTTTTCCGATCCCGGATCATTGGAAAGTGATCCCGGATCATCTGCAAGTGATCGCGGATCATCTGCAGGCGATCGCGGATCATCTGCAGGAGATCGCAGATCATCTGCAGGAGATCACGGAGCATCTGCAGGAGATCGCAGATCATCTGCAGGCGATCCCGGATCATCTGCAGGAGATCGCAGATCATCTGCAGGCGATCCCGGATCATCTGCAGGCGATCCCGGATCATCTGCAGGCGATCGCAGATCATCTGCAGGAGATCGCGGATCATCTGCAGGCGATCGCGGATCATCTGCAGGCGATCCCCTGATCACTTTCATCTGATCGCGGGATCACAAAAAGTGTCCATGGATCATTTGAGTCTCACCTGGAGGAGAGTGAATCCGCCGGTCACGATAGACGCCATGACGGCACGTACAGTTTTGCGGACCTTCCCCCTCCCGTCATCCTGAGCGGCGGGCGGGTGGGCGTGAGGGAGCGAAAGGATCTGTACGACGAAAAGTGATCCGATGAGCACTTGCTCCCGAGGGCAAGGTGGCACGAATCTCATTTTTCGTCGCCCAGATCCTTTCGCTCCCTCACACCCACCCACCCGCCGCTCAGGATGACGGGGATGACGGGGGAACCTCCGCTTAACTGAAGACCGTTGGGCCTAAAGGCGGGCCTGCAGATCTTTAGCTGCCTGCGGCAGCAAAGGGCATGACTGGAAGATCAACGTTGATCTCTGCTTAGCCACCAGCAACCAATTTGAACCTTTCTCCTCCCCTCCCGGTATACCTGAATGTGAACGACGCCTTTCTCATGGGCTCGATTGCGAACGGAGACGCCGAGGCGGTCCGTCCGTTGATCGAGCGGTATCAGAAGCCTCTGGCGGCCGTGCTGCAGCGCGCGCTGGGGACTTCGCCGGACGTCGATGACGTCTTCCAGGAGACGTGGATTCGCGTTGTCCGCAGCGCGCACCGGTACGACCCGGCCCAGCGCTTCAGCGCGTGGCTGTTTGCCATTGCCTGGAACCTGGTGAAGGACCGGTGGGCGCGGCGGGTGCCGCAGGACGACGTCGACCTGACGACGATGGCGTCCAGGGAACGATCGCCCGAGGAGCGGGCGGTTGCAAACGATCGCGCGGAACGGGTGCGCGAGATGGTGGACCGGCTGCCGGAGCGTCTGGCGCAGGCGATTCTTCTCCGCTTTTTCGAAGAGCTCTCGGAGAAGGAAGTCGCCGCGCGACTCGGCATTCCGGTCGGGACGGTCAAGAGCCGGCTGAGCCATGGGCTGAGGGGGCTGCGCCGGCTCGCCGAAGAGATGGATGAGGAGCTGACATGAACTGCAATGAAGCCGTGGCGGCGCTGGTGGCGGCGCTGGAGAGTGGTGTCCCGATGACCGCGGAGCAGCGCGAGCATATCCGCACGTGCGAGCGGTGCCGCGAGCTGCTCGATTCCGCGAAACAGTTTCAGACCCTGCTGGGCGGGAACGGCATTCAGCCGCCCGCCGTCGATGCGGCGGCGGTGGCGGCCGAGCAGGAAGTGCGCCGCGTGCGAAGGTGGAGAGCGGTGGGTGTCGCTTTCGCCATCGCCGTGGTGGCGTGGCTGGGTTTTTCGCTGCTGCTGGTTCGCATCGGCGAGGTTCCGGGGCGCGAGGCGATGGCCGTGGCCGGCATCGGAATCGGGATCGCGTTTCTCATTTCGCTGCCGTTGTTGTTGCTCTTCGTCCTGGCACGCACGGCGAGGACACCCGAAAATCGCTGGTACAAGCGTCTCAATTCGGGCAAACAGCTCTCCGGCGTCTGCCTCGGTCTCGCGGAGCGCTTCAAGTGGAACGTCACGGCCGTCCGGCTGGTGTTCCTGGCGGCAGCACTCTTCTTGAACGGACTCGGGTTCTGGGTGTATCTGGTGCTCGCCTTGGCGATGCCCGTGCATCCGGACGATCGCCAGTACCTGCTGCGCTTCCGGTTGCGCCGCTGGTGGGCGAGGAGGAACGGACATGCAGAGCACCACGCTGGGTAACACCGGCGAGACCATTCCGGAGATCGGCTTCGGCGGCATGCCGTTGTCGATCCAGGGCCGGCCCGATGAGGAACAGGGTCGCCGCGTGCTGCACGCGGCGATCGACGCCGGAATGACGCTGATCGATACCGCCGACGTCTACTGTCTCGACGACAGCGACATCGGCCACAACGAGCGGCTCATCGCCTCCGCCCTGGCGGAGCGCGACGACCGCGACCGGATCCGCGTGGCGACGAAGGCCGGCTTGCGCCGGCCGCGCGGGTTGTGGGTGAACGACGGGACGCCGAAGCACATCCGCGAGGCCTGCGAGCAGAGCCTCCGGTCGCTGGAAACCGAGCGGATCTGGCTCTACCAGTTCCACGCACCCGATCCGAGAGTGCCGTTCGAGAAGAGCGTCGAGGCGTTCGCGGAGTTGCACCGCGAGGGGAAGTTCGAGCACTTCGGGCTGAGCAACGTCTCGACCGGACAGATCGACACCGCGAACCGCATCCTGCCGGTGGTGTCGGTGCAGAACCGGTTGAATCCCTACTTTCGCGAATCGGTGGACCTCGCCAAAGAGTGCGCAGCACGGAAGATCACGTTTCTCGCATACAGCCCGGTCGGCGGCGGCCGTCTCGCGAAAAAGCTCCCCAGCTTCAAGCTGCTGCAGGACATTGCCCGCGCCCACGGCGCCTCCGTGCACGCGGTCGTGATCGCGTGGGTCCGGGCGCAGGCAGACACCGTCGTGCCGATTCCCGCCGCACGCAAAGCGGAGCATGCGGTCGACAGCGCGAAGGCTGCCGATCTCGTGCTGACGCCCGATGAATTGCGGAAGATCGACGAGACAGAGTTCGATCGCGCCTAACGGGCTCGGAAAATGTATTCTTCGCTCGTTATTCTTCACACATAGGGAGGCGCGCGAAACGAATTGACCACGCAGGAAGCCATCGCCGCGAGGCAGCAAGAGGAATGGACCGTCGACGAGGCGTCCGAGCTGTACATGATCGATCGCTGGGGAGCGGGCTACTTCGGCGTGGCTCCGACCGGCGAGATGACCGTTTCGCCGCTGCAGGCCAAAGGCATCGCCGTCCCGATCATCGACGTCGTCCGCGAAGCCGGCGTCAGGAATCTCTCCACGCCGCTGCTGGTCCGCTTTCAGGACCTGCTGCGCCACCGCGTGGAGATGCTCAATCGCGCGTTCAACGACGCCATCCGCGAGCACAACTACCGCGGGCAGTACCGCGGCGTCTTCCCGATCAAGGTCAACCAACTTCGTGAAGTCGTCGAAGAGATCCTCGACGCCGGGCGTCCGTTCCATCACGGCGTCGAAGTCGGCTCGAAGCCGGAGATCTTCGCCGGCCTGGCAGTCCATCAGGACCCCGAGTCGATCATCATCTGCAATGGCTACAAGGACCGCACCTACATCCGGACCGCGCTGATGGGGCGGAAGCTCGGGAAGAAGATCATCCTCGTCGCCGAGAAAATCTCCGAGGTCGCGCAGATCGTGCAGATCGCGGAGGAGATGGGGGTCGAGCCGTGGATCGGGCTGCGCGTGCGGCTGCTGTCGAAGGGCGCCGGCAAGTGGGCCACCTCGGGGGGCGAGCACGCGAAGTTCGGGCTCTCCACCGCCGAGATCCTGGAAGCGATGGAGATCATGAACGAGGCGAACATGTCGTCCGCGTTCAAGCTCCTGCACTTCCACATCGGGTCGCAGATCCCCGACATCCTGACCATCAAGCGCGCCGTCCGCGAGGCGGCGATGTACTACGCGAAGCTCTACAAGAGCGGCCACAAGCTGGAGTACGTCGACGTCGGCGGCGGGCTGGCCATCGACTACGACGGCTCGCGCTCGACGTTCCACTCCTCGATGAACTATACGGTCGAGGAGTACGCCAGCGACATCGTCTACAACATCCTCGACGTCTGCGACGACGAGAAGGTGCCGCACCCGATCATCGTCTCGGAGTCGGGGCGGGCCACCGTCGCCCATCATTCCGTGCTGGTCATCCAGGCCTTCGGGGCGATCGAGAAGACGCCGCTGGAGGGGCGCGATCTCCGCGCCGCCGATCACAAGCTCGTGCGCGAGCTCCTCGACATCGACCGGAACCTCGCCCCTGAGGCCGTGCAGTCGTCGTGGCACGACCTGCAGCAGATCAAGGAGCAGGTGCAGACGATGTTCGAGCTTGGCCTGCTCGATCTCGACGTGAAGGCGCGCGTGGAGTCGCTCTACTGGGAGATCGCCGAGCGGATCCAGACGATGGTTCAGGGGATGGACGAGGAGGAAGTGCCGGAGGACGTCCGCAACCTGAAGATCGAGCTGGCCGACCAGCACATCTGCAACTTCTCGGTCTTCCAGTCGCTGCTCGACCATTGGGCGCTGGGACAGCTCTTCCCGATCGTGCCGATCCACCGCCTGCACGAACGGCCGCAGCTGGAGTCGACCCTGGTCGACATTACCTGCGACTCCGACGGCAAGGTCTCGAAGTACATCGACCTCAACGACGTTCGCGACACGCTTCCGCTCCACGAGATCCGGCCCAGCGAGCCGTACTACCTTGGGATCTTCCTCACCGGCGCCTACCAGGACATCATGGGCGACATCCACAACCTGTTCGGCCGGGTGAACGAGGTACACGTCTTCCTCGATCCCGACGAGGAGGCCGGTTTCTACATCGAGGAAGACATCCCCGGCCAGCCGATCGGAGAGGTGCTGGCCATGACCCAGTGGGACTGGCGCGACCTCGAGAAACGGATGAAGCAGCAGATCGATGTGGCCATCAAGCAGGACCGGGTGAAGCCGAACGAAGGGATGCGCCTGCTTCAGGACTACGAGCGGGGGCTCAAGGATCAGACGTATTTGACGTTCGAGTAGAGCGAGGCACGGGGTATGAGGTACGAGGTACGAGTGGATTCTCGCGAGAGACCCACTCATGCCTCATACCCCATACCTCGTACCTTTCCCTGGCAGAATCCGGAATCGTCCACGCTCCGGAATCGTTAACACTGACGCCAATCACACAGGAGATCAAACTCATGCGTAGATCACTCGCGCTCAGCCTCAGCCTCGTTCTTTCCCTCTTCGGAGCCGCCAGCGCTTTCGCAGGCGCGGAGGCCCGGATCACCGGGAAAATCATCGACAGCGTGACCAAGAAGCCGATTCCGGATGCGGTCGTCAACGTCGAAGCCATCGAAGGAAAGACGGTCAAGCAGGAGCATAAGGTCAAGAAAGACGGCTCGTACGCCATCTTCCTGCTCGACGGGACGATCCGTTACAAATTCGTCTTCTCCGCCCCCGGCTATGCGCCGTACGAAGAGACGATGAAACTGAAGATCGGCGAGCCGAACCCTCGCGACATTGAGCTGGCGAAACCCGGCTCCCGGTCCGCCGGGGCTGCCGGGCCCGCTGTCTCTGTTCCGGTCGAGGTCAAGGTCGATCCTGCCGTGGCCGCCTACAACGAAGGGGCGACCCTGCTGAACTCGGGTGACACCGCCGGCGCGATCGCGAAATTCGAAGCGGCCGTGGCCGCCAAGCCGGACCTCGCCGCGGGCTGGATGGCCCTGGCGAAGGCCAATACCCGTGCAAAGAATCATCAGAAGGCGATCGACGCCGCCAAGAAGGCGCTGGCGATCGACGACGAAGACACCGACATGTGGCAGGTGCTCTACGCCTCTTACACGGCACTCGGCGACAAGGCCAATGCCGCCGTCGCGGAAAAGAAGCTCCCGGCAAACGCCTCCGCGCTCTTCAATCAGGGAGCCCGCCTGGTGAATGAGGGGAAGGGTGCCGAGGCTGCCGCCGCGTTCAAGCAGGCCGTGACCATCGACGAGAAGTTTGCCCGCGCCTGGTACGAGCTCGGGATCGTCTACGTCGGCCTCGGCCAGAACGCCGATGCCCGCGCCGCGCTCAGTAAATACCTCGAGCTGGAGCCGAACGGCAAGGACGCCGGAACGGCCAAGGAAATGCTCAACTACGTGAAGTAGTTCCGGTAAGGGACAGGCAGAGATTGCCTGTCCCTTACTACCATGTGCAAGAGAACAGCAGTCTCCCTCCTCCTTCTCACGCTCATCCTCACCCTGACTGCCTGCGCTTCTTCCTCGGACAGCAGTGCATCCGGCCGCGCCGGCATCCAGATCGTCCAGACCAGCGGCGTCCCGACGGTGGCCCGGAACGTCCAGGGTCCCCTGCAGGTCGCCTACGCCATCCGGGTCTCGAACCTCGGCAGCGAGGCCATCACGCTCAAGCGAGTGGCCCTGCAGTCGCAGTCCGAGGGGGCGTACCACATCAGCCAAGCCCTCCCCTTCGACGTACTCATCCCGGCCGGAGCCGCCGAGGATGTCGCCTTCCAGGGACAGGCCCAGACCGGCATGTCCCTCGTCGGCGCCAACGGCCCGGTGACCCTCCGCGTCACCGCGGAGTTCGACTCCCCGACCGGCAAGTTCCGCGAGATCGCCACCCGCGTGGTGAACGACCGGACCTCGGTTACGGGCGAGAAGGAGTAGGGCGCCGTGTTGGGCGGACTTTTTGTCCGCCCAAGGTCTACCGTGGGTGGAGTTTTGTCGAGTTCGTGCTCTTCGGACGTACGATCGACGGATGGTGTACCCGCGCCAGTCCGCGCTATGGCGATCCGACGGAACGCGCCGCCAGTTCTTCGTGTACATCCTCTCGAACTTCTCGATGACGCTGTATACCGGCGTCACGAACAACCTCGCGAGCCGCGCGGCGCAACATAGAAGAGGTACCGGTTCGAAGTTCACGAGCCGGTACCACTTCGACCGGGTCGTCTACTACGAGGTGTACGACCTCGTCCTGGAGGCGATTGCGCGCGAGAAGACCATCAAAGCGATGTCGCGCGCGAAGAAGATCGCGTTGGTGAAGGCGGTGAACCCGCGATGGGATGATCTTCTGTCGACGCCTTCGGGAGAGTTTTCGCCTGTAGGATCACTTTAGGTCGTACAGATCCTTTCGCTCCCTCACACCCACCCGCCCGCCGCTCAGGATGACGGGAAGGGTTGTGTTTCGCGAGTTTTAAGGGGTGTTCAAGCGGCGCGATCGTAAGACCCCCCAAAACCATTGGCAGTGCGTCCCCTTCGCGTGTCCCTTCACGACCAATCCACCCAGTGGCAGGGCTCACCCCCGTCATCCTGAGCGGCGGGCGGGTGGGCGTGAGGGAGCGAAAGGATCTGTACGACCCAAAGCGATCCCACAGGCGCATGTCACCGTGAAACGGTCACGTCCTCCGGCTCGTAGGCCAGGTTTGGCGAGAGCCAGCGCTCGATCTCTGCCAGCGGCATTCCCTTCCGTGCCGCGTAGTCGGCGGCTTGGTCGCGGCCGATTTTCCCCACTGCGAAATACCGCGCTTCCGGGTGGGCGAAGTACAGCCCGCTCACGCTGGCGGCCGGGGTCATGGCGCACGATTCGGTGAGGTGCATGCCGAGTTTTTCGGCGTCCAGCAAGGTGAAGAGGGTGCGTTTTTCGGTGTGGTCGGGGGCGGCGGGATAGCCGGGGGCGGGGCGGATGCCGCGGTATTTTTCGGCGATCAGTTCTTCGGCGGTGAGGTTTTCGCTCTGCGCGTACCACTCGGCACGGACGTCGCGGTGGAGCTTTTCAGCGAGCGCTTCGGCCAGGCGGTCGGCGAGCGCTTTGGTCATGATGGAGCTGTAGTCATCGTGATCGCGCTGGAAGCGCGCCACCAGCTCTTCCACTCCCAATCCTGCGGTGACGGCGAAGCCGCCGATGTAGTCGTTCGCCGGCGCGATGAAGTCGGCCAGGGCGAGGTTGTGGCCGGTGTTGGTCTCCTGCTGCTGCCGCATGGTGTGGAAACGCGCATCCGGCAGGACGATGTCGTCCCCTTCGCGGTGCGCCGGCCAGATGCCGTACACCGCGCGCGCGGTGAGGAGACGCTTTTCGATGATCTCGTACAGCAGCTTGCGGGCGTCGTCGTACAGCTCTTTGGCCCGCGGCTCTTCAAGGATCCGCGGGTATTGTCCGCGCATCTCCCAGGTCTGGAAGAACGGCGTCCAGTCGATGAACGGCTCGATCGACTCGAGCGGCACTTCTTCGAACGTGCGCACGCCGGTGAAAGGCGGCTTCTCGGGGGCGTACTCGAGGCGCAGGGCGCGTTTGCGCGCTTCTTCGAGCGGGAGGATGGTGATGTGGCGCTTCTCCATCCCATCGCGCAGTTTCTGGTACTCGGCGCTGATCCCGCGAGTGAGCTCGTCGTATTTCTCGCCGAGGAGGTTGCTGACCACGTTCACGGCGCGGGAAGCGTCGAGCACGTGGACGGTCGGGGAGCTGTAGCGCGGGGCGATCTTGACGGCGGTGTGCAGCTTGGAGGTGGTCGCTCCGCCGATGAGCAGCGGAACGTGGAACTTGCGGCGCTCCATCTCCCGCGCCACATGGACCATCTCGTCGAGCGACGGGGTGATCAGACCGGAGAGGCCGATGATGTCGACGTTCTCTTTCTGTGCGGTGTCGAGGATCCGGTCCGCGGAGACCATCACGCCGAGGTCGATGACTTCGTAGTTGTTGCAGCCGAGGACCACCCCGACGATGTTCTTCCCGATGTCGTGCACGTCCCCCTTGACCGTCGCCATCAGGATCTTGCCGCGCGCCGACTGGTCGCCCGCCTTCGCCTTCTCCTCCTCCATGAACGGCAGGAGGTAGGCGACAGCCTTCTTCATGACCCGCGCGCTCTTGACGACCTGCGGGAGGAACATCTTCCCGGCGCCGAAGAGGTTGCCGACGATGTTCATCCCGTCCATGAGCGGCCCTTCGATGATGGAGAGGCCGGTCGGGTATTTCTGCCGCGCTTCCTCGACGTCGGCATCGATATGTTCGACGAGCCCTTTGACCAGCGCGTGGGAGAGGCGCTCCTCGACGGTGCCGTGGCGCCACTCTTCTTCCTTCGCCTCCTGCACCTTCCCTGTGCCCTTCACGCTGTCGGCAAAGGCGATCAGGCGCTCGGTGGCGTCGGGTCGGCGGTTGAGGAGGACGTCCTCGACCAGATCCAGGAGGTCTTTCGGGATCTCTTCGTAGATCCCGAGCTGGCCGGCGTTGACGATGCCGAGGGTCAGGCCGGCCTGGATGGCGTGATAGAGAAACGCGGCGTGCATCGCCTCGCGGACGACGTTGTTGCCGCGGAAGGAGAAGGAGACGTTGCTGATGCCGCCGCTGTAGTTGCAGAGCGGGTACTTCGCGCGCAGTTGCCGCACGGCCTCGATGAAGTTGACGCCGTACGCGGCGTGCTCCTCCATCCCGGTGGCGACGGTGAGGACGTTGACGTCGAAGATGATGTCGGTCGGGTCAAAGCCGCACTCGTCGACGAGGATGTCGTAGGCGCGCGAGCAGATCTCGATCTTCCGTTCGACGGTGTCGGCCTGCCCCTGCTCGTCGAAGGCCATGACGATGACCGCGGTGCCGTAGCGCCTGCAGAGCCGCGCCTGCCGCTTGAAGGCCTCTTCCCCTTCCTTGAGCGAGATGGAGTTGACGACCGACTTCCCCTGCAGGGTTTTCAGGCCCGCCTCGAGCACCGACCACTTCGAGCTGTCGACCATGATCGGTACGCGGGAGATGTCGGGCTCGGAGGCGATGAGGTTGAGGAACTCCGCCATGATCTTCTCCGACTCGAGCATCCCCTCGTCCATGTTGACGTCGAGGATGTTCGCGCCGCCGTCGATCTGCTGCTTGGCGATGGCGAGGCCGGCGTCGAGGTCGCCCTCTTTGATCAGCTTCGCGAACTTGGGTGAGCCGGTGACGTTGGTGCGCTCGCCGACCATGATGAAGTTCGACTCGGGCGTGACGGTCAGCGCTTCGAGGCCGCTGAGCCGCAGATGCGGCTCGATCGTTCCGGGGACGCGCGGCGGCAGTGTGGCCACGGTCTCGGAGATCAGTTTGACGTGGTCGAAGCCGGTCCCGCAGCAGCCGCCGACGATGTTGAGCCACCCGTTGGCCGCGAAGTCGCGCAGCACGGCGGACATCTCTGCCGCCGTCTCGTCATAGCCGCCGAGGGCGTTCGGGAGGCCGGCGTTCGGATAGCAGGAGATGAAGATCGGGGCGAGGTTCGACAGCTCCTCGACATGCGCCCGCATCTCCTCCGCGCCGAGGGCGCAGTTGATGCCGACCGCAAGGAGCGGGGCGTGCGAGATCGAGTTCCAGCACGCTTCCACGGTCTGCCCGCTGAGCGTCCGGCCGGAGGCGTCGGTGATGGTGATGGAGGCGATAACAGGGAGGGTGATGCCGGTGTCGTCGAAGAGTTTCTGGATGGCGAACAGCGCCGCCTTGACGTTCAGCGTGTCGAAGGTCGTCTCCGGAAGGAGGATGTCGACGCCGCCGTCGACGAGGCCGCGGGCCTGTTCGTAGTAGGCGTCGACCAGCTCGTCGAACGAGACGCCGCGGAAGCCGGGGCGGTTGACGTCGGGGGAGAGGGATGCGGTGCGGTTGGTCGGACCCATGGCGCCGGCTACGAAGCGCGGCTTCTCCGGCGTGGAGAAGTCGTCGGCGGCGCGCCGGCAGATCTCGGCCGCCGCCTTGTTGATCTCGTAGACGTACGGCTGGAGGTCGTAGTCGGCGAACGAGATCGCCTGGGAGTTGAAGGTGTTGGTCTCGATGATGTCGGCGCCGGCCGCGAGGTATTTGCGGTGGACCTCGTCGAGCACCTGCGGGCGGGTGAGGGCCAGGACGTCGCTGGCGCCCTTCAGCTCGCGCGGGTGGTCGGCGAAGCGCTCGCCGCGGAATGCGGCCTCGTCGAGGTCGTAACGCTGGATCATCGTCCCCATCGCTCCGTCGAGCACGAGGATGCGTTCGGTCAGCAGGCGGCGAATCTCTTCGGTGCGATCAGGCTGTGCCATCGGCCTCTCTCCGGAAAAAACAAAAAGCCCCGCAAGAATCCTCGCGGGGCTACGAGTGCACATCGTCGGTTACTGCCGGCTCTTTAGCTTTTTTTAACCTGGTTGCAAGCGGCGCCCCAAATCAGTCCAGGAGTCCGAGACTATATCATGACGGCGTTATGACCGCCTCCGCCACCGAGACCCCCATCGCCCATACCGACCCGATCAATGCCCGGATTCTCGCGGTCTCCGAGGACCGGATTCAGGGGTTCGTGCGCGACCCGTTCGGGGAGATCGCGGGGAAGTCGGGGCTGGACGTCGAGGTGGTGATGGAGCGCATCCGGGCGATGCTGCGCGGCGGGACGATCCGGCGGGTGCGGCAGACGCTCATGGCGACGAACCTCGCCGAGGGAGCGCTGGTCGCGTGGCAGCTCCCGCCGGAGAAGCTGGACCAGGCGTTCGATTTCATGTTCCAGCAGGATCCGTTCTCCGGGCACGTGGTCATCCGCTCGACCGACGCGGCGACGCCGGGCTCGAGCTACCGGCTCTGGACGACGGTGAAGGTGCCGCAGGGTTATTCGGTGGAGAAGCACTGCCGGTTTCTGGCACAGCTCACCGGAGCCGATCATTTCCGGGTGATGCCCGCCAAACGTATCTTCGCCCTCGGCGTCGGTCACGTCCGCCGCAAGGGGATGGAGCCGGGGAGCAAGTCGGAGGAGCTGGCCGAGGTGAAGGACACGGTCAAGGTCGAGTTGAGCGACCTGGAGTGGCAGGTGCTGACGGCGGTGAAACGCGAGCTGGAGCCGGAGGAGGTGACGCGCGATCTGTGGGAGCGCCGCGCCGCCGAAGCGGGCGTGCCGTTGGAGCAGTTTTTCGAATTGGCCGAGGGGCTGAACAGCCGCGGCGTGGTCGGACGCTTTTCGACGTTCCTGGAGCATGTGAAGACGCTGAAGAGCGGCGAGCGGGTGACGCGGTTCAACGCGCTCTTCCACTGGGCCGTGCCGCCGGGACGCGAGCTGGAGGCGGGACGCGAGGCCGGCCGCTTTCACATCCTGACGCACTGCTACTGGCGCGAGGGCGGTCCGGAGTTCCGCAACGTGAACATCATGGCGGTGGCGCACGGGACGGAGAAGGAGATGGTGCTGGCGCACAAGCGGGCCATCGACGAGCATCTGGAGAGCGTCGGGATCCCGGTCAGCTACACAAACGTCTTCTGGGGTGGCCGCAGCGAGATCAAGCCGAGCGAGATCTCTCCGTTTGCGTATCGGGAGTGGTGTGCGTCGCGCGGTACCGACGCCGAAGCGATGCGCGAGTCGTAAGGACCGCCGCGGCGACGATCGCCAGGTAAGGCAGGATCGATGCGAACGAGCCGGGGCCGAAGAGCAGCTCGCCGAGGTTGAAGCTCGCCCATTCGGACTCCGGCGAGCCGGGTCGGTGGCGCTGAAAGGGCATCAGTTCGTCGGCCGCGACGCGATTCGTCGACGTGTGGCCGGTGTAGAGCTCTCCAAGCCACGGCGGCACGGTCGGATCGTTCGCGGCCCGGCCGGTGAGGAGCGCCGGGATGACGTATTTGGTGACCGGATCGTGGAACTTGTCCGGCACCTGCGGATCGACGGCGGTGACGGCGAAGTTGAAGAAGAGGGAGATTGCCGCCAGCACTGCATAGACCAGCCGGAAGCGCCCGTGAATGTAGACCAAGCCGATGGCCAGCAACGGGACGGCGGGAAGCGAGTAACGCGGCCCGATCGTGTAGCTGCCGTGCCACCCGTTGAACGCCGAGTTGATGATGAAGAAGAGCAGCGCGCCGGCAACGATCGTCATCGCGGCGGCGCGCTCTTTCCGGAACATGGCCACCAGGCCGATGACCGCCAGCAGCATCACCGGTGCGAGATAAAACAGCCCGCGATAGGGGGAGAAGGTCAGCCCCCACAGTGCCTCGGCGCGCGGGAGGTAGAAGATCCCGAACCAGGCGTCTTCGCTGAGAAAGCCGGGGTTCACCGTCGGGATCGTCGTCTGAAACGGCGAGCCGAAAACGGCGTACTGATACCACCCCAGCACCGCCGCGAACGGCATACCGCCGGCGATGTAGCGCAGAGTCTCCCGAATCCGCGCCCGCGACGTCGCCAGCAGGAAGCCGAGCATCACGAAGACGAGCAGCGCGCAGAGGTAGTGCATCAACACCGCCGCTCCGACCGCTGCCCCCGCGAGCAGCGCGTTACGGCGAAGCGTCCCGTCCAGCGCGAGAAAGGCCAGCAGCGCGAAGAGGCTCGCCGGGACGTGCGGGAAGAGCATGGTGGAGTAGGCGAAGATCGGCGTTCCGAGTGCGACGACGAGCGCGATCGCATAGGCCGCGTCGGGTGAGAGGCCGCGATGGCGCGCGGCCTTGTAGAGCAGCACTCCGATCAGGGCGCCACTGATGCCGGCGGTGACGATGGAGGTGACGTAGAGATAGAGATTCAGCTCGAGCGCATTCTCCGGCGCACCGCGCAACGCGTACAGCGGCGCGTACGGGATCACGGCCAGGAACGACAGTCCGGGGACCTTGTTCGAGTAGATATGGCCGCCGTACCGCGAGATGTCGGCGGTGTTGGCGGCGTAGCGGTCGATGTGCAGCTCGCGATGCTCGACGATGGCCCGGGTCAGGTCGAAGGTCGCGTTCTGATTGAAGCCGCTGCCGCCGTAAAAGTAGGCGAAGGAGAAGAGAAGAACGGCGAAGAGCGAGCCCGTGGCAATGCGGTCGGGCTGCGCTGCATTCACGCGCGCAGTTTACGACGCCAGCAACCGACCGCGAGGCCTCTGGCGGACCGGCCCAGCCGGCAGCGTGTGTTTCCGCGTGAATCGCGTCCCGGACGACAAGCGTGCGTTCAGGCTAGGCCAACCAACGCAGCCGGCCGGGCCGGCCCGCCGGAGGCCCCCCGTCGTCCCCTCCGTCCGTTAAGAAGCGGCCTTGAACTCCACGCCCGGATTCTCCTTCTGGGCGAAGTCGAGCTCCCACTCCGAGGAGAAAAGCACCACCGCCTCGCCGATGCGGTCCGTGGCGACGCGGGAGCGGGAAGGGAGGCTCATCTTCGCCACGGTGTCGATATCGCGGTCGACCCAGCGGGCCAGCTTGTACGGCAGGCTGCTCATGGTCGTCTCGACGTTGTACTCCGTCTCCAGGCGCGACTGCAGCACGTCGAACTGCAGCTCGCCGACGACGGCGAGAATCGGCTCGCTGCGGAGGCCGTCGTGCACGACGAACACCTGCATCGCCCCTTCCTCCTCCAGCTGTTCGAGCCCCTTCTGGAACTGCTTCTGCCGGGTGGCCTGCTTCGCCCGCAACGTGGCGAAGTGCTCCGGCGCGAAGCGGGGGATGCGGTCGAACTCCACCGGCGTGCCGCTGGAGACCGAGTCGCCGATCTGGAAGAGGCCCGGATTGACGAACCCGATGACGTCGCCCGGATAGGCGCGGTCGATCGTCTCGCGCTCCTGCGCGAAGAGGCGGTGAGGACGGGTCATGCGAACCTCGCGGCGGAGGCGCGCGTGCTGGACCGGCATGTCGCGCTCGAAGACCCCGGAGGTGATGCGCATGAACGCCAGGCGGTCGCGATGGCGCTTATCCATGTTCGCCTGGATCTTGAAGACGAAGCCCGTGAAGGTGTCGGAGATCGGCTCCAGCTCGAATTCCTCGCCGTTCCGCCTGGCGTGACGCGGCGACGGCGGCGGGGCGAGCTCGATGACGGCGCGGAGGAACGGCTCCACGCCGAAGTTGTTGACGGCACTCCCGTAGAAGACCGGGATGACCCGGCCGTACTCGAACTGGCGGCGGTCGAACGAGGCGCCGGCGCCGTCGAGGAGCTCGGCGGCGTCGCGGAGGTCTGCCCAGGCGGTGGGACCGACGGCGTCGGCGAGGTGCGGGTCGTCGAGGCCGGTGACGGTCATCGGCGCGGCCGTCGCGCCGTGCTTGGTGCGCTCGAAGCGGAGCACCTGCTGGTTGCGGAGGTCGTAGACGCCCTGGAACGTCGGCCCGTCGCCGATCGGCCAGTTCATCGGGACGGCGGAGACGTTCAGCTCGCGCTCGATCTCGCTGAGCAGCTCGAATGGGTCTTTGGCCGGCTGGTCGAGCTTGTTGACGAAGCAAAGGATCGGGATGTGCCGCATCCTGCAGACCTCGAAGAGCTTCCGGGTCTGCGGCTCGATCCCCTTGGCGCCGTCGAGCACCATCACCGCGCTGTCGGTGGCGGCGAGGGTGCGGTAGGTGTCTTCGGAGAAGTCCTGGTGTCCGGGGGTGTCGAGCAGGTTGAGGACGGAGCCCTCATATTCGAACTGCAGGACCGTGGAGGTGATGGAGATGCCGCGGCTCTGCTCGATGGCCATCCAGTCCGAGGTCGTGTGGCGCTGTGCCTTCCGGGCGCGGACCGAGCCGGCTTCCTCGATGGCGCCACCGTAAAGCAGGAGCTTCTCGGTCAGCGTGGTCTTGCCCGCGTCGGGGTGCGAAATGATCGCAAAGGTCCGCCGGCGCGCGACTTCGCGCTGCAGCTCGGAGGCTTCGATGTTCGGGATGGCGCTCATGGCTGCGGAGACAACAGCGGTCGGGGACAGTGTCATCCCGAATCATCGAGTCGTTCGTATTGCAACGATGTGAGCTTCTTGCGCGCAGGAATAGAGATCGGTATACTCTCGTTCGTAAATATGAGTCGTAACGACTAAGCATAGGAGGCAACAGACATGACTCGTATCATTCGTACCAATAACGACCTCCGCCGTATGGAGGCCCGCTACTTCGAGCCGTTCTTCCGTTTCCCGTTCGTCCAGGAAGCGCAGGCGGCGTCTTGGAACCCGCCTGTGGACGTGGTGGAAGAGACCGGGAAGATCCTGGTGAAGGTCGAAGTCCCCGGCGTCGACGAGAAGGACCTGCGCGTCACCTTCGAGGACGGCCTGCTCACCATCGCCGGCGAGCGCCAGTTCGAGCGGAAGGATGACCGCAACTATCATCGTATCGAGCGTGCGTACGGCACGTTCACCCGCTCGTTCACGCTTCCCCGCACCGTCGACGCCGGCGCAATCGTGGCCAGCTACCGCCACGGAGTGCTTGAGATCGAGATCCCCAAGAAAGAGGAGTCTCTTCCGAAGCAGATCCAGATCAACGTGAACGCCGTCGAGGCGTAAACCGAGGTTGGCAGTGGTGGAAAGGCGCGGCCGAAAGGCCGCGCTTTTTGTTGGCTGACAGATAGGACCTATAGGACAGATGGGACCTATAGGACGAATGAGATCCCCGGTTCCCCATAGGTCCTATCTGTCCTATAGGTCCTATGACCCCCTACCGCCGCCCTTCCCCCCGCAACATGAACAACCTTAGCTCCGAGGCGTACTTCGTCTCCTTGGGTGCCAGGTGCTTCGCCGAGCTGTAGTGTTTTTCGGCCGCCTTCCGGTCGCCGAGGGCCTCGCAGACGGCGCCCAGGTTGAACTGCAGCGGGGCAGAACGGGGGTGCTTCTTTGCCTCCGCTTCCCACAGCGCCCGCACCTCGGCGAAGCGGTCGCCGTCGAGCAGGGACATCCCTTCTTCCAGCGACGGAGCGGTCTCGTCGAGGGCGACCGACTCGCGGATGCGCCGCGGAGTGATCCGCTCCGAGGCCGCGGCGGCGGCGTGATGGGCGGCATCGTCGAGGGCATGCTTCCGCTCCTCGTCCGTGATCGTGAAGACGCGCGGCGACGAGCCTTCCCCCTTCACCTCGAAGGACGAGAGCGGCTTGAGGGTGTGGGAGAGCACGCCGATGCGGGCCGTGCAGACCGCGTCGACGGCGAACGCCTTGTGCTTCACCCGTTTCCCGTCCGGGTCGCGCGAAGTGGCCTCCGATTCCCGGTCCATGGTGCTGCAGGTGAAGTTCTTCACGTCGAGGTGGACATCGGCCGGACCGGTGGTGAAGCGGATGTCGCGCATCCGCAGCATCCGGGAGCGGTTGGTCAGGAAGATGAGGTGGTCGAGGAAGGTGTCGATCCGGGCGTCGTCGCCGATGGCGTTGACGATCGCGACCTCCTCTGCCTGCCCGAGATCGTGAGTGGCGGGGATCACGCGCTCGAACGTGATCCGGGGAGACGCCGCCAGAAGCAGTGGAGCAATCGCCAGGTGAAGCAGCACAGCCGTGAATGTGCGCATGATCCCGTCAGTAATGAATTCAGCCTAAATCTTACGCCGATTCCACTTATGGATAGAATCTCGCCCGCATGCGATTGAACGTGACGAGTGAGATCGGCAGGCTGAAGAGCGTACTGGTCCACCTCCCCGGGCGCGAGATCGACCTGATGGTCCCGCCCATGATGGCGCAACTCCTCTTCGACGACATCCTCTACGGGCAGGTCGCCCGCGAGGAGCATCGCCGTTTCCAGCAGCTGATCCGCTTCATCGCCGATGACGTCTACGACCTCCAGGACATGCTGGAGGAAGTGCTCGAGAACGAGGACGTGAAGGAGCACATCGTCCGCGATCTCGGCAAGCGCAATCGCCTCAAGCGCAGGCTGGTGGCGGAGTTGCTCGAAGAACCGGCCGGCAAGCTCGCCGAGATCCTCATCTCCGGTATTGCCCGCGAGACCGAGTCGGGCGAGCTGCCGCAGTTCGACCTCTTTCCGATCCCCAACCTCTTCTTCATGCGCGACCCCCAGATCGTCATCGGCGACCGCGTAGTGATCTCGGCGATGGCCACGCAGGCGCGCAGGCGGGAGTCGTTGCTGTCGAAATACGTCTTCGAGAACCACCCGGCGTTCGAGCGGGAAGATCGTTTCTGGGTCGATTTCATGGACTCCGAGCCGGAGCGGCCGATGCCGCGCAACATGCCGACGCTCGAAGGGGGCGACGTCCTCGTGCCGCGCCGCGACCTGATCCTGGTCGGGATCACCGAGCGGACGAACAAGGCCGGCGTGGAGGCGTTGCTGCGGTCGCTGAAGACGGCCAACAGCGGGATCAAGAGCGCGATCATCGTCGACATTCCGCGGCAGCGCTCGTTCATGCACCTCGACACAATCTTCACCTTCATCAGCCGCGACGAGTGCCTGATCTATCCGCCGGTGATCCTGCCGAGCGGCGGCCAGGCAGCGACGGTGACGGCGGTCGACCTGACGAAGAAGCGCGGCATCGACTATTCGCCGCAGAAGTCGCTCCTCGGCGCGCTGAAGAAGAAGGGCTTCGACCTCGAGCCGATCTACTGCGGCGGCAAGAGCGCTGTCGACCAGCAGCGCGAACAGTGGACCGACGGCGCGAACGCGTTCGCGCTCGCGCCGGGGATCATCCTGCTCTACGAGCGCAACGTGCGCACCGCCGAGGCACTGGCGCGCAACGGCTATCACATCGTCTACGAAGACGACCTGCTCCTCGGCAGGACGGAGCTCGAGACGTGGACCGACAAAAAGTACGCGCTGCAGATCGCCGGCAACGAGCTGTCGCGCGCCCGCGGCGGTCCGCGGTGCATGACCATGCCGCTCGAGCGGGAAGAAATCTGATTGGCTGACCAACCGTCGAAGCTCGCCGTCGTCGCGTTTGGCGGCAACGCCTTGCTGCGTCCCGAGGACCGGGGGACGCAGGAGGAGCAGATCGCGCGCGCCAAGCAGGCGGCGCGCTGGCTCGCCGAGATCGTCCGCTACGGCTACAAGCTGATCGTCGTCCACGGCAACGGACCGCAGGTGGGGAACATCCTCATCCAGGCCGAGGAAGCCTCGACGAAGATTCCGCCGCAGACCCTGGACGTCTGCGTCGCCCAGACCGAGGGCTCCATCGGCTTCATGCTCCAGCAGGCAATGCGCAACCGCCTCGAGTCGATCGGCCTTGGCAGCGGAACGACCGGCGAAGTCGCGACGATCCTCACCGAGGTTGAAGTCGACGTGAACGACCCCGCGTTCAAGCGCCCCACCAAACCGATCGGACCCTTCTTCACCCGCTACCGCGCCGAAGCCCTCGAGCGCGACCTCGGCTGGACGATGAAAGAAGACTCCGGCCGCGGCTGGCGGCATGTCGTCCCGTCGCCGAAACCGCTGCGCATCCTGAACGCCGCGACCATCTCCCACATGCTCGACACCGCAGCCGTCGTCATCGCCGCAGGCGGCGGAGGCATCCCGGTCGTCCGCGGCCGCGACGGCCAGTGGCGCGGCATCGAAGCCGTCATCGACAAAGACTACGCCTCAGCCAAACTCGCCGCCGACCTGAAGGCCGACCTCTTCATCATCCTCACCGGCGTCCCCAAAGTCGCCATCGACTTCGGCAAACCCACCCAGCGCTACCTCGACCGGATGACCGTCGTCGAAGCCGAGCAACACATGGCCGACGGCCAGTTCCCCCCCGGCTCCATGGGCCCCAAAGTCGACAGCGCGTTGCTGTTCGTGAAGGCCGCGAAGAAGCAGGTGCTGATCACGGATGTGGAAGTGCTGCGCGAGGCGATGGAGGGGAAGGACGGGACGGTAATCGTGCCCTAATAAGGCAGAAAGCAGAAGGCAGAAAGCAGAAGATTTCCAGTATCATTGGCCCACTTCACCTGAGGCTCCGGTCTCCTCGATATTGACCGGCACACATGCTCGGCGCTGCGCGCGCCCCTCCTGAACCGACAATACTGCCGTTCTCTCACCTGTCTGCGACGTGCCTTCAGCAAGCACGCGCGAATGGTTTGCTGGGGAGAATGTATCGATGCGAAGTGTGCAAAGAGGTAGTGGCCCCGAAAACACCCGTCACGCGAATCGTCACTGAGACGAGAGCCGTTCAATATCCGTACAGGCCGGAAGTGAACCGCGAGATTTATCGCGGAAAAGAGCGCATCAAACCGGATGACCCGGGCGGCAGCGGCCGGGAGATCGTTCGTGAAGTCATCGCCTGCCCGCGTTGTGCGGGCAAGGCGTAGCGTGATGGCGGCGCGAGTGCGCGGCCCGCCTATTCGTTCCGCGGCTCCGGTGCGCGGCCTTCGGCAATGAGAGTACGCAGGGCCTCGTTCACCTGCTCCGGCGACGAGAAGTAGTGCAGCACGTCGTTCTCGATCCGCATGAGCGTCGTCGTACTGCTCTTCGGGGTGTAGTACTTGCCGCGGACGCCCTTGCTGAAATCGAAGTCGTACTCCGGGCGCAGGTCGTCATCGTCACGAATCTCATCGCTCTTCTTGTTCATGTATTTTCGACGTTCGGCTTTCGTCGCATGCCGTGCACTGATGATACGGAACCGGTCTTCGCGCGTCGTGTGACTCACGACGAGCACTTCGTTGAATAAGGTACTGCCGAAGGTGATCTCGCGCAATTCACCATCGGAATGGTCGATGTCGACGAACGTGATGGAGAAGGAATCCTCGAACACCGCGGTCGCCTTCTCGAACGACACGCCGTGCTTCATCAGGTTCGATTCGGCTTTCTCGTCATCCCATTCGAACTGGTCCGACTGCACGTCCCGAGGCTACCTCGGTGTTACTTACTCGCGCAATCGCTGCAGAACGCCCGCAACCTCTCATACGTCCAGATCCCATAGCCATGCCCGTCTCCCCAGTTCGGTTGCAGGGCGTAGTTGCCGATGGTTTCTACGGACTGTAGAACGAACGATTCGGGGCGGTAGTGCTGGGGGGCGCCGCCGTACATGCGGCCGAAGAGGTCGGGCTCGCCGGAGCAGGCGGCGCAGGGACAGGCGCGGCGGAGGTCTTCGAGCGGATAGTATGATTCGTGACCGTCGTCCCAGACGACGACGAACAGATCACCGAGAACCTGGTACGAACGTGGGCGCATGCCGACTTATAAGCTGATCATCGAGTACGAAGGCACTCGCTATTCCGGTTGGCAGGCGCAGGGTAACACGCAGAAGACGGTGCAGGGACACCTCCTCCGCGCGGCCCATGACGTCCTGGGCGAGGTCGACATCGGCGGCGCCGGACGGACTGACGCCGGGGTGCACGCGACGGCGCAAGTGGCGCATCTGCGGACGCATAAGGCGCACGATCCGCTGCTGCTCGCGCGCAAGCTGAACGATCTCCTGCCGCACGACATCAGCATCCTCGACGTCGTCCGCGCGCGCGACAACTTCCACGCGCGCCACGACGCGGTGTCGCGGACCTACCTCTACCAGATCAGCACCCGCCGGACGGCCTTCGCGAAGCCGTTCGTCTGGTGGATCAAGGACCGTCTCGACTTCGACGCCATGCGTGAGGCCGCGAACGCGCTCGCCGGACGCCACGACTTCAGCGCCTTCACCGACAGGCGGCTGAAGGAGGAGGAGTCGCGGATCGTGGTGGTGGAGCGGGCGGAGCTCGTGCGCGACGGCGACCTGATTCTCTTCCGCATCTCCGCGTCGCACTATCTCTGGAAGATGGTCCGCAAGCTGACGTCGTACCTGGTCGAGATCGGCCGCGGCAACGAGCGCGACATCGCCCGCCGGCTGCATGCGAAAGCGGAACCGTGGCAACCGACCGCCCCACCGTCGGGACTTTTCCTCGAGGCCATCCTCTACGAGGGCGACACGCTCGACCGGCCGCTCGTGCCGATCGTCCCGGTCGAGTCTCCTGCCGGATCGAACGCCCGGAGAAAGCGTTGAACGAGGCCCAGATCGTCGCGCGCGTGCGGGAGCTCTTCTCCTCGCGCATTGGCGATGACGCGGCGATTGTCCCTGTCGAAAACGGCGACCAGGTCCTGACGACCGACATGTTGGTCGAGGACGTCGACTTCACCCGCGCGACTCCGCTGCGCCTCATCGCCCGCAAAAGCCTCGCGGTAAACCTCTCCGACCTCGCCGCGATGGGAGCCACGCCCTCACACGCGCTCCTGGCACTGGCGCTCCCGGAGTGGGCGCGGGAGAACGTGGACGAGATGCTGATCGCCTACGCCGAGACGGCGAAAGGGTACGGGATCGAGATCGTCGGCGGCGACCTCTCGCGAGCTGAGAAGCTGACCGTGGCAATCACCGCGATCGGCCGCGTGGTCACACGGCCGCTCCTGCGCAGCGGAGCGAAGCCGGGAGACCGGCTGTTCGTCTCCCGTCCGATCGGCGGGAGCGCCGCGGGACTGGCGCTGCTGCAGCGTGCGAGCGACGCGCGCGGCTACGCGGAAGTCGAATTCGTCGAGTCGGCCATCCGCCGGCATCGCGATCCGGAGCCGGAGGTCGCGCTCGGGATGGCGCTCGCGGCGATCAAGGAGGTGACGTCGTGCATCGACATCTCCGACGGACTTTCCTCCGACCTGCATCATCTCTGCGACGCCTCACAATGCGGCGCTGAGGTGGAAAAGGAGCGCATCCCGGTCTTCCCCGACCTGCTCTCCCACGGCCCGAAGCTCGGGATCGCCGTCCGCGACGCGGTGCTGCACGGCGGCGAGGAGTACGCGCTGCTCTTTACGGCGTCGCTCACCGAATCGCAGCTCAGCACGCGCCTCGGCCGCCCGGTCTACGCAATCGGCCGGATGACGCGCGCCCAGGGAGTGCTGCTAAAGGAAGACGGCGTACCGCGCGCGTTAGCTCCCGGCGGCTTCGACCACTTCGCGCGGTAGGCGTTACGCGCAGTTCGCCCACAGGGAACGACGAGGGGCCTCCGGCGGGCGGGCCCGGCCCGCTGCGTTTGTTTTCGCGTCAACCGCGTTTGCAGCGAGAGGCGCGCGTTCAGCCTTGGGCAACCAACGCAGCGGGCCGGGCCCGCCCGCCGGAGGCCTCCCGTCGTCCCCTGTGGGGCAAACGGCGCCCTACGGCTTCCGCGAAATGTTCGCGGCCACCGCGCAGACGAACGCGCCAATGCCGAGCGTCGTGCGTACCGCGTGAGCGCGGCTCCAGTTCTTCACCAGAGACTGCGAACGGTCGCTCGGATAATCCGTCGCCGGATTTTCCTCCAGCTCCTTATTGATCGGCACCGTCACCATGATCGTCGCCGCCAGCACACCCGTCAGAGCCACCGCCGCAGCCGAATCGAGGAGACGGCCGGCCAGACCCGTCCCGCGTGGAGCCGCCACCGCCAGCGTGATCGCCGTCCCGAGAGCCACCGGCCCGATCGCATTGAAATAGCTCGCCGTCTTCACAGGATCGAGCGGAGGCCGCCCGTCCTTCGCCGGCAACTCATCCGTCCATCCGGGGACGAGCGCGACCTCGCCGAAGCCGAGAGAGCCGGCCAGAAGCCCGGCCGTCGTGAGATTGACGAAGCGAAGCGCCGATTCGATGGTGCGGTTCACGATGATAAGTATACGAAAAAGAAATGGCCCGGACCGAAGTCCGGGCCACACCAGGAGATCTTTCGGTGCGCGATGGACTACTTCAGCTTCTTCTCCAGATCCTTCAGCCGCGCTTCCAGGTCCTTGATCCGCGCCTGCAGATCGCCGCAGCCGCCCGCGCTCTCGATCCGTGCGCGCCACTCCGGACTGTTCAGGCGCGTGGTCAGCTCTTCGAGACGGCCGCCGTCGAAAAGACGCGGCCCCTGACGCTCCGCCACCGAGGCGACGAGCGTCTGGCGCGCGCGTCCGCGGAGCACCTCCAGGCGGACACTCTCCCCTTCCTTCTTCGAAGAGATCGCGCGGCGGAGGCCGCTCTGCGACTCGACATCCTTCCCGTCGACCGAGAGCACGATGTCGCCGACTTTGACCCCGGCCTTCGCGGCCGGGCTGTTCTCCTCGACCGAGCCGATCAGGACGCCGCTGTCCTTCGGCGCGCCATAGTGTTCGCGCAGATCGTCCGTGAGATCGACCAGGCTGACGCCGATGTACGAGCGCTTGCCGAGGAGCAGGCCGTCCAGGACGACGTCGCCGGTATCGGTGATCACCTTCCCGTCGCGGACCACGACGGTGCGGGTGACCTCGCGCCGGTTCTTGTCGGCTGCATCGGCGAACAGCGAGAGAGTTGCGGTGAGAGTGAGCAGGACTGCAATCAGACGGGTTTTCAAGGGATTCCTCCGAATCGGTTAGTCGTAATTCTTCAGTGAGGCGTTTTGCACGGCGGAGTCGAGGTCCATGATCACGCGAGTGCCTTCGGTGTCCTCGAGGACCACGACCGGCTCCGACTCGCTGGCGATCTTCTTGACGGCCTCCAGCTCCGCTTCGATCTTCTGTTGTTCCGCGCGCAGGGCGGCAAAGCGCTGCCGCTGGGCGTGCTCCATCACCGCGACGTGCACGATCCCGACGAGGCACACCGCCATCGCAAAGGCCGCGGCGGCGCGCCAGACGAACGGCTTGCGCGGCTCCGTCTGCCGGATCGCGCGCATCACGTCAGCCGTGAATGCGGGCGATGCTTTCGTGCGCGGCAGGACTCGCATCCAGCCGCCGATCTGCATGTCGCTCATGAGAATGTCCTCCGGTCCACCAGGGAGCGAGGTGCCGCCGCAGCAGCTCCCTCGCGCGTGAGATCCGCGACTTGACCGTTCCGCTGCGGATGTCCAGGGTCCGCGCGATCTCCTCGTACGACCATTCCTCGATCTCGAACAGGACCAGCGGTGCGCGGTACTTCACCGGCAGCCGGTCGAGCGCCGCGGTCACCTGCCGCTGGATCTCGTCCGTGATGAGGGTGGTGTCGGGGGAAGGCGCGGACTGGCGCGTGCTCGCGTTCAGCCGCGGCAGGAGCAGGCTCCACCGCTTCTCGCGCCTCACCTCGGTGACGACGAGGTTCGTGGCGATGCGGTAGAGATACGGCCCCAGCCGTTCCCGCTCCCGATACTTCGATGCATTGCGATACAGCCGGACGAACGCATCCTGCGCGATCTCCTCGGCCCGATCCCGGGACCGGACGAGGTGCGTGAGGTAATTGACCAGCGGGTCCTTATAGCGATCGACGATCTCGCGAAAGGCGTCGTCGTCGCCCTCACGAACCCGTTGCATCAGCGCGTCGTCCGAGTGCATTCATGTGATGAACGCACAAACGAAGGAAAGGTTCCGGGGAATGGGACTGATGGGACAAATGAGACAAATGGGACTCATAGGGGTTGGGCGGCCATGGGTCCCATCTGTCCCATAGGTCCCATAAGTCCCATCGGCTCTACCGCCGCGAATCCTCCAGCGCCTTGATCCGCGTCACGATGTCCCGGTAATTGGAGTTCATGCCGTACACCTCCATGAACGCCTTCTGGGCCTGCTCCGTGTCGCCCACTTCCTGGTAGGCACTGGCCAGGTCATACAGGAGGCCGACGTGCTCGTCCTCCGTGATCTCCGGCATCTCCAGCCCCTTGCGATACCACTTGATCGCCAGCTGCGGCATCCCCTTCTCCAGGAAACAGAGGCCGAGCATCGACGCGCACTCCACGGCGCGCTTCGGGTCCTTCGACGCCAGCTGGAACTCGCCGATCGCCTCGTCGATCAGCCCCATCTCCTTGTAAGCGATGCCGAGGTTGTAGTGCGTGTCGTAATCCTCGGAGTCGAGCTGCTGCTCGACCCCCTTCTTGAACTCCTTGAAGATCTCCTCGAGCGACTGCTCCTCTTCGGACAGCGAGATCGGCTCTTCCTCGTCCGCCAGCTCCGACTCCAGCTCCGCGGCCAGGTCGAAGAAGTTGTCCTCGTCGGCGAAGAGATTCTCCTCCTGCACGATCGCGGCGCTCATCGGAGGCGCAGCAACCGGCGCGGCGGCAACCGGCGCCGGGGGCGGCACCGAGAAATCATCGTCGTCGTCCGGGATCGCCGAGAGCAGCTCATTCTCGATCTCGTCGCGTGACAGTACCGGCGGGCGGGGAGCGGCGGCAGCGATGGCCGCAACGGCGGCGTTGAGACGATCGCGGCGCGTGCCGATATCGGGGTTGCCGGGGAAGCGGGCGCTCAGCGCCTCCACCTTCCGCCGGGCCTCGTCGAACAGCTCCTGCTCGATGTAGAAGTCGATCTCGCCGAGCTCCTCGATCGGCAGCTCGTCCTCCAGGTCGGCCAGCGACTCGACGCCGAAGAACGGCTCGTCGGCCGCCAGGGGGACCGTTTCGGGCTCCGGCTCGAGCTCGGAGAGGTCGAACATCGGCTCCGGCTCCGGCGCGGGCTCCGGCGTAGGGGCAGCCGGGGGAGCGGGCTCCAGCAACTCCTCCGGCAACTCCAGCCCCGGCTCGTCGAAATCGACCAGCGACTGGCCGAGCGTCTCGATCGGCTCCGGCTCGGGCTCGGGCGTGAAAAAGTCCTCGCCCGGCTCCGGACCGCCAGGCACCGAGAACTCCTCGGCGACCGGCAGCTCCTCGATCACCGGCTCAGGCATTGGCTCGGGCAACAGCTCGGGCAGGGGCTCGGCCATTGACTCGGCCATGGGCTCGGCCTTTGGCTCCGGCAGCGGCTCGTCGAAACTGAACTCGTCGAGACTCGGCCCCGTCTCCTCGACCAGCGCCTCGGCGGCCAGCGGCTCCGGAGTCCCGAAATCGAAGGTCTCCTCTTCCGGCAGCTCCAGCTCGATCGGCGCCTCGGCCACAACAGGCGCAGGTGCAGGCACAGGCTCAGGCTCGATGTCCGCGACAGGCTCGTCGAGATCGAACTCGATCTCCCCCGCTCCGCCGTCGAGGTCGAAACTGAGCTCGGTCCCGCTGTCCGCGCCGATGTCGTCGAGCGAGATCGACGCCGGGGCGGCCGGCATGGCCGGGATCGGCGCCGTGACCGGCCGCGCCTCGAAGCTCTGACCCCGGGACGTGAACTCGTTGCGGACCGCGTCGATCGTCCCGCGATCGCTCTGCTCTTCGAGCACGACCACGTACGCCTGGGCGGCGTTACGGGCGGCCTCGTTCTCCCCCTCCTCGAGGAGGATCCGGAACAGCCGGTCGTGCGCCGTCAGATTCTTCGGCGCGCGCTCCAGGACCGCGCGGAGGTGCTCGGCAGCCTTCTCGGCCAGACCGTACTTGGCGAAAACCTCCGCCTCCGTGAGGTGCTCGGTGATGAAATCGAGATCGTCGCCCGCCTCGCTCAGGTCCGCCGCCGCCAGCTCCACCGCCGGCACGAGATGGCTCGGCGGAGGCGGAGGAGCAATCGGAGCCGGTGCGGAGGGGCGGATGCTGACCGTCGACGACAGATCGAGCTCCAGCGGCTCCGAGGCGTCGAGGTCGAGCGTGAACGAAGACGAGTCCTCGGAAACGTCGAACGACGGCGCCGGCTCCTCGATCTCCAGCTCCAGCGGAGCCGGCCTGGAGGTACGCGGCGGCAGCGTATCGAGCCCCCCCATCTGCGAGCGGACGAACTGCAGCTTGTTGCGGTGCTGCGCGTTCTGCGGCTCCTTCTGGAGCAGCTTCTCGAGCACCTTGGATGCTTCGTCGAAGCGCATCCGGGCGATGTGGGCCTCGGCGAGGCTGTTCATCGCCGCCAGGATGTTGGTCTCTTCGTTGAGGCGCGTGTAGACCGCGACCAGCCGCTCGAGCGTCGGTGCGTGGCCCGACTCCACCCGGATGATCCGGTTCAGCATCTCGATGGCCGTGCCGCGCTCGCCGCGGGCCAGCGCCTTCTCGGCGAGCGGCGCCACCATCTCCAGCGCGCGGTCGGCGTCGTTCTGCTTCAGATAGAGCTCAGCCAGCGCCTCGCGGACCGAGGCCTCGTTCGGGTCAGAAGCGATGGCGCGCTCCAGCGTCGCGCGGGCGCCGGCGGCGTCTCCGCGGCTGAGCTGGATCTTGCCCATCATCGCCAGCAGCTTCGGGTTGTCGCGGTTCGACTCGAGCGCCGTCTCCACGATCTGCCGGGCGTTCTCGTAATCCTTTGCCTCGATCAGCGCCGTCACCAGCGAATCGACCAGCTCCGTGTTCCGGGCGTCGATCTTCAGCGCCTTCCGAAAAACCTGCTGCGCCTCGTCCAGCATCCCCCGTTTGAGCAGCATCCTGCCCACGCGGTCGTACTCCTTGAGGGCCTCGGCGGTCTGGTTGTTCTGGGAGTAGAGGTCGGCGAGCTTGACGTGGACGTTGATCGACTGCGGGTCGAGCTCCGAGATCTTCCGGTAGATGGCGAGCGCGTTCCCCGGCTCGCCGTGCTTGATGTAGTAGTCGGCCAGCACCTGGTACTGGCTCTTCGCCTCCATCGCCAGCCCCTGCTTCGCGTAGAGGTCGGCCAGCTTGGCGTAGATGTCGAGCTTCGAAGGATCGAGCTTGTTGATCTTCTTGTAGATCGCGATCGCTTTGAGGAAAAAGCCGTCCTTCGAATAATGATCGGCGATCTTGGTGAAGACCTTCACCGCCTCGTCGCTCCGGTTGATGCGCACCCAGAGATCGCCGATGCGATTCAGCGTGTTGACGTCATTCGGGTTGTCTTCGAGGAGCCGCTCGTACTCCTTGATCGCCGGCTCGATCTTGCCTTTGGCGACCAGCTTTTCCGCGCTGGCGATGACTTTATCGCGTTGAACCGCCATCTTCCTCGCTGTTGCCGAAAAGCAGCCTCGGCTCCTCCACCCCTTCGAACGACATCCGATGGATCGGACTAGGACCGTACATTCTCAGTGCGGCCTGGTGAGATTCTGTCGCGTAGCCCCGATTGTGCTTGAAATCGTAAACGGGGTAACGCTCATGATACGACTCCATCAACTGATCGCGATAGACCTTCGCCACGATCGAGGCAGCGGCGATCGAAACGCTGCGCCGGTCCCCCTTAATCAGAGGGATCTGCGGCATTTCCAGATTTTCGAGGAGGACGGCGTCCAGAAGGAGCACGTCGGGACGGCAGGAGAGGTCGTGGACGGCGTGGACCATGGCCAGTTTGCTGGCCTGGAGGATGTTGATCCGGTCGATCGTCGCCGGCTCCACGACGCCGATCGAGACCGAGCGGGCGCGGCTCAGGATCAGCCGGCAGACCGAGACGCGGTCCTCGGCCTCGACGAGCTTGGAGTCGTTGACGCCGAAGACCATCGGCTCGCAGTCGAGCACGACCGCGGCGGCGACGACAGGTCCGGCCAGGCAGCCGCGGCCGACCTCGTCCGTTCCGGCCACACAGCGAAAACCAAAATCGCGGAGCCGGCGCTCGACCGCTGACATCTCAGCGACGCGCGCAAGCTCCGCGAACAGGGATTCGTAGAGGCGCTCGGAGGGTTCGCGCTTGGCCGCTCTTTTAGCGGGGGCGCTTTTCTTCGATGCGGGCTGCTTTCCCGCGGAGATTCCGGAGGTAGTAGAGCTTCGCGCGACGGACCCGGCCATGACGTTCCACCTCGATCTTGTCGATCGTCGGAGAGTAGAGCGGGAACATACGCTCGACACCGATACCGCCGGAAATCTTACGGACGGTGAACATCTGCCGCGTACCGCCACCCTTGCGGGAGATCACCACGCCCTGGAAGATCTGGATGCGCTCTTTGTCGCCTTCCTTGACCTTCACGTGGACCTTGATGGTATCGCCGGGGGAGAACGCCGGAATGTCCGTGCGCTTGATCTCCTGCGACTCGACGAGCTTCATGATTTCTGGCATGACTAATAACTCCACAGACTTTCGTAAAAAGCGGGTCAGTATAACGTTGCTGGTTGCCTGTTGCTAGTCACTGGTGCCTATCCCCTTACGAGACAAGGATCTGGACAAGGGACTGGCAGCGAGCAACAGCGGTGGGCGGGGGCTAGAACTTCCCGAGCCTGCCGAGTATTTCCCGCGCCTCCTCGTCCAGCTCGGCGCTCTCCAGCAGGTCCGGCCGCTTCTCCAGCGTCGCCCGCAAAGCCTGCTCCTTCCGCCACTTCCGGATCTGCTCGTGATGCCCGGAGAGCAGAATATCGGGGATCCGCATCCCCCGCAGCTCCACCGGACGGGTGTAGTGCGGATAGTCGAGCAGACCCCGGAAGAACGAATCCTCCTCCACCGACCCGCTGTTCCCCACCACCCCCGGCACCAGCCGCCCCATCGCATCCGCCATCAACATCGCCGGCAACTCCCCGCCCGAGACGACAAAGTCGCCGACGGAAATCTCGTCGGGGTTCAGCGCCTCGTGAACGCGATGGTCGAAGCCCTCGTAGCGGCCGCAGAGGAAGACGACGTGCTGCTTCTCGGTGAGCTCCTTCGCGACGCCCTGATCGAATTTCCGCCCCTGGGGAGAGGTGAGCACCACATGCCCCCCGCCGATCGCCTCCACCGCCCGGAACACCGGCTCCGCCAGCATCACCATCCCCGGCCCACCCCCATACGCCTCGTCGTCGGTGGAGCGGTGGCGGTCGGTGGCGTACTCGCGCAGATCCCAAACCCTGACGTCGAGGAGCTCCTGCCTGATCCCACGCGCAATCACCCCCTCCGCCAGGAGAGGCGCGAACATGTTCGGGAAGATGGTGACGAAGTCGATGCGCATTTGGGGGCTGATGGGACAAATGGGACAGATAGGACAGATGGGAGCTTACGTCATCCCCAGCCGCCGAAGGCGGCGAAAGACCTGTAGGCCCGGCCTTCAGGCCGGGTAAAACGGCGCGCGAACAGGCGAGCCCGCGAAGCGGGCGACAGGGTAGAGCTCCGCCAGAACCTCTGTTCTGTCGCCCGCTCCGCGGGTTTACCTCGTTGGCGCCGCAGGTTACCCGCCCTGAAGGGCGGGCCTACAGATCTTTCGCCGCCTTCGGCGGCCATGAGTTTCAATCTCCTGAGAGCTGAGAGCTACTCCTCAAACCCTTCAAGATCATCCAGCCCCTCAGGCAAATTCGCCACGATCCGCTTCCCCGGCACATCGATCTCCGTGCACAGATCCGCCGCAAAGGGGAGCTCGAACTCCTTGCCGTCCGGACGCTTCACGTTCAAAAGGAGACCGCCACCGCCCTCGTACACGTCGCTGACGACCCCTCGCACCTCGCCCTTGGCGTCGATGATCGTCAACCCCACCAGATCGTGCAGAAAGTACTCATCCTCATCCAGCGCGCGCGCGTCCGCCTCGGGGATCTCCACCGTCCAGTTGTGCAGCGCCGTCACTTCCTCGGGGGTCTCGATCCCGGCGAACTTCATCAGCGCCCGCTCCCCGTGCGGCCGGACCCCTTCGACGCGTACCTCGCGGATCTTCTTCTCGTCCGGGGAGACCAGCGTCACCGCCTCCAGCACCTCGAAGCGCTCCATCGAATCCGTCCACGGCTCGACGCTCGCTTCCCCGCGCACGCCATGCGGCTTCCGGATCACTCCGACGGCTATTCGGGCAGACATCGGACTAATCAACGATGTCGAGGGAGTAGCGGCGGCGGGACTTCTGTCCCGCCGCGGAGAGGAGCGTGCGGATCGCGCGGGCCGTACGGCCCTGGCGGCCGATCACCTTGCCGAGATCGTCGGGGGCGACCTCCAGCTCGATCACCGTCCCCTGCTCACCGCGCTCGTACGTGCGAGTCCGGACCTCGTCGGGACTGTCGACGAGGGACTTCGCAACGTGCTCGATCAGCTCAACCACGGCCATGGCGGACGCCTCAGGCCTTCGGGAGCTTCTTGAGCAGCGACTTCACGGTCGGCGAGAGCTGCGCGCCCTTGCTCACCCAGTAATCGACCCGCGCGCGGTCGATCTTCACATCCGCGGGATTCTTCTTCGGGTCATAGTGGCCGATCTGCTCGACGGTCGCGGCGGACGGCGTCTTCAGCGAATCCGACACCACCACACGATAGAACGGGGCATGGGTCGCTCCCTGACGGCGCAAACGAATCTTCAGCATGTGTTCAGTAACTCCTTGATTTTGAGGGCCGAGGGCCGAGGGCCGAGGGCCGGGGGAACGTGAGCCCGTAATCCTACCGAGCGGCGGGCGGAACATCAACAGGGTCAGGTGAATTCCGAAAGTGGGCCCCCTCGGCCCTCCCCCACGGCCTCGGCCCTGTCTCTTACTGCATGAACTCCGGAGGCAGTCCCTTCATCATCTTCCCGAACTTCCTCGCTCCGAAGCCCTTCGAGAAGCTCTTCATCATCTTCTTCATCTGCAGGTACTGCTTCAGGAGCCGGTTGATCTCCTGGACACTCGTTCCCGAGCCCTTGGCGATCCGCTTCTTCCGGTGGCCGTTGAGGATCTGTGGGAACTCCCGCTCCTTCTTCGTCATCGAATCGAGGATCGCCTGCATCCGGACGATCGCCTTCTCGTCGATGTCGTCCTCGTTGATCTTGCCGGCCCCCGGGATCATGCTCACCAGTGACGACAGCGGGCCCATCTTCTTCACCTGCAGCAGTTGCGACCGCAGATCCTCGAGCGTGAACTTGTCCTTCGCGACCCGTTCGGCCAGGCGGGCCGCTTCCTTCTGGTCGACCTCCGCCTCCACCTTCTCGATGAGCGACAGCACGTCGCCCATGCCGAGGATGCGGGAGGCCATCCGGTCCGGGAAGAAGACATCCAGGTCCGCGTACTTTTCCCCGACGCCGACGAACTTGATCGGCCGGTTCACCACCGACTTGATGGAGAGTGCCGCACCGCCGCGGGCATCGCCGTCCAGCTTGGTCAGCACGATGCCGGTCACGCCGAGCCGGTCGTCGAACTCCTTGGCCGACTTCACCGCGTCCTGGCCCGTCATGGCGTCCGCCACGAACAGAATCTCCGAGGGACGGGCGTCCGTCTTGATCGTCTGGAGCTCCTGCATCAACGCGTCGTCGATGTGCAGGCGGCCGGCGGTGTCGAGGATGACCGTGTCGTACAGCAGCGTCTTCGCCTCGGAGAGCGCCTTCCGGGCGATCTCGACCGGGTTCCGGTTGTCGCCGATCTCGTAGAACGGCACCTTGACGTTGTTCGCGACGATGCGGAGCTGGTCGATTGCGGCGGGGCGGTAGACGTCGCACGGGACGAGCAGCGGCCGGCGTCCGCGGTTCTTGAGGTGCATCGCCAGCTTGCCGGAGGTCGTCGTCTTACCGGACCCCTGCAGGCCGACCATCATGATCACCGAGGGGCTGCCGACCAGCGCCAGGCCGACCTCGTTGCCGCCCAGCAGCCCCTGCAGCTCGTCGCGGACGATCTTCGTCACCTGCTGCGCCGGGGAGAACGCCGTCAGGACGTCGCCGCCAACCGCCTTCTCGCGGACGCGGTTGGTGAACTCCTTGACCGTCTTGAAGTGGACGTCCGCCTCGAGCAGCGCGACGCGGATCTCCTTGAGCGCATTGTCGATGTGCCACTCATTGAGGGTGGCCTCGCCGCGCAGGGTCTTGAAGACCCGGTCCATCTTGTCCTGCAGGTTGTCGAACATGGCTTGACCTAGAATGCCCGGCGCCGCCGGACCATTCCTGCCTCCCGGGGGTACGAGGCATGGGGTATGAGGTATGAGTTGGCGGCCGCCCACTCATACCTCGTACCTCATCCCTCGTACCCAGGTAAAATAACTGCAGTGCTCCTCCTCCTCGCCTTACTCTCGTTCGTCCCGCACGACACCGGTCTCCCCCGAACCGGCATGTGGCGCCACGGGTTCGCGGTCGCGGACATGAACGGCGACGGCCGCCCGGACCTCGTCTTCACCTCGCCGCGCAAGCAGCCGGGCCCCCCGGTGATCTTCCTCAATCAGGGGAGTGGACAATGGGCCCGCTGGGAGACGGCGCAGTTCCCGGCGCTGGCATTCGACTACGGCGCGGTTGCCGCGGCCGACTTCGACGGCAACGGGACGAGCGACCTCGCCGTCGCCTCGCACTACCGCGGCGTGATCGTCCTCCTCGGCGACGGTAACGGCACCTTCACCGCCGCGCCCGGCGGCTTCACCTTCCCGGCCTCATCGCGGGAGTCCGCGCCGTTCACCTCCCGGGCGCTCACCGTCACCGATTGGAACGCCGACGGCCGTCCCGACGTCGCGGCGCTCAGCGACGGGCCGCGGCCCGGCAATCCGAATGTGCAGCTCGGCGTCACCGTCTACGAGAACCTCGGCTCGGCCTGGAAACCGGCGCGGGCGCTGCTCTCCGACGTCATCTTCGGCGACGCCATCGCCGCGGGGGATCTCGACGGCGACGGTCTCGCCGATCTCGTCACCGCGTCGCACAATACGAACGACCGCCGCGTGCTGCGGCTCGGCTCCGACGGCGCGCTCGTACGGCGCGAGCTGGAGACCCTCCTTCCCGCGGCGGTCGTGCACGCCGCCGACCTGCGCGACTTCGACGGCGACGGCCGCGACGAGGCCGTCGTCTCCTACTCCGCCACAGGCGCCTCCGGAACCGGATTGCTCGAGCTGCTGTCGTTTCCGGCCGGATCGCGCCCCGCCCGGCGGCTCTGGTCGGAACAAGGCGCCGAGGTCGCCGCCATCGCGACCGGAGACCTGAACGGCGACGGCGCCGCCGACCTCGTCGCGGCGCTGGAGGACGGGCGGCTGCTTACCTTCCGCGGCGACGGGACCGGTTCCGCGACACCCGACGCCGGCATTCATCCGCCGGAGTGGCGGAGCGGCTGCGCCGCGTACGCCGTCCGGATCGCCGACCTCGACGGCGACGCGCGGGGCGAGATCATCGCCGTCTTCGCAGGCGAGTCATCGCGCTGCGCGTCCGAGGGGGGCATCGAGGTATGGAGAACGGCGGTGCAGCAGGGGCCGAGTCGTAAACGGTCGGTACGGCACTGACTTGCGGTCCTTCCTCCATCTGCCGCGCCTCCCGGCCGCGACCGACCCGTTTGCGCTCCGCGTGACCCAGGTGCGGGACGCCAACCCGCGCGGCACCATCACCGTCTACCACGCCCGCGCCGCCCGCCGCGCCCGCAACAACCTGGCTCTCGATTTCGCGAAGACGCTGGGTCCGCGCGTCGTCATGGTCGAGTGGCTCGATGAGCCCCATCTCTCCCCGCGTATCGAACAATTCATCCGCACAGGCGCCGGGCGCACCGCCTCCGAAGCCGACGTCGAGTACCACTTCGAGCCCGACCCCTCCATTCTCGCCAGGGCGAAGTACGTCGTGACCGACGAGTTCCCGACCCTCCCAACGCCCGCGCACGCCACCCACCTCGTCGACGGCAACGGCATCCTCCCGATGCGGGCCATGGAGAAGGAGCAATACTCCGCCCGCTTCTTCCGCGACAAGGCCTTCCGCCTCTTCGAGCAGTTCTGGCGGAAGCCGTCCACACCGCCGCCCTGGGACGTCCCCTCCAACCTCTGCGGCACCGGCCTCTCCCCCCAGATCCACTACGGCCACCTCGGCGTCCACGAGCTCGTCGACGCCGTCCTCCAATCCGGCCGCGACGACGTCGACGAATTCCTCGAACAACTCGTCATCCGCCGCGAGCTCTCCTTCAACATGTGTTTCTACAACCCGCGCTACGACTCCCTCGACGCCCTCCCCAATTGGGCGCACAAAACCCTCGACAAACACCGCCGCGACCGCCGCAAACCCTCCTACACCCACGAAGAGCTCGAGCACGCCGAAACCCACGACGACGTCTGGAACCTCGCCCAGCGCCAGCTCCTCGCCTGCGGCACCATCCACAACTACCTCCGCATGCTCTGGGGCAAAAAGATCATCGAATGGAGCGAGACCCCCGAGGACGCCCACCGCACCATGGTCCGCCTGCACGACGTTTACGCCCTCGACGGCCGCGACCCCAACACCCACGCCGGCATCCTCTGGTGCTTCGGCAAACACGACCGCCCCTGGGCCCCCAAACGCCCGATCTTCGGCACCATCCGCTGGATGTCCTCGGACCAGACGCGGAAGAAGGTGAGGCTGGGGGAGGTGGAGCGGGTGGTGGAGGAGTGCGGGTGAACGGCACCGCGGTCTAGGCGACCTGGCGCGCCTCCGGCGCGCCGTAACCGGACCGCCGACGTCACCGTCGGCCGGTCCGCCCGCGTCCTCGCGGGCACGCTCTCGCGCAACACTCTCCCACTCGCGCCGCCCCCCGCCCGGCGGCGAGACGCCGCCCGTGCCCGCGCGACGCGGGCGGACCGGCCGACGAAGACGTCGGCGGTCCGGTGCTACCGCTGCTCCCCGCAACACTCGTTCAACACCCCGTACACCGCCTCGTTGAGCGCTTCATTCGGGTCGTGACCGGCACGCGGAACGACGATCAGTTTCTTCCTCGGCGCGTCGATGCGTGCAAAGTAACGTTCCGTGACCTCCTTCACCGTCACGAGATCCTCCGACCCCTGGACCAGGTACACCGGAACGGCGAATTGAAACCCGAGCTTCGGCAGGTCGACGGTGGAAAACATCCCGTCGTCCTTCCATCCCACGAACTGCAGGAAAGAGAAATCCTCCCCCGCGCCATAGTCCGCCAGCATCGTTTCCGTGGCGTACTCCGGGGAGCGGACCCACCACGACGGCGGTGCCGGCGTCGTCGTCTTCGCCTCGTACACGCGCGTCGCACGCCGCATCACTCCGGGATGGCGAGGGTTGCGCCAGGGCGGCGCACCGATGGCTTCGAGTGCGGCGAGGGTGGTCGTGTCCCCGGCCTCGCGCGCCAGCGCCAGGACTCTCGAGTAGCTGGCCTGCTGGTTCTCGACCTTGTTCACAAGCTGACTGACCCCGACGTAGGCCTGAAACAGATCCGGCCGCGCCTGGATCATGTGGACGCCCAGCACCGATCCCCACGAGCCGCCGAGCAGAATGACCTGCTTCCTGCCGAGACGCGCGGCCACGAATTCCGCCACCGCGATCCCGTCCTCCGTCATCTGCTGAACGGTCAGGACCGAATCTTCCGCCGGCGGATTGCGGCCGTATGTCTTCCCGGAAGCGCGCTGATCCCACTGCACGAGAGTGAAGTCCTCCGCCCATCCGCCGTAGATCGCTTCCGCGAACGGAGTGAGCGTGTTTCCCGGCCCGCCGTGCAGGAAGAGCACGGCCGGATTCGCACAGTCTTTCCCTCGAATGGTGACCCACTGCTCGATCCCCCCGGCCGGCACAAACAACTGCTCGTCGATCGGTACGCCCGGAGCACACGAGCGAGCGGCAGCCGGAACGCCGGCCGGCTCCTTCAGCGCGGCAGTCGTTCCACACCGAAGCATGGTGCTCAAAGACAGCACTGCCAGGAAAAGTACGCGTGCCGGCTGGGTTCTCATCGAGTCACCCTATAACGTTCCGGGCCGAGAGCGAGGCGATGACTCTTGGACACGTCCGCTCTTTCTCTCGGATGCCCAGTCTCTCTCCGGCGCCATGCGATCATGACCGGTCATGGCAGCGGATCCGGCGACCAAGGCACACCATGGGATGCCCGTCACCTGGATCATGGTCGCCGAGACCCTGACGCGCCCCTACCGGGTGACCGTCCCCATGGTCCTCCTCGTACTCCTGGTGCCGGTCTACCTCTTCATCCCCGACCTGACGCCGGGGGATGCGGTGTACGCCCCCGAACTGCCCCTGGACCGCATGGTCCCGCTGTGGCCCGCCTGGTCGCTCGTCTACGGAGCGCTCTACTGGTTCCTCATCCTGCTGCCGGTGCTGGTCGTCCGCCAGGAAGAGCAGATCCGGAGGACGGTCTACGCCTACCTGACGGTCTGGCTCACCGCCTACCTCTGCTTCCTCCTCTATCCCACCGTCGCCCCGCGCCCCGAGACCGTGCCCGGACGAGGATTTGCCGTAACCGGCCTGCGATTCCTCTACGGAGCCGATCCCCCCTACAACTGCTTCCCTTCCCTCCACGTCGCACACTCCCTCGTCTCCGCCCTGACCTGCTCCCGCCTCCACCGCGGCCTCGGCGCCGCCACCACCCTCTGCGCCCTCCTCGTCGGCCTCTCCACCCTCTACACCAAACAGCACTACACCCTCGACGTCCTCGCCGGAATCCTCCTGGCCTGCGCCGCCTACGCCGTCTTCCTGCGCAGCTACCCGCGCGCACGAGTTCCCGAGCTCGACCGCCGGCTCGCGCCGGTCGTGGCCATGGGGGTCCTGGCGATCATTGCTCTCACGGTCGTGGGCCTGTGGGTGGTGTACGAGTGGACGGATTTCGCTTGATTGGCTGCCCGAGGGGCGACAACCGGCGCTCAGGCCAGCCTGATGAGCATTCTCAGAACCTGCAAACGACGCTCGCTTGATGCAAGGTGGGTGTTCACGCAAATCCTGGGGAACCCAACGCCGGTCGCTCACGACCTCGGTCGGTAAATAGATACGGCGCGGCAAGCGGCGCACCGCTGAGCCGTTGCGCGCAGTGGGTTCGATTCGCAGTTCAACGAGAGGTCCTGTCAGGGGCGAGCCAGTGCGATGTTCTTGACGGCAAGGTTGGACGAGTAGACGATAGGTCGCGGAGGCGGAATCATGACAGCGACGCGTTCTACCCCTTCACGAATTGACGTCCTCCTCGTATGCGCAAATCCCCGCGGCACTAACCAACTTCGAACGGCAGAAGAGGAGCGTGTCCTGAAAGAAGCGGTTCGACTCTCGTCGCACCGAGATCGCATCTCCGTTACTGTTTTAAATGCAGCAACGATCGACGACGTCCGCCGTGAACTTCTAAAGCAATCATTTCAGGTCGTGCATTTCTCCGGCCACGGCACTAATTCCGGCCTTGTTTTTGAAGATACCGCCGGGCGGCTGATGGTGCCAGATTCGGCCGCTCTCGCCGAACTGCTACAGCGCCGAGGCGCGTCGACGGCTGTTCTCAACGCGTGCTATTCGCTTGCAACTGGGTCACTCACGTCGCTAGGGTTAGACTACACCATTGCCATGGAAGGCCCGATCGCCGACGATGCGGCGATCGAATTCACTAGAGGTTTCTATGACGCTGTCGGTGCCGGGCTGGCGATTCCCGAGGCGTACGAAGAAGGGCTGACGTGCGTTCGCCTGAAGCACATGGCCCTGAATGCTATTTTGCTTCGAAAGGGTGAGGCGCACGTTGCAGACGCGCGAAATCAATCAGGTATTGATGAAACCAACCGAACTGTTGCGCCGACGCCGGCATTGGTGGGGATCGCAATAGACACGTCGGGGTCGATGGAAGGGAGCATCAGCAACGATAGAAATCGTGAGCTATCCCGCCTCCAGGGCGTTCGAGACGCCGTCTTTCGATACGCTACGCACTTTCGAGCGGCACTCACGACGGGCGACGTTCAAGCACCTTTTCGATTGTTTGCCTATGCTTTCGGTCTTCGTTCGGGAGACGTCGCTGATCTTCTGTCTCTGATTCGAGCAGCGCGTTCGATCAATTTGGAGCACGAAGTTGAGAAACGAAAGTCGCGCTATGTCGCTGACGCCAAGCGCAAGGCCGGTGAATTTGCAGGTCTCGCCGGCTTGGCGCAAGGCTGGGGTTTTGGCAATGTTGTGTCTAGCATAGAGCGCGCAGCAACAGCTGCAGCCGAGGCGGATATCCGGAGCCGAATCACTGCCGAGATTGCAACCTTGCTGGCGCAGGAAGCTTCGCAAATCGGCGACACCACAGCTACACCGGCGGAACTAGCCGAACTCTTTGATGACACCACTGCCGGAAAGTTCAGCGATTTAGAGCCGATCATATACGGCAATACACCAATGGTCGCGGCGACATCGACTATTGCTGATCGCTTCGCACGAGAACCGAAGCTTCCCGGGGAGCGAAGGATGTTTCTTTTGGTTTCCGATGGTGAGCCTACAGACGGGGATCCGCTGCCCAACCTGCTGAAGCTCCAAGAGCAAAACATCACTGTGGTTACATGTTACGTAACCAATCGTGATGTCGTAGAGCCCCGCCTCTTGAGGAGCTCAGCCGATTCAACTTGGCCAAAAGAGGCAAAACTCATGTTTGAAGCTGCTTCGGCTCTTGCAGAAGGCGATGTTTTCAGCCGCCAGCTCCTTCGTAGCGGTTGGATCGTCGAGCCAAAAGCTCGCCTGTTTGTCCAGGTCAATCATTCCGAACTACTATCGGATTTTGTGCAGACGGTCGCTTCGACATTCGGGCCGACGGTTGACGTCTTGCCCAAAGGGCACTGAAGCCCGAGGGTTCGTGCGGTTAGTTAGCCGGAGGCGTGAGGTTGCGGGGGCGGACCGCGGGATGCAGCAGCAGGCGGTCCTATTTCAGCCGACAGGGACGACGGGGAGGCCTCCGGGCGGAACGGCCGGCAACGTTCGCTTTTTCGCGCTCTTTGACGTAAAGACGACGCTTACATCCCCTGGGGGACGCGGCTCATCGCGGCAACAAAGCCGTGCCGTGATACCCACAATCGACACCCGCCTTCAGCAAACACCTATCTTCCCCGTAACCCCCCCCACCACACTCCCGTCCCATGGAAACCCTCCAATCCATCGAAAACATCGACCGCATGAACCCCGAGGAGCTCGACGCCCTCCCCTTTGGCGGGATCCGCCTCGACAAGGACGGGAAGATCCTTTCCTACAACATGACCGAGTCGAAGCTCACCGGGCGGGACCCGAAGCGGGTGATCGGGCGGAACTTCTTCACGGACGTCGCGCCGTGTACGAACATGCGGCGTTTGCCGGGGCGGTTCCGGGAGGGGTGGCGTCGGGGAGATGCACATCATCTTTCCGTATCGCTTCGACTTTGAGATGGCGCCGCGGGATGTGACGGTCACTCTCTTCTATGCGCAGCAGACCGGGACGGCCTGGGTGTTTGTGCGGGAAGCGGGGGCGTGACGGAGAGTCTGCGAATCGCGCTGCATCGGATTGGATGATCTACGCGCGGCGCCGCGGCCGGCGGTGTGGATTTTCGTGACGCCGATCGCATGAGGACATCCCTGTCATCCTGAGCCACAGAAACGTCCCTACGAAGCAGCAATCATGGCGGCGAAGGACCTGGGTGGGAGGGGGAGCGATGGACGCTCATCCCACCCCCTCCCGCCCAGGTCCTTCGCCGTCATGCTTTCTCCTCGAGGGGAAGTTCTGCGGGCTCAGGATGACAGGGTGGATGATGCCGGGGGGGCATCGGCGTTCCACTATCTATGGCACAGGTCGCGCTCCGGTTGCCGTCCAACGTTCCGGGCGATTTTTTTGTCGACTCGACGTGCATCGACTGCGACGCCTGCCGGATCTTTGCGCCATCGGTCTTCAGTGACGAGGGCGATCAGTCGTCGGTGTTCCACCAGCCGGAGTCGGACGAGGAGTTGCTGGCGGCGCGGAAGGCATTGATCTCCTGTCCGACCGCTTCGATCGGCACGGTCGCGAAGCACGACATGCGGGAGGCGGTGGCGGCGTTGCCGGAGTTGGTGGTGGAGGACGTTTACCGCTGCGGCTATGCGGCCGAGGGGTCGTTCGGGGCGATCAGCTATCTGGTGAGACGGCGGGAAGGGAATCTGCTGGTCGATTCGCCGCGCTTCGCGGCGCCGCTGGCGAGGAATCTGGACGCCCTCGGCGGGGTGAGCACGATGTTGCTCACGCATCAGGACGATGTCGCAGATCACGCGAAGTTCCGGGAGCGCTTCGGATGCGAGCGCGTGCTGCACGCCGACGATGTCCGGGCCGGGACGGCGGGGGTGGAGCGGAAGGTCGGGGGGAATGAGCCGGTGGAGCTCGAGCCGGGGCTGCTGATGATCCCGACGCCGGGGCACACGCGCGGACACGCGGTCTTTCTGTATCGCGACTGCTTCCTCTTCACCGGCGACCATCTCGCCTGGAGCGCGTCGCGCGGGCATCTCTATGCCTTCCGCAGCGCCTGCTGGTATTCGTGGAGCGAGCAGATCCGTTCGATGGAGCGCTTGCTCGATTACTCCTTTGAATGGGTGCTGCCGGGCCATGGCCGGCCGATCCACCTCCCTCGGGCGGAGATGCGGACGTCGCTGGAAAAGTGCGTGGCGTGGATGAAGAGAAAATAGGTTGTCGGTTGTCCGCCGATGCTCCGGAGGAGATCTCCCTTTCTGTCATCCTGAGCCGCACGACGGAGCCATAGGCGCAAAGCACGGCGGCGAAGGACCCCCCTTCGCAGATGCGCAACGCGTTCAACCGAAGGGGGTCCTTCGCCGCCATGTTTTGCGCCTGTGGGTGAATTCCTGCAGCTCAGGATGACAGTGGCGGCCGGGACGCCGGTTCGGACAACTGACAACCGACAACCTGCCAAACAGGAACGTCCGTTGCTCTTCCGTGCCCCGGGATACCGCACGATGGGCAAATACCTCACCATTCTGAAAGAAACGTTCAAGGAGTTCGGCGAAGACAAGGCTCCCCGCCTCGGCGCCGCATTCGCGTACTACACGATCTTTTCGATCGGGCCGCTGCTGCTGATCGCGGTGGCGATGGCCGGCCTGTTCTTCGGGCAGGAAGCGGCGCAGGGGCGTGTCTCGAATGAGCTCGGGAAGGTCCTCGGCGCGAAGATGGCGGAGTCGCTCGAGCAGATGGTGCAGGCGGCAGCGAAGCCGAAAAGCGGGAAGATCGCCACGATCGTCGGCGTCGTCATGCTGCTGTTCGGCGCCTCGGGCCTCTTCGCGCAACTCAAGGACGCGCTGAATACGATCTGGAACGTCGAGAAGAAGAGCGCCGCCGGTTTCATGGGGATGATCAAGGAGCGGTTTCTTTCCATGGCCATGGTCCTCGGTATCGGGTTCCTGCTGTTGATCACGCTCGTGGTGGACGCGGCGATCTCGGCGGTGGGATCGCGCGTCGAGCAATACGTCGGCGGCGAGACGGTGATGCACGTTATCCAGCTCGCGATCTCGTTCGTGGTGTCGACGGTCCTGTTCGCGGCGATTTTCCGCATCCTCCCGGACATCAAGATCGCCTGGCGCGACGTCTGGCTCGGCGCGATCTTCACCTCGGTCCTGTTCGTCCTCGGCAAGTTCGGTCTGGCGCTCTACGTCGGCAAGGCCGCCATCGGCTCCGCCTACGGCGCGGCCGGCTCGCTGGTGGTCCTGCTGGTCTGGGTTTACTGGTCCGCGCAGATCCTTTTCCTCGGCGCCGAATTCACCCAGGTCTACGCCCGCCGCTACGGCAGCATGAAGGGCGATACGTCCAAACAGGAGGCGAGGGCGCAGGCGAAGCGGCCGGAGGACCGGCCGAAGGTGAAGGACGGGGAGACGCACGTGGCGGTCCCGGTGCCGGCGTATGCGAAGTCGGGGGGCGGCGGGGGTGGGGGTCTGGTGAAGGTGGCTGCCGGAGGGGTGGCGGGGCTGCTGTTCGGCGCGATCCTCGGCGGCGTGAGTGCGGTGGTGTTCGTGCTGAAGGCGCTCCGGAAGGTGTTTGTGCCGTTCAAGTAAGGGGTGAATTCACTGTCATCCTGAGCCACAGCATCTTCCCATGGAACGAAACGCATGGCGGCGAAGGACCTGGGGGGAGGGGGAGCGATGCACGCTCTTCCCACCCCCGCCCGCCCAGGTCCCTCGCCGCCATGCTCTTCGTGCAACGGGACGTCTTGTGGCTCGGGATGACAGATCTTTGGGCACATCCATCCCCCGTTGAGCCCCGTACAATCCTCATCGTGCGCATTGCCAAGATTGTCGCTATCGCCCTGGTTCTGGCCGCATTCGTCGTCGCGGTGCGCATGCTTCCTGTCGGTGACTGGCTCGAGTCGTTCAAGACCTGGGTTCAGGGGCAGGGGGCGATGGGGTTTGTGCTGTACATCCTGGTCTACGCGGTCTGCTGTGTTTTCCTCGTTCCGGGGCTCGCGCTGACGCTCGGGTCGGGGGCGATTTTCGGGGTGCTGGCGGGATCGCTGGTGAATCTGACCGGGGCGACGATCGGGGCGACGCTGGCGTTCGTCCTTGCGCGGACGGTCCTGCGAAAGCGTGTCGAGCGGACGACGGCGAACAACGCCAAGTTCCGGGCGCTCGACCGGGCCATCACCCGGGAGGGGACGAAGATCCTCTGGCTGGTGCGGCTGTCGGGCTTTCCGCCGTTCACGTGGGTGAATTACGCCTTCGGGCTGACCGGCATCCGTCTGCTGCCGTACGTCGTCATCACCTTCCTCGGCATCATCCCCGGCACCATCGCCTTCACTTACGCCGGGGCGGCGGGGGCGGCGGCGCTGACGGGGAGCGGGAACCGGATCGCGCTCATCGTCACTGCTGTCGGAGCCGTCCTCGTCAGTGCGTTCATCGCCAGAATCGCGACGAAGGCGATCAAGCGGGCGGGTCTCGAAGAGGCATAGCCGCGAGATATGCTTACGCCTCCACTTCAGGAGGCACACCGAATGACCAACCCCCTCGCACAACTTGCCAAGATCGGACAGAGCGTCTGGTACGACCAGATGGAACGGAAGCTCGTCGCTTCGGGCGCGCTGCAGCGGATGATCGATGAGGACGACCTGCGCGGGCTGACCTCGAACCCCACCATCTTCGAGAAGGCGATCGGCGGGAGTGAGGATTACGACGGGCAGCTCCGGACGCTCGCGTCGCAGGGGAAGTCGCGGGAGGAGATTTACGACGAGCTGGTGACCGAGGACATCGGGAACGCGGCGGACGTCTTCCGTCCGGTTTACGACAAGACCAACGGCGAGGATGGGTACGTCAGCCTGGAAGTGTCGCCGCTACTGGCGCAGCACACCGCGGAGACCGTGGCCGAGGCGAAGCGGCTGTTCGCGCTGCTCGGGCGGCCGAACGTCATGATCAAGATTCCGGCGACGCCGGAAGGGATCCCGGCGATCGAGGAGACGATCGCCAACGGGATCAACGTCAACGTCACGCTGATCTTCTCCAACGAGGTCTACGCGCAGGTGATCGAGGCGTACCTTCGCGGCCTGGAGCGCCGCGCCGCGCAGGGGCAGCCGATCGGGAACATCTCCTCGGTGGCCAGCTTCTTCGTCAGCCGCATCGACAGCGCGGCCGACAAGCAGCTCGAGGCGAAGGCGAAGAGCGACCCAACGATCGAGCCGCTGATGGGGAAGATCGCCATCGCCAACGCGAAGATGGCCTATCAGCTCTTCAAGCAGGTCTTCACCAGCGCGCGCTTCCTGAAGCTGCGCGACCTCGGCGCGCGCGTGCAGCGTCCGCTGTGGGCCTCCACCGGCACCAAGAACCCGAAGTACAGCGACGTGCTGTACGTCGAGTCGCTGATCGGGCCCGACACGGTGAACACGCTGCCGCCGGCGACGTACCTCGCGTTCAAGGACCACGGCAGCCCGGAACCGGGCATCGAGGAGAACGTCGATGAGGCGCAGCGCGTCCTTGCGCAGTTCGAGGAGAAGGGTTTCAGCCTGAAGGCGATTACGGAGACGCTGACCGCCGACGGGGTGAAGTCGTTCAACGACTCGTTCGTGCAGTTGATGGGGACCATCGAGGCGCGCCGCGACGTCGCCGTGCGCGGTCTGCCGGACCGGATCACCCTGCACAACGTCAACGCCGACGATGCGGTGGCGCGCGCGGAGAAGGAGAAGTTCGTCTCGCGCATCCAGGCGAAGGACAGCTCCCTCTGGAAGAGCGACGCGGAGCACCGGAAGATCATCGACAACGCCCTCGGCTGGGTTGCGGTCCCGGAGCAGATGCAGACGCTGCTGGCCGACGCGGTGCAGTTCGCCGAGGAAGTCCGCGGCGAGTTCGACTTCGTGGTCGTCCTCGGCATGGGCGGCTCGAGTCTCTGCGCGGAGGTCATCCGCCGCGTCTTCGGCAAACGCGACGGTTATCCGGAACTGCTGGTCCTCGACTCCACCGTCCCCGAGGCGGTGATGATGCTGGAAGCGAAACTCGACCTCCGGCGGACCCTCTTCATCGTCGCCTCGAAGTCCGGCAGCACCACCGAGCCGGTGATGTTCCACCGCTACTTCTACGACCGGGTGAAGTCGGTCGCCGGCGACAAAGCTGGCCGGCAGTTCATCGCCGTCACCGACCCCGGCACGCAGATGGTCGCCGACGCGCAGCGCGACGGCTTCCGGAAGATCTTCCTCAACATGGCCGACATCGGCGGCCGCTACTCCGCGCTGTCGTACTTTGGAGTCGTGCCGATGGCGCTGTCGGGCGTCGACGTCGCGCAGGTGATCGACCGCGCCGTCCACGCCGGCCACATCGCCACGCTCCCGCAGGTCCGCAAGAACACTCCTGCCTTGCTCGGCGCGGCAATCGGCGCGCTCGCCAACGCCGGCCGCGACAAGCTGACGCTGATCACCCGCGGCCCGCTGGAAAACCTCGGCCTCTGGATCGAACAGCTCGTCGCCGAGAGCACGGGCAAGGAAGGGAAGGGGATCGTCCCGGTCGCCGGCGAGCCGGCGCTCGCGGCGAACGAGTACGGCAATGACCGCGCCTTCGTCGCCGTCCGGATGCGCGGAAACGACGACGACACCGCGCGTCTGCGCGAGCTTGCCGACGCCGGCCATCCGGTCATCGACTACGTGATCGAAGAGCCGCTCGACCTCGGCGAGGTCTTCTACGTCTTCGAATTCGCCACCGCGGTTGCGGGGGCGATCACCGGCGTGAATCCGTTCGACCAGCCGAACGTGCAGGAGTCGAAGGACAACACGAAACGCCTGCTCGAGGAGTACACCTCCACCGGAGCCATGGGTAAAGCAGGGACCGGAAGCGGGAGCGCGAGCGACGCACCGCGCGCAAAGCGGATCGACGTCTCGGATACCGACGCCATCGCGGCACTGCTGGCGACCGTGCAGCCGGGCGACTATGTCGCGCTGACGCAGTACTTTGGCGAGACCATCTCGCGCGAGAAAAAGCTCGCCGCCATCCGCGAGACCATCGCGCGCGAGCGGCGCGTCGCCACCACCAGCGGCTACGGTCCCCGTTTCCTCCACTCCACCGGGCAGTTGCACAAGGGAGGGGGCGACAACGGGATCTTCCTCCAGCTCACCGGCGGACCGGGCACCGACGTGCCGCTCCCCGGTGAGAAGTTCACGTTCGGCGTGCTGGTGCGCGCGCAGGCGATCGGCGATTTTCAGTCGCTGGCGTCGCGCAACCGCCGCGCGCTGAGCATCGACCTCGGCAAGGACATCGACGCCGGGCTCGACCAGCTCGCGCAGGCCGTGAAGACGGCGGTCGTGAAGGCATGAGCGCCTGTAAATTTGGCATGATCGGCCTCGGCGTGATGGGCTCGAATCTCGCCCTCAACGTCGAGGATCACGGCTTCACCGTCGCCGTCTGGAACCGCGAGCCGCAGACGACGCTGCGGTTCTGCGAGCAGAATGCGGGGAAGAAGCTGACCGCGACGAAGACGCTCGAAGAGTTCGTCGCCGCGCTGGAGCGCCCGCGCCGGATCATGCTGATGATCAAGGCCGGCACGCCGGTCGACGAGATGCTCGGCAAGCTCCTCCCGCTGCTCGAAGAGGGAGACGTCGTCATCGACGGCGGCAACTCCTGGTTCAAAGATACGCAACTCCGCGCCGCACGCCTCCTCCAGCACAAGCTGCACTTCGTCGGCTCGGGCGTCTCCGGCGGGGAAGAAGGCGCGCGCTTCGGCCCGTCGCTCATGCCGGGCGGCACGCCGCAGTCGTGGGAGTCGATCCGCGAAGTCTTCGAAGCGATCGCCGCGACGAGCGACTCCGGCCCCTGCGTCGCCTACTGCGGGCCCGACGGCGCCGGGCACTTCGTGAAGATGGTGCACAACGGGATCGAATACGGCGACATGCAGCTCATCGCTGAGGCCTACGACCTGCTGCGCCGCGGCCTCGGAAGCGGCGCGGACGACCTCGCCGACATCTTCGACGAATGGAACCGCGGGCCGCTGCAGTCGTTCCTCATCGAGATCACGGCCAAGATCTTCCGCAAGCGCGACGCCGAGAGCGGCGAGCCGCTGGTCGACAGGATCCTCGACAAGGCGGGGCAGAAGGGGACCGGCAAGTGGACCGCCCAGGTCGCGCTCGACCTCGGCGTCCCGATCCCGACCATCGCCGCCGCCATCGACGCGCGTGTGCTGTCGTCGATGAAGACGGAGCGCGTGGCCGCGAGCGTCCTGCTGCCCTACGAACCGGGGGCGGTCGTCCGTCTCGACCGCGACGTCTTCGTCCGCGACGTCCACGACGCCCTCTTCGCGGCCAAGATCTGCTCGTATGCCCAAGGCTTCGCGCTCATCCAGGCTGGTTCGCGCGAATGGAACTGGAACATCGACCTCCGCGAGATCGCCCGCATCTGGAAAGCCGGCTGCATCATCCGCGCAAAGTTCCTCGACCTCATCATGCGCGCCTACGAGCGCAACGCGACATTGCCCAACCTCCTCCTCGACGAAGCCTTCCGCGCCGACCTCACCCGCGTCAACGACGCCTGGCGCCGCAGCGTCTCCTTCGCCCAGGCCCAGGGCATCGCCGTCCCCGCCTTCGCCGCGTCACTGGCCTACTTCGACAGCTACCGCACGGCGAACCTCCCGCAGAACCTGACACAGGCGCAAAGGGATTTCTTCGGCGCGCATACGTATCAGCGCAATGACAAAGGGGACGACGCGCCGTTCGTGCACACGGATTGGGAGTGAGTTTGGTTGTCGGTTGTCAGTTGTCGGTTGTCCGAACCGCAACGTCCCGAAGGGCCGATGCAGGTCAAGGAGATGTAGCGGCGCGCCGGCGCGCCAGCAGCCGCTCGGCTCTTCTCCATCCGATCACCGCCATCCCGACGACGCCCATCAGCAGCAGCGCTATGTTGACGACCGCATACGCGGTGTCGGACACACCGGGGACGAGAGGAAGCAGCGCGGTCACGCCGAGGTGAGCCAGCCCGACCACAAGCATGTCCCGGGCGGTCTGTGCGTTCGCTTCGTACCAGACCCATTCATCGGCGAAGGTCGCCTCCACCCGTAAGCCGTACAGATCGTTCGGCTTGACGCGGCGCCGCAGCAGCGGCACGGCAAGGGCGATGAGCACCAGGTCACCGGCTGCCAACAGAAGGAACGTCATCAACATACGACCTCCCGATCACTCCTCTTTGAGATATCTCTCCATCAGCGTGGCATTTTCGTTCATGGCCCGGATCTGGACCCAGTAGGCACGCGCGAACATGAAGATCGAGACTGCGGCAAGAGCGTCGTGCAGCCAGAGAGGGGTCTTCCCCGACCCGACGCCGCCGCCGGTGATGAAGGTGATCATGATCGCGGTCATGGCCCACATGGCGACCGGGAAGACGCGGTTCTTGAAGTCCTTCGTCCGCTGCACCACCCCCGCGTCCTGCTTCGACTTGTCCTTCAACTCTTTCCCGGTACCGATGAAGAAGAACATGGTCATCGACTGCGAGAACAGGCCGACCACCACCGTCACCAGCGCGACGATGATGTGGTCCGCCACCTGGGCCGGATTGGCGCGAAAACCGAGGACGATCGTGACGATCAGACCGGCAACGGTGATGAGCGTGGAGATGAGGAGCGCTTGAGCCACGGCGGGGATTGTATGAGGCTTCCGCCGGCACTCGGAAAGCGGCAACAAAGACTGTCATCCTGAGCCACAGAAACTCCCCACGAAGCTGAAAGCATGGCGGCGAAGGACCTGGGCGGGTGGGGGTGGGAAGAATGTGCCTCGCTCCCCCACCCACCCAGGTCCTTCGCCGTCGTGCTTTTGGCTCGTGGGATAGTTTCTGCGGCTCAGGATGACAGAACGGGACAACCGACAACGCTTCCCTCTGATATCCTCCCGCGCCGTGACGAGCTACCGTGATTCGGGTGTCGACATCGATGCGCAGGACGAGGCGCTGCGCGAGGTGCGGCGAATCGTCCGCGACACCTACACGCCGGGGGTGCTCTCCGAGATCGGGTCGTTCGGCGGGTTGTTCCGCGGGACGTTCGAGGGGGTCGAATCGCCGATCTTGGTGTCGTCCACCGACGGCGTCGGGACGAAGCTGCGGGTCGCGCAGGCGATGAAGATCCACGACACGGTCGGCTACGACCTCGTGTCCCACTGCGTCAATGACATCCTGGTCCAGGGCGCCCGGCCGCTGTTCTTCCTCGACTACTACGCCACCGGCAAGCTGCGCCCGCCGGTGATGACCGACGTGATCCGCGGGATGGCCCGGGCCTGCAAGGAGAACGGTTGCGCGCTGATCGGCGGGGAGACGGCGGAGATGCCGGGTTTCTACTCCGACGATGACTATGACGTGGCCGGTTTCATCCTCGGCGTGGTCGACGAGAAGAACCTGATCGACGGGAAGGCGGTCCGCGAGGGCGACGTCCTGATCGCGCTCCCCTCGGTCGGCCTGCACACGAACGGCTATTCGCTCGCCCGCAAGGTGCTGTTCGAGAAGCTCGGCTACGACCACCAGTCGATCATCCCCGACATCGGCAAGGCGGGCGAAGTGTTGCTCGCGCCGCACATCTCCTACCTCAAGCCGCTCCTCCCGCTGGTCGAACAGCGCGCCATTCACGCCATGGCCCACATCACCGGAGGCGGGCTGACGGACAACGTCCCCCGCGTGCTGCCGGAGACGCTCGACGCCCACATCAAGCTCGGCTCGTGGCCGGTGCTCCCGATCTTCAAGCTGATCTTCCAGAAAGGGAACGTCGAGCGCGACGAGATGCTGCGCGTCTTCAACATGGGCGTCGGGATGGTGCTGATCGCCGGCCCCGACGAAGTCGAGCGGATCGCCAAACACTTCGCCCAGATCGGCCAGAAGTACTACTTCATCGGGAACGTGGTGAAAGGCACGGGCAAGGTCGTCTATGACATCCCGCCCGCCGGCTTCGCGTCGTGGATCGAGTAACGGATCGAGTAGCGCGGCGACCGATGCGCCTGGCGATCCTCCTCTCCGGACGCGGCTCGAACTTCCAGGCGATCCATGAGGCCATCCGCCACGGACGCCTGCAGGCCGAGATCGTTCTCGTCCTTTCCAACCGGCCCGACGCCCCCGGCATCCAGCGCGCAAAAGAGTACGGCTACGCCGCGCACATCCTCGACCATAAGCAGTTCGCCAAACGCGCGCTCCACGAGGAAGAAGTACAGCGCCTGCTCGACGCCGCCCAGCCCGACTTCATCGTCCTGGCCGGCTACATGCGCCTCCTCAGCCCAGCCTTCGTCGAACGCTACCGCCACCGCATCCTGAACATCCACCCATCGCTGCTCCCGTCATTCCCCGGAGTCGACGCACAGGCCCAGGCAGTGGCCTACGGAGTAAAAGTCTCCGGCTGCACCGTCCACTTCGTCGACGAGCACCTCGACGCCGGCCCGATCATCGTCCAGCGCACGGTGCCGGTACTGGACGGCGACACGGCAGACACCCTCAGCGCCAGAATCCTCGAACAGGAACACGTGGCGTACGTGGAAGCCCTGGGGAAGCTGGCAAGGCCGTGGCGGGTGGAAGGGCGACGCGTGGTGTTCGAGTAGACCAATAGGACCAATAGGACCTATGGAACCTATGGGACTCATAGGACAGGGAACCGATCGCGCGCGGCGCTCGGCCGATGTGACCCGTCAGCCGAGAAATGGCAGACAACTGACAACCGACAACCGATAACGGCGGCGCGCCCGAAAACGCGCCGCCAGCCGGAAAACCGCAAATCGCGCCGCCCTAGAACGGCCAGAAGCTCTTCCACCACCCCTGCTTGGCGACATCCGCACCGGCGACGCCGGGGATTTTGGCGATGACTTCGCTGCCGCTCTGGACCACGATCGTCCCGATCTTCTGTCCCTTCTTCACCGGGGCATTGACGTTACCGCCGCTGAACGAGACCTTGACGTCCCGCTCCTGCCCGCGCTTCACCAGCGCCGTCACATCCTGGCCGGCGACGACCGGGACGCTGGGCGCGGCGCCCTTGGCGACCGTCGCCTGACCGACGGGGGTTCCCTTCTTCGCCGGCGTGACCATGCGCCAGTTCACGAACGCCTCATTCATCAGCTTCGCGGCATTCGCAAACGAGCCGTTCGGGCCGCCGCCGGTCTTGGCGCCCATGATCACGGCCACCACTTCCATGTTGTTGCGCGTGGCCGAGGCGGTGACGCAGTAGCCCGCCTTCGCGGTGTACCCGGTCTTGATCCCGGTCGCGTCTTCCATGTAGTTCGCCTTGCGGGGGTTGACCAGGTGATTGGGGTTGTAGATCCGCTCGAGCGTACCGTTCCTGAACGGCATCTCCGCAATCACGCCGAGCTTCTGCATGAAGGGATACTTCATCAGCTCCACGCCGAGGATGGCCAGATCGTGGGGACACATCTGGTCGACCATCTCCGGGTTTTCGTTGTTCGGCAACCCGTGCGGATCGTAGAACTTACTATGGGTGAGGCCGAGCTCCTGCGCGCGCTGGTTCATCATGTCGGCGAAGTTCTCGGACGAGCCGGCGATCTTCTCCGCCAGCGCCTGCGCCGCGTCATTCGCCGACTGCACCTTCGTGGCGATGATCAGGTTCTTCACCGGCCAGATCGAGGCGGCCCGCAGGTAGATCTGGGAACCGCCCATCTTGCTGGCGCGCGCGGAGATCGTCACCGGCGAGTCGTACTTCAGGCGGCCGTCGCGGATCTCCTCCATGGTGATCAGGAGAGTCATCATCTTGGCCATCGACGCGGTGGGGAGCGACATGTGCTCGTTCTCCGCGTGCAGCACGCGGCGCGTAGAAGTCTCGATCACGTAAGCGGCCGTGTAGCCCTTGCCGGTGGTATCTACGGCCGCGCCCTGGGCTGCGCCGGGACCTTCTTCATTCTGTGCGTAGACAGGTGCCGCGATAGCGAGCGCGACGAGTGCAACTTTCCAAAGCTTCATCAATTCACTCCGAACATTAGGTGTGCTGAGTCACCCAAACTGCACGGGGCATACCCGCGCCGGGATCACTCGCTCACGGCGCGCCGTTTCTTCTCGGCGCGGGACGTTCGGGGGATGGAGCTGATCACGGTCCAATCGTGCTTGTGGACCACGATCGGCTCCTTCGCTTTCGGCCAGAGATCGACGGGAATGTAGTAGTACCCGTCGCCGAGGACGCGCGACTTGATGGCCAGATCGCGCATGCTTTTGCAGAGGCCCTTCTTGCCGCGGATTGCGCTCCGCTCGACCATGATGCCGGTCGATTCCCCCACCCCTTGAAACACGCTGATCTCCGCGCAGAGCGAGTTCACTAACGTCATAACTGCCACTCCCTAAATATCACGCTCATCTGAACAGAGCAGTACACGGGAGCGTGGGATAGCAAAAAGCGATCCCGATCGGTTATTAGGCACGGGAAGGGTGGGGGCGTGGGCGGCGCGGGATGTTGTCCGTTGTCGGTTGTCCGAACCGGTAGCGCACGACGGAAGCGATGAGCGAGAGCCATGGCCCGCCACCAGGGGCGTTGCTTTCTGTCATCCTGACAGAGCCACGCTCCCGGCTCTCGGGACCCGCTTCGCTCGGGCGCTATCGGTTCGGACAACTGACAACCGACAACGGGCGCGCGCAGACGCGCCGCCTCACTCCTTCAGTTCCACATTCCAGTACGCCTCGTCCAGGAAGTTCTTCCAGATCTCCGGATAGCTTCTTCCCTGGAGGCGGTGGAGGGGGTGCCATTTCGGGCGGACGGGGTGCTTGCGGAGGCGAATCTCGCTCTCGCTGAGCAGCTTGTTCCCTTTCCGCACGTTGCACGGGAGGCAGGCGCAGACGACGTTTTCCCACGTCGATTTGCCGCCGCGGGAGATCGGGATCACGTGGTCGAGCGACAGCTCCGAGGAGGGGAACTTCCTCCCGCAGTACTGGCAACGGTTCTGGTCGCGCAGATAGATGTTGCCGCGCGAGAACTTGACCTCCTGCCGGGGGAGGCGGTCGAAGACCAGTAGCTGCACCACGTGCGGAATCGGAATGTTCCGGCTCGGAGTGACGACGTAGTGCTCGTCCGGCTGGACCGGGATGTCCATCCAGTTCTCGAAGTCGTAGGTCCGGTACTCGGAGTCGACGGCGCGTACCTGTCCCTTGTACAGGAGGGTCAGAGCGCGTCGGACCGACGTGATCTGCACGGCCTGAAACAGTCGATTCAGAACCAGGACATGACCGTCGAGCATAGGCTTCTACTCAGCAGCTTCAACACGCGCCCGCGCCGCCGTGTTTCCCTTTGCGAGCGATCCTGAGGCCGGTGGACTCCATGATACACGACGAGCCCGGCCTGCGAACGGCCCGCCAATATTGCAAAAAACCCCTCATTTGCGACACACTTACGGGCTAGACGAACTCGATCGGCTCTTTTGGAGGACGCTTCGCGCGCAGATCAGCGGGCGTCACGGGTGTGTTTTTGGGAGGCTTCTATGCGCGTATGGTCACGGATCGCTCTGGTCGTCGTAATCCTCGTTTCTTCGCTTTCTCTCTCGGCACAATTCACGTCGAACTGCCCGCTCTCGCTGGCGGACTCGACTCCTCCGGCCACTGATTTCGACCTCTCCCCGCACGGCGTCTTCCGTTCCGGGAACCTGGTGTTCGCGCTCCGCGGCCAGGTCCTGACGACGTACACGACGAACGACATCGGGAACCTGCAGATCGCCCGCGAGGACTTCATCGGCTCGCTGGCGGGTCGCCGGACCAATGGCGGCGTGGCGTTCTCGAACGACATGCTCTTCATCAGCAGCGAGGCCGGGCTCGAGATCTTCGACCTGCGGAACACCCGCGCCGGGGGCACCGCTCCGACGCTCATCCACCGCGCCGCCGGCTTCCACTACAACCGCCTCACCGTCAGCGGCAGCCGCCTGGCCGGGCTCTTCCCCTCCGACGACTACCCCTGCGCGCCGAGCGACGACGACTTCTGCACCAACCAGATCGACATCGTCGACATCTCCACGCTCACCAACCCGATCCGGGTCGGCAACATCCCGTCGATCCCGCGCAACATTCACCGAGGCTTCAACGACATCGAGTTCAACAATGGGACGCTCATCGCCGTCTCCGAGGAAGGCCTCCTCGCCTTCGACATCACCAACCCGGCCGCCGTCCACACCACCGCCGAAATCAGCCGTCCCGGCAAGTGGCTGGTCAGCTCCGGCCCGTTCATCGCCGTCGGGACCGACACCACCATCAACGTCTACTCCCTCCGTCCCGGCGTCCTGCCGTTCTTCCTTCGGACGAACCTGCTGGTCCTTCCCTTCTACCTCGGCATCGGCCGCAGCAATCCGATCCGCTTCAGCCGCAATGCCTGGTTCGACGACACCAACGGCCGCCTGATCACGCTCATCGACGAAGTAAACCCGATGAACCAGCAGCCGGCCCGGACCATCGCCTTCGACGTCTTCGACTTCCGCGTGCCGCCGTATGAAGGGGCCGTGGAGCGCATCTACGAGGACGTCACCATGACCGACATCGACGAGGTCAAGTACGACCCGCTCGCCGCCGGCAACTACATCTACGTCATCGGCGAGACCAGCGGCATCCAGAGCTGGGGCGCGTGCGGCATCGCCAGCGGGCGCATCGAGCTCGAGAGCATCTTCCACCTCACCTGCGGCGGCTCCGAGATCCACGGCTGGGTCACCGGCGTGCATAAGATCGTGAACGTCGAGCTGTTCATCGACAACGTTTCCCTCGGCGCCGCGACGCTGGGCGGAACGCCGCGCAGCGGCGTCTCCTCCCCGACGCCCGTCACCGGGTGGCGCGTCGGCGTGAACCTCGACAGCGTCTCGCGCGGCGAGCATCAGCTCCGCGCCATCGCCACCGACGCCCTCGGCGTGCGCCGTCAGTTCGCGAACAAGCGGATCTTCTTCGAGGGTCCGGGCCGCAACTGCGTGGTCCCGCGGCGCAGAGCAGTGCGCTAAACCATCTCTTCGACGATCTTCAGTGCGGCCGACCTCGGGTCGACCGCACCTGTGATGGGCCGGCCCACCACGATGTAGTCGGCCCCGGCGGCAATCGCCTCGCGCGGCGTCATCGTCCGTCGCTGGTCCCCAACGTCCGAGCCCGCCGGCCGGATCCCCGGCGTGAGCACGACAAAATCCGGACCGCACGCCTCGCGGATCGGGGCGATCTCCAGCGGCGACGCCACCACCCCGCGGAGGCCCGAGCTCTGCGCCAGCATCGCCAGCCGCACCGCGTTCTCGGTCGCGTTTCCTCCGAAACCGATCTGCAAGAGGTCGGTCTCGTTCAGGCTCGTCAGCACCGTCACCCCGAGCACCAGCACCGAGTCGTGCGCGCACGACTGCAGCATCGCCTCGCCTCCCGCCGTGTGGACCGTGGCGATCGACACGCCGAGGGACGCCACCTCGGCGATGGCATGCTTCGCCGTATTCGGAATGTCGTGGATCTTCAGGTCGAGAAACACCTTCTCCCCCGTCGCCACCACCTCGCGCACGATCGACGGCCCGTTGGCGATGAACGCCTGCAGCCCGATCTTGAACACCCCGGCAACCCCGCTGAGCTGCTCGACGGTACGGAGGATCTCGTCGCGGGTGGAGAGGTCGACGGCGACGACCAGGCGGTCACGGGGCTGCATGGCGCGCAGCGTATCGCGGGTCGAAGTGAATTGCCCTTCTTGTCATCCTGAGCCACAGGCGGTGTCGCATGAACGAAGAGCACGGCGGCGAAGGATCTGGGCGGGTGGGGGAGCGCTGCGTGCCCCCACCCCCCAGGTCCTTCGCCGCCGTGCTTTTGCTTCATGGGAACGTGCCTGCGGCTCAGGATGACAGCATGGGGTTTTCAATTTTCAATTTCGGCCACAGAATCCCCGCAGCATGGACAAGTTCCAGATCGCCCGCATCCTCGACGAGATCTCCCGCTACATCGAGCTCAGTGACTCCAACCCGTTCAAAGCCCGCGCATTCGAGAAGGCCGCCCGCGCGGTCGAGAACCTCGAGGAAGACGTGGAGGCCCTCGCCGCATCGGGAAGCCTCACCAACGTCTCCGGCATCGGCAAGGCCACCGGCCAGGTGATCGAAGAGATCCTCCGCACCGGCACCTCGTCCTATCTCGAAGAACTGCGCGGGCAGTACCCGCCCGGCATTTTCGAGCTCCTCCGCATCCCGCGCCTCGGCCTGAAGAAGATCGGCCAGCTCTACTCCGAGCTCGGCATCGCCTCCATCGACGAGCTCGAAGAAGCGGCGACCAGCGGCAAGCTGGCGAAACTGAAGGGCTTCGGCGTGAAGACGGCCGAGCAGATCCTGAAAGGGGTCGAGTTCGCACGGCAACGGGAGTCGAACTTCCTCCTCCCCATCGGCATCGAAGTCGGCGAAACCCTCCGCGAGCGGCTGGCCGGCATCGACGAGATCGAAGACGCCGAGGTCTCCGGAAGCGTGCGCAGGCGGCTCGAAGTCATCCGCAACGTCAACCTCGTCATCGCCACGAAGAAGCCGGAAGCCGTCGCCGGGAAGCTGGAAGGACTCGTCGCCGACCTCCGGCAGCTCGACGACACCACCTGGCGCGGCCTCGCCCGTGGCGAGATGAACGTCCTCTTCCACCTCGCCCCCCCGGCGCAATTCGGCTCCGAGCTGCTGCGCACCACCGGCACCGCGGAGTTCGTCGAAGCCTTCGGCGCCATCCCCAGGGCCAAAAACGAGCCGGACGCATTCAAGAAAGCCGACATTCCCTTCGTCGAGCCCGAGCGCCGCGAGAGCGCGGACGACCTGAAGGTGAAGAAGCGGACGAAGCTCGTCGAATACACCCACCTCCGCGGCACCTTCCACGTCCACACCACCTTCTCCGACGGCCGCCACACCGTCGGCCAGATGCTCGACGCGGCGCACGAGCGCGGCTGGGAGTACGTCGGCATCTCCGACCACTCCCCCACCGCCTACTACGCCGGCGGCCTCTCGCCGGAGCGGCTCAAAGAACAGCACGCCGACATCGCCCGCCACGAAAAGACCGTCGCCCCGATGCGCGTCTTCCGCGGCACCGAAGCCGACATCCTGCAGGACGGCTCGATCGACTACGGCCCGAAGATCCTCTCCAAACTCGACTTCGTCATCGCCTCCGTCCACTCCAACTTCAAGATGGAAAAAGACGCTATGACCGAGCGCATCCTCGCCGCCATGGACGACCCCAACGTCACCTTCCTCGGCCACCTGACCGGCCGCAAACTCCTCGCCCGCGAAGGCTACTCCGTGGAGTACGACCGGATCTTCGACAAAGCCGCCGAGCGCGGCGTCATGATCGAGATCAACGGCAACCCCAACCGCCTCGACGTCGACTGGCGCTACCTCCGCCGCGCCGTCGACCGCGGCGTCGTCCTCAGCATCCACCCCGACGCCCACTCCGTCAGCGAATACAACGCCACCATCACCGGCACCTGGGTCGCAAGAAAAGCCGGCCTCTCGCCCAAACACATCTTCAACACGAAGAGCGTGGAAGAAGTAGCCGAGTTCCTGGCCAGCCGGCGCTAGAACAAATGGAGAACGACGGGAGGCCTCCGGCGGGCGGGCCCGGCCTGCGGCGTTTGTTTTCGCTCGGACCACGTTCAGCAGGACCAGCGCGCGTTCAGCCTATGGCAACAAACGCTGCGGGCCGTGCCCGCCCGCCGGAGGCCCCCCGTCGTCCCCTGTTGTTCTAACGCCGGCCCTTCGGGCGCGGCGCACGGGTGAGCGTTCGTGCGCCGCGCCCTCGGGGGGAAGTAGGAGAAAACTACGCGCTGTCGTCTGGTCAGCGCTGCGCGGTTACGACGATCATCAGCGCCCGTTGGCTATTGGGTTGTTTAGTCGCGCCGAGAATCACCGTCTGTCCGAGTTTGAGATTGAGCGTGGTCTTGAGCATCGGGGCGAGCTGGTCGCCGTCGAGTTTCGAAAGCTTGAAATCGCTGATCTTCACCGAATCGCTGGCCGGGTCATACTCCCCGAAACGGAAGTCCGCACGGTAGCCGGCCAACTCCACCAACCCCGTCTCCCCTTCCTTCCCCAGCATCTTCGCCGACCCGATCAGCTCGAGCACGTTATAGCGAAGGAGGGCCAGCTTCGAGGCGACGTCGTCGAGCAGCGGATCGACCCGCCCCTCATCGGCCGTGCCGCGGTTCGCGCCGACCAGCCGGATCGAGAGATGGATCGCCTGCTGCGGCGCGTCGAACTGCGCAATCGCCGCCGCGATCTTCTTCATGTTCTCGGCGAGATCCGTCACCACGAGCGAATTCGTCGCCGGCTGGATCGCCATCGACCCATCCGCACTCACGAGCGGCTTGATCACCCCGGCCGCCTTATCCGCCTGCTTGTGCTTGAACTGGAACGTCCGCACCGTCAGGCTCTTCCCCACATCCGCCGCATCCGCAAACACATTCGCGGTCACGAGCAGCAGGGCCAGAACTGTCATCAAAAAACGCTTCATAAGTCCGCCGGGAGATTCTCGTCGAAGATCATCACGATCTTCACATCGTCGCCCGTATCTTCCGTGGGCACTTCGACGATCGTCGCTTTCTCAGATTCATACGTCTCGACGACCGGTTTCGTCGTAAGTTTCGCCGAAGTCACGGGAACGAGCTCCCGAGCCATCTGCACCGGGGAAGGAGTCACCGTCGCCGGTGCGCCGTCGCGATAGAAGAGCATGGTGCCGCTGATCCCGGCGGCGAGCGTCGCCGCCACGGCCAGCCGGCGGGTCCAGGGAACGACCTTCCGGGCGCCGAGCGTGCTCTCGGCAGTGCGGACACGAACCTGCTGCATCACGCCACCGACAAAAGCATCGACACCGCCGGGCGGGATCATCTCCTCGCCACCGAGAGCCCGGAACATCACGTCCGGATCCTCGTTCGCGGCAAAGTCGAGGCAGCGGTCGCAGGTGCGCAAGTGCGCCAGCAACGCCGCATCCTCGGTACCGGCGTGGAAGCGCGTCCGGAACGAATCGCAGGAGATCATCGCGCCCTCCAGAGCTGCGCATACTCGGGGAAACGCTTCTGCAACTGCTGCTGCATCAGCTTGCGCGCGTTGAACAGGTGATTCCGGACCGTCGACTCGCGGCAGCCGAGGATCTTCGCGATCTCGGCGGACGGCAGGTCCTCCATCTGATTCATCACGAAAATCGTCTTCTGCTTCGGCGAAAGGACGTCGGAGATCTCGTTGAAGACGTTCTCCACTTCCTTCCGCTGCACGATCACACCCTGCTCCGCGTCCGCCGCGGTCTTCACCAGGCGGAGGTTCGAGTTCACGGCGTTGTCGCGCGACTGCTTGTTGCGCATGAAGTCGATGGCCACATTCGTCACCATCCGGTACAGCCAGGTGTCGAACGCGTACTGGGGATCGTACTTTTCGAGGTTCTCCCACAGCTTGAGGAAGACGAGCTGGGAGATGTCCTTCGCATCCTCCCCGTTCCCGATGATCCGGTAACAGAGGGCATAGACCTTCGTAGTCTTCCGGCGGACCAGCGTCTCGAAGGCGTCAGTATCCCCGCCGCGGATCGTCTGCACGAGCTGGCGGTCATCAGGCTCGACGCTGGGTGTCGTCGGGATCATCAGGCGGAGTCCAGTGGACATTGACCCTTTCTACGGGGGCGGATCGGAGAACGTCTAGGCCGCCGGATTTCATCCGGCTATGAGGGCCAAGGGCTGAGGGCCGAGGGCCGAGGGGCTCCCCCCGCTGTCATCCTGAGCCCCAGAATGTCCCTCGAAGCCAAAAGCATGGCGGCGAAGGACCTGGGGGGCGGGGGAGCGATGCACGCTCATCCCACCCCCCCCCGCCCAGGTCCTTCGCCGCCATGCTTTCGGCTCGAGGAACGGTCCTCGGGCTCAGGATGACAGGAAAACTTCTCTGTTCCTCTCCCTCGGCCCTTAGCCCTCGGCCCTCGGCCCTTAGCCCTCAGCCCTCGGCCCTCGGCCCTGCCTCTCCAACTGCTACAATCCACGGAACATGCGTGTTCTCGTCGTCGGTCAGGGTGCGCGTGAGCACGCGCTCTGCTGGAAGCTCAAACAGTCCCCCCTGGTGCACGAGCTCTACGCGGCGCCGGGCAATGCCGGCATCTCCGCCGTGGCCGATTGCGTCCCCATCGGCGTCGCAGACATCATCGAATTGGCCGATTTTGCCGAGAAACTGAAGATCGACCTCACCGTCGTCGGCCCCGAGCTCCCCCTCACCCTCGGCATCGTCGACGAGTTCCAGAAACGTGGACTCCCCATCTTCGGCCCCACCCTCCTGGCCGCCGAGCTGGAAGGCTCCAAAGTCTTCTCCAAAGAGTTCATGCGCAAGTACGGCATCCCCACCGCGGACGCCACCGTCGCCAACTCGGTGGACGAGGCCAAGGCCGCTCTCAAGAAGATGGGCTTCCCGGCCGTCCTGAAGATCGACGGCCTCGCCGCCGGCAAGGGCGTCGTCATCGTCGAATCGAAGAAGGAAGCCGACGAATACCTGCAGATGGTGTTCGAAGAGAAGAAATTCGGCACCGCCGCCACCCGCATCCTCGTCGAGGAGTTCCTCACCGGCGAGGAAGTCTCGTTCATGGTCATCACGGACGGGACGAGGTCCCTCCCCCTTGCCCCGGCCAAGGACTACAAGAAAGCCTTCGACGGCGACACCGGCCCGAATACCGGCGGGATGGGCGCCCACTCCCCGGCGGTCGTCCTCAGCGGAGAGACTGCCGCCGAGATCATGCGCACCATCATCGTCCCGACCGTCCAGGGGATGAGCGCCGAGGGGCGGCCGTATACCGGCGTCCTGTACGCGGGCGTCATGCTGACCGCGAACGGCCCGAAGGCGCTCGAATACAACTGCCGCTTCGGCGATCCCGAGACGCAGGTCCAGATGATGCGGATGGAGGACGATCTCGCCGACATCTGCCTCCGCGTCGCGAACGGCTCCCTCGGCGACGTCAAAAACCTCACCTGGAAAAAGGAAGCCGCCGCCTGCGTCGTCATCGCCGTCGACGGCTACCCGGACGACTTCACCAAAGGGCAGGAAGTGGAATTCGACCCGGTCGACGACGAGTCCGTGGTCGTCTTCCACGCCGGCGTCGTCAAGAGAGGCGGGAAGCTCGTCAACCAAGCCGGCCGCGTCGTCAGCGTCTGCGCCCGCGCGGCCACCCTCTCCGAGGCACTGGCCAAAGCGTACGAAGCCGCCCCGAAAGTCCGCTTCGAAGGCGCCCGCTACCGCCGCGACATCGGATATCGTGCACTCGAGGCACGAGCCGCATCGACATGAGCAAACCGTGGGTCCAGATCATCATGGGAAGCGATTCCGACGCCGAGGTCATGTCTCAGGCGGCGGCGGCCCTCGACGAAGCCGGCATCCCCTACGAATTCGCCGTCGCCTCGGCGCACCGGAGCCCGGAGCGCGCCAAAACCATCATCACCGAGGCTGAGGCCAACGGCTGCGCCGTCTTCATCGCCGGCGCCGGCATGGCCGCCCACCTCCCGGGCGTCGTCGCCTCCTTCACCACGCGCCCGGTGATCGGCGTCCCGCTCGCCAGCGGCGCGCTGCAGGGACTCGACGCGTTGTACGCCATCGTCCAGATGCCCCCCGGCATCCCGGTCGCCAGCGTCGCCATCGGCGGCGCCCGCAACGCCGGCATCCTCGCGGCGCAGATCATCGCCACGGGCGACCCCGAGCTCTCCGCGAAACTGAAACAGCAGCGCGGCACGATGGCCGAGCAGGTGGCGGCGAAGTCGAAAAAGGTGGAGAAGTCGACGCGGTGATGCGATGGCGCACGGACACGCCCATCATCACCACCACCATCACGACTCCGTATCCCGAAAACTGACCATTGCCACCGCGGCCAACGTCCTGGTGGTCGTCGCCGAGATCGCTATCGGCCTCTACGCCGGCTCCCTCGCCCTCATCGGCGACGCCCTCCACAATCTCACCGACGCCGCCGCGCTGATCATCGCCCTCGTCGCCGTCCGCCTCGAACAACGCAAACCGACCAGCTCCAAGACCTTCGGCTACCAGCGCGCCGGCATCCTGGCCGCCTTCGTCAACGCCGGCCTCCTGGTCGCGTTCACCTTCTTCATCTTCCGCGAGTCGTGGGAGCGCCTGCAGAGCCCCCGCACCGTCGACACCGTGCTGATGCTGGTCATGGCCGCCATCGCCCTGATCGTCAACGCAGCGACCGCAATCTCGATCCACCACGAGAGCCGCGAAGACGTCAACCTCCGCGGCGCCTTCATCCACATGGTCGGCGACGCCGTCTCCTCGGCCGGAATCATCGTCGCCGCCATCCTGATCCGCCTCACCGGCTCCCCGCGCTGGGACGCCGGCATCTCCATCCTCATCGGCGTCATGATCCTCGCCAGCAGCTACGGCGTCCTGCGCGAGTCCCTCAACCTCCTCCTCGACGGCACCCCCTCCGGCATCGACCCGGACGCCGTCACCGAGGCCCTCGGCCGCATCGACGGCATCCAGGGCGTCCACCACCTCCACATCTGGGCCCTCGGCCCCTCCAGCCCCGCCCTCTCCTGCCACCTCATGGTCGGCGACGTCCCCGTCAAGACCACCGCCGGCCTGGTCGAAGAGATCAACACCATGCTCGCCCGCGAATACCGCATCGTCCACACCACCATCCAGTTCGAATACACCGAATGCGCCGCCGACGACCCCTACTGCGTCCCCTTCAAACGGACCTCGCAGAAATGAACGTCAAGCACTTCGCATCGCAGGCCGCCTTCCGCAAATGGCTCGAAAAGAACCACGACCAGGTGCCCGAGCTCTACGTCGGCTTCTACAACCAGAAATCCGGCCGCGGCGGCCTGACCTACAAGGAGGCGGTCGACGAATCCCTCTGCTTCGGCTGGATCGACGGCGTCCGAAAGAACGTCGACGAAGAGAGCTACACCAACCGCTTCACGCCGAGGAAGGCAAAGAGCTACTGGAGCGCGATCAATACGAAGCGTTACCAGGAGCTCGACGCCCTCGGCCTGGTCGCCCCTCCGGGGCGTTCCGCCTTCGAGGCCCGCGACGCGACGAAGACCGCGCAGTACTCCTTCGAGCGGGAGAGTGCGGACCTGGAGCCGGCCATGCGGAAGAAGCTCGAAGCGAACAAGAAGGCGGCGGCGTATTTTGACGCTCAACCGCCGTACTACCGGCGGCTGGCGTCGTGGTTTGTGATCGGCGCGAAGAAGGAAGAGACGCGCGAAAAGCGGCTGGCGTTGTTGATCGAAGTGTCGGCGAAGGGGGAGCGGTTGCCGGGGTTTGTGCCGGCGAAGAAGAAGTGACGTCTGCGGTGGTCCGCCGCCTCCCCGGAAGCCAAGTCGCGGGCGGCAAGGATCATCGCGTCACCTAATCAACGTTTCGTCGGAGCAGTGATACATTCGCAATGTCAAGCACTCTGGGGAGGTTATGCGCGCCGCTATCTGGGACGTGTTCATTTCTCACGCGTCTGAAAATCAAGCGGCTTTCGTGCGACCGCTGGCGGCAGAGCTACAGAGGCGCGGCCTATCAGTATGGTACGACGAGTTTTCACTGCGCGCGGGCGATAGTCTTCGTGAGTCGATCGATCGCGGCCTCGCGCACTCCTGGCACGGCGTCATCATCGTCAGCAAAGCGTTCATCGCCAAGCCGTGGACCAACTGGGAGACAAACGGGTTGGTGCAAACATGTCTCGGGCATGCGTCACGCCGGCTGATCCCCGTCTGGTATGACATCGGTAGCGACGACGTAGCGGCATGGTCGCCTGCGCTGGCCGATATCAAAGCGGTTGTCGAGCGTGACCCGCGCCGTGCGGCCGACGTGATCTGGACAGCATTGAAGGGCGACGACGTCCTGTTCTATCGCGAACTCGCGAAGGAGAACGACTTTAACGTCCAGATCATCCAAGGATCTGATGCGGCAATCCGCCTCCTCTGCGACGACCCAAAAGACGTCATTTACGCCCTCTACCGCGTCGAGCGGCGACGCGGGTCAGTGATGCCGAGTCTGCGGCAGGTGACGTCGCTTCATCGCGACGCCATCGCCGACTTTTTCTATCCCGTGGTTGCCGAGCGTGACGTCGAGACGCTGCTCGGACTGCGTGAAGACTATCCAGTACTCACGCCCAACGATCCGAGCTTCTCGGCGTTGATCGACCCTGACGGCCAGTCCACTCCAACCCACGCCGCGCTGCTGCTCCTCGCGTTACCGTCGAATTCCACGGGCGTCCTCGACGACGCGCAGGCTTACTCGGTCCAACTGGTGCTCGCCATCCTCGCGCCATCGCCTGCGGTGTTCCGCCGCGATGCGCGTGAGTTGGCAGATGTGGCCCTGCTGCTCGGCAGTATGTTTCAGCCGTTCTTTCGTCCGCGTATCTGATCGGGCATGAAGGCGACGCGATCCGGCCGCCTAAGCTACGCCGGTGCAACGCGCCACCTCGGAGCGCAGCGGGGCAAAGTCGTCTCTGTCACATCGTCGTGCGTGCACCCCTTACCGATGGCTCCATCGTTACCGTGCACGCGAGAGGAGGAAGCAGCCGGGTCCCACCTTTCTTCTTCGCAGGGATGCGGGCACATCTCGCGTCCAACGAAGAGAAGAAGAAAGCTCTGACCCACCTTCGCCTCCTGTCGGTACATGGCGGAGCTATCGAACAGGTGAAATGACACGTTGCGCGTCCAGTACAATCGCACCAGCATGCAGAGGGCCTCCTCCTTGTCATCCTGAGCCAGAGGAACTGCCGCTGAAACGGGAAGCATGGCGGCGAAGGACCTGGGCGTGTGGGGGCACGCAGCACTCCACCTCCCGCCCAGGTCCTTCGCCGCTATGCTCTCCGCCTTGAGGCCAGTTCGTGTGGCTCAGGATGACAGGAAGAGGTAACTGAAGACCGTTGCCATTAGCCTTACGAAACACGAGCGACGTTAGAATGGGTCGAGAACAAACCGCAAGAACTTAGCGGTAAATCCATTTGTCGAGAACTGAAACATATCTCCGGTCGGGCTGCGAGTCGGCACGCCGTTAAGAAGGCCTGCCGCGTGAAGATGTCGGAAGGCGACTACTAGCTCTGCGGTCATGTCGTTTACTTCTGCCGAGCTGGTAGTGTCCGGTACACCCAATATGCGGCATGCAAACGTGGAAATCATCCCTCCTATCGTCACTGGTTTCGTTACCCATTCCTCAAGCGAGGATGATCCGGCAGAAGGAACTACCATCCTCATAAACTCGACAAAATGCTCATGCTCGCGAAACGACAACTCGTCGATGAGACGTAAATAGCGTTCTTTGTCCGGTTCTCTACTCGTTGGCAGAATGACCGCGTTGATCAGAAAGTTTCGGATATATCGTAATTTCTGTTCTTTCTCGCTTTTCGCCGCCGTATCACGTGACCTGACGTACAAAGCTAAGAACTCATCTGTTTTGACGGTCTCGTCGAACCGCTCTCGTAGTCGTTCATCGGCGAGAGCGTCACGCACAGCATCGTCAAGGCTTCTTGTGCGAGCACGAATGTTCTCCATCACCGAGGCAGCACCAACACCGAAAAGCGCGATTGCAGCACTGACCTCATCCCCGATCAGAAGTGCGGGCGCCGCTGCCGTAATCGCGGCGACCGATGCACCGATCTGCTGAAGTTTGGAATCTTTGTCCTTCGCCATCGACGCAATTATACAAGTGCGGGCTCGCTCTGAAGCTGTTGCGCTCCAGAGCAAGCAGAGGGGGCACACCTTTCGTGTTCGCGCAAGCTGGGCCGACAGAATAACGTCAAACTGACACCTATCCGCGTCAATTACGCCACCTTTACGGCCTCAATTCCGAGTGGTACTGTCTCGCGCCGAGAGGTACCTATGGTTCCCACCAGAGACAAGCCGCCCGATGCGGACGAGGATGCGTATTACGAGCGCTATTTCCCCGCTCTCGTCATCCTCGGCACCCAGGAGCTTCAGCTCTCGCAGGAGGCGGCCGAAGCCCTCGCCCACGAGGTCCTCATGGCTTCGATTCGCCACCTGGAAACCACCGAGGATATTCAGTTGTGGCTCTACCAATCGATGACGGCCGCCGCCGAGCGCCTGAAGGCGGAGTCCTAGATGGCGCGACGAACGAACCCTCTGCTCGCCTCGCAGCACGCCACGGCCTTGAAGAGAATCAGGGCCGAGCGCGAAGCGGCATCGCGGACCGTGGAGAGAATCCTGCGCGATACGCCCATCGAGAGCTGGCCGGCTCTCTCCGGACACCCGGACCTTCAGACATGGGGAGCGATGACGAGAATCGGCCGGATCTTCACCGACACGCTGAACCGCGATCCCAGGCACGCGCTGGACCTCGCCGAGCTTGGCGTCTCCCTCGCCGAGGCCATGCCTGACGCGGCCTATCCGGTTCCCATCCCCGCCCAGATCCGGGCCTACGCCTGGAAAGACCTGGGAAAGGTCTTCAGTGCTCTCTGCCGGTATCAGGAATCGGTTGACGCACTCGAACGGGCAGAGTCCCTCATCTCGAATTACCTCACCCTCGCTTACGACCGCGCCATCGTCCGGTTCACCCTCGCCGCCACCTACCAGGAGGTGGGGCGATACGCAGACGCCTTCAAGCTTCTGACCGAATGCAAGGAGATCTTCCGGCTCTACGAAGATACGAGGCTCCTCGTCATGAGCAGGATCGCCGAGGGTGTCCTCCTTCAGAGGCTGCGTAGATACCGAGAGGCGAGGGAGACTTACCTCCTGCTCTTAGCCTCAACTCCGGACATGGAGAAGGACAGCCGGGCCGCCCTTCACCTCGTCATCGGGTTCTGCTCCATCGAGCTCGCCGACTTCGACGACGCGGAGTCGAACCTCAAGCAGGCCATCAAGATGAACCAGGACCTCGGCCAGCCGATCGAAGTCCTCAAATCCCAGGCAGGAATCGGCCGGCTCATGATCCGAAGAGGACGGACCGACCAAGGCATCTCCCACCTCAGGCCTGTCCGCCGCGGATTTCTCCAATCCTCGATGCCCGAAGAAGCTGGAATCTGCGCCCTGGACATCATCGTGGGGATGCTTCAGAGAGGCAACGCCTCCCAGGCAGAGACCCTCGCCCGAATGGTCGTGAACGAGTTCACCTCGGCAAAACTGAACACCCGGGCGATCACCGCCCTCGGATACCTGACCGAAGCCCTCGCGGCGAAGAAGGCCACGACCAGGCTTGTGACGGACGTCCGCGAGTACATCCTCTCGCTCCGAACCAGGCCGGAGCGAGAGTTCACCCCACACGCATGAGCTATGGTTTTGGAATGGTCAAGAGATCCCCGAGCGACCGGATAACCTTCTTCACCACCTTGACGACGGGATGCCGCCGCTCCTTCTCCCGAGGCTCACCGCCGATCGTCTCCGCGGCGAAGAGACCTCCCGAAAGCACCACACTCAGGGACAGAACAGACACACCCCGGCCCACTGCACAAAGAACACGTCGCATATATCTCCTCCTCATCCGGCCGAACCGGTTTGTCAGTTGAGGAGGGATCCCTCTTCACCAGGAGCAGCGAAAGCCTCGCTCCCGCCTCCCTGGCAGGGTAAGTATCGCGCATTCGCAGCTCACCGACGACCGCGTCGCTCAGGAGTACCTCGCCAACTCCAGGAAGGTCCAATGAGCGCGCCGCGAGGCGCAGACAGAGATCAGCGACGCTGTCGCTCATCTTCACGGGATCTAGCCGCGATTGCCCATCCGATTCGGAAGTGAGCTCGAGACCGTTTATACGTATCCGAGGAATTCAGAGAGCGGACACACCCTGCGCGCGCTTCGTTGGAAGCTATACTGCGACCACATTGCAGCCGGGTGACGATAAGTTTTCTGAATTCCGTGACGCCGTATCCAGGTACTTCACGCCGCTCGCCAGTGATTTTGCGCTTGGGTCCGTCGTCGAGCAAATGTTCGATCTCGAAATCCATCTCGAGTTTTCGTCTGCATCGTCTCGGGTCGATATTGCGCTCGAGACTGGAGGCGGCGCGCCGTGGGTCTGTGTCGGTATTTTTACCGAAGGGCGCGAGCATCATTTCGGTTTGCACACGCTCGTAGAAGACGCCGATGGAACATTCGAGCCGGTCAGGCAGGTCGAGACGTTGCCCTCCACGGACGCGCAAGTGTGCGCGCTCGCGAGCATGACACGCCGCTATGCCGCAAACCTCCTGAAGGGGGACCACAGCCGTCTGTCGCCGCTCCGAGTATTGCGCGCAAAGGCGTTTCGCGAGAGGAATCGTAATGAGGCTGGAACGCCTACCGGCGCGCCACCCCTCGATCATCGTCCGACGCTTCCGGAGTTGTTCGGCGAAGCGGACGAAGCGGAGTTTCCTGCCGACGTACGACTGGCCTGTGTCCGTTCGGCAGTGTGGGATCACGGATACTCGGCCGATGAAGTGGCTACGTTCCTGAACCTCGCACCCGATGAGATTCAGAGAATCGTAGACGCTTTAGACAACGTGGCCGACGATTCGCTCGACGCGCTGCGCGCACTTGTAGGTACTGGCAAATGACGGGTCAGGCCTGGACGGCGAGGTCGAGGAGAGGGGGAGGCCTCCCTTTCCTGTCATCCTGAGCCGCAAGAGCTTTCCGACCGACGCAGAGCATGGCGGCGAAGGACCCCCCTCCAAGTGACGAGGTGCGCGAAGAGCTCGATCGACGGCTGGCTGCCTATTACTCCGACCGGTCGTCCGCGCGTCCGTGGGACGAGATCAAAGCAAAGCTGTTCGGTACGGAGTGACTCTGCAGTGTCGAACAAACTTCTTGCACACCGGCACAGGAGACGAGATGCTGACATTCTTCATCTACATGGTGTTGATGTTCGCCGGCATCGGTATTGGCGCTCTCATCAATCTCGTTGGCAAGCAGCGTGTCAATAAAGGGATCGCCGGAGCTGTGGTTATGCTCCCTATGCTGCTCCTGCAGATCGCCTTCTACAGCAGCACGGATTTATCCACCTCTGATTTCGTGAACTTCACGGTGATTCCTGCATCTGCAGCCTATGCAATTACCTCATGGTGGATCATTTGCGAGAAGAAAAGCCGAAAGCAAACCGCCGCCTAGGTCGCACGATGCTCTCTATTGGCACATCGAATGGTGTGCATGTGGTCGGCTTCTATCGGATCGCTCGCTTTGCCCAAAGCGCCAACTACACAAGATCAGTGCTACCATCTTGGGAGTCTAAATCACATTGCGGGGGCCGAGTATGGATCGTGCAAAGATTTTCGTGAGCTACAGCCACGCGGACAGAGCATGGGCCGATCGAGTTCGGCTTCACCTCGCCGTTCTTCAGCGCCTCGGTCTGGTAGACGTTTGGTCTGACCAGCGCATACGCATCGGTTCGAAATGGGAAACGGCGATCGACCGCGCGCTGGGTGAGGCGAAAATTGCCGTTCTGATTGTCACTCCTAACTTTCATGCATCCGACTTCATTTGGGACAAAGAAATGCCTAAAATCGAAGCGCACATGAAGGAAGGCTTGATCGTATATCCACTTATAGCAAGACCATGCGCGTGGCAACTGGAGCCGAGCCTCGCAAGGTTACAGGCATGGCCAGGAGATGACCGCGCCCTATCGGAAGGAAACGAAAGCGATATCGATTTCGACCTGAGTCGTTTCGTGTACGAGCTTGCTAAAGAACTGCTCGTGGCATTACCTGCGGAAACAGCGAGCGTGTTAGCTACAACCGAATGGCCGCAAGGGCGGTCAACGGGAATTCCAGCGAAGGCTGAGCCTGTAGAAGTTTGGGAGGGAGCATACGATCCCGATCGGCAAGTTCGGCTAACCATCACTCGAGACTCATCGAATAGGATTCAAGGGCAGTTGGAGTATAAAGACGAAGATACGATAACCCTGGTAACTGGCGAAACACTTACACAATGGAATCCGGCCGATAAACCTTGGTCGGAAGTATGCGACCGCGGAAACTCGCGTCGCTCCTCAGCCGCTATCACCTTCCGTGAGGTCGAATATCAGAAGCATGGAAGATCGATTGAGTTTGGCGGCGAATATCACGTCCTCCAGACTGGGAATCGATTAGCCGGAGCTTGGTTCAAGAATGGCCAGAAGTTTGGGCAGATAGCTCTTGTGAAACAGAATCGGTGAAGGGCGCGGCCTAACTCCGATCGGAACGAGGAACGAAGCTCTGACCCCATCTCCAAAGGCATACTCGAAGCCGCCGACGGCGGCGAAAGATCTGTAGGCTCGCCCTTCAGGGCGGGCACCCAGCGCGAGTCACCAGGCAAGCCCGCGTAGCGGGCGGCAGGTTAGTCACTCCACCAGGTACCCCTCATCGAAATCGATCCCGTGCCGGCGCAAGAGACGGACGAGCTCTTCCTCAAAGATTACCTTGCGGTGGTATTCCTTCTGGCCTTCATCGTTTTCTGCCGCCCGCTTCGCGGGCTGGTCCCTCTTGGGGGCCTTCGTTGCCCGCCCTGAAGGGCGGGCCTACAGGTCTTTCGCCGCCTTCGGCGGCTCCGAGTAGCGGCACTTACCGCGGAAATGCGGACGCCGGCGCATCCGCGGGCATCGGAGGAAGCAGAGGGGTCACACCTTTCTTGCTCGCGCAAGTGGGGACGCACCTTGCTTCCACCGCAGCAGAGAAAAGGAAAGCTCTGACCCCGAGAGGCGTTGGGCTCACTCCCCCTCTGCTTCGTCTTGGAATTGCTTTTGCGCCGGGGAGCCGGCCCGGCCGCCTCGGCGCGCTGGACGGCGTCGGCTTCGTCGTCGGGGATCTGGAGGATCTCCTCGGTCTCTTCGGGAGTGATGCCCAGCTGGCCCTGCACGACCGCCGCTATAATTCCCTACTGCTTGCGCCTGAAGGCGAGGCCCGTGATGATCGGAATTGTCGTAATCGTCGTTGCGGTGGCTTATCTCGCGTGGACGGCACGCCGGTCGGCCCGCCGCGGTGAGCTCGGTCTCTGTGTACGCTGCGGCCGTAACGCGAGGACGATGGTTGGTGAGACCGGGCACGCCGGTGTTGGAGAAATGTGCGCCGGGTGTGCCGCCACGACGGAACGAAATCACCGGGCGGGATTCTGGTTTTTTATGGCACTCCCTGTAATCGGAGTGTTCGCGGTTGCGGTCGGTCTGATTTCCGACCTGCGGGCCGGATTCGGCTTCAGCTGGACATATGTCCCGATGATCCTGGCGGTGGCCGTCTTGCCCCTCGCGATCGCCGCTTTCATCCGCGCGTCATCCAATCGTTGAGCAGAACGCTTCTCGGTCTCTGAGGTTCGACGCGATCGCGAAGCATTCTGATCCGGAGTGGGGTCAGAGCTTTCTCTTTCGCAGCATGGGTCAGGCGCTGTTTTCTGTCGCCCGCTTCGCGGGCTGGTCCCGAGGGACGACCGGGTGCCCGCCCTGAAGGGCGGGCCTACAGGTCTTCCGCCGCCTTCGGCGGCTCCGAGTAGCGGCACTTACCGCGGAATGCGGACGTCGGCGCATCCGCGGGCATCGGGAGAGCGCCGACCTCACTCCTCCTCTGCTTCGTCGTGGAATTGCTTTTGCGCCTCGGAGTCGCCCGCTTCGGCGCGCTGGAGGATGGTGGTGATGACGGCGTCGGCTTCGTCGTCGGGCAGTTGGAGGATCTCGTCGGTCTCTTCCGGGGTGATGCCGAGCTGGCCCTGCATGACGTAGTGGGCCTCGTCGAGCTGGCGGAGCTTCTCGGGACCGATCGTGCGGCCGGCGTTGTGGGCTTCGGCGAGGTCGCGGACGATGTCGACCAGGGAGGAGAAGGCGCCGTGGTAGCGGCGTAGGACGGCGTCCGCGGTCTCGTTGCGCTGGACCTTGGCCGTGACGCCCTGGATCGTAAACGACTCCAGGTTCGGCAGTTGCGATAGCACCTTGGTCAGGGTGGAGAGGGTGACGTTGCCTCCCCCTTCAAGGGTGGCGAGCTGGCGCCGCTGGATGCCGGCCATCTCGGAGAGCTTCTTCTGGCTCAGCCCCAGCTCGGCCCGGGCGCGGCGGACTGCTTCACTGAGTTGCATGGGCGTTAGTATAGCACATAGTGTGCGCAGTTGCCACTATTGACGGTTGACACCGCTTCGGATCAGGCGCATATTTGCGCTCACGATGCGCTCCAAGGGAGCAGAAGACGCCGAAACGTCGAAAGGTAACGAACCTTCCGGAGAAGGTTACGAACCTTCGGTGGAAGGTTACGAACCTTCCGAGGAAGGTTACGAACCTTCGGTGGAAGCTAACGAACCTTCCGAACAAGCTTACGAACCTTCCGAGGAAGGTTACGAACCTTCCGAGGAAGGTTACGAACCTTCCGGGGAAGCTAACGAACCTTCCGAACAAGCTAACGAACCTTCCGTGGAAGGTTACGAACCTTCCGAGGAAGCTGACAAACCTTCCCTCGACGTTCCCAAGCCGCGGATCGAAGAGCGCGACCGGGGGCCGCCGCGACCCTCCCGCACTCGCAGAGTCGCCGATGAAGAGAAAAGGAGAAGATGTCATGCCTCTCGAATTGGAGACCCTCGAGCCTTCGTCGCCGCACGCGACGGCGGCGCAGGATTTACTCGACCGGATCGATACGATCAAGCCGGAGGTTCGCGAGCTCACCCACGGCTCCAAGCGCGACGCGAGGCGCCTCGGGCAGATCGCGGCGATTCCGGATGCCGCCCTCGAAGCGGTGAGCTCCATGGTGCAGCGCAACGAGCGCCTGATGCAGGTTGCCGGTGCGCCGGCCGAGAAGATGCGGGACGCCATGGCGTTCGCGCTCGCCCACGAGCCGGTGGTGCAGGCGCTGTTCGCCGCAGGCCGCGCGCTCGCGCATACCATCCGCGCGGCACGGGCCGAAGCGGGATACAGCGCCCGCGACGTCTACGTCATGGCCACCCGCCTGAGCACGCGTCCGGAAGGGGTGGAGCTGATCCCGTTCGTGGAAGACCTGAAGAAGAAGATGAGCCGTGGGAAAAAGCGGAAGACGGTTGCCGACCCTCCGTCCGCCACACCCGCGGACCCGGCCACGCCCGCGACCCCTGGCAAGAAGTAAGCGACAGGCAACAGCAGTATCAGCAGGAAAGGGCGGCCGCAGGGCCGCCCTTTTTTCGACGGATCAAAGGGTCGAGAACGGCGAATCGTGGTCGAGCCTCGGTACCCGCTGCACGGGCGACTTGCCGCGGCGTTTCGTATAGTGACTGCATGGTGCTAGAGCTCGGGCAGGTTCGCGAACTGGTGCGCTATCCCGTCAAGTCGATGGCTGGGACGGCGACGGAGTCGGCATTTCTCGGGTGGCACGGGCTGGATGGGGATCGGCGCTTCGCCTTCCGGCGGCTGGGAGATGAGAGCGGGTTTCCGTGGCTGACCGCGAGCCGCGTCGCCGAGCTTCTGCTGTACCACCCAGTTGGTCTCGACGAGAGTGCGGGCGAGCCGCTGCCCACTCACGTCCGTACGCCGGCCGGGGCGCAGATGGAGCTTCGCAGCGCCGAGCTCCGGGACGAGATTGCCGGGCGTTTGGGGAGCGACGTGGAGTTGATGAAGCTCAAGCACGGGATCTTCGACGATGCCCCGGTGTCGGTGATCAGCCTGGCCACGATTGCCGGCATCGGCGCCGAGGCGGGCGTGGATCTCGATCGCCGGCGCTTCAGAGCCAACATCGTGCTCGAGACCCGGGACCTCGAGCCGTTTCTGGAGGATGGATGGGTGGGCGGGACACTCGTTTTCGGCAACAGCGAGCCTCGGCCGGCCGTGAGCGTGACGTTGCGCGACGTGCGTTGCGTCATGGTCAATCTCGATCCGGACACCGGCATCCAGGACAAGCGGGTGCTGAAGACCGTCGTCCGGCTGAACGAGAACAACGCGGGCGTCTACGGAACGGTGGTGCAGACCGGTACGATCCGCGTCGGCGATCCCGTGAGCCTCGTACTCGACGGGCGGCGCTGAAGCCGAGCGGTTGATGTTTCGCGCGGCCGAACCGGCGCTTGCCGACTTCGTCGTATGCTTTGTCATGCCTTCGCAACTGAGCCAAGTCCTCTGCGCGGCGATCGCCGAATGGCAGAGCGCCCCCGCCGCATACGCATCGATCTACCGCAAGTATCTCGGCGTCATCCCTCCGGTGCCGTTCGACTCCTGCAAGGGAGGCGAGTGGATCCCGGCGCAGGAGATCGATCCGGCGTCATCACTGCACGCGGTGCTGGAGCGCTGCAGGCTGCGCATCGGTCACGCCGACGCGGCGCCGTACGTCTTCCGGGCGAACGCGGCGGAGCTGGCTGGTCTCGACTACGAGACGGGCCGGGCTCTGACGGCAATCGTGGCGCGGCACTATCCCAGGCTGAGTCCCGATCCCGAGTGGGTGCTGGTGTCAGGATCGTACGCCGAGGAGTCGGCGAAGTTCACGGCCCTTCACGACGGGATGGGGAACGGTGACTTCGATCTGGCGCTCTCGGGACAGGCGAACATCGGCAGCGAGATTGCGCAAGTCGACTGGCTTTGTGCGACGGACCTCTGCTTCACGAACTTCGTCTACACCGGCCGCGGCGGCTTCAGCCTCGGCACGCCGACCACACGCGACGAGATCGTGTCGAAGCTCGGGACGCTCGGGGAGATCACGCTCGGGTACGTCGCCAACAACCCCGGACCGTCGGCGCCGAGCGCGAAGAACCTCGCGCGCGATGCGGGAGAGAACGTGACTCTGATGGCCTTCCAGGGCGCCGGCGCGCTCAACCAGTCGATTGCCGACGCGGAGGTCCACTTCGCCGTCGGCGACGGAATCGCGTCGTCATGGCTCTCACTGACGCAGTGGCCGAGGGTAACCAACTTCAACGTGCAGGTCGCGCTCAGCGAGAACCCGCCGCAACAGGTGGCGGGGTTCACGTTGACCGGGGCCTGATCCCCGTCCGAGCGGCGGACCGGTGCCCGTATGACGCCGCTGTACTCGCGCATGGGCAAACGGTGATTTGCTCCTGTCCAGCCTCAAGGCGCGACCCTCACTCCGGATACGTAAAGTCCCCCCCGCCGGCGTGATCCCGTTCTGCAGCGCGATGCCGAGATCGCCCTAAGGTTGGGGGTCAATCCCGTCACATTTGTCTCTATCCTTCAGTGAATGCTTACAGCAGCATGGCGCGCAAGGAGGAATTATGAAATCAGTAATTGCAGCTGTCGTGATTGCCTTGCTGTTTTCCCCGCTCTCCGCCTACGCCGCGTGTCCGAACATCACCGGACCGTTCTTCTGTTGCGGAAGCGCTTACTGGCACGAGTACGAATGGGATGCCACTTGCGCGGGCACGTCCGGCAGCGTCGGAACGGGGACACTGTCGTGCTACAACGATCCGTCGAAGACCTTCACCGGCTCTTCCGGGACCGTGACCTATTCGTACACCATCGGCGCGAGCGATCCGCTCAACAACTCGAACAAGTGGTCGGTCAGCCTTCGCGTGGACTTCGACGACCCGAACAACAGCCAGTACAACACGCTCACAGCCTCGGTCAGCGTGACGCACAACGGGTCCACGACCTCGAACACGATCTTCTCGCACAACGGCACGCAGGGCGACCTGAGCTGCTCCCGAAAGGATTACTACTACTTCTCTGCGGTTGCCGGAGACACGATCACGGTGACGATCACCGGCACCAACTTCAACGCCAACACCATCGAGGCGGGCGTGCCGTTCCTGTTCAACGAGCTCTAAAGCAAATGCTTTGAGATGACCAACGGAAGCGCCATACCCGTGGTGGGCGCGTGATGGAGCACTTCTCAGGACACTCGAAGGCGCGACCGCTGAAGAGATCGGAGCGGATTGAAAGATAAGCAGGAAAGGGCGGCTGCAGGGCCGCCCTTTCCCCCGCGGCCCGGCGGAAACCCACCCCCCCAAGCCTCAGCCGTGAAATCCGTGGTCGCGTGCGAACACCATCGCCTGCGCGCGCGTCCACACTCCGAGTTTGTCGTAGATCTTCGAGATGTGATTGCGGACGGTTTTCTCCGAGATGGCCAGCCGTTCGCCGATGTCGCCGTTGCCGAGGCCCTCGGTGACGAGGATGAGGATCTCGCGCTCGCGCGGCGAGAGCGACGCGAAGACGTCCGCGCCGCCGGTACCGGCATGGGCGCTGCCGAAGAACTCGAGCACGGCCTCCTGGAAGCGCACCCACGCGGGCTCGCCGGCGAGGAGGACGTGGTTCCGCGAGGGCAGCTCGACGAACTGGGCGTCGCGAATGCCGGACGCGAGAAACCGTCCTTCGCCGAACGGCACGACGTCGTCTTCGCGCGCATGGAGGACGAGCGTCGGCGCACGGACCTGGTCGAGGAGATCGACGACGTCCATCCTGGCGCGCATCTGGAGGAGTTGCGCCGCGACTTCCGCCGAGGTCGTGCGGCGGCAGAGCTCATTGAACCAGGCCAGTTGCTCGGGCGTGCCTCCGGGGATGAACCGCGACGTGAAGAGCTGGCGGAACGAGGGATTCTCTTTGCCCCAGCCGACGCGGATGGCCTCGATGATCAGCCGGTATTCGCGCTCCGCCTCGGGGTTGCCGCGGTGGTACGCGCCGCGCGCGTAGCCTCCGTAGAGCACCATCCGGGAGACGCGCTCGGGATGGCGCGCCGCGTACGCGATGCATGCAGCCGCGCCCTGGGAAATGCCGAGGAGTGAGACCGGGCCTTCGGGGTGGGCGGCGTCGATGACGCGGGCGAGGTCGTTCGACCATTGTTCGAGCGAGAGCTCGCCGACCTGCCAGTCGGTGAGTCCGCAGCCACGCTCGTCATACCGGATGTAGCGGAAGTGGTCGCTGAAGAAGCGGATCCAATGCTGCCAGACGGGGCTCTCCCATTCGAACTCGAGATGGGTCATCCAGTTCGCGGCCTTCACGAGCACCGGCCCGGCGCCCGATTCGGCCCAGGCGAGCTTGACGCCGTCGTCGGTGCGCAGGAACCGGATCCGCTGCCGTGACCGGGACATTTGTCCTTTCCGCCAGTGGTGATTGTAAGTCGGCCGGGACATCGCGCCCATACCGCCGCCTCCCCTGCCGACCGACCTTGGCGTCATGATCAAGAAACTGGGCTTCTTCACTTACGGTGTGGTGTCCTACGCGATCTTCTTCGCCACGTTTCTCTACGCGATCGGTTTCATCGGCGGCTTCGGGGTGCCCACGACTCTCGATGGACCGAGGCAGGAACCGCTGGCCCGGGCCATCGCCGTCGATGTCCTCCTGCTCGGACTCTTCGCCGTGCAGCACAGCGTGATGGCACGGAGATGGTTCAAGGAGCGCTGGACGCGGATCGTACCTCCGCCGGTCGAGCGCTCGACGTACGTTCTCTTTTCCAGCCTCGCCCTGATCCTGCTCTTCTGGCTGTGGCGTCCTCTCGGCGGTGTCGTATGGGCCGTCGACGATCCCGCGGGCCGCGCGGTGCTGCTGGCGCTCTTCGCGTTCGGCTGGGGGCTGGTCCTGGTCTCGACGTTCCTCATCAACCACTTCGACCTGTTCGGGCTGCGCCAGGTGTGGCTGTTTCTGCGCGGCAGGCCGTACACGAAGCTGCACTTCGGGACTCCGGGTCCGTACCGCCTGGTGCGGCATCCGCTGTATGTCGGCTGGTTCTTCGCGTTCTGGATGACTCCGACGATGACGTACGCGCATCTCCTGTTCGCCGTCGCGACGACGGCGTACATCCTGATCGCGATCCGGTTCGAGGAGCGCGACCTCGTTCACGAGCACGGCGCTTCGTATGAGGACTACCGGCGCCGCGTCCCGATGCTCGTGCCGTTCACGCGCGGCGGGTTGGGTGCGGCGAATGTGGAACGGGCGACTCAGGAAGGAGGATCATCCCCGGATCCATCGCTGCGCGCGGGATGACGCCGCAATGCGTCAACTTCAGGCAAGTGGCATGACCCCTCACCCCGCCGGGCACCTGGTCTTCTAACGTCATCCACGTCAATCTGCAAATCCTTCGACCCAGCCACGCGCAGGTGCCCGGCATCCCTCTCCCCTACGCGAGGGGAGAGGGGCAACACACCCGTGCTAACACCCCTATTTTCAGCTGGATAAGCCGCTTGTTGCCCCTCTCCCCGCCGGGCCGGGGAGAGGGATGTTCGGCGCCTGCGCGTGGCAGATGCGTCAATCATCCAAATCGGAGCGCAGTTATTAGAAGTTCAGGCGCCGGACAGGGTGAGGGGCCGTGCCACAGGCCTGAAGTTGCCGCCATTGTCTCCGGCTGCGCCGCGCGTCACTCGGGGTACGTGAACGTCACGACGGCGCGGGTGATGCCGTTCTGCAACGCGATGCCGAGGTTGGGGGAGAGGGTGTAGAAGGGGCGGAGGTCGACGGCGTTGGTCAGGGGGGCGGTGCCGGCGCCGGCGCAGAGGTCGCCGGTGCGGGGGAGGTTTTCGATCGGCTTGCGGATGCGCATGGAGGGGTAGAGTTTGTTGATGTCGTCGCGCAGGGCGCCGGCGGGTTTGACGTCGTAGGTCTTGTTGAACGACGCCAGGGAGACTTCTTCCTTCGTGACGCGGGCTTTTTCGTCGTAGGAGTAGGCGACGGTGGCGGTCCAGTCGGTCTTGGGGTTGCCTTCGGCGGGGTAGCCCTGGTAGCCGCCTTTGATCGCGACCGTGGAGAGGGCGTCGTTGGCGTAGGCGTAGTCGGCGGTCATGGAGATGAGGTGGTTGCAGGCGGCGGTGTTCTGGTATTCGACCTGCTGCTGGGCGATGCGGCCCGCGGCGTCGTAGGTGTAGCGGTTGAGGTAGCGCTGGGCGTCGATGACGAGGTCTTCGCGGTCGAGGAGCCAGATTCCGCCGCCCCCGCCGCTGTCGCCGGCATGGGCGACGTAGGTCAGGACTTCGCCGCCGGTGGAGGAGGTGATCTTCTCCAGGTGCTGCGGTCCCTGGACCATCCGGATCTGGTTGCCGCTTTTGTCGCTCCAGTCCTGCAGGACTTCGCCGGCGTAGGTCCAGCCTTCGGCTTCGCGGGCGCTGCGGATGGTGCGCTGGCGCGCGGGGGAGTAGCGGAGGGTCTCGAGCATCGAGCCGTCCTTCCAGAGGCAGGGAAGGATGTCGTTGCGGTTGAAGCGCTGGTCGGCGAAGTAGGTGGCGCGCGTGGCGGAGGCGCCGTCGGCGCAGGAGCGGGTGTTCCAGACCGGCGACTGGACGTGATACGGGCCGTGCCAGCAGCGCTCGCACCAGGTGGCGCCGATGGGGAGCTTGCGGCCGCAGAAGGAGCAGACGATCTTGGACTTCATGTCCTCGAGCTCGCGCTGGAGGTTGAAGATCCGCTCGTCGACGCCGATCTTCGCCTCGGGGTCGCCTTCGAGCTCGAGGTAGCGGCGGAAGCGGTCGACCGCTTTTGCGTAATCGCCCTGTTTCTCGTAGACCAGGGCCTGGTTGTAGACCGCCGCGGCGTCGTGCCCGCGGAGCTGCTCCGCCTGGGTGAACAGGCGCAGCGCGTCGGCGAGCTCGCCGCGGCCGTAGTGGAACTTGGCGCGATTGAAGAGGTCGGCGTACTCCTGGTCCTGCTGCCGTTTTTTCTGGACGGCGCGCTGGAACTGCAGCTCGCGCTGGAGCAGGACGATGTTCGGCTTTTCGACGCCGTTCGGGAAGAGCTGGAGGTAGCGGTCGACGGCCCCCTGGGCATCGGAGTACCGCCCTGCGCGGGCGAGCACGACGCCGATGTTGTAGAGCACCGCCGGCTCGTCGGCTTTCAGCGAGTTGGCCTTGCTGAGGTGTTCGTAGGCGGAAGCGTAGTCGCCCATTTCGGCGAATTTTTTGCCGGTGTAAACGGCGGTCTCGAACTCTTCGTCGACGGCGGCGGACGGAGCAGCGGGCGGAACGTCAGGCGGCGGGACGTCCTGGGCCGAAAGGGAAAATGCAAAATGCAAAATGCAAAATGCAAAAGCGGCGAGCAGCTTCTTTTCAATTTTGCATTCTGCATTCTGCATTTTGCATTTCTCCCCTATATCCCCTACCGCAGAAAGTCCTCCACGATCCCACCGAGCCACAGCCGCTGGCTCTCGGTCGTCTCCGGGCGCGTGAGCGCGACGTAGAGCGCGCGCTTCTTCTGCTGGGCCGTGAACGCTCCGGTCGTGTCGCGCAGGGCGCGCTCCGGCTCGGCCACAATGGCCGGGTCGATCTCGAAGATCGCGTCGGTGGCGTCCACGGGGGCCCAGTGCAGCGTCACGTCGTCGCCGAAGAGACGGGCGATGAGCGCCAGCCGCTCGTTTTCCTGTTGCGCGTCGCGCGCCGCCGCGGCGAGGCGGCTGCGCATCCCCGAGCCTTCGATCAGCAGGCGGAGGTTGGACAGGAGCTGCAGGCGCTGCTGGCACGCGGCCAGGATTTTCGACTTGAGGTTCTCGTCGGCGAGATTGGAAGCGGCGGTGTTGATGCTCAGGATGCGGTCGGTCTCGTATTTGACGAACTTTTCGGCCGTTTCCTGGGCCGAGGCGATGTCTTCCTCGGGGACGGTGGTCGTTTCGACGACCGGTTCGGCGGGAGGGGGATCGGCGGCCACGATCGGGGCCGGCACGACCTCTTCTTCAATGGTCGGGGCGGCGACCGGCGGCGTCGCCGTCGCAGTCGTCGCTTCGGGGGCGGGTGTCGTAGTCGCGGTCTCGGTCTCGGTCGTCGCCGCCGGCGGCGTTCCCGGGGGCTCGGCCAGTGCATCCGCCGCCGGGACGGGAGGCGGCGGAGGCGCTGCGCCGATCTCCGCGAGGGGCAGGTGGAGCGCCGCCACCGTCGGCTTGGACGTTTCGATCGTCTTGGTGGTCTTCAGGTCCTCGGTGGCGGTGAGGACCTGAATCGGAGCGCCGTCGGCCGGGAGCGGGACGAGCTTCGGCGCCCCGAGTTGCGGCGTCAGCGGCAGTTCGGCCCAGAGGCCGCGTACGAGCTCGGAGTCGCTGGTGACCTTCTCGTCGAGGAGCCGTTCGCGGAGCCGGAGGCGGATCTCCTCGGCGGTGCGCAGGTGGGAGACCCGCTGCTGGTCGGTCAGGTAGTTCGGCGAAGCCTTGTCGGTGGTCATGTCGCAGTGACACGGGCCGACGCGGTCTCTTTCGACCTGCTGCTTGATGCTTCGCAAATGGTCGATCGCCTTGCCGTTATTGGCGATGTGGAGGTCGCGGGCGCGGTCGCAGGCGACCGGGGAGCCGAACTGGTTGACGCCGAAGACTTCCACGAACTGCTTCGTGTCGACACGGTACATCTGGACGTGGAAGTGGTAGACGTCGCAGGGCCGGCCGGCCGGGGCGGTCGGGCAGACGAGCGCCGGCTGCGCCACGGCCGTGGCAGCCGCGAGACAACCGGCAAGGATCAGCGGGAGATGATGACGGGCGCGCATGGATGGTAGGGGGCGATTATACGTGGGGGAGAGGGCCGAGGGCCGAGGGTCAAGGGCCGAGGGGAGGGAAACGAGATAAACGGTAGTCTCCGGCTCCCCCTCGGCCCTCGGCCCTCGGCCCTCCTCGTTCAACGATCCGGGTCTTCGGTCGTACTGCTCCACAAGGAGACAGCATCATGAAGAAACGGATTGCCATCATCACTCTCGTCGTTGCGACGGTCGCCGTTGCGGCGGCGGTTCCGATCCTCCACGCCCGTCCGGGCGGGCGCGGGATGCACGGCGGGCCCGGCATGCACCACGGCTTCGGTCACGGCCAGGGGCTGGCCATCCTCGGCCATCTCGCGAAGGTCGGAGAGGAGCTGGACCTGACCGTGGCGCAGAAGGAACAGATTCACGCGATCGTGAAGGAGACCCGGGAGCAGAACGCCGGCTTCCGGGAGCAGCTCCATGGGACCATGAAGAATGTGGCCCAGACGCTGATCGCGAATCCGAACGACGTCGCCGGGGCGCAGGCCATCCTCGACAACCAGGCCGCTGCCGAGAAGGCGCTGAAGACGAATATGCTGAACGCGGCGTCGAAGGCCCTCAATGTGCTCACCCCGGCCCAGCGGACGAAGCTGGCGGAGATCATGACCGAGCATGTGGAGCGGATGGAGAGCCGCAGGAAGTAACGTGTGGTCGATGACGATCCTCTCGAAGCACGCGCCATCGCGCGCGTGCAGCAGGGCGACGCGGAAGCGTACGACTACCTGGTCGGCAAGTACCTGCGGCGGGTCGTCTCGATCGCGTGGGGCGTCGTGCGCAACGCGCACGACGCCGAGGACCTCGCGCAGGAGGCGTTCGTGAAGGCGTACGAGAGCATCGGCCGGTTCCGTGGCGGCGAGCCGTTCGGGCCGTGGATCTACCGCATCGTCACGAACAAGGCTCTCGACGTGCTGAAGCACCGCACGAAGTTCCGGCACGAGGAGCTTGAAGCAACAGAACCGGCGGCACGGCGCGACGACGCGGAGCTGCCGGCGCTCAGCAGCGAGATCGGCCGGCGGATCGACTCGGCTCTCGACGAGCTGCCGGACATGCAGCGGCTCGTCGCGCGGTTGCATCTGGTGGAGCAATTCGACCACGCCGAAATCGCGGCGATGACGGGACTGAGCGACGGCACGGTACGCTCGCACCTGTCGCTCGCCAGGAAGAAGCTGAAGGAGAGGCTGGCGGATTTGTACGGAGACCCTTCATGAGTGACGACGACAAGTTCTTCGAGCGTCTGCGCGCCGACGCAGGGAAGCTGCGCTACCAGCCCGACGAGGTGACGCTGGCGAGGATCCGCGCCCGCATTCACGACCGGCTCGAGCATCAGAACGCCAAGCCCGGCGTCCTGGAGCTGCTGGCGGCCTGGTTTCGTCCCCTCGCCGCGACGCTGACTGCCATTGCCATCGCCGCCGCGATCGGGGTGAATTCGATCGATACGACCGACACGACCGTCCTCGATCCGGCGGTGGAGATCAGCATGGCGGGAGACACGTACAGTGTCGGTCACTAAGACCACGGTCGTGGCTGTAGCCATCCTCCTGCTGACGTTCGTCGCCGGCTTTGCCGTCGGCATGTTGACCGACCATCTGCTGATCCTGTGGCATCGCGGCCACCGGGTCCCGCCGTTCGCCACGCATGTCATGGCCGCGCGCCTCGACCGCCATCTCGATCTGACGGACGAGCAGCGCGCGAAGATCGAAGCCATTCTCGAGCGGCGGCACCAGCGCATCAATACGCTCTGGGCCGGGGTCCGCCCGAAAGTGCGCGCCGAGGTGGATCAGACGAATGCCGAGATCGAGCAGATTCTCACGGCGGAGCAACGGGCGAAGTTTTCGAAGATGCGGATGCGGATG
>DASPHC010000046.1:0-24526 GCA_035629865.1 Thermoanaerobaculia bacterium | reverse complement strand
GACGACGTCGAGGTGTCGGTGCCGAAGGGGACGCTGGTGATCCGGGCGGCCGAGCTGATCGGTGTTGACATCCCCCGGTTCTGTGACCACCCACTGCTGGACCCGGTCGGCGCCTGCCGTCAGTGTCTCGTCGAGATCCCGGACGCCGGCAACGGCCGCGCGATGCCGAAGCCGCAGGCGTCCTGCACGATCGAGGTGATGCCGGGGATGAAGGTCAAGACCCAGCTGTCCTCGCCGGTGGCCGACAAGGCGCAGCACGCCCAGCTGGAGTTCCTGTTGATCAACCACCCGCTGGACTGCCCGATCTGCGACAAGGCCGGCGAGTGCCCGCTGCAGGACTACTCCTTCAACTACGGCTCCGTCGAGTCGCGCTACGGGGAGTTCAAGCGCACCTACCCCGGCATGGACCGGACGGCCATCGGGCCGCACGTGATCCAGAACATGAACCGCTGCATCCACTGCACCCGGTGCATCCGCTTCACGGCCGAGATCACCGGGACGAGCGAGCTGGCGTTCTTCAAGCGCGGCGCGTCGACCGAGGTGGGGGTGTTCCCCGGAACCCCGCTCGACAACTGGATGAGCGCCTGCGTCACCGACATCTGCCCCACCGGCGCGCTTACCCCGCGCGAGTTCCGCTTCGAGTCGCGGGTCTGGAACCTCGACTCGACCGAATCGGTCTGCAACGGCTGCGACGTCGGCTGCAACCTCTTCATCGGCCACCGGAACGGTCAGGTGTACCGCTACCGCCCGCGCGTCAATCCGGACGTCAACGACCACTGGCTGTGCGACTACGGCCGCTTCTCGTACGAGCAGTACGAGACCGACCGGGTGGTCGTGCCGAAAGTGCGCACCGAGGATGACTACCTGGCCATCTCGACGTGGGAGGAGGCGCTGCAGTCGATCGGCGGCGCGCTCACGAAAGAGGCCAACACCGTCGTCATCGCCTCCGCGCAGATGACCAACGAGGAAGCATGGATGGCGAAGACGCTCTTCGCCGGCCAGCTCGATGCGAAGATCGGGGTCATGGTCGACCCGATCGGCCCGATCAAGATGAAGTCGCGTACGGAATGGATCGTCGGCGATCAGGCCGGCCCGAATTTCCGCGGCGTGCAGGCGCTTGTCGGCGATACCTCCATCGACGACATCCTGACCGGCGGCGCCGAGGGCGTCGACGTCCTCTATATCTGCGACGCCCGCTTCAGCGAGCGCGCCTCCGACCCGGCGGTCGTGGCGAACCTCCGCAAAGCGAAGTTCCTCGTCGTGCATTCGTGGGATGCGAACCATCCGCTCTGCGAGGTCGCGGACGTGGTCATCCCCGGCGCGACGCATCCGGAGAAGGAAGGGACGTACACGAACCTGCAGGGACGCGTGCAGCGCATCCACCAGGCGTACTCGCCGAAGGGACAGGCGGTGAGCGATCTCGAGGCGTTCCGCCGGATCGGCGCGCGGCTCTTCCCCAACCACGATGCCTTCCGCAGCGCCGACGCGCTCGACATCTTCGCCGAGCTGCGCGCGAGCGTGCCTGACATGATCTCTGAAGACGCCCGATCGGGCGGGGTGAGCGCGTAATGGCCTTCGACCTCACCGACATCCTGCTCTCGATCCTCAAGATCGCGATCATTTTGGGGATCTGGCTGAACGTCACGCCGATCATGGTGTGGGTCGAGCGCCGCGGCAGCGCGCTGATTCAGGATCGCCCCGGCCCGAACCGGGTCGGCCCGCTCGGACTTCTGCAGTCGTTCGCCGACGCGCTGAAGTTCATCATGAAGGAAGACATCATCCCGGCGAAGGCGCACAAGTGGCTGTACACGCTGGCGCCGACGTTCGGGCTGCTCCCGGCGATCACCACCATTGCCGTAGTGCCGTGGGGCCGCAGCTTCACCATCCCGGAGATGCACCTGTTCGGCCGGACGCTCTTCGAGGGGGGCCGCTGGTTCAACCCGATCGTGGCCGACGTGAGCGCCGGGATCCTGGTGATCTTCGCCCTCGCCTCTCTCGGCGTGTACGGCATCACCATCGCCGGCTGGGCCTCGGCGAACAAGTATGCGATGTTCGGCGCGATCCGGGCCTCGGCGCAGATGATCTCGTACGAGCTCTCGCTGACGCTGGCGGCGGTGAGCGTGCTGCTGGTGGCCGGCTCGCTGCGGTTGACCGAAGTCGTGGCGCAGCAGACCAACTACTACTTCGTATTGTTCGACTTCATCAAGCTGCCGGCCTGGAACGTCCTCTCGCCGGCCATGTGGCTCAGCTTCATCGTCTTCACCGTCTCGGCGTTCGCCGAGACCAACCGCCTGCCGTTCGACTTCGCGGAAGCGGAGGCGGAGCTGGTGGCCGGGTATCACACCGAGTATTCGTCGATGAAGTTCGCCCTCTTCTTCATGGCCGAGTACATGGCCATGGCGACGATGTCGGCGCTGATCACGACGCTCTATCTCGGCGGCTGGGACATCCCCTGGTACAACGAGCCGGCGACGTTCCTCGGCTTCCTGCTCTCGTTCGCGGCCTTCCTGGTGAAGATGGGCTTCCTGCTCTTCGTCTTCGTCTGGGTGCGCTGGACGATCCCGCGCCTCAAGTACGACATCCTCATGCGCCTCGGCTGGAAAGTCTTCCTGCCGATGGCGTTCATCAACATCGTGATCGTGGCCGCCTTCATCGCAGCGAGATGGATCTGATGAGAGACAGGGCCAAGGGCCAAGGGCCGAGGGCAGAGGGTCAATACCGTGGACCCTCTGCCCTCGGCCCTCTGCCCTCGGCCCTCTAAACGCTATGGAATATGCGATCTTCTTCGTCTTCGCCGCGATCGCCGTGGTGTTCGCGCTGCTGGTGGTGCTGCACCGTAACCCGGTGGTCGGCGCGCTGTCGCTGGTGGCGTCGTTCTTCGCCCTGGCGGTGATGTACGTCCTGCTGGAGGCGCCGTTCCTGGCGGCGCTGCAGATCATCGTCTACGCCGGCGCGATCATGGTGCTGTTCCTGTTCGTGATCATGCTGCTGAACCTGCAGCACATGGCCGAGCCGGCCACCCGCCCGGTCCAGCAGTTCCTCAGCTATACGAGCTCCGCCGCCTTCGCGATCGGCCTGATCTATTACCTCCTCAAGTACGCGGTCTTCGAGGCCCTCCCGTCGGGCTTCTTCGCCGCCGACGCCCGGACGGTCGGCATCAGGATGTTCGAGGCGTATGTCTTTCCGTTCGAGATGGTCTCGATCCTCCTGCTGGCCGCGATCGTCGGCGCGCTGACGCTGAGCGGCAGAATGACCGGAAGCCGCGAGAAAGTACCGGCACCCGAGCAGCCGGGAGTGGAGGCACGATGATCCCGACGCATTACTTCCTGATCCTCAGCGCCATCCTCTTCACCATCGGGGTCATGGGCGTGCTGACCCGGAAGAACGGCATCACCATCTTCATGTGCATCGAGCTGATGGTGAACGCGGTGAACCTGACCTTCCTCGCCTACGCGCGGCAGTTCCACGACGTTCACGGAGTGATCTTCGTCTTTTTCATCATGGCCATCGCCGCGGCCGAAGCCGCCGTCGGGCTCGCCATTTTCATTTCCCTGTTTCACCACCGCGACACGATTGACGTTGACGAAGCCAATCTCATGCATTGGTAGTACAACAGGCACGAGGTACGGGGTATGAGGTATGAGTAAAAGCCGCCCAGGCGCTGAGCCGGCCCGGCCACGGACTCATACCTCATGCCCCATACCTCGTGCCTGCCACACGGCACGGCAGTAGCAATTGTTCAGGCTCAGGAGCCTGAACAATGGATAAAACCGAAAAGCTCATTGACTGGGAAGAGAACGAACGGGAAGACCGGAACCGGAACGGTCTGGCCGACGACATCGAGCCGCCCAACGTCGACATCGCGACGGGCTCGGCGAAGCTGGCCCAACGGCTCCGGGAGAGCGGCGGGTCGGTCGATCCGAAGCTCTCGGCAGGGGACATCGATGCCGCGTGGGACATGGCCGAGTCGCAGGGCGACGAAGCAGCCGGCGGCAGCACGCCCACTCCGGGACAGAGCAACGTACAGGAAATCGGTGAAGCCATCGGGGTCACCTATCAGGACAATGAAGAGCTGAGGGCCGGCGAGAAAGAGCGCGACCGCGACAAGAAACGGTGGGAGCTCGATCCGGCATCCTCGGATGACTATCAGGACCGACTACGTAACGAAAGTTAGCACCGCGGGGGTTTTCCTCGCGGTCAGCGAGGAGAACGAGCGATGAGCGATGAACGATGAGCGATGAACGGGGCCCGGGCGGCCTTTTGCTCATCTCTCATCTTTCATCTCTCATCGCTCCCCGAAGATGCTGAACAGTCTCTGGCTCATCCCCATCGTCCCCTTCATCGGGTTCCTGCTGAACGGGCTGTTCGGCAAGCGGGCCGGAAAAGGGTTCGTCACCGCCGTCGCCCTCCTCGGCTCCCTCCTGGCGGCCGTCCTCGGCACCGTGGCGGTCTTTCAGTACACCGGCCAATACCACCACGGCGAGCGGCACCTGAACGTCGTCTACGAGTGGTTCAACAGCGGCGGCATCGGCACCGACATCGCCTTCCAGCTCGATCCCCTGTCCATCGTCATGCTGATGGTCGTGACGTGGGTCGGCTTCCTCATCCACGTCTACTCCGTCGGCTACATGCACCATGAGGGAGGCTACTGGCGTTACTTCGCCTACCTGAACCTCTTCCTCTCGGCAATGCTGATCCTGATCCTCGGGAGCAGCTACCTCTTCATGTTCGTCGGCTGGGAGGGCGTGGGACTCTGCTCCTACCTCCTCATCGGCTTCTACTACCAGACCGACTACGCCCCGCCGGCCGGCAAGAAGGCCTTCATCGTCAACCGCATCGGCGACTTCGGCTTCCTGATCGCCATGTTCCTGATGTTCGGCTTCATCGGCAGCGTCGATTACGCCAAGGTCCAGCAGGTCGCCGCCGCGGGCGGCGTGCCGGCGGCCGTGATCACCGGCATCTGCCTGCTGCTCTTCGTCGGCGCGACCGGCAAGTCGGCGCAGATCCCTCTCTACGTCTGGCTGCCGGACGCGATGGCCGGCCCGACGCCGGTCTCGGCCCTCATCCACGCGGCGACGATGGTCACCGCGGGCGTCTACATGATCGCCCGCTCGAACGTGCTCTATCGCCTCGCGCCGGACGCCATGCTGGTCGTGGCCATCATCGGCGGCCTGACCGCGCTCTTCGCCGCGACGATCGGCCTGCGGCAGTTCGACATCAAGAAAGTCCTCGCCTACTCCACGGTCTCGCAGCTCGGTTTCATGATGATCGCCGTCGGCGTCGGCGCCTTCACCGCGGCGATCTTCCACCTGATCACCCACGCCTTCTTCAAGGCCTGTCTCTTCCTCGGCTCCGGCTCGGTCATCCACGCCATGAGCGGCGAGCAGGACGTCCGGAAGATGGGCGGCCTGAAGGAGAAGATCCCGCAGACGTTCCGGACGTTCCAGTGGGCGACGTTCGCCATCGCCGGCCTGCCGTTCGCGGCCGGCTTCTTCTCCAAGGACGAGATCCTCGCCTCCGCGTTCTCGACGCCCTACTTCCCCGGCGCCGGCAAGTTCGTCTGGCTGCTCGGCACCCTGGCGGCGTTCTGCACCGCCTTCTACATGTACCGGCTCTATTACCTGACGTTCTACGGCAAGTTCCGCGGAACGCACGAGCAGGAGCATCACCTGCACGAGTCGCCGCCGTCGATGACGATCCCGCTCTGGATCCTGGCGGGTCTCTCGCTCGCCGGCGGATTGCTGAACATCCCGCACGTCATCCACGTCCCGGGCGCGGCCTTCCTCGCGAACTGGCTGCACCCGATCTACCCGGAAGTGGCCGGGACACCGCAGCACATCGAGCTGCAGGCCTCCACCGAATTCTTCGTGGCCGGCCTCTCCACGTTGATCGCCATCGCCGGCTGGTTCCTGGCCATGCGCCTCTACAAGAACCGCGAGCTCGCCGCCGACGCCGCGTTCGAGCAGCGCGCCCCCGGCCTGGCCCGCGCGCTGGAGAACAAGTGGTACGTCGACGAGCTGTACGCGGCCATCATCGTCCGCCCGCTCGCCGCCATCTCCACCTTCTTCTGGAAAGGCGTCGACGCCGTCATCGACGGCATCGCGGCCATGCTCGGTTTCGTCGTACGAGGCTTCGGCGACATCCTGAGATTCTTCCAGACCGGCAACGTACGCAACTACGCGCTGATGTTCTTCATTGGAGTGATCGTCTTTGTCGCATTCTTCGCATAAGGGCCAAGGGCAAAGGGCCGAGGGCCGAGGGAAGGTTTCCATGCTTCTCCCTCGGCCCTCAGCCCTCGGCCCTCGGCCCTCTGAGGTCATTTGATGCCATTACTGTCGACCATACTCTGGCTGCCGCTCGCTGCTGCGATCGTGCTGGCCTTCTTTCCCAAAACGTCGGAGACGGCGATCAAGGGATGGGGACTCTTCGCCTCGCTGGCGGTCTTCATCGTCTCCCTCGGGCTGCTGCGCGGCTGGGACGACTCCCAGGTCTCGTTCCAGTTCGTGGAGAGCCTCGCCTGGATCCCGCAATGGGGGATCACCTACAGCCTCGGCGTCGACGGCATCACTCTCTGGCTGGTCCTGCTGACGACCTTCCTCACCCCGATCATCTTCCTGTCGCAGTGGAGCTCGGTGCACAAGCATCCGAAGGAGTACTTCATCGCCTTCCTGGTGATGGAGACGGCGATGATCGGCGCGTTCCTCGCGACCGACCTCCTCCTCTTCTACGTCTTCTTCGAGCTGATGCTCCTGCCGATGTACCTGGTCATCGGCGTCTGGGGCGGCAAGAACCGCATCTACGCCGCCATCAAGTTCTTCCTCTTCACCATCGCCGGCTCGCTGCTGATGCTGCTGGCGATCATCTACCTCGTCTTCCAGAACTATCACCAGAACGGACTGCCGACGTTCGCCATCACGGACCTCTACGGCACGTCGCTCGACCCGACCGCGCAGACCCTGCTCTTCTTCGCCTTCGCCCTCGCCTTCGCCATCAAGGTGCCGCTCTTCCCGCTGCACACCTGGCTGCCGGACGCCCACGTCGAGGCGCCCACCGGCGGCTCGATCATCCTCGCCGGGGTCATGCTGAAGATGGGGACCTACGGCTTCCTGCGCTTCGTGCTGCCGTTCTTCCCCGAGTCGAGCACACGCTGGACGGGCCTGATGATGGCCCTCTCGGTGATCGGCATCATCTACGGCGCGCTGGTGGCCTGGGTGCAGCCGGACATGAAGAAGCTGGTCGCCTACTCCTCGGTCTCGCACCTCGGCTTCTGCGTCCTCGGCATCTTCGCCATGAACCAGACCGCGATCGAGGGCTCGATCCTGCAGATGGTCAACCATGGCCTCTCGACCGGCGCGCTCTTCCTCCTCGTCGGCGTGATCTACGAGCGGCGCCACACCCGCCTTCTCGCCGACTACGGCGGGATCGGCCGCACCATGCCGGTGTTCACCGTGCTGTTCGTCATCTCCGTCCTCTCCTCGGTCGGCCTCCCGGGCCTGAACGGCTTCGTCGGCGAGTTCCTGATCCTGGCCGGCACCTTCAAGGCCAGCCCGCTGGCGGCGACGCTCGCGGCGAGCGGCGTCATCCTCGCGGCCATCTACCTGCTCTGGCTCGTGCAGAAGGTCTTCTTCGGCCCGATCACGAACGAAGAGAACCGCAACATCCCCGACGTCACCTGGAACGAGATCGCGGCGATGGTCCCGCTGATCGTCTTCATGGTCTGGATCGGCGTCCACCCGAATACGTTCCTCAAGAAAATGGAGCCGAGCGTGAGACACCTCGTGAGCACGATCAACGGCAGCAGCGGTGAATCGCGCACGCCGGTGCTGGCTCGGAAAAGCGTTGCCGGTTCCTCGCTGCTCGTTGCTCGTAAATCACCGCCACCGGCAGACACCCCCTTGAACCAGCAACCAGCAACCAGCAACCAGTCCGGGGGTGCGCAGTGAATCTCCAGCCCCTCCTGGAGCCGGGCTGGGTGAACGCCATCCTCCCCGAGCTGATCCTCTCGATCGGCGGCATGCTGCTGATCATGGTCGACGCCTTCGCGCCGCGCGCCAAGGGCGTCCTCGCGCCGCTGGCGCTCATCATGTTCATCGCCGCGGCGTGGGCGGAGAACCTCTTCATCCAGGGCGGCACGTTCTTCGGCGGGACGTACGAGATCAGCGGCATCACCATGATCTTCGACCTCACGTTCCTCCTGGCCGGCATGATGGCCACTCTCTTCGCGCGCGATTACCTCGACCGCGAAGGGATCGAGGACGGCGCGTTCTACGCCCTCCTGATGTGGGGCACGGTCGGCATGATGATGATGGCCAAGGGCCTCGACCTCCTGATCGTGGTGCTCGGCCTGGAGATCCTCTCCATCTGCATCTTCGTCCTGGTCGGCTTCCACCGCCGCCTGCCGGTCTCGAACGAGGCCTCGCTGAAGTACTTCCTCATGGGAGCGTTCGCCACCGGCTTCATCCTCTACGGGACGGCGCTCTTCTACGGCGCCACCGGCTCGACGAACTTCGGCGCCATGGGCCGCTGGTTCGCCACCAACGACGCCAACCCCCTCCTCACCGTCGCCTTCGTCCTGCTCATGTCCGGCTTCGGCTTCAAGCTCGCCCTCGCGCCGTTCCATCCGTGGGCGCCCGACGTCTACCAGGGCGCGCCGACTCCGGTCGCCGGCTGGCTCTCCGTCGCCCCGAAGGCCGCAACCTTGATCGCGCTGGTCCGTTTATTCGACGCGATGGAGCCAATGCTGCCGAGGGTCAACTGGATGGGGATGGTCGCGGCGCTGGCGGTGCTCTCGATGATCGTCGGCAACGCCGTCGCCATCGTCCAGCGCGACCTCAAGCGGATGCTCGCCTACTCCGGCATCGCCCACGTCGGCTACATGATGGTCGCGATGCTCACCGTCCGCGACGACAGCGTGGCCGCGGTCGCGGTCTACACCATCACCTACGCCCTGATGAACATCGGCGCGTTCGGCGTCGTCTCGCTGCTGGTGAAGAACCAGAACGACGCCCAGACGCTCGACGACATCGCCGGCATGGGCTTCCGCCGGAAGTTCTACGCCTTCGTCCTGGCCCTCTGCATGTTCTCGCTCTCCGGGCTCCCGCCGACCGCCGGCTTCATCTCGAAGTTCTACATCTTCAAGACAGCCATCGAATCGGGACACACCGTGGTGGCGCTGATCGGCATCCTGACCTCGATCGTCTCCGTCTATTACTACCTCCGCGTCGTCTACTACCTCTATATGAGGGAGCCGGCGGAGGGCTACGTGGTGCAGCAGAGCGGCGGCGTGTTCGCCCTCGGCGCGCTGACCATTGCTGTCGTGGGGATACTGGCGATCGGCATCTATCCGACGCCGCTGTTCCAGGCCGCGGGGAACGCGGCGCGCATCCTGTTGCAGCAGTAATGCTGGCATGAGCTCGAACCAGGAACGGGAGACCATTTCGGAACTGACGACCGGGAGGCTCTCGGTGTACCTCCGCTGTCTCACGTTCCTGGAGTCGCAGCGACAGAAGACCGTCTCCTCGCACGAGCTGGCCGAGCGCTTCCACCTCAACTCCGCGCAGATCCGGAAAGACCTGGCTTGCTTCGGCGAATTCGGCACGCGCGGCGTCGGCTACGACGTCTCCCGCCTCAAGGAAGCGCTGGTCCAGACCCTCGGCATCGACCGCACCCGCAACATCCTCATCGCCGGCGCCGGCAACCTCGGCATGGCCCTCGCCGACTACGCCGGCTTCAACGCCAACGGCTTCCACATCGTCGCCATGCTCGACGCCGACCCCGGCAAAGTCGGCCGCGCCTCCCGCGCCGGCATCCCCGTCCTGGCGTGGGAAAACCTCGCCGACATCGTCCGCCGGAACCGTGTCGAGATCGGCATCATCGCCGTCCCCGCCGAAGGCGCCCAAACCGTCCACGACGCCCTCGCCGACGCCGGCATCCGAGCCATCCTCAACTTCGCCCCCGTCCAGATCCGCCTCCGCGACGGAGTGAAGGTAAAGTCGGTCGACCTCCGCATCAACCTCGAGTCGCTGTCCTTCCACATCAAGAATGTGGAGGACGGGGTGGGACGGTAGACCGGGCTACTCCGCGCGCTTCCTCATCTCGCGAGCCCGTCGAAATCACCTCACGCCTGTCTGCTGCCGTAGGCAGCTGAAGATCTGTAGGCCCGGCCTTTAGGCCGGGTAAAGCGTGGATGGATATTCGAGCCCGCGTAGCGGGCGACAGACGAGGAAACGTCTTTTCTATCGCCCGCTACGTGGGCTCGCCTGGTGGGTCCGGTGGTACCCGGCCTGAAGGCCGGGCCTACAGATCTTTTGCTGCCTACGGCAGCAACTCCCCGGGCACCCCGAGTCATCGGAGCGCCGGTCTTCGACCGGCCGGTCCGCCGACCTTCGGTCGGCAGTCTCGGGGACGCACATCCCGAGATCCGGCCGGCTGAAAGCCGGCGGACCGGCCGGTCGAAGACCGGCGCTCCGGGTCGTCATCAGCACTCGAGGAGCGCGCTCCGTAAGCCGAGGAATGGCAGACAACCGACAACTGACAACTGACAACCGACAACTACTTACGACGCTCCCAGCGCCTCATTCACCGCCGTAATCGCGCGCTCCAGATCCGGCAACAGTGCCGCACAGGCAACCAGGTCGCGGCGTTTGGCGGTGGCTTCGAGGTCGCGGGCGATGGTGTGGGCCCGGCCGTTGAAGTAGCTCAATGAGCCTTTGAGTTTGTGGGCGTGTCTTGCCAGGGCGTCGGGGTCGTTGGCGGCGATCGCTTCGCGGATGCCGGTGAGGAGCTCGGGGGTCTGGCGGGAGAAGGCGTCGCGGACTCGGGCCAGTAAGGCGGGGTTGCTGCCGGCGATCTCGGCGAGGGTGTCGTCGCGGCGGATGGACGCGGAGAGGGCTGCTTCGAGCTGCTGCGCGATGACCGGCTTGGTGAGGACGGCGTTCATGCCGGCGGCGATGCAACGGTCGCGGTCTTGCTGGGAGGCGTGGGCGGTGAGGCCGATGATCGGCGTGGTGCGGGACCAGGCCCGAACGCGCCGGGTGACTTCGAGGCCGTCGATGCCGGGGAGCTGGACGTCCATGAAGACGGCGTCGTAGCCGCCCTGCTCGAGTCTGGCCAGCGCGGTTTCGCCGTCGTCGGCGAGGGTGGCTTCGTGGCCGAGGCGGCGGAGCATCTCGGCGACGACCTCGCGGTTCACTTCGTTGTCGTCGACGACGAGCACGCGCAGCGTGGCGGCGGCGCGGAGGGTGGGCTCGAGGGTGTACTGCGGACGCCGCTGGGAGAGACCGAGGGCCAGGCCGATGGCGTCGAGGAGCTCGCGCTCGCCGACCGGGCGGGTCACGTGGATGGTGTTGCCGGCGTGCTCGAGCGGCGAGGTGATGAGGACCTGCGGTTGCGTGCGTACGGACGGATCGGAGGTGACCGCACAGGCGAAGCGTCCCAGCGGGGCGTCGGAGGCGCGGCCGAATGCGCTGGCGAAAACGCCGCGGGCGCGGAGGATCTCCGCCATCGTGCCGCGGGCCATCTCCGCCGGCTCGACGATCAGGATCGAGCGGCCCGCAAGCGCGGCCTCCCACGCCGGCTGCTCCGGCGCCGCGCCGACCGCGTCGGCCGGCAGCGGAATGGTGAACGAAAAGACCGAGCCGCTCCCCTGCTGGCTGGAGACGTCGACGGTGCTCCCCATCGCTTCGAGCAGCCGGACGACGATCGACAGGCCGAGGCCCGCGCCGCCGTAACGGCGGGAGAGCGAGGAATCCTCCTGCGTGAACGGCTCGAAGATCCGCTGCCGCACCGCCGGCGCGATGCCGATCCCTGTGTCGCGCACGTCGAAGCGGATCTTTCCGCCGGCACGCGAGACGTGGACGGCGATCTCCCCTTCGTGGGTGAACTTGATGGCGTTTCCGGCGAGGTTGAAGAGCACCTGGCGCAGCCGCACCGGATCGCCCCATACGGTCTCGGGGCAGTCCGGATGCACGTAGTACGACAGCGTGAGCTTCTTCGAGGCCGCCAGCGCCGCGACCGACTTCATCGTGTCGGTCATCAGCTCGCGCAGCGAGAAGTAGACCGGCTCGAGCTCGAGCTTGCGCGCCTCGATGCGCGAGAAGTCGAGGACGTCGTCGATCATGGCCATCAGCGTCTCGGCGGAGCGGCGTGCGGTCTCGAGTCGCCGCACGGTCTCCTCGGCCGGCTCGTCGTCGATCGCCAGTTGCAGCATGCCGATGACGCCTTGGAGCGGCGTCCGCATCTCGTGCGACATGTTGGTCACGAACTCGCTCTTCGCCGCGCTCGCCTCTTCGGCGCGCGCGTGGGCCTCTTCGAGGCGGCGGATCAGGTCGCGGGAGACGCGGATCGCGTTGGTCAGTTGTGTGCGGCGAGCCTCGGCGGTGCGCGCGGTCAGGGCGATGTAGAGGCCGCCCAGGAGGACGAAGCTGATCTTCGTCAGCGCCACGCCCAGATCGAACCCGCGCCCGTCGACGAAGATGACCCAGAGAATCATGGAGGCGTACGACAGCGTCGCAAACAACGCAAAGCCGAGACAGCGGCGGAACGTGGTCGAGGTCTGGTCGGCGATGCGCAGCAGGAGGATGAAAAAGCCCCAGCTCCGCTCCGCGCCGCAGAAATAGATCACCGCGGTCATCGCCAGCAGGTCGAGGCAGAGAAAGAGCGTGCTCAGGTTGCGCGGCGGCCGCGCGTGCAGGAACGCGTAGACGACGCCCCAGGCGATCACCACCTGCGCGGCGAGGACGCCCGTCGCGATCAGCCACGCATTCTCCGGGAGGTCCGGGAGGATGTAGTGATTGTGCAGCCACGCGCCGAGCGCGACCAGCGTGAAGGCGAAGGCACGGAGCAGCGGGATGTCGACCGTGGCCAGCCGGTATTCGCGGGCACGCCGCTTCTCCTCGACGTGGTCGGGATGAATGGCGATGTCAGGGGAAACCAGGGTCATGATTCGCTCGAAACGGCGCCCCGATGGCTGCGTTGCAGGATGCCACGAATGCGGACGAGCAGCGCTTCTTTCCGGATCGGCTTGCGCAGAAATCCCGCGGCGCCCATCTCCAGGCTCTGCATCTCCACTTCGGTGCCGGTCATCCCGGTGATGAAGAGCGCCGGCGTCTCGATCCGCTTCTGCAGCATGATCTCGAAGACCTTCAGGCCGCTCAGGGTCGGAATGTTGATGTCGAGGACGAGCAGATCGAACTCGCGGCGTCCGAGCTCCATCAGCGCGTCGCCGCCGTCGGTGACGCAGACGACCTCGTAGCCGGCCTCGTGCAGATACCCCTCGATCAGCGCCGAGGAGACCAGATCGTCTTCGACGAGCAGCACGAGCACCGGGCGGTCCGGACGGGTGCGGATCACCTCGCGCGGCGCGGGAGTCCGTTCGAGCGCGCGGGTCACTTCCTTGTACAGCCGCTCGGTCTCGGCGCCCGGCTCGCGGTTGTAGTCGCGCCGCAGGATGTCGCGGCATTCCTGGTAGCGGCGCAGCGCGGAATCGGGCCTCCCCTGCTCGAGCTGCAGCCGCATCAGCGTCCGGTGGACGACTTCCTGCGACGGATCGAGCGACAGCAGGCGGCCGGCGGTCTCCAGCGCTTCTTCCCACCAGCCGGCGCGGATCTGTGTGGTCAGCAGGTTGCCGAACATCGCCAGGGCGGCGCGCCAGAATGTGAGGCGCCGCTCGTCGAGCCACTCGTCGAACGGCCGGATGCCGGTGGAGAAGTTCTCCAGCAGGTTTCCGCGGTAGATCTCGACCGCCTTCCGGATCGAGTTCATCGACGGCGCTCCGATCAGCTCGTCGAAGCGGCGGGCATCGACGTCGACCGTCTCGCGATTGAAGCGCAGGGCGGTGCCGTCGTCGATCAGAATGTCGTGCGGGAGGAAGCGGAGGGCATAGTGGAGGTCGCGGACGACCTCACGGACGTCGGCCTCCATGGCAGGGTCGCCGAAGAGGAGCGTGGCCAGCTCGGTGATCGAGGTCCGGCCGGCGATCTTCAGCGCCAGATACACGATCAGCGCGTGCGTCCGGCGATTGCCGATCGAGAGAGCGTCTCCACGGTAGTCGACCGCAGAGAACTCCCCCAGGAGTTGAATGGAGAGGAGAACCATTTCGGACGGCAAAAAGTTTACACCCAATCCGAACAGTTGTTCGGGGCGCAGCGTCAAGACGGCGTCATTTCCCTACGGCCAAATGCATCGGGAATGGTGACGCATCGCCGCAACCTTGATGAGAGGACCAATGAACGATCGCATCGTCATCACCGGTGTCGGCGCGGTGAGCCCGAACGGCGTGGGACGCGAGGAGTACTTCGCGGCCACCCGGGCCGGCCGCAGCGGTATCCGGACCATTTCCCAGTTCGACCCGGGAACGCTCCCCTGCCGGATTGCGGGGGAAGTCGACTTCGACCCCACCGTCTGGGTCGACCCGAAGAACATCCGGCACGTCTCCCGAGTGGTCCCGATGGTGATCATGGCGGCCGACGAGGCCCTCCGCGATGCCGGGATCGACCCGCCGTCGCTCGACCTGGAGACCCGTCGCTCGATCGGGGTGATGCTCGGCTCCGGCGGCGGTGCGGTGGAGTTCAGCGAGCGGATGTACGAGCTCTGGTACAAGGGCGCGGTCAAGCAGGCGTCGGTCTATTCGGTCCCCTCGGGGACGATCGGCACGATCGCCTCCGAGATCTCCATGGCCTACGACCTCCACGGTTTCTCGCACCTGATCTCGACCGGCTGCACCTCCTCCACCGACGCCCTCGGCTACGCCTACCGCAATCTCAAGCTCGGCGTCTGCGACTACGTCGTCACCGGCGGCGCCGACGCGACGATCACCGAGGGGGTGATGACCGGGTTCTGCATCATGCGCATCGTCACCAACTCCTGGAACGGACAACCCGAGGGAGGCTCGCGGCCGTTCACCGGCAACCGCGACGGCTTCGTCCTCGGCGAGGGGTCGTGGATGTTCGTGATGGAGCGCGAGTCGACCGCCCGCGCGCGCGGCGCCCACATCTACGCGGAGATCGCTGGCTACGCCTCGACCTGCGACGCCTACCACCGCGTGCGGATGGACGAGTCGGGGGAAGAGCCGGCCCGGGCGATGACCTTGGCGATGAAGGATGCCGGAGTCGACCCCACCGAAGTCGGCTACGTGAACTACCACGGCACGTCGACCGACCTGAACGACCGCATCGAGACCCGCGCGGTGAAGCTCGCCTTCGGCAAGCACGCCACCAGGCTCGCCGGCTCAGCGACCAAGTCGATGATCGGCCATCCGCAGGGCGCCTGCGGCTCTGCGGGAGTCGCGGCCACACTGATGGCCTTCCGCGACGAAGTCCTCCCGCCCACGATCAACCTCGACACCCCGGACCCCGAGTGCGATCTCGATTACATCCCGGACGTCGGGCGGAAGGCGAAGATCGACGTGGCGGTGTGCAATACGATTGCGTTCGGATCGAAGAACTCGGCGCTGGTATTGAAACGGTATGCCTGACGTCCCATTCGTCCCATTCGTCCCATGGGACAAATGGGACCTATGGGACAAATGGGACAAATAGGACGTTGATGCTCACCCCCACCCGTACCGAATCCGACGAGCTTCTCGACGAGGGCAATGTCCCGGTCGAGGAGATGGAGCGTTCGCTGCGCGACCTGCGGTTCATCAACAAATATGCGGGGGGGATGCGGACGTACCGGTATCTGGTGCGGACGTTCGGGCCGCAGTCGATTCTCGACATCGGGGCGGGGACGGCGGATCTGCTGGAGTCGGCGGGCAAGGTGCCGTTACGGATCGCGCTCGACTTCAACATCGCGCACCTGCATTACCTGCGGGGCGCTTCGCGCGTGCATCGGGTGGTCGGCGATGCGCACCGGCTACCCTTCCGCGACGGGGCGGTCGACCTGATCACCTCCTCGCACTTTTTCCACCACTTCTCCGCCGACGAGAACGTCGGGATTCTCGACGAGTCGCTGCGCGTGTCGCGCAAGGGCGTGGCGGTCACGGACACGCGCCGGCATTACGCTCCCCTGCTGTTCATGGTCGTGATGGGCAAGCTGCGGGCGATCGGCAGGATCACCGCGCTGGATGGACCGGCGTCGGTGCGGCAGGGGTACACGGTGCGGGAGGTGCGGGAGATCGCGAAGCGGGTGAAGGCGGCGCGCTGGAAGGTCATCCGGAAGATGCCGTACCGGTGGGCAGTGCTGCTGTGGAAGTAGATGTCGCGGCTGTAGACGTCGCAATAGTAGGCGCCGGCCCCGCGGGCTCGACGCTCGCGGCGCTCCTGGCCGCCCGCGGCGTGCAGGTGGCGGTGTTCGACCGCGACCCCTTTCCGCGCGACAAGCTGTGCGGGGAGTTCCTTTCCTACGATGCCCTTCCCGTGCTCGAGCCGCTCGGCGTGCTCGACGCGGTCGACCGCGCGGGCGCACCGCGGATCGAGCACTGCCGGGTGATCGGCGCGCGGCGCACGTACGAGTTCTCCCTGCCGCAGGCGGCGCGCGGTGTGTCGCGGCTGCTCTTCGACGATCTGCTGCTGCGTACCGCGGAAGCCCGCGGAGCGCAGCGGCGCGACGGCGTGACGGTCACCGATCTCGGCGCCCTCAACGCCCGGGTGGTCGTCGGGGCCTGGGGACGCTGGGGGCGCTTCGACCAGCAACTGAACCGCGGCTTCGTGCGGGACCGCTCCCACCGGAACTTCGGCTTCAAGCGGCATTACCGCGGCGAGCACGCTCACGGCACGATCGATCTCTACGCCTTCCGCCGCGGCTACCTCGGCGTGAACGCGGTCGAGGGAGGCATCACCAACATCTGCGGCCTCGTCCACGCCAGCCGGCTCTCCGGGCACAAGGGACGGTGGGAGTCGTTCGTCGAGACCATCCGCGCCGAGGAGCCGCAGCTCGAGCGGCTGTACGCGGCGCAGCAACCGGCGCAGGAGGGGTTCCTCTCCTCGGAGCCGGTGATCTTCCGGGCACGCTCGGCCGTCGAGGGAGGAGTATTCATGATCGGCGATGCCTCCGGAGTCATCGACCCTCTGACCGGCAACGGCATGGCGATGGCGGTCCAGTCGGCGCTGCTCGTGGCGCCGATGATCCTGCGCCTCCTCGAACAGCCCGCGAAACGCGGCGAGATCGAGGACGAGTATCGCCGCCGTCACCGCCTGTTTTTCGAGCCGCGCATCCGCTGGAGCCGGCAGATCGCGGCTCTCCTTTCGCGTCCGCGGCTTCTCGACGCCGCGCTGGCGGCGGTGCGCACGCCTCGCGCGGGCCAGCTTTTTCTGCGCCGCACCCGGGCTTCGCGGGACGAGGTCGCCCGTCTCGCCGGGGCGTGGTTTCGATAGGGTTTCGATAGGGTTTCGATAGAATCAGGCGGATGCCGCCGTTGCCGGAAGGCGAATTCCTGCTGCCGCTGTTCCCGCTGCCGAATCTCGTCTTCTTCCCGCACACGCGTCTCCCGCTCCACGTTTTCGAGCCGCGCTACCGGCAGATGATCAAGGACGCGATGGAGACCGACGAGCGTTTCGGCATCGTCCTGCTGCGCCCCGGCTGGGAAGCGGATTACTTCGGCAGCCCTCCGGTCTACGACTGGGGAACGCTCGGGACGATCGAACAGGCCGTACCGCTCGAAGACGGCCGTTTCAACATCGTCGTCCGCGGAGACGTCCGGTTCCGCATCCTCGAGGAAGTCTCGCGCGTGCCGTACCGCACCGCCCGCGTGATCGCCGAGCCGGAGAAGGTGCGCCCCGTCGAGGAGGCGCACGCGCGGCGCGAATGGCTCGCGGACGTCTCGCGCCAGTACCTCCGCTACCTCCCCGACCAGACCGCGGTCCCGGAGATCGAGACGGTGAGCCTCGACGCGCTGGCGAACGCGCTGATCATGTCGCTGAACCTCGACGTGGCGGAGAAGCAAAAGCTCCTCGAACAGAGCGACGTCATCGCCCGCGCCGAGGAGATCGGGAACGAGCTGGCCAGCCGGATCGAGAGCTTGCGGTTTTTATCGCGGTACCGGAGAAGTGCGGATCCTACGCACAACTAGCGGATCGTGATGTCATGCTCGCAGACCAGGTTGCCGCCCCAGTAGCCTTCCAGCCGATAGGTTCCGGCGTCGAGCTTTTCCTCCACCGTCACGGTCAGCTCTTTCTTCCCCTCGGCCGGTACGGTCACGTACGCGATCTCTTCGTCGTCGTCACGGACGCGCGCACCGACGACGAGGCCGACAGGCGATTCGTTCAGCTTCAGCAGCAGTTGGACCGCCTCTCCCTCGGCATACTCGGTCTTCGCGGGATTACAGCTCGCCATCGCCGAGGGAATGAGCGGCGTGGTGACGCTGATCTGCGCGTTGCGCAGGTCGCGGCGCTTGCCGGCGACGGTAGTGGTTTCAACGCCCGAAGACGCCGGGGAAGCCGGCTCGGCCGGTCGCGTTTCGCGATTACAGGCGGCGACAGTGACGAGCAGCGTCAGAACGAAGATGCTTCTCATGGCGGTCTGTAGCGTGCGAGAGCCGGGCCATCCACGTCCTATCAGTCCTATTCGTCCTATCGGTCCCATCGGTCCCAGGCAGGCCGCCCAGAAGACCAACGTAAATCCGATCGGTCTCTCTGCTGCCGTAGGCAGCTAAAGATCTGTAGGCCCGGCCTTTAGGCCGGGTAAAGCGTCGATGGGTCTTCGAGCCCGCGTAGCGGGCGACAGAACACGACCCCGCGCAGACATTCTTTTCTGTCGCCCGCTACGCGGGCTCGCCTGGGGGCGCGTTGTGGAACCCGGCCTAAAGGCCGGGCCTACAGATCTTTCGCCGCCTTCGGCGGCTCCGCCAGCAATGACCGGCCACCTGTTCCGGGGAGCTGCCCTAAGCCGGTTCCCGGAAGATCGTGTCGTGCGGCGCGGACCGCTCTTCGTCGGGCCTTCCGGCCGTGTAGTAATAGAGCGAGACCGACTTGCGCGTCACGCCCGGCGGGGAGAGCAGCGGCCGCGGGTGGCCGTGGTACGACGTGTCGGTCGTGGAAAAGACCACCGTCCGGTTGAAGACCGGGAGAATGCGCTGGCGGCACTCGGTCATCGGCTCGTTCCACAGCTCCAGGTGGCCGCCCCATCCCTCCTGCCAGCCGTGGTTCAGATAGACCAGCATGTTGGCGCGGCGGTCGAGCTGCAGCTTCGGGTGGACGTTGAAGTCGGCGTGGATCTTCAGGAAGCCGCCCGGCTCGATCTGGTGCAGGCCGCCGCCGCCAAAGTACGGGTCCGGGATCAGGCCTTCGATGCCGGTCAGCGATTCGAGGAAGAGCAGCATCTCGAAGCCGTTCAGCGCGTCGAGGAACGCCCGTACCTCGGGGGCGATGGTGCTGTGTTCATGGTAGTAGCCGAGCTTCTTCTCGGTCGGCGAGTCGAAGCGCGTCCAGCGCATCTCCTCCGGCCTCGGGAAGTGCTCCAGCACGCGCTCGAGATCGGCGTCGTCGAAGAGGTTGTCGATGACGACGTGCGGGAACGGATCGGCGCCGCGGTAAGCATCGCGCAATGCGGCGGGGTCGGTGCGGAGTCGTACGGGCGGCATCAGCGCTTCCACAAATATCGCGGCCGGTGGACGAAGTCGAGTGCGATGTCGTCCGAGTAGGTCCGCCACCCCTCAGGGGAGTCGTACCGGACTCGCAGCGTGATCCCCGGCAGGCTCCCCATCTTGTACGCATCCTGCCGCGGCACGGTGAACGCCTGCAGACCGTCGGCGAGGACCACCTTCCACGTCCCCTGCTCGTACGGACCGAACGTCCAGAAGAGCGTCTCGCCGGCGTAACGGAAATCGGCCTGCAGCGGAGCATTGCCCCTGACGGCGCTGCACGACGCAATGTCCGCCGTCACCTGGCGAACGCAGTTGCATGCCTCGATGAAGGCAAAGACGCGCCGCCCGGCGTGCCGTCCGGCGCAGAGGTAAAGATCGTCGTAGAACCACTGCACACCTTCCGGTGCACCAAGCTGCGCGCGCATCCAGAGCAGCTCGCTCATCGCCGCCGGCGGCACCTTCGGCTCGCGCAGGGTTGCATCGACGGGACCGCTCAGGACAAACCGCGCCTCCGCGCTCATCCGCTCCGACAGCGGCAGCGCGTCGCGCCACTCCGCGCGATGGGCGATGGCAACCACCAGCGCCCCCGCGATCAGCAACCACGCCTTCCCCCGCGCCGCGGCCGCGAACAGGACGGCGAGCGTCACCCAGGCCACAAACGCATACCGCGGCTGCATCTCCCGCGACACCGGCAGCACCGGCCCGATCGCCGCCCCGAGAGCGACGATCGTGGCAACGGCAAAAGCCCGCGAGCGCATCTTCAAAACGATGGGGATCAGCAGCACCGCGCCGAGGAGAACGCCCAGCCAGACCTGCGGCGGCGTCATCGAAGTGATGAGCTGCCGCGGCAACGAGCGAATGAGAGCCGCCGCGTTCTCGCGTGTAACCGCCCAACCATACCCGCCGAGGAACACCCCGATCATGGTCTTTCGCCACGTGAAGTAAAGGATGAGGGCGATGGCGTGCGGGATCACCGCGCGGAGGCGGTCGCGGAAGCGGCCGGCCGGGAGAAGGAGGAGGAGGGCCGGGAGGGGGATGGCGATTTCTTTGGCCAGCATCGCGAAGAGATAGAAGAGCGCGGATGCGAAATGCAAAATGCAAAATGCAAAATGCAGAATGGAAAACGAGGGCGTGGCGCTCGCCCTTTTTCCATTTTGCATTTTGCATTTTGCATTCTGCATTTCACCCGAGATCCCCCACGTGTACAGCGCCACCGCCCCCGCCGCCATCCCCAGCGCAATCAAATAATGCGTCGCCATCAACTGCGTCACCACCGACACCACCAGCGGCCCCAGCCCGATCATCGCCACGGCCGCGAGCGACTCCGCCGCCCCGAGCCACATCCGCAGCGCCACATACGAAACGGCCAGCGCCGCGAGCAGCAGCGCGATCGTCAGCACATAAAACCCGCGCGCATCCTCCAGCTCCGACACCCGCGACCCCGCCTCGTACCAGACCAGCAGGAGCGGCACGAACATCTGCGCCGGCATCGAGCGCCAGAACTGCTGCGAGTCAAAGTACCCGCGGGCGTCGTGGACGCTGACGACATGCAGCAGGAACGCGTCGTCGTACGTCCACGACAGCTTCGTCGCATCGGCGTACGCCGCGGCCACGGCGGCCAGCAGCAGGAGCAGCAGCGCAATCTCCGCCGCGGTCCGTTTCGACCACCGTGACGACCCCCGTTTCTCCATGGCCCGGCATCATAGAATGCGCGGCGTGTCAGCCGGGCCGCCGCTCCCCTATCGGGACTTCTACTACCCCCTCAACGTCTTCATGCACATCCTCACGCACGAGGAAGGGGGCGTCACCTATCTCCACTACGGCCTCTTTGACGGCGACGGTGATTCGATCGCCGCCGCGCAGCAGCGTTCCACGGAGCTCCTGCTGTCGCGCCTCCCCGCTCCCCCCGCGCGCCTGCTCGACGTCGGCGTCGGCCTCGGCACGACCCTCGACCGGCTGACGCGCATGGGCTACGCCGCCGAAGGGATCACGCCGGACGACAAACAGATCGCCATGGTGCGGGCGCGCTACGGCGACGCAGTGAACGTCCACTGCACCCGGTTCGAGGACCTCACCGGCGGCCCGTACGACGCGGTGCTCTTCCAGGAATCGTCGCAGTACATCGACTCCGCCACGCTCTTCGCCAAAGCGCGCGAGCTCACAAACCAGGTCATCGTCCTCGACGAGTTCGCATTCCGCGAGGAAGAAGGCGCGACGCTGCACCGCTACGACACCTTCCTCGCAGCGGCCGGGCAGCACAGCTTCCGGAAGGTCGAAGAAGTCGACCTCTCCGACCAGGCCGCGCCGACGGTCGACTACTTCAACCAGCGCCTCCCCCGCTACCGCGACCTCCTCCACCGCGACCTCGGCCTCACCAGTCAACAAGTTGACGATCTGATCGAGAGCGGCCACCGCTATCGCAACCTCTACGCCCGCGGCGTCTACGGCTACCGCCTGATCGTGTTCCTGCGATGAAGATTGCCTACCTCCTCGCCGACACCGAGTTGGCCGGCGGAATCCGCGTCGCCGTCGCCCACGGCGACGCCCTCACCGACCGCGGCCACGAAGTGCTGCTCGTCACCCGCGGCGGCCCGCTCACCTGGCGCACCTCGCGCGCGAAATGGCTGCACGTGCCGACATTCGACGACTTCGACCCCACCGGCTTCGACTTCGTGGTCGGCACCTTCTGGCTGACGATCGAGCAAACCCTGCGCATCGCCGGCGAAAAGGCCGTCCACTTCTGCCAGGGCTACGAAGGCTCGTTCACCGGCTATCGCGACCTCAAGGAACAGATCGACGCCGCCTACCGGCTGCCGATCCCGAAGATCACCGTCTCCCCCCACCTCGTCCCGATCTGCCGCCGCTTCCACGACGACGCCACCTACGTCGGCCAGATCGTCGACGCCGGCTTCTACCAGCCGCACCGCCCGCGTGGCGGCCTCCCGCGCGTCCTGCTCGTCGGCCCGGCGCAGGCCGACTTCAAAGGGATCGACATCGGCTACGAAGCCGTGCGCCGCGCGCGCGAGCTCGGCGCGCACTTCGACCTCATCCGCGTCTCCCAGTGGCTCCCGGCCGACGACGAGCCCTCCGAGCTGGCCCGGGAGTTCCACGTCGCCCTCGCCTCGACGGAGATGGCCCAACTCATCGCCTCCGCCGACATCTTCCTCGGCCCCAGCCGCGGCCAGGAAGGCTTCGGCCTCCCCGCCGCCGAAGCCATGGCCGGCGGCGTCCCCACGATCCTCTCGGAGATCCCCTCGTTCCTCTCCTGGGACGACCACCACGACTACGCCCTCTTCACCCCCGAGGGAGACGGGCCGGCCATGGGCGAACAACTCGTGCGCCTGCTCGGCGACACCGCGCTACGCGAACAATTGGCCACGCGCGGGCGGGAGGTGGTGGAGCAGTTTCGCGCGGAAAAGACGGGGGAGCGGCTGGAGCGGTGGTTCGCGAGCCGGCTCAACAGCTCCGAGCCGCGGAGCGGCGAAATAATGTAGCCCCGGGCGTAAGCCCGGGGAATCTGACTCGTCCGCATGGTAAGCCGCGGAGCGGCGAAAGAAGGAGCGCTTCGTTCTTTCGCCGCTCCGCGGCTTACCTTTTGGGCCGTCTGTTCCCCGGGCTCACGCCCGGGGCTACATTATTTCGCCGCTCCGCGGCTGAGCCGAACGCCGAACAACGAAGGGCCTTCGGTGGGCGGTCCCGGCCCGCGGCGCGTGTTTCCGCCCGAATCGCGTTCGAACGGTGAGCGTACGTTCAGCCTATGGCAACAAACGCTGCGGGCCGGGCCCGCCCGCCGGAGGCCCCCCGTCGCCCCTACCGCTCCAGCGCAAACACGCAGGTCCGGCAGATGAAATCATCCGGCGCTTCTTCCACGCCGTACGCCCAGCGCCGGATCTTCGCCATCTCATCGCCTTCCAACACACCCAACACCCCCTGCTGCGCAACATCCCCCACCACATAATTCTCGTCGTAATCCTGGCAGCAGATGATCGCGGAACCGTGCGGGGTGATGTGCAGATGCTGAATGGGGCGCGAGCCGATCAGGTCGCAGCCGGCGAGGTGCTTCTTCGGGACGAGCGTCTTCATCCCCACCTCCAGCCAGCCGGCGCGGTCGGTGGCGTGGTGCATCTCCACCTCGAAACGGCTACCGGCGAAACGGTCGCGGATCGACTCGAAATCGGCGCGGTGCGCGTCGTCCATCTCGCCGAGGACCACGATGCGCATCTGGTGGGCAATCGGCTTATCGCGGAAATAATCGAGATTGCGGAGGACCACCTTCAGATGATCGGCGCCGCGGTCGTGCGCGTACTTTTCGCGGTCGAGCGTCGAGAGGTTGATGCAGAGATAGCGCAGCGTTCCCGCCGCCATCAGCGCGTCGACCTTGCCCGGCGTCAGCCCGGACCCGTTGCTCAGCACCGCCACCGGGAGGCTGGCGGCGAAGAGCTCTTGGACATGCTCGACGAAGTGGCGGTCGAGCGTCGGCTCGTTGTAGCTCTGCAGGAAAACCCCTTCGAGCGTCGAGCGGAAAGAAGTCAACTGCTTGACGATCGACGTGAACAGCTCCGCCGGCATGACCTCGTCTTCGCGTGGGGCGACCGAGACCGGGCAGAAGTAACACTTCTGGTTGCAGGCCGTCATCGTCTCCAGCGAGACGACTTTCAGGAGGTACCGGCGGGAGAGATCCTCGTCCTGCCGCACCACCCAACCGCCCGACACCAGCTCCTCCGAGGGGGCTTCGCCGCCCAGGAACGCCCGCATCGAGGCGTACAGCGGCTCCCCCTCCACCAGCGACCGGTCGGTCAGCGGGTTGTAAATCCGCCGGGCTTCGAGGTGCAGGTACGGGTTCGCCTTCAGTACCTGGACCGGGGCGGGGGCGACAGACGGCATGCGGCGAGTCTAACGCGGCCGCGAGCGTTCGTGTTCCGTGTGCAGGGCTACGGGAGAGACCGACCGGGGGGCCTCCGGCGGGCCGGCACGGCCGGCAGCGTTTGTTTCCGCCTGGACCGCGTT
>DASPHC010000045.1:0-72129 GCA_035629865.1 Thermoanaerobaculia bacterium | reverse complement strand
TTTCGCGTTGACGATCCTTTTGGCGTTGCCTCTATTTGCACAGGAGAAGCCGCCCGAAGAAACAACCGCCCCGGAGACCCCGAAGATCGAAGAGAGAATCGAAGTGACCAGCCGCTACGTCCCCGAGGACTCGACCACCGCAACCAAATACCCGGTCGATCCGGCCCTGATCCCCGCCAGCATCTCCTCCGTTTCGAGCACGCTGCTCCGCGAGCAGAACGCCACCACGCTGCGCGACGCGATCGACAACGTCCCCGGCGCGACCATGAACCGCGACACCGGCTTCATCGAAGCGTTCGTCCTGCGCGGCTTCGACTCGACCAACAACGGCCTGCTGCTCGTCAACGGCGCGTACGAGCCGCGCACCGGCATCAACCAGACCTACAACATCGACCGCCTCGAAGTCGTCCGCGGCCCGATCGGCTTCCTCTACGGCGGCAACGCCATGGCCGGCGCGGTCAACCTGGTGCGCAAGCAGCCGCTGGCCGACGACTTCCTCCGCGCCGAGATCCAGGGCGGCAGCTACAACACCGGCCGCGTCTCGGTCGACCTGAATCACCACAGCGCGAGCTCGAAGGCGTTGTTCCGCCTCAACGGGATGTGGGAGTCGAGCGACAACTACCGCGACCGCCAGCCGCTCGAAGCGATCGCGTTGAATCCCTCCCCCTGCGGCTGAGCGACCGGACGTCCGTCAACTTCGACCTCGAAGCGCAGCGCACCGAGGGGACCGCCGACATCGGCATCCCCATCGTCGGCGGCGAGATCCCCGACGTGCCGCGCACGCGCAACTACGGCTCGCCCTTCGACACCTCGGAGCAGGAAACCGGCCGGCTGCAGATCAACCTCGAGAGCGTGCTCGGGCCGCGGCTGACCCTGCGCAACAAGACCTACTACACCGACCAGGACTGGACCTCCGAGGGCGCCATCCTCGGCGGAGTCATCCCCCTGCCGGGGAGTGCGCTCCTCCTGCGGCTCTTCGGCGCACTGCACCAGGAAACGCGCGTCCTCGGCGACCAGTTCGACGCCATACTGCGCCTCGACTCCGGCAGCGTGCAGCACGAGCTCGTCGCGGGCATCGAGGCCCAGGAGTTGTTGGTGAAGGCGAACTTCGACATCGGTCTGCTGCCCCCGATCGACCTCCTCAATCCGGTCGAGACCGCCCAGAAACCGATCGTCTTCCTCCCCGGAGCCGGCATCGCCATCGACCTCCAGGTCCGCACCCTCGCGCCCTACGTCCTCGACGTCATGCATTTCGCCGGCAAATGGCACCTCTCCCTCGGCGGACGTCTCGACGCCATTGACCAGCAGGACGACAGCAGCGGCCTCTCCGAAGAAGAAACGGAGCTCAGCCCCTTCGCCGGCCTCCTGTACACCCCGACCGATCGCCTCTCGCTCTACGCCAATTACGGCGAAGGCTTCAACCCGATCTCCCTCGGCGTCGTCAGCGCCGACCCGAAGCCGGAGAAGAGCAGGGGAGCGGAGATCGGCATCAAGACCCAGGCCCTCGACGGCCGCCTGCGCACCTCCGCGGCGCTCTATCAACTGAAGAAAAACAACATCGCCATCGTCGACCAGACCGGCGTCGTCGCCCAGCTCGGCGACCAGGAGTCGAAAGGCGCCGAGGTGGAAGTCAGCGCCAGCCTCCGTCCCGGCCTCGACGCCCTCCTCGTCTACGGCTACACCGACGCCACCCTCACCCGCTTCACCCGCCTCGACCCCCTCACCGGCACCATCCTCGACTTCTCCGGCAACGCCCCCACCTGGGCCCCCAAACACGTCCTCAACACCTGGCTCGGCCAACGCTTCCCGAACGGGATCGGCGTCGCCGGCGGCATCCGCCACGTAGGCAGCCGGTTCGTGGATGAAGCCAACCTGGTCTCCGCGTCCTCATACACCACGCTGGACGCCACCGTCTCGTTCGAAAGACCGCGCTGGTCGACCGTGCTGTACCTCAACAACCTGACGGATGCGGATTACGAGACCCGTGCGTTTGATGCGGTGATTCCGGCCTCGGGGTTCAACGTGAAGCTGGCGTTTCGGGTGATGATGTAAGGACGCTCTATCGGAGCGCCGGTCTTCGACCGGCCGGTCCGCCGGCATTCTGCCGGCCGTTTCTCGGGACGCGTTCCACACACTGCTGATCGTGCGTGCGAATCTATTGCACCACGATCCACTTGACCTCGTCCGCGCGTGCGTTCAGGAAGGAAGAGACCTGGCCGGCGATCGCGAGGCGGATGTTCTGCATCTGTTCTTCGCCGAACTCCGCCTTCACCTTACTCTCCAGAGCGGTCGTTGCCTCGGCGGTCAATTTCGACAGGCGATCGTCGGAGAGAAATGTCTCGCGCATCAGAATCGGGAGGTCCGCCGACTGCAATGCGGCGCTGAGACCGGCCACTCCGAACAGCGCAGCCCACGCAGCCACCAACCCACCGACCAGCCATCCCGGTGGACCGGTTGTCACCGAGACCGTGAGCAGCGTTCCCTTTGCGATGGCAGTGAGCACGAGGAGGATCACGAGAGTAATACCGCCAGCAACTTCTACGAGTGTATCGAATGGGCCGACGCCTACGTTGAGCTTCTCTTTATCGTTGGCGGGCAAGTCCAGCTTCAACCGCAGGGACGATGGCGGCACGTCATACTTGAGGCAGACCTCTTTCGTCCGCAAGTCGACTTCGCGATTGATCCGTTCCAGCACGGGCTCGTACGCGCGTTTGATTGCACTAACGCTTGATGCGCTGCGAAGCCAATCCGCGGCGCGCTCGATGATCTTCGCCTGCATGTCGTCGAGCGATTTGATGCTGCCGGTTCGCCATTGCCTTGCGGCAGGTGCAATGATGTCGTCAGCCAATCCTCGCGCAATCTGCGATGCAAGCCGTGCCCGCAGGTCCTCCATGTGCTCCGAGACGATCACGGGAACGATGGTGTTGCAGATCTCGGCGACCTCCAGAGAAAAAGCGGTTGTCCGCAACTCGATGCTTCCCCATCGTGCCAAACCGATCGCCACCGCCTCCTCGGGCGGCGTGCACCAGACGAAATCGGCGGACCGAAACTGCTCGCGGCAGAGATCGCGCACGAAGGACATCTTCGACGACCCGCCCGTGAGCACGAGAACATCGACCACTGCATTGCGGTTGGCGAGGCGCAAACGGATCTGCTCGAGAAAGCGCAGAAACGTGTCGCGCCAGCTAGCTCCGTCGAGCTCGGGGAGCGGCGAAGTAAGAATGCTCTCCATCTCTGCCGGATTGAGAATCGGTTCGAGAGTAAGGCCCTGGTCGCCGACTGGGATGGGCTGGTTGCGGCGCTGCGTAGCGGCAACGGTCTCCAGACTCCAGTAGCGTTCCTTTAGTTCTCGACAGAGGACTTCCGCTACGCGTCGTTCCGTCTCGTTCGCGGCGAAGAGCGCTTCGAGCTCGCTGCGCCAGCGGCTACGTTGGAGTGCGCGGCGCATGATTTCTTTCTCGATGAGGTGTCCACCCAGCTCCGTGCCGATGTCGAGGCTCTGATTGCGGATACCACCGTAGATGTAACTCACATCGATCGTCGAAGAACCGAGGTCGATGACGACGATCGAGGAACGGAGGCGTTCGGGCGTGATCCGCCGCTCCTCCTTTGCCTGAATCAGGGCAGCGCGTGATTCTCGCACGACTGTGACTTTCGGTAGCGCCAGCAACAGCAACTCGCGATACGCTGTCATCTCGTCGTCGCTCCAACTGGAAGGGCAGCCGACAAAGTAGTGCGTGTGTTCGCCTCCGGCAATCTGGCCGGTATTCGTTAAGATCTCGTGATACTTGCCGGCGAAATCGACGGTCGCCTTGCGCGACTCAGGTGTTCCTGGAGGGCGTCGCTTGAACCCGACCTGCACGTCCGTGACATCGACCGAGCGGATGACCGCTTCGCCGACGATGACGGAGCCCTCATATATGCCGACCGCCGTAACCTGAGAGTTCTTGGTGTTGATGGGCAGAATCTGCGGGCTGGAATTCGGCGCGAGTGAAAGGCGTGCGACCGCACTCTCGCCGTGCCCAAGGTCGAAACCGACGACTTCGTCAATGCCGGGATTGCTGCTCATAGTGAGTGACCTCTTCATCCGAGAGTCCGCATCCACGGAGGAACGGGCGAGCCAGTCCCGGAGAGCCGGACAAGACGCGGTCATCGATGTGGCTCGTGTCGAGATGAATTGTAAATTCGAGATTCTTGGCGCCTGCGAGCTTCGCTCCGATGAGGATCGTGTTTTCAAGAATGGCGCGGCGAAGGTTTACTCGCGTCAGATCAGCTTCCTTGAAATTTGCGTCGCACAGCCGCGCTTCGGACAGATTCGCGCCGGCGAGGATCGCATTCTGAAAGTTCGCATGATCGAGCACAGAGAGTGACAGGTTCGCATTGGCCAGATTCGCGCTCGCCAGATTCGCGTGCGAAAGATTCAGTGCGGCGAGATTTGCGCCGGCAAGATTTGGCGCGATGTGCGGGTTCTGCGAACGCCAGTCGTTCCATGCACGAGCGCCGGAGCGAAGGATTGCGGCGTGATCCTCCGCGGGGAGAGACAGGTCGGCGGCATGTGATGCATCGCCGCCCAACATCCTGCGCAGTTCCGCCAGCAGCTCATCGAGGTCGGGATGTCGTACGGACGGATTCCAGTGGACGAGATTCGCGGTGTGGAGCCGCTTGAACTCGATCGGTGGCGAGACATTCTCGATGAGGACGGGGACAAGAATACCGCGCTCGCGTCCTTCGCTTGCCTCGATCACGACCCACTTCGAGGCGACCGAACTGCGCGACCAGAGCACGATCACGCAACGTGCCGCTTGCAGCTCGCGCTCGATCTCGGGAGAAAACTCTCTGCCGAGGCGCAGATGCTTATCCCACCAGACGCTCCAGCCACAGCGCTCGAGGACAGCGGCTAAAGCTTCGACACGCACGCGTTCTTCGCGCGCATAGCTGATGAAAATGTCCGCCATTGCCCCAATTCTAAATTGGGCAGGGCGGCACTCTGCGCGACATGGTGGGCATGGCAGACGAGACTAAACACGAACGGCGGCCTTTCGGCCGCCGTTGCGATTCAAGTTTCGGGGAAATTTGGTGGAGCTGAACGGGATCGAACCGATGACCTCCTGAATGCCATTCAGGCGCTCTCCCAACTGAGCTACAGCCCCTCGAAGCACGGAACTTAACGTCTGGCGCGGGGGGATATTCCACGCGCGGGGCGCATTCTATGCCAGCGCGAAGCGCATTCAAAGGAGCGGTACGGTAGGATGGGGCAATGAAGAGTCCGAAGGTGGGGAAGCAGCGGTCGGCGAGCCGCGCGTTCTCGCTTTCGCGGGCTCTTCCGAAGCTGAATCTGCCGGCCGCTGCCGCCGGGAAGCCGACGGCCGGACGGCCGAAGCCGAGGGTGGGGAAGCCTCCGGGGGGCGGTTCTGTTAAGGGCGGCCGGAATGGATGACAAGGAGCCGTTGCATCCGGCGATCCGGGGTCTCAAGACGATCTGCCGCTGCAACAACATTAAATACAGGACGATCGAGCGCGCGATCCGCGAGGGGGCGCACACGCTGAGTCAGGTCGCCGGGCGGACGACCGCTACGACCGGGCAGTGCGGCGGGAGCTGTACGCCCGAGGTTCAGGCGATGATCGCCGAACTGGCTCCGAAGTACGTCACGGCCGCGCCGCCTCCGCCGAAGGCGGTTGATCCGAATGCATGGTGGGTGAAGAAGAAATGACGAAGAAGCTCGAGGTCTATCTCAAGCCGAGTTGAACGAGCTGCCGCAAGGCGGTCGCCGACCTGGAAGGTCGCGGTTTCGAGCTCGTGAAACACAATCTGGCCAACGATCGCCCGTCGCGCGAGCTGCTCGGCCGTCTCGTCGACGAGCTGGGGCTGGAGGCGGTGCTGAGCACTCGCAGTCCGGCCTACAAGGCCCGGAATCTCGGCGCGCGGAAGCTGACGAAGGCCGAGGCCATCGACCTGATCCTGGAAGACCCGAACCTGATGCGCCGGCCGCTGGTGCTGGGGACGAAAGGGAAGGCGATTCTCGGCTATGCTCCCGAGGAGTACGGCACGCTCTGATGATGAATCCCGCCGCCATGGCGATCGCCACCATTACCGTGATGCTCTGGATCGTCTGGAGCGACACGATCCGTGGGCGTAAGCCGACGCCGATCCTCTATGCAGTGCGGATTGCCCTCTTCCTGATCGTGAGCGGCATCCTGCTGCTAAACGTGATCCGCTATCCGCGGGTGTTCGACGGGGGCGCCCGTGCGCTGAGCCTTCTGGCGGTGGCGGTGGGGCTGTTCGGTGCGGGTTATTTTGCCCGCCGGTTGACACTGCGGAGGTAAGGCGGCGGCGCGTCACCGGAAATTATGCGTGTCGCACTTACGGAAATGTAGACATTCCGTCCCGAATGCACTATGATGCTTCTGGGTCTGGTGAGGGTTGGCAGCTCTCCAGAAGCGGATCTGACGATAGCCGAGGGGCCTGCGAATCTCTCTCTCTCGATCACCCTTGGCTGACGGCTTCCCACTAGCCGTGCACCGCCGGCTCTCAGGCCGGACCCAATTTAGACGATTCACCTTCGAGCCGCGAAAGCGGCTCGAAGCATTTTTGGGCGCTGAGCGGGCTGGGACCAATAGGACTTATGGGACCTATGGGACCAATAGGACTTGGACTACTGCATCCCGGCCAGTCTTTTCTCGAGTGAGGCGATTCTTCGGTCGCTTCTCTGCCCCTCCGGGAGGGATTTCGCGAGCTCGATGGCCTGGACGATGGTCTCCCTGGCCGCTTTCGGGTCGCCTTTGGCGAGGTAGATGTCGGCACGGACGCTGAGGACGCTCAGTTTCCTGGGGCCGTAGACCCGGGCCAGGGCCCGGTCGGAGGCGGCCAAGGCTTTGTCGTACTCCTTCATCTCTTTATAGGCGAGGGCGAGGCGGGCCGGCGGGTTGTAGTCGCCGGGGAAGTCGCGCTCGGACTGTTCGAGCATCGGGATGGCTTTCTCGGGGGTGCCGAGCTCCATGTAGGCGCTGACGCGGTGGGAGTCGTAGACGGTGCGCTGCTCGGGGGTCTTCGCCCGCGCGGCCGCTCCTTCGAGGAACGCCGACCATTCGGCTTTCAGGCCGATGGCTCCCTCGTCGTCGCCAGTTGCGTCTTTGGCTTCGATCAAGGCGAGGTAGAGGCCGGAGCGGTCGTCGTCGGAGAGGACGATCTTCGGGTTGTCGAAGGTCTCCCGGGTCGCTTTTTCGAGTTTGTCGAGCAGGGTTCCGCGTTTGGGCTCGGCTTTGTCGAGACCGGCGGCGCAGGAGAGGCCGACCGCGGCGACGTTTGCCGCCGAAACCGTTCCTTTGACACGGGGATAGAGGCTGACCGCCTGCTCGGCGCAGGCGATGCCGGCGTTGGCCATGGAATGAGCGAAGACGAGCGCCTCGGCGGCGCGTCCGAGGCTGGACCATTTGCGCGGAGCGGCGGCGATTGCCTCGGTGTACGCCTTCGCAGCGGGGCCGTGCTTTCCTTCGGAGGACGCGGCGTCACCGGTTACGAGCAGCTTGTCGGCGGCGGAGCGGGCGCGGGCGAAATAGGTCGCCTCCGCCTCGTCGAGCAGTTTCGAGAGCTGGGGCACGGTGGCCCCGCCGGCGTAGCGGAGGGCGACCGAGTCGCGTTTCGGGTCGAGCACGATCAGGGTCGGGAGGACGGGGATCGGGTACTTTTTGAGGAACGCCGCGTTGACGGCCGCCTCGGTGTTGATGCTGAGCCAGACGAACCGTCCGGCGTACCGCCCGAGGCCCTTGTCCGTATAGACATAGGCCTTCATCGAGCGGCAGGTGTGTCACCAGGGGGCCCAGGTCTCGACGAAGATCGGGACGTTCCGCGCCTTCGCCGTGGCAACCGCCTTGGTGTAGTCGTCTTCGATGAACGGGAGGACTTCGGCGGCGCGGGCACTCGCCGCCATCGCGGCGAGTGCCACCAGAAGCAGGAGGCGTCTCATGGGTGAATTGTAGTGTCGTTGCCGGTCGCCGGCTGTTCGTTACCTGACGAGTTTGGCTTTCTGCGACAGTCCGCACGTTTCTCGTCTGTCGCCCGCGACGCGGGCTCGACGATTCATCCGCGCCTGAACCCGGCCTAAAGACCGGGCCTACAGATCTTTAGCTGCCTACGGCAGCAAAGAGGGGCGTCGGCATTCGCGTGGCTTCTGCGTGCGTTCTGCTTTGCAGCCAGCAGCCAGCAGCCCCTTACATGGGCCCCGGGGTGACCCACTTCCGCAACCACTCATCCACCTCTTTGTAAAAGACGCGGGAGTTCTCGGCGTTGAGGATCCAGTGGTTTTCCTCGGGCCAGACCAGGAGGCGGCTGGGGACGCGGACGCGCTGGAGGAGCGACCACATCTCCAGGGTGTTGTTGAGGGGGACGCGGTAGTCCTTCTCGCCGACGGAGAGGAGCATCGGGGTCTTGAACTGGTTGGCGTAGCGGGCCGGGCTCTGGGTGCGCCAGACTTCGTTCTGCTCCCACACCGGGCCGCCGGCGACCATCTCGCGATGGAAGATCACGTCCGAGGTTGCCCACTGCGATTCCAGGTTCACGAGACCGGCGTGGCTGATCAGGGTCTTGAAGCGCGTCCCCGACCACGCCTCGAGCGCGTTGGCCAGATGGCCGCCGTAGCTCGCTCCGCCGGCGACCTGGCGGGAGGCGTCGATGAACGGGTACTTCGCAATCGCCGCGTCGGCCGCTTCCATCAACTCGTCGGCCGGCCCGCGCAGCGGGTCGCCCTGAATGTTCCGCGCGAACTGTTCGCCGAAGCCGGTCGAGCCGGTGTAGTTGGTCAGCAGCATGACGTAGCCGGGCTTGGCCAGCAGGTGGTAGTTCCAGCGGAGGGTGATCTGGTCGCGCCACATGTTGGCCGCGCCGCCGTGGATGAGGACGAAGAGCGGGTACTTTTTCGAGGGATCGAAGCCTGCCGGGGTGATGACCAGGTTGTGGATCTTCCGGCCGCGCTTGGAGGTGAACCAGAAGTGCTGCGGCGCTGCCCAGTCGATGTTGCGGGCCGCCTCGACGTTGAACGAGGTCAGGTTGCGGTGCGATTTCGTGGTGGTGTCGATCCGGACGAGCTCGGCCGGATCGATCGACGAGCCCCACTGCGCGACGAATACCGGGGCGTCCGCGGCGAACGCGAGTCCGGTGTAGACGCCGCGCTCCGGAGCCATGAACAGCTTCGCCTCGCCGCCGCTCGCGGGGACGGAGTAGATCTTCACCAGCCCGGAGTCTTCGGCGCTGAAGTAGATGGTCTTGCCGTCATTGGAAATGACGAAGTCGTCGACGGAGCGATCGGTCTGGGCGACGGTCCGCTCGTTCTTCAGCTGCCCGTTCACGGGGGGCCAGTCGAAGGCGACCAGGCGGGAGAGGTTGTAGACCTTGGCGTTGTTCGGATCGAAGCCGGCGTAGAGGGTCTTGCCGTCGGGGCTGAAGGCCGGGCTGCCGTAGCTGCCCTTCGCGGTGGTGATCTTCTCCGGCTCACCTCCGTTTACGCTGGTGCGGTACAGGTCGAACGAGAACTCGGCGTAGGCGGAGGTGTTCCGGCCGGTCGCTGCGGCGAAGACGATCGACTGCCCGTCCGGCGTCCACTCGCCGGCGATGGCTTCACCGCCGCTTCCGCCGCCCCCCGGCGCCGCATACCCGGCCTCGGCGACGAGCTTCGTGCCGGCCAGCAGGTCCTTCGCTGCGCCGCCGTCGGCCGAGGTGACGAAAACGTGCGGTTCGCGGCTCGGGTCGATCCAGCGGTCCCACGCGCGGATGGGGAAGGAGTCGTAGACGCGGACTTTGAACTTGCGGTCCTTCTCGTCCTTGAGGGCTTGCTTCTGTGCCTCTTCGTCGGCAGCCTCGGGGAAGACGTTGCTGGCGAAGAGCACGCGCTTGCCGTCGGGGCTGAATTTCGGGGCGCGGACGGCGATGGCCTGGTTGGTGATGCGCTGGGCCTCGCCGCCGCCGGCAATGTCGAGGACGTAGATCTGGCTGACCTCGTCGGCGTCGCGCTTCGCGGAGAAGGCGATGCGCCGGCTGTCGGGCGACCACGCGGGATCGCTCTCGCCCGCCTTCATCGCCGTGATCTTGCGCGGCGCGGCGCTGCCGTCCGCGGGGACGAGCCAGAGATCGGTCGCCTGCTCCTTCTCGTCGTACGACGGCTCGGTGACGGAGAAGACCACCCACTTGCCGTCCGGGCTGACCGAAGGCGAGCCGACGCGCTTCATCAGCCAGAGCGATTCGTGCGTCGGCGGCTGCTTGTCCGCCGCGAATGCGGTGAGGCCAACGAGGAGGATGAGGAGCAGGGGGAGCGATCGTTTCTGCATGGCGGGCGGATTCTAGCCCGCTCGCCTCGCAGGCGTGGAGAACCGTTCGGTGTCGATTGCCGGTGAAACGGAATCGCCCCAAACAGTGAAAGTCACCGGCCTCGAGGCGAGAACCGCTAATTTTCAGCCATGCCTTCTGCTGCCGTAGGCAGCTTAAGATCTGTAGGCCCGGCCTTTAGGCCGGGTACAGCCGGGACCCACGAGGTGAGCCCGCGGAGCGGGCGACAGAAAAGACCGATCTCGCGTGATTTCTCGTCTGTCGCCCGCTACGCGGGCTTGAAGATCCATCGACGCATTAACCCGGCCTAAAGGCCGGGCCTACAGATCTTTAGCTGCCTACGGCAGCAGAGAGGCATGATCGGATTTGCCTGGTCTTCTGAATGCGACGCTCACGCCGTCTCGAGCACGCCGGGGATCGGCGTCTTGCGAAACCAGAAGTAGAGGATGGTTTCGGCCACGAGGACGTTGGGCACCCAGCAGCTCCAGGAGACGACGCGGTAGCCGTCGGCGAAGCCGAAGGAAGAGGCAAGTAATGGAAGCTGCAGGCGCAGGGTGACGGCCGCGAACATGAGCGCGTAGCTGCGCAGCATCCAGCGCCTGTGGGTTTCGACGTCTCCCCGCCGGATGGCGACGAAGGCGACGGCCGTCGTCACGAGCAGGAGCGCGCCGAGGGTGCCGAAGCCGAGGTGCGTGAACCAGCCGCCGTAGGAGTAGGCGGCCATGTAGATCCCCGCCACGCCGGTGACGAGGCAGGAGATCACATAGATGCGGCCCAGCAGGCGATGAAGCCGCAGCCGACGGCGTAGGCTTCGATGGAACTGCACGCCGCCGATGAGGAGGCCGATTCCTCCGAAGAGCGCGTGCGGGTTGATTCCCCACGGCCGGCTCAGGAACGATGCGGCGAGGTCCGGGGGATACATCGGCTTGCCGACGATGACGTACGCGAACGCGTAAAGGGCGATCGGAACGCTGAAGAACACCATGACCGCCCACAGGGCGGTTTTGGTGATGGATCTCGGCGGCTGCGTTGGCACGGTACTCAGATGATACGGGGAGGAGCGGTTCAGGTTCTCCGGGCCGCAAGCCGTGCCCGTATCCAGGGGATGACGATGAAGACCGCGATCGACGCGCCGATGAGGTCGAGGAGGACGTCCCACGCCGATCCGCTTCGCGCCGCGGTCTCGCTCTGCCGCCACTCGTCGGCCGAGGCGACCAGCAGGCAGAGGGCGAGGGCGACGAAACGGCGGCGATCGGCGCGCCAGGCGAGGGCGCCGAGGATGCCGTAGACGACGAGGTGGGTCGCTTTGCGAAAGAGGTAGTTCGCGAAGTCGGGGACGCCGGGGCCGAAGAGGATCTCCAGCCACTCCCCGCTGTGGTCGGAGGAGAACGCGTCGTTGGAGGAGGAGAGGATCACGGCCGCCCACAAAATGACCGGCAGCCAGAGCTTCAATAACCGCATCGCCCGGTACAATAACCGCTCACTCATGGAACCACGCCCGATCCGTCTCACCGTACTCCAGCCGAACCTTGCCCCGATGAAGATCGATGCCCGCGGCCCGCTCATCACGCTGGGGCGGGCCACCGAGTGCACGGTCCCGATCAAGGACCGTTATCTGTCGCGCCGCCACGCCGAGATCCTCTACGACTCCGACGCCTGGATCGTACGCGATCTCGGGAGCGTGAACGGGACTCTGCTGAACGGGACGAAGCTCTCCGGCTCGGCGCCGCTGCGGCCGGGCGACCGGATCATGCTGGGCGACAGCGAGGTGGTGTTCGAGGCGGACCAGAGCAGCAGCTCGCACTCGCAACTCATCGCCCTCGACAGCGATTCGCACGCGAAGAACCTGGCTATCCCGATCGCGGCCGCGATCGAGGACACGACCCGGACGAACATCCTGGCACTGCTGGCGATGCAGTTCATCGAGGACCGCTCGATGGGGGAGCTGTTCGATTTCATTCTCGACCGGGTGGTGGAGCTGCTCCAGCCGTCGCGCGCGGCGCTGGCGCTTCTCGGCGATGACGGCAAGTCGTTCGCGAACGTGCTGCTGCGCCGGAGCGACTCCAGCGACTCGCTCGACCTCTACATCAGCCGGACGCTCCTGGCCGAGGTCGTGGACGGGCGCAACGTGGTCTCGTTCGTCGACACGTCGCAGGACGAGAAGCTGGCCCGCGCGGAGTCGATCGTGGCGCAGAACATCCGCTCGGCCGTCTGCGCGCCGCTGATGGTCGGCGACGCGGTGCTCGGCGTGCTGTATCTCGATTTTCTGGCGAACCGCGGCGCGGTGACGCACGACGACGTACACCTGATCGCGCAGATCGCCCGCTTCGCGGCGATCAAGCTGGAGACGACCCGCCTGCGCGAGGAGGCGATCGCCAAGGCGAAGCTCGACGAGGAGCTGCGTACTGCCTACACGATCCAGAGCCGCCTCCTCCCGGCGGAGTTGCCGAGCCGCGACGGGTACTGCTTCGCCGGCGCGAACAAGCCGTGCCGTACGGTGAGCGGCGATTATTACGACATCGTGGTCCGTCCGGACGGGCGCATCTACTTCATCATGGCCGACGTCAGCGGCAAGGGCGTGACCGCCGCGCTGGTGATGGCGAGCGTGGCGACGGCGTTCAACATCTTCACCCGCACCGACCCTGCGCCGGCGGATCTGGTCCGCGAGCTGAACGTCACGCTGGCGCCGAAGACGGCGCCGACGAAGTTCGTGACGATGGTGGTGGGGGTGCTCGATCCCGCCACCGGCCGGATCGAGTTCACGAACGCCGGGCACGTGGCGCCGCTGGTGATCTCGAAGCGCGGCGTCGACCAGCTCACGACGACGGACATGGTGGTGGGGCTGTTCGCCGCGGCGAAGTACCGGAACCAGACCGTGACGCTGGAGGCAGGGGACTCACTCGTGCTCTTCACGGATGGCGTGACCGAGGCGGAAAACACGTCGGAGGAGCAGCTCGGGCTCGACCCGATCGCGGCGCTCGTCTCGACGCTGCACGGGGCGCCGGCGGCGCAGGTGCTGGAGACGATCGAGGCGCACGTGAACGGGTTCGTCGAAGGCGCGCCGGCGGCGGATGACGTGACGATGTTCGCGGTGACGCGGCTGTAGGCCTTTGTCATCCTGAGCCACAGGATTTTCCCTCGAAGTCGAGAGCATGGCGGCGAAGGACCTGGGCGGGTGGGGGAGCGCTGCGTGCCCCGCCCACCCAGGTCCTTCGCCGCCATGCTCTTGCTCTGATGCACCGTTCCTGCGGCTCAGGATGACAAGGATTGTGCGGTTCGGCGAACCGGCACCTATCGCGGAAATGCTTCCTTCACTCCCCCATCCACCGGCAGCATCGCGCCCGTCGTTTTGGCCGAGCGGGGGCCTGCGAGGAAGAGGGCGGCTTCGGCGACGTCATCGGCGGTGACCTGGACTTTCAGCAGGGTGCGGTTGCGGTAAAAGTCGGGGAGCTTTTCGGTGTCGACGCCGTAGGCCTGGGCGCGCATGGTGCGCATCTCTTCGCTCCAGAAGCGGGAGTTGCCGAAGATGGCGTCGGGGTTGAGCATGTTCGCGCGGATGCCGAATTCGCCCCCTTCGAGCGCGACGATCCGGCACAGTTGCGCCTCGGCGGCTTTGCTGACGCTGTACGCGCCGAACTCTTTGCCGGGGGCGGTGACGTTTTTCGAGGCGTTGAAGACGATCGAGCCGCCGGTGCCCTGCTGTTTCAGGATCCGGAGGGCGGCCCGGGCGACGAGGAAATGGCCGCGGGCGTTGACGGCGAAGCTGCGGTCCCAGTCTTCGACCGGCAGCACGTCGAGGCTGCCGAACGAGGAGATGCCGGCGTTGGAGACGACGACGTCGACGCCGCCGTAGGCGCGGACGGTCTCTTCGAAGGCGCGGTTCACGTCTTCTTCGCTGGAGACGTCGAGCCGCACGGCGATGGCGCGGCGGAGGCCGTTCTTTTCGACGATCTTCTGCGCCACTTCTTCGGCGAGCGCGAGGTCGACGTCGGTCACGACGACGTGCGCTCCCTCCTCGGCGAATCTTTCGGCAACAGCTCGGCCGATGCCGCTGGCGGCGCCGGTGACGATGACGACCTTGCCCGCCAGCTCTTTCTCCTTCGGGAGGAGGGTGAGCTTGTAGAGCTCGAGCGGCCAGTATTCGGCGTGGAAGGCGTCGAAGTCGTCGAGGGTCGCGTAGCCGCCGGTGGTCTCAGCATCCGAGATGATGCGCATGGTGTGGCGGTAGATGTCGCGCACGATGCGGGCGGCGCGGGCGTCCTTGCCGGCCGTCCACATGCCGATGCCGGGCATCAGGATGATGCGCGGGCTGGGGTCGAGCATCGCGAATTCGCTCGGATGGGCCTGATACCAGGCGGTGTAGCGCTCGACGTACCGGCGCATGGCCTCGGCGAGGTCGTCCTCCGGTTGGGCGAAGAGGGGGAAGCGCTTGGTGTAGAGGAGATGGTCGGGCGTGGCCGCGCCGATCCGGGTGATGCGCGCGGCGTCGGGGCGGGCGAGGAACGCGAGGGTTTCGGGAGAGTCGTCGAGCTCGAGGATGCGGCCGCCCAGGGCGCCGCGCAGACGAGGGGCAATGGGACTGATGGGACTGATGGGACTGATGGGACGCGGCATCTCATCCGTCCCATTGGTCCTATCAGTCCCATTTGTCCCATTGAGGAACTCTTCCGCCCTGGTCACCAGCTCGATGTGCCGGTCGTACGCCTCCTGGACGGTATCGCCCCAGGTGATGAGGCCGTGGTTCATGAGGATCAGCCCGGCCGCGCCGGGTTGGGCGTCGAAACGGTCGACCACGTCGCGGCTGAGGCGGAAGCCGGGGCGGCGGTAGGGCACCAGAATCACCGAGTCGCCGAAACAGGCGTGCACCGTTTCTTCACGGCCGCGTGTATTCGTCAGTGCGAGAATGGCATCGGCATGGGTGTGCAGGACGGCACGACCGGGAAGGAAGGCATGCAGCAGCGTTTCGATCGACGGCCGCGCGCTGGCCGGGTCGGTCAGGCAGCGGGCGAGGTAGTCGACCATCTCCTGGTCGGTCATCTCCTCGTCGCGGGTGCGCAGGGGGGCGATGTAGTCGAGCCGCACGGCCGGGAACTGCTTCGGGACGATCGACTTCATGTCGCTGCCGCTGCTCTTGATGTACATCACATCGATCGGCCGGCCGAGGAGGTCGGCGGCCCGCGACTTGACGCTGTTGTTGCCGCCGCCCCAGAGGACCAACGCCTCTTCCATCCCCACCAGCCGCGACTGGTACACGAGCTGTTCGATTTCGTCCTGCGGCGTTTCGGTCCAGCGGTTCTGCATGCGGCGGGAATCATAATGGTGCGAGGCTTGCTGGCCTCCGGTTCTTCGATGCATCGCGCCCTCTTGTTGCTGTGCGCACTCGCTCTGCCGGTGGCAGCGGCGGATCTCACGCCGCCGGTGATCACGCCGAACGTGAGCGGCGAGGCGGGGGAGAACGGCTGGTTCGTCTCGGACGTGGCGCTGGCCTGGTCGGTGAGCGATGGCGATTCGGCGGCGCGCATCCGCTCCGGCTGCGAGAGTACGTTCCTCACGGAAGACACGCCGGGCGATACGTTCCTCTGCACGGCGGCGTCGCTCGGCGGCGGCGCCAGCTCTTCGTACACGATCCGCCGCGACACCAAGCCGCCGGTCGTCTCTTATACGCAGAATGCCGGCACGTATGCCGTCGACCAGCCGGTGTCGATCCGCTGCACGGCCTCGGATGCGGTGTCGGGCATCGCCACGACGACCTGTGCGCCGATCCGCGCGCCCGCCTACACGTTCCCTCTCGGGTTGAACACCTTCGCGACCACGGCCATCGACAGGGCCGGCAATCACAGCGAGGGGTCGGTGACGTTCCGCATCATCGTGACCCCGGCGTCGCTCGGGACGCTGGTGGACGTGTGGGTGACGAACGAGCGCGTGGCCCGCAATCTCCGCCACCACATCGCGCGCGGGAACAACGCCGGCTTTGTGGCAGTGGTGGTGCGCGAGACCGGCCGGAGCATCTCCGGTCATCACGCCGCGGAGCTGATCCGGCTCGCCGCGGGCCTCTGACCGTTCTATGCTGTTCGCGTGGCACTGAGCGCGCGTGAGCGGAGCCGCCTCCGCGAGAATCTGGTCGACGAGATGAACGGGGCGGCGCTGTACGACTCCCTCGCCGCGGCCGAGAAGGACGAGCGGCTGGCGGAGGTCTACCGGCGGCTGGCCAGCGTCGAGCATCGCCACGCCGATCGCTGGCGGAAGAAGCTCGAGGATGCCGGCGAAACGCTCCCTTCGTTCGGGCCGTCATGGCGCACCCGCACCCTCGGCTGGCTGGCGCGCCGTTTCGGGACGAGCGTCGTGCTGCCGACCGTGCAGACGCTCGAGCAGGCCGGCACGACCAAGTACGCCACGCAAGCGGATGCGCGCGATTTTCACGGCGACGAGCGGTCGCACTCGCGCGTCATCCGAATGATGTCGTCGATGCGCGGCGGCTTCGCCGGCACCGACGTCGCGCGGCTGGAAGGGCGGCATCGCACCGGTGGGGGGAATGCCCTGCGCGCGGCCGTTCTGGGCGCGAACGACGGGCTGGTCTCGAATCTCGCCCTCGTGGCCGGCGTGGCCGGGGCGGCCATGGCCGAGCGTCTCATCCTCATTACCGGCCTGGCGGGGCTGCTCGCCGGCGCCGGTTCGATGGCCCTGGGCGAGTGGCTGTCGGTGCAGAGCTCGCGGGAGCTCTACCGGCAGCAACTGGAGACCGAGGAAGAAGAACTGCGCACCGCGCCGGAGGAAGAAGAGGAGGAGCTCGCCCTCATCTATCAGTCGCGGGGACTCGGGGAGGAACAGGCCCGCGCGTTTGCGGCGTCGATGATGAGCAATGCCGACACGGCGCTGGAGACGCTGGCGCGCGAGGAGCTCGGCATCGACCCGAATGAGCTCGGCGGCTCCGCCTGGGAAGCCGCCATCACGTCGTTCCTTCTCTTCTCCCTCGGCGCGATCTTTCCGGTGATCCCGTTCTTCTTCGCGAGCGGAGAGCTGGCGATCGTGCTGGCGGTGGTCTTCAGTACCGTGGCGCTGTTCACCGTCGGTGCGGCGATCACGTTGTTCACGGGGCGGCCGGTGTGGTTCTCCGGGCTGAGGCAGGTGGTATTCGGACTGGTCGCGGCCGCGCTGACGTTCGGGATCGGACGGCTGGTCGGCGTTTCACTGGAGTGAGGTCAGCATGAAGACAGTCTTCGACGATCGCGTCCGCAACGAGCTCCTGTCCCGCGTCGAGCGGCTCACGAACACGGCTCGCCCGATGTGGGGGAAGATGAACGCGGAGCAGATGACCGCCCACCTCACCGAGTCGCTGCGCATGGCCACCGGCGAGATCACCCCGAAATCGAAGAACCTCCCGATGCGCTTCGCGCCGCTGCGCCAGCTCGTCGTCTACTGGCTCCCGTGGCCCAAAGGCGCTCCCACCGCCCCCGAGCTCCTCCCCGCCGACTGCGGCACGGTCGAGCGCAACAAAGCCGAGATCGCCCGCCTCCTCGGCGAAGTCGGCGGCCGCGGCTCGCAAAAGCAATGGCCCCAACACCCCGCCTTCGGCAACCTCGGCCGCCGCGGCTGGGGCGCGCTGATCTGGCGGCATTGCGATCATCATTTAAGGCAGTTCGGGGTGTGAGGGGGCGGTCGCGGATAGAATGATGCTGTATGAACTACCAGGACATCATCACGGTCGAGCCGGGCAAACGCGGAGGGCAGCCCTGCATTCGCGGGCTGCGGATCACCGTCTATGACGTCCTGTCGAACCTCGCCTCCGGTATGACCGAAGAAGAGATCATCTCCGACTTCCCAGACTTGACGCACGAAGACATTCGCGCGGCGCTTTCCTATGCCGCGGACCGCGAGCGGAAGACAGTGGTTTCTCACGGGTGAAGCTGCTCCTCGACCACAACCTTTCCCATAAGCTCGTCGCGAAATTAGCGGACGTCTATCCAGACAGCACGCAGACGCGTCTCCTGAATTTCGGACGCTCTGGCGACTCGGAGCTCTGGTTCTACGCCAGAACTCACGTGAACGGTGGTGCGGATTACTTCGTTGTCGGCGTATACGGCCGCACCCTCGGCACCCACCGCCCTACGTTTCGCAGATACTCCTCGTAATCGGCGCCGAAGAGGCGGCGGAGGGTAGGCTCCTCGTACGCCATCACAAACGCGGTCACGATGGCCCAGAGAATCGGCAGGAGCAGCAGGTAGTCGCGCGTGATCGCGGGGAAGAGCAGCGCTTCGCCGATCAGGAAGATGCCCATGCCGACGTACATGGGGTTGCGCACCCAGCGATAGAGGCCGTCCACGACCAGGCGGCGGGGCGGGTCGAGCGGCAGGGGGGTGCCGAGTCCGCGCCAGGCAAAGTCCCAGATGCAGCGGAGCATGATGACGCCGCCAACCGTCATCGGGACGATCGCCCACCATCGCTCGGGGAGCAGCTCTGCTTGATTCCGCCGGGCGAGCCACACCGGGACGAGCCAGACCCAGATCGACACGAACAGCGTCGACACGACGACGGCACGGAGGAGTGCGAACCAGCGCGTTGCCATGCGCCCAATATGGGTCTGGCGGAGGCCGCGTGGTAGCCTCAATCCAATGAACCGCAGGAACCTCGTCCCGATCTCGATCGCCGTCGCCGGCATCGTCATCGAGGCGATTGCGATCTATCTGCTGGCGGGGAAGCGGATCTCGATGGGGGTGGCGCTGCCGTTGATCGTGGCCGGGATGTTCCTCGGGTTTGTGCCGATTTTCGTGGTGGCCCGGCGCGCACGGCGATAAGGAGGAGCGAAACCATGGCGGCTGATTTGCGTCTTATCCGATCAATGAAGACCCTGTCCCGCGCCCTCCTCCTGTCCCTCGTCGCCCTCCCTCTGGCAGCCGATCCGATCGCCGAGGTTCGCGCGGCGCTGGAGCGCCTGACTGCGCGCGAGCCGATCCGGGTGACCTACGAGATGCAGCGCACGGTGGCGAACGAGGGGAAGTTCGACAACGACAAGTTCACCGGGAAGGCGTCGGTCGACCTGGAAGGGGACGCGAACGGGATGCGGGTGGTCTTTTCCCGGGCCCTGCTCGAACAGGTCGGGCGCGAGCAGGACGCGCGCCGGAAGAACGCCGATCAGTCGACGCCGACGGTGAGCGCGCTGCGGGAGATCGATCCCGTGGAGACGGCGGACGCCATCGACTTCGCGCCGACGCTCCTGCGCCTCCTCGACGGGGCGAAGCTGGTCTCCGACGCGCAGGCGACGTGGGGAGGGAAGCCGGCGCGCGCGATGGTGATCCGTGTCGCGGACCGCATCGATAAGGAGAACAAGAGCCGCGTGAAGGTGGCGGAGAACCGTCTCACCCTCTGGCTCGGCCCCGACCTAGTGCCGCTGGCCGCGGAGCACCTCCTGAACGCGAAGTTCTCGCTCCTGATCTTCAAGGGGGAGTCGAAGCAGAAGAAGAGCTGGCACCTCGCGCGCGTCGCCGACCGTCTGGTCCGCGTCCGTCACGAGGCGACCAGCACGAACTCGGGGATGGGGCAGAAGGGGAACGAGCAGGTGGTGGCGACGGTGCGTGTGCATTGAGAATCGTTGTCGGTTGTCAGTTGTCGGTTGTCCGAACCGGTCTCCTGCTGTCATCCTGAGCCGCAGGAGTTGTCCAGGAACGGCAAACATGGCGGCGAAGGACCTGGGTGGGTGGGGGCACGCAGCGCTCCCCCGCCCGCCCAGGTCTTTCGCCGCCATGCTTTTGGCACGTGGGTTAAGTCCTCTGGCTCAGGATGACAGGTAGGGCAGCCCGCACCGTAAACACAGACTCCTTCCCGACCTCGCTCCGCACCGCGATCGGGGCGACCGTGCGGGCCAGCTCGCGCTGCGCGGTCACCAGCTCGTTGTTCACCTGTGCCAGCTCTTCGTACAGCGCGTAGGTGGAGTGCGTGAGGCGGACCTCCGCCGCCACCTCGCCGAAGTCTTCGATCGACTCGGCGAACGGCCCCGCGGGTCAACCTCGTATCCGCATGCGGGTCAATCGGCGTCCGATTGCTCAACCGCTGACCCGCGCGGCGTGAATGCCCGCTCTATCGCAGACACGCACAAGTGTCTGCCTGCACTTCGACTTAGACGTCCATCCCTCCTTCTATCCCCAAATGGCTCATCCCTTGGACTGAGAGGGCCCAACCGAAAAGGAGGAGGAAACAAATGCACCGTAGATCTCTCTCTCTCATCACGCTGTTGCTTTTGGTTGCCCTACCCCTCTCCGCCTCGCAGTTCATCGAAATGCCGTTCGACCGGGTCGCGCGGGAAGCGAAGTACGTGGTGCGCGCCGAAATCGGCGACACCTGGGCCGCGTGGGACGACTCGCACGAAGTCATCTACACCTACGCCACGATTCACGTCACCCGTTACTTCGGCGAGACCACCGGCCCCGACACGCTGGTCGTCCGCGAAGTGGGCGGCACGGTAGACGGCTACACGCAGGAAGCGATCGGCTTCCCGGCCATCCGCAGCGGCGAGAAGGTCGTGCTCATGCTCTCGAGCTGGGAGAACGGCACCGACCTCCGCATCCACGCGTACAACCAGGGCAAGTACCTCGTCCGCCATCGGGGCGGAGTGGAAGTGCTGGTCCAGGATCCGGTGAAGCAGGGCGATGAGCGTATGGGACGCGACGGCCGCTTCGACGTGCAGCCGCTCGCTCTCGAAGGCGGCCTGACCATCGACGAGTTCGCGTCCATGGTCGAAGACTCGCGCGCCGGCAACCACCACGACGGACCGATCCAGCGCCACTAGGCACGAAGGAAGGAGACGAACATGAAGATCCAGAGACTTCTCTCGCTCGCCATCACCACGATCATCCTGGTCGCCACCGCGCAGCCCGCGCTGGCGTACGTCCTGCTCTCCCCACGTCGCCGCTGGTCCTCGACCCCGGTCACGGTGCGCGTCTACAACGTCGGCAACTCGACGATCAGCGACGGCAGCGGCGGCGTGAATGCCACCGTCAGCGCGATCCGGGCCTGGGGAATCATCAACTCCAGCACGACCTCTTCGGCGGCCGTCCGCGGGAGCGCGCCTGCCACGATCATGCTCAACACCAACGGCGGGTTGTGCACCGGCGGCTGCCTCGCGGCGACGCTCACCGGCTACTACGTCTCCCAGACCGGCGACGACCGCATCTACGACGCGGACGTCTACACCAACACCGCGCACCAGTACTACTCGTCGGGTGAGTCAGGCTGCAGCGCCGAGTACGACATCAACGGGATCATGGTCCACGAAGTCGGCCATGTGATCGGCATCGGGCACTCGAACGTTTCCGGCGCGACGATGTATCCGTCGGTCAGCGCCTGCAACGCCGCCAACCGCACCATCGAGGCGGACGACCGCGCGGCGCGCGACGACCTTTACTAGTTCCACGGGTCAGCCAACATCCCCGGCGTGGGTCAGTTTTGTTCGCATTGCGCACGGATTGATCCACGCCGGGGTTTTCTTTTTCGGATGCTGATTCCGGGCAACTCGAACGGAATCAGTCAATTGAGCGATATTCGAGCGCCGCCTTTCACCGTGGCTCACGCCTTGGAGGAGGGACGCTCACGTATCAGCAGAATGCACAGGAGGAATGAATGCATCGTCGGTCTCTGATCCTGATTGGTCTTCTTCTCGTTCTTGCACTCCCGCTTTCCGCATCGCAGTTCGTCGAGGTGGCGTTCGATGACGCTGCCAGCGGCGCCACCTACATCGTCCGCGGCACGGTCGACCAGACCTGGAGCGCGTGGGACGACGCGCACCAGGTCATCTACACCTACGCGACGGTCCACGTGACCCGTTACTTCGGCGAGACCACCGGCCCCGACACGCTGGTCGTCCGCGAAGTCGGCGGTACGGTCGACGGCTACACGCAGGAGGCGATCGGCTTCCCGGCCATCCGGGGCGGCGAGAAGGTCGTGCTCCTGCTCTCGAAGTGGGAGGACAGCACCGACCTCCGCATTCACGCTTACAACCAGGGCAAGTACCTCGTCCGCAATCGCGGCGGCGTGGAAATCCTCGTCTCCGACCCGGTCAAGCAGGGCGACCAGCGCCTGCGCCATGACCGTTTCGACGTGACGCCGACCGCCTCCGCAGAGGAGACCGGCCTGCGCATGGACGAATTCGAGGCGATGGTCGAAGACGCCCGGGCCGGCATCCGCCGCGGCGTGCCGACCCTGCGCGAGCAGCATTAAAGGAGACAGCCGATGAAAAAGCACAACATTCTCGCTCTCGGGATCGCTGCCATTCTCACGCTCGCCGCGGCCGAACCGGCCATGGCCTATACGCTGCTCTCGCCGCGCCGCGCCTGGGCCTCGACGCCCATCGCGGTGCGCGTCTACACGACCGGCAACTCGACCGTCAACGACGGCAGCGGCGGCGTGAGCGCGACCGTTTCGGCCATCAAGGCGTGGGGCGTCGTCAGCTCCTCGACCACCAGCCAGCAGGCCGTCCGCGGCTCCGCTCCGGCGACGATCATGCTGAACAACAACGGCAAGATCTGCACCGGCTCCTGCCTCGCGGCAACGCTCACCGGCTATTACAGCGGCAATACCATCTATGACGCGGATGTCTACACGAACACGCGCTACTCCTATACGTCTTCGAAGGAGACGGACGGCTGCAGCGGCGAGTTCGACATCGACGGCATCATGGTTCACGAGGTCGGTCACGTGATCGGGATCGGTCACTCCAGCGTTTCGGGCGCGACGATGTATCCGTCGGTCGCGGCCTGCAACTACAACAACCGCACCCTCGAGAACGACGACACCGCCGCCAAGAACGATCTTTACTAAAGCTGTTCGAGCGCGGGGCGGGCTCCGGCCCGTCCCGCGGTCTGTTGTCGAAACGACCATGTCCGACCTTGCACCGAGAGTCGTCCTTTCTTCCACGATCGTGGCCGGCGCCGCCGGCACGTTCGCCGTCGACATCGACGACGCGGCCACAGCCCTTCCCGAAGAAGAGTGTTTCCGCTTCGCGCTCCAGTACTACGCCCGGGTGCTGTTCGACCTGGTGCAGACGCAGCGCTCGGTGCGCGGCCTCCCGGAGGCGATGGCGCTCCTGACCCAGACGTCGCTCGAAGGAGACGACGACCTCTTCGCCCTTTCCGGCGTGGAGGGAAAGCTGGTGAAGGCAGTCCGCATGCCGATCGCCGAGGTGCAGGTGACGATGCGCATCGCCGGTCTGCGCAACCGGGAGGTGATCGGCGACCTCGCCCCCTTCCGCGGCTCGATGCTGGCGCGGTCGGTGGTGGCGGTGTTCCAGTCCGTGTTGCCGCGGCTCTCGCCGGCGATGCGCGATGCCATCCCGGTGGCGCTGGCGAACATGAACGCCTCGTACGAGATGACGCACCGTTATGCCGATCCGGCGAGCCAGCACGAAGTGCCGGAGCTGGCGTATCTGGCGGCGTCGTTCGTGTGAGGCGAATAGGTCTTATCGATTACTCCACCAGCCTCCGTTGCTCCACCACCCTCCCCCTCTCCAGCACCACCATCTCTTCGCAAATGGCTTCCACCTCGGCCATCTGGTGGGTCACGTAGATCGCGGGAATCGGGAACTCATCGCGCACGCGCACTAGGTACTGGAGCACCCGGTCGCGCAGCGCAATGTCGACGCCGGCGAGCGGCTCGTCGAGCAGCAGAATCTCCGGCCTGGTGACGAGGGCGCGGGCGAGAGCGACCCGTTTGCGCTCGCCTCCGGAGAGGTTCTTGACGCCGCGGTCGAGTACCGGGCGGAGCTCCAGGACGTCGAGCACGTCGTCCCCCTGCTCGCGCGCGCCGTAGAAGATGTTCTGCCGCGCGGAGAGGTGGGGGAAGAGGGCGTCGTCCTGCGGGACGTAGCCGATGCGGCGGAGCCGCGGCGGGAGGTTGGTGACATCGCGGCCGTGGAGGTCGATGCGGCCGCGCTCCAGCGTGCGCAGTCCTGCGATCGCTTCGAGGAGCGACGTCTTTCCGGCGCCGGACGGGCCGTACAGCGCCGTCGCGCGCGCGGAGAGCTCGGCCGACACTTCGAGCGGGAAATCGGCGAGGGGGAGGCGGAGGTCACGGATGACGAGACTCATTCGTCCTCCGGAGGAACGTCTCCGCGGTCCAGACCGCGGCGAACGCGATGGCAACGGCGACGGCGAGCAGGCGGAAGGCTTCCTCGTCGCGCCCGAGCTGCACGAGGTTGTAGATGGCGACGGAGAGAGTGGTGGTGCGGCCGGGGATGTTGCCGGCCACGAGGATGGTCGCGCCGAACTCGCCGACCGCGCGCGCGAACGCGAGCAGCATCCCGCTGACCACGCCGCGCGCCGCGAGCGGGAGAGTGATGGTGAAGAAGACCCGCCATTCGCTCGCGCCGAGGGTCCGCGCGATCTGTTCGAAGCGCGGGTTCACCTCCTCGAACGCCACCCGCGCCGCGCGCACGAGCAGCGGGAACGACATCACCATCATCGCCACGACCACCGCCCGCCAGGTGAAGACGACGTCGATCCCGAGCGCGTGCAGCCGCGCGCCGATCGGGCCGCGCCGGCCGAGGAGATGGAGGAGGATCAGTCCCGTCGCGACCGGCGGCATCACCAGCGGCAGCGAGACCAGCGTCTCCACCAGCGACTTGCCGCGCCAGCGCTTCCGCGCCAGCAGCCACGCCACCGCCAGCCCCGGGATCAGGATCAGCAGCGTCGAGAGCGCCGCGGTCCGCAGGGTGAGCCCGAGGATCGAGCTCACCGCGGAAGGAACCCGTGCCGCAGGAAGATGTCCATTGCGGCCTTCGACTGCAGGTAGGCGAGGAAGCGCTCCGCGGCCCGCGGCTGCTCGGCGTCGCGCAGGATCGCGAACGGATACGAAATGCCCGGCCCTTCCGCGCGCGGTACCTCGAAGGCGACGCGCACCCGGTCCGAGATCTTCGCGTCGCTCTTGTAGACGATCGCCGCGTCGACGTTCCCCGAGGCGACCGCCGCGAGCGCGCCGCGGACGTTGTCCGTCGGGACGACGCTGCCGGAGACGCGGCTCCAGACGCCCGCCTTCTCCAGCCAGCTCTTCGCGTAAACGCCGGCGGGGACGGTGGAGGGCTCCGCGAGCGCGAGCGACAGGCCGATGAGATCCCCCGGCGAGGAGATCGCTTTCCCGCCCTCGCGCGGCACGACGACCACCAGGGTGTTCGACAGGAAGCTGACCCGCGTGGCGTTGCGGATCAAACGCTGCGCGGCGAGCGCGTTCATGGTCCGCTCGTCGGCGGAGAGAAAGAGGTCCGCAGGGGCGCCGCGCTCGATCTGCCGCGCCATCAGGTTCGACGCGGCGAAGTGGAAGACGACGTCGTCGCCGGTCTGCCGTTCATAGGCGGCGGCGATCTCCTGCAGCGCGTCGGTGAGGCTCGCCGCGGCGAAGACCCGCACCTCCGCACCGCGTCCTGCCGTACAGGACAGGAGGAGCGCGAGCAGGAGAAGGCGGCGCATGGTCAGAAGATGGTCTGCACCCGCGCGAGGACGCGATCGTCTTCGCCAGTGTGCATCAGGTGGAGCTGCAGCTTCAGGTCGTGGCCCTTGATGTAGTAGTTCCCGCCGACGGTCCAGGTGTCCATGTCGGCGGTCTCGACGTCGTAGGTGTCGTAGCGCGCGACCGCCTGCAGTTTCTCGGTCAGCGAATACGCCCCCATCACGTACGCCGCGCTCAGCTCGCGTGAGCCGCCGGTCGCCGGGTCGTACTCCGCGCGCATCAGCTCGACCCAGACGTCGACCGGGCCGGAGGTGAATTGGGAGTCGATGCCCCAGGCGTGGCGCGAGCCGGCGAAGATGCTGTTGGCGAAGCCGAGCTCCGGAGCGACGCTGACGTTGCGGTCGTCGCTGGTGTAGCCGTTCACTCCCGCCGTCCACTTCACGTCGCCGGTCAGGAGGTTGGCGGTGACGCGGCCGGCGGTCATGAAGCCTTCGTCGTCATTGGAGCTGACGTTCGTGCCGTTGCCGTTGAAGACGCCGAGGGCGTAGCCGAAGCGCTTCTTCGCGAGCTCCCCGGCCACCTGCACGCCGATCTGCCGCGCGGGAGTGATCCGGTCGGTGCCGAGGGTGCGCTCGGGCGTCAGGATGCGGAGGTCGGAAGCCATCTGCTCGAGCCCGAACGGGGCCTTGAGCTGTCCGATGCGGACGTTGGCGGCGGGATACTTCGTCCAGCCGGCATAGGCGTCGGTGGCCTGCGCGCGCAGGCCGCTCGAGCTGGCGAGCGTGCCGGAGAGCTCGAGCTCGACCTTGAAGTCGAACCCTTCCGCGAAGACTCCGCCGGCGTTGAGGCGCGTGCGTCGGAGGAAGATGCGGTCGTTGTCGTCGCTGAAACGGGGGTCGACGCGCCCCCCCGCCTCCGCCTGCGCATGCACGAAGCCGCCGATCGACAGCCGCGACGCTTTCCCGGCCGGCTTGATCTCCGGCGCCGCGACCGCGGGCTTCGCTGGCGTCGTCGCCGGCACGGGGGCGGGCACGGTGACGGTGAGCATCCTGCGCAGTTCCTGGTTCTCGGCACGGAGAGCGCGCACCTCCTGTTCGAGGCTCGACAGCCGTTCTTCGACGGTCTGTGCGGAGAGAGGGAGGGTAAGGAGCAAGGCGACAGCCAGAGGACGCATGAGCACCGGAAGTATATCGGCCGTGTCCGCTCAGCAGAACGCTCTCAGTCGGCCCACGAGAAGACGACGGGAGGCCTCCGGCGGGCCGGCCCGGCCGGCTGCGTTGGTTTCCGCGCAGACCGCACTTCGAGCGACAGGCGTGCGTTCAGGCTGGGCCAACAAACGCAGCCGGCCGGGCCGGCCCGCCGGAGGCCCCCCGTCGTCTTCTCCTGGCTGCCTCAGGGCACGGCGCACGAGTCCGCAGTCGCGGTGACGAACGTGAACGTCGCCCCTGTCGCGGCGCGCGGCACCGAGACCACGTGCACGGCCTGCGAGGTATCGGGCGGACAGGGGGCGCAGGTGGACGGGCGATGGACCTCGGCGATCCGGATCACCAGCGCGCCGCTCTCCGTCCGCACGCTCTGGACCTGCGCTTTCGTGCAGCGGTCGCCGTTCGTGCCGAGGGCGGCCAGGATCAGGAGCCGGTCATTGAAGTTCACCGCCGGGATGGCCGGCTTCGGCGAGGCATGGCTCTGGAGCTCGTCCCAGACCTCCACCCACCGGCTCTCGCGCGAAATGATCTCCCCGCGGCGCGTCCGGATGCCGGAGAAGCTGCTCTGGTAGACATCCGTGAACGCCACCGGCCCGTCCGGCCCCGCCGGAGTCGAATCACCGCTACAGCCGGGGAAAAGGGCCAGAAGGACGCAGGAGAGGAGGAGGGGGCGCATGGCGGCAATGATAAAGGACCGCACGGACGGTCAAGGCTGCGAATGGCGCAGGTGGAACGGTCGCCGTCGATGCCAGACCGGCGGGCTGGCGTTGATGGCTGAGGGCTCTGGGATTGACGGCAGCCGGCTCTGGGATCGACGGCAGTCGGGTCTGGGATTGACGGCAGTCGGGTCTGGGATTGACGGCAGCCGGGTATGGGATTGACGGCAGCCGGCTCTGGGATCGACGGCAGCCGGGTCTGGAATCGACGGCAGTCGGGTATGGGATTGACGGCAGTCGGCTCTGGGATCGACGGCAGCCGGGTCCGGGATCGACGGCAATCGGGTCTAGTATCGACGGCAGCCGGGTATGGGATCCACGGCAGCCGGGTATGGGATCCACGGTAGACAGGTATGGGATCGATGGTAGACGGTCTAGTAACGATGGTAGACGGGTCCGGGATTGATGGTGGACGATCCGGTATCGATATATCTGACGGTCAGATGAAGGATCGGCAAAACCGATTGTCATCCTGAGCCGCAGGCGTGGTCCCACGAAGCAGAAAGCATGACGGCGAAGGACTTGGGCGGGAGGGGGTGGGATGAGCGTGCATCGCTCCCCTCCCGCCAGGTCCTTCGCCGCCATGCATGACAAGAGAGAAACCCTACGCGCTTGCCTTCCGGTACGCCTCCGCGTACCGCTTCGACGCATCCGGGTTCTCGGTGATCTTCCGGATCTGGGCCTCGAACGACTCCTTCGTCAGGCCGTGCTGGCTCAGGAGCGCCTCCGCGCGGCCGGGCTCCTTACGGATCTGCGCCCCGAGCTCGCCGAGTTGCTCCGGCGTCAATTCGTGCGCCGCCTGCGTGGCCACGGCCTGCGGTTGCCCGCTCGCCGCGGCGTTGGCGTTCTCATTGGAATCCTGACTGCAGCCGCCCGCGAGCGCGAGCAGCATGACGATCGTGAATATCGATGCCTGTCTCATGATCATCCCTTGCCTTTCCCTTTACCTTTGTTGCCTTTTCCGCCTCCGGCATTGCCGCGAGCTTTACCATCGCCGCGGTTGCCCTGACGTTGTTTCGCGGACGGCGCAGCGTCGTTGCCGCGCTTTGCGGACACGCGCGCCTTTTCCGGACGGCGCTGCTCACCCTGAGAAGACCGTACCTTCGGAGCCGCTTTCCGGCGCTCCTGGCGGACGCGGGTCTCGCCGCTGCCGCGCCGTTCGGTACGCGTCACCCGAGCCTTCGATTTCCGGTTGCTGTCATCGCTGCGAACCGTACGCGAGGGGACGCGGCGCTCACTGGTGGCGACCCGGCTCCGCGTGACGCGATTCGGCCGCGTTCCGTGAACCACTTCCGCACCGGTCTGCAGCCCGAGCTCCTTCTTGAGCTGTCCGGGAGGACCGCCGTGCGGGTGGCGGCTCGCGATGTGGGTCACCACGACCGGGGGGAGAATCACGTCGCGGGCGACGATCAGCCTCGGCCGATGGATGTCGATGTCGACCGGCTGGAACGTCTCGATGCGCCGGGCGATCGCGAAGGCCAGCGGCCGTCCGATCACGCCGCGGTCGACCTCCGTCGTGACGAATTGAACGAACTGGGGCGACGCCGTCCGGTCGACGAACACCACCGGCGAATAGCGCACCACCTCGACGAACTGCGGCGCGGGGACCATCGCCTGGTTCAACGAGACGATGAACCGCATCAGGTCGGTCCGCGGCACGTCCGCGATGTCCGCGACCGCGGCCACCGCGAGGGGCATCGCGATCAGCGCCAGCGGGTCGAACTCGACCGGCTGGAATCGCGTCACCACCATCTGCGGCAGGAACTCCCGCCGCTCGACCACCGTGACCACCGGCGGATTGACGATATCGAAGTCGTCGATGCCGTACGTGTCGTAGCGATCGGCGATGGCCAGCGCGAGCGGCTGGCCGACGATGCCGCGCTCGTATTCCTGCGTGACGTACGTGACGAACCGCGGCTCGGCCGGTTCCATGAGGGCCACCGGAACGTACCGCACGATCTCGACGAACTGCGGTGCCGGCACCGCTGCCTGGTTGAGGGTCGTCACGACCGTGATGACTTCTTCCCGGGGAACGTCGGGCAGCGCGATCACGTCTGCCACGGCGAGCGGCATCGCCGTCACGGCGATCAGATCATCCACTTCCAGCGCGCTCGCCGTACCCGCAAATGCGAGCAGGAAGAGCGCGAACAAGGCTGGCCGCTTGATCTTCATAGGCCACCTCCTACCCCCGAAAACAGTGCAAGCCATGAACCGAATCGGTAGGAAACAGATGCGCCTGCAAGAGATGAAATTGCGGTCACGGCAGAGGTGTTCGCCACAGCTACGCTCGTGGCTGCTGAAGGCGGTACGATTGCTCCATGCGCCGCATCCCGATCGCCCTCGCGTTCTTTCTCACCGCGTGCGCCTCTGTCGCAACCTCGCCTGTCCCTGCGCCGGCCGGGTCGCAGCCGGCGGCGGTATCCGTCGTCGACCGGCTGTTCTGCGGCCTGGCGATTCCGGGCGGCGGCGCGGTGACCGAGGCGGAGATCGAGACGTTTCTCGACGAGGTGGTCGAGCCGCGCTTCCCCGAGGGCTTCACGGTCTGGCGTGCCCGCGGGCGCTGGCGCGGCGGGAGCGAGGACACGATGATCGTGGAGCTGATCCATCCGAAACAGGCGCGCCTCGATCTCGCCGTCCGGGAGATCGCCGAGGAGTACCGGCGCCGCTTCCGGCAGGAGGCGGTGTTGCGGGTGACTCTGCCGGCCGAGGTGCACTTCTTCTCGGAGTGAAATAGGACCAATAGGACCAATAGGACAAATAGGACTTCATCAGTCCCATAGGTCCCATAGGTCCCATAGGTCCTATCAGTCCTATAACCCCAGCCAGCCCCAGCAACGCCAACCCTCCCGCGCTGTTATCCTGTTCCTACCCTTGCAACTGAATCCCGGAGACCGCCTCGCGCATTACGAGATCCTCGGCTCACTCGGCGTCGGTGGAATGGGGGAGGTCTACCGCGCGCGCGACGCGAAACTGGGGCGCGACATCGCGTTGAAGATCCTGCCGGCAGAGCTGGCGGCGAACGCCGAGGCGCTGCGGCGGTTCGAGCAGGAGGCGCGGGCGGCGTCGGCGCTCAATCATCCGAACATCGTCACCATCTACGAGATCGGCAAGACCGAGGAGATGGTGTGGATCGCCATGGAGCTGGTCGACGGCCTCGATCTCCGGACGCTCGCGATCCGTGAGCCGCTGAACCTCAAGGCGGCCATGCGCATCGCCGTGAAGGTGATGGACGGGCTGGCCGCCGCGCACGACCGCGGCATCGTCCATCGCGATCTCAAGCCCGACAACGTCATGGTCACGCCGGACGGGTTCGTGAAGGTGCTCGACTTCGGCCTGGCCAAGCAGATGCGCTCGATCACCTCGGACGACACGACCATTCCGCACACGTCGCCCGGCGCGGTGTTCGGTACGGTCGGCTATATGTCGCCCGAGCAGGCCACCGGTAAGGAGATGGACTACCGCTCCGACCAGTTCTCCTTCGGGGTGGTGCTCTACGAGATGCTCACGCGGGTCCGCCCCTTCGACCGCGAATCGAAGACCGAGACCATGGCCGCCATCCTCCGCGACGACCCGCCGCCGCCGTCGTCGATCAACGACGAGGTACCGTACGACCTCGACCGGCTGGTCTCGCGCTGCCTCGCCAAGCACCCCCGCGACCGCTACGCCTCGACCCGCGACCTGGCCCGCGATCTCCGCGAGATCCGCGATGGCCTGACCAACAGCTTCGCGAGGCTGCGTACCTCGCCCCCTTCGAGTCCGGTGGCGAAGGTGCGCGCGAAGCGGCTGCGCTATGTCGCCATCGCCGCGGTGACGGTGGCTCTCCTCGGTGGCGGCGCCGCCTGGATGTGGAACCGGAGCGGAAGAGCGGCAGCGGCGCAGAAGATCACCGACGTGGCGGTGCTGCCGTTCCGCGATCTCTCCTCCACACCCGACGGCCGGGTGCTGGCGGACGGGATCTCGGAGCTCATCGCGACGCGGCTGGCCGAGGTGCGGGAACTGCGCGTCGCGGCACCGTTCGAAGGAGCGCGCGTTTCGGACACCGACGACGTGCGGACCATCGCGAAGAAACGCGGCGTGCAGGCGGTGGTGCGAGGGACCGTGCAGCGCGGCGGCGACGAGGTGCGGATTACCTATTCGCTCGTCGAAGCAGCGACCGGGCTCACGCTCGCCGCCAGCACCGTGACCCAGCCGGCAACGGAACTGTTCGCTCTCGAAGATGCAGTGGCGGAAGGGCTCGTGCTGGCGCTGGGACGGAATACCGCCCCGCGTCCACAGGTCGCTGCCGCGATGCTTGCGCCGGAGGACCAGGGACGCTTCACGGAAGCGGTCGGTCTGCTGCAGCACGTGAAGGACGAAAAATCGGTCGACCGTGCCATCGCCATTCTGGAGTCGATCCTGCGCAACGCCAGGCAGTCCGGCGCCGTCAATGCGCTCCTTGCGAGGGCACTGCTTTATAAAGCGTCGATTGCCCGGCGGCCGGAATTGATCGAGCAGGCGACGGTCTACGCCACCCGGGGTGTCATGCTCAGCGGCGACGATCCCGAGAGCCACATCACCCTTGGGCGTCTGCACAATGCTTCGGGGCGGCACGCCGAGGCCATCGCCGCGTTCAACCACGCCCTTCGACTGCACCCCGGCGATGCGGATGCCGTCGTGGGGACGGCGGAGGCGCTGCAGGGCCAGGGGCGCGATGCCGACGCGGAGCGAATGTATCGCAAGGCGATTGCACTTCGCTCCGACGCCCCGGGGATGTATATCCGGTACGGTGCGTTCTGTTTCGACCGCGGACGGCACGCCGAAGCGGCGGGACATTTCCGCAAGGCCGCCGAACTGGCGCCCGACTTTGCCATGGCGCACGCGAATCTGGGCGCGGCGCTTCACGCGAGCGGCCGGTACGATGACGCTCTCAACGCATATCAGAAGTCGCTCGCGATCGAGTCTTCGGCGCTGGGCTGGTCCAACGTCGGTACGCTGCAGTTCTCATTGGGGCGCTACACCGAGGCGAAAAAGTCGTATCGGCAGGCGACGGACCTCGCTCCCAGCGATTACGCGATATGGGCAAACCTCGGCGATGCCTGCCTCGCGGCAAAGGACAAGGCCTGCGAAGCGGAAGTCTGGCCCCGTGCAATCGCAGCAGCCCGCGCCGCACTGCAGATCAATCCGTCCGATGCCGTAACGCGGGCGATCCTTGCTTCATCGCTCGCGAAGAGCGGCGACATGGGACCGGCGCAAACCGAGATCCGCCGCGCGCTCGAAACGGATCCGACGAATCGCACTGTTCTTTACCAGGCTGCCGTCACCGCAGCGCTGCGCGGGAACCATGGCGGCGCGATCAGTTGGCTCGAACAAGCGATACAGGCGGGCTATCCGCCGGCGGAAGCGCAGAACGATCCCGTCCTTGCTCCATTACGGAAACTTCCCGCCTTCACTCATGCCGTAAAATCTTCTGCATAGTCCCACGAATGGAGTGAGGAGGGGTGCCATGTCCGAGGTTCGCCTGCGCCGGGTTTTCGCTGTTCTTGTGTCATTACTCGTGATCGCCGGTTGCGCGTCCCAAAAGCCAGGCGATACAGGACTCGCTGCCTGTGGAGGCCGGACTTCCACCGACAAGCAGGGGCCGGTCGTCTGCGTCGACGATACCGGCTCCCGTCTCTCCGTCGCGCCCGATCCGATCGAGGCTCACGACACGCTCAAAACGGATCGCGCCAAGCCGGTCACGATCCACTGGTGGACCGAGTCCGGAGGTGGCAATCTCGGGATCGAGATGAAGGACCACGGCTGCGTGGCCGGCCTCCGTTGCGAGACCGGTCATTGCTGGGCGCACACGATCCCCGGTGCGGCGAAGGGTACGGCGACAGGGAAGAAGAACTGCAAGTACGACGTCTGGACGACTCCTGCGAACAGGCTCGATCCAACCATTCTCGTCGGTACCTGCTGCACGTAACGCCGCCGCTTTCGCAAATGCCTTCCGGATGAGGTGGCAGTCCGCGAATACTTACTGCTATATTGCCAGCCTCCGAAAACGGAAAGGAGCTGTTGATATGAAACGTGCGTCGATTCTTCTCACTCTCATTGCCGTCATGGCTTTCGCTCCCTCGGCGTTTGCCTGCGTGAAGTGCAACCTCCAGCAGGGTTGCTACGATCCCGGCTTTTTGGAGCCAGGTCGCACCAACTGCTACTTCGACGGGACCTGTCACATGCAGGGGTTCTGTCAGGGCTTTACCGCTGAGGAGCCGCAGCTCGCGGCCACCTACACGGTCGCGGCCGTTCATGTCGTGGAACCGGAGACCGCAAAGACTCCGGACGCAACGCCCGAGAAGACCGTTTCCGAGCCGCAGCAAGCGGAATTGGCCGTCGCCGGACGCTGACGTTTCGCGTCGTGGGAACGAGGCACCGCTCCGGGCTCGTTCCCACCCAACCTCTTCATGCAGATTGCCGCTTTCCTGCTCGCCGCCGTTCTCGGTGCCGGCGGAGTCCTCCAACTCGCTCCTCCGGCCGCGGATGACGCCACCGTCGGCATGACGCTCACCGCCGCGCGTTACTGGCCGGCCGCCACGACCGTCCGGATCGCCGATCTCGACACCGGTGAAGTGCAGACGCGGCAGCTCAGCGCCGCCGAGGCGACGGAGCTCCGCACGATCTCGATCGCCCCGGGCCGTTACCGCGTCACCTTCACGGCGGCGCGCCTCGCGGCGGTCTTTCGCGACGTGACGCTCGGGCCGAAACAGACGGTCGACCTTGGAGCGCTTTCCTTCCTGACGCTGCCGCGCGTCCGCGGCGTCGTCCGCGATGCCGATGGCACGCCGCTGTCTGGAGCGGAAGTACGTGCCGGAACCCTGGAGGCGAAGACCGACGTGGATGGCAGCTACGAGCTGGAACCGCCTGCCGGCCAGTGGCCGGAGTTCGTAACCATCACCGCGCGAGGACGCGGCGCGCGGATCCTCGATTTCCCGAAAAGCACCGCCGACGCCGAGCTGCCGCCGGTGACGCTCGGCCGCCCGGCAAAGGTCCGGGTGACCCTCACCGAACGCCCGGCCGGCGATCTCAACGCCGTTCTGCAGGTCCGGACGGCCTCGGAACAGCTCGCGGTCGTGCGCCGCGCACGGCTGGACGCGCCGAAGAAGTCGGTCGAGTTCGACGGGCTCGGCTCGGGGTCTTACGTCCTGCTCATTCGCGGCGAGGGGCCGTTGGAACAGTTCGCGACGCGGATCATCCTCGGCGCGGGCGACGACCGGCGTGAAGAAGTGGAGATCCACCCGCTCCCGTTCACCGGGCGCGTCACGATGGGCGGCGAGCCGTTGCCCCGTACCGAGATCGCCATGCGCAACCTCACGTTCCACTGGCACGGCGACCTCGAGACCGACGACGCCGGACGGATCGCCGGGAAGCTGTGGCAGCCGGGCGATTACGCCGCCGAATACCACGGCACCGGTACCGCCGGCTCGTTCCACCAATCGGTGACCATCGGCCGCACTTCACCGATCTCCATGAACATCGACGTCGCCCGCCGGGAAGTGCGCGGACGGTTGCTCGACAGCGACGGCTTCCCCGTCGCCGGCGCGCGGGTGGTCCTCCGCACCGACACGAGCGACGACTCGTCGATCGCCCGCGCCGAGACCGCAATGGACGGGACGTTCGCCTTCGAGGCTGTTGCGGCGGGCGAGCAACATCTCTCCGTCCAGGCCGACGGATACCTCATCCCCGACAAGCTCCGGTTCATGCTCCATCCCTCCGACACGCTGCGCGAGGTGCCGATCGTGCTGGCGAGCGGCATCCTGCGCATCCTGCACATCGTCGACGACGCCGGCCATCCGGCGGTGGCCGCCGACGTCGTTGCGGTGAGCAACGGCGTCCTGCGCGCGACGGCTTACTCCGACCAGGAGGGACGGGTGCGGATTCCGGTCGCCGACGGCGCCACCGTCGTCTTCATCCTCGGCCGCAACGGTGCCTTCGCCGCACTGCGCCCGCACAGCGACGACGTCACGGCCGTCACGCTGCCGCCACCCGGATCCTCTCTCCGCATCACCACCCGCACCACCCTCGGGCAGCCGCTTCCCAACGTCGCCATGCTGGTCGCCTACGGCGGCGAGACCTTGCCGCTCGAAGTGGCGTCCCGTTTCGAGCGTGCCCACGGCTCCCTCCGCACCGGCGCGAACGGTGACCTCACGCTCCGCAACCTCCCGGCCGGCACCTATCAGTTCTGGCCCTACGCCAGCGAGTCCGAAGCCGAATCGATCCTCGCCTCGGATGCCCCGCCGCCGATCACCGTCAACGTCAAGCCGGGCGACAACGCGGTGGTGGTGGAGTTTCAGGCGAAGTGAGGTTGCCGCCGGCCCGCACCGCCGCCGGCTCCATCGGTCCTTTCTCACCTCGATGGTAGAGTGACGCTCGTAGCTGCTGTGCGATGACTGCCAACATGACGAGCAGGTCGGGCACTTTCGCCGGTACGACGCGCGGACGCTCCGTCGCCGCGTCGAAACCGCGGGCTTCCGCGTCGAGCACGTCTCGTACTTCTTCTCGCCGCTGCCGCTGACCATCTTCGCGCTTCGCGTGCTGCCGGAGCGCCTGTCGGCGCGCGTGCGCGCGGCGCGCCTGGCCGCGCACCCTGACCAGTTGCCGCGGCGTCTATGACGACGAGGTCGCCGACCATGCTCTGGCGCTCCTGCTCGCGCTCGTGCGCCGGCTTCCGGAGGCGTTCGAGCTGCGCCGCCGTTCTGAATGGACGCGTCTTCCGCTCACGCCTCTGCGCGGGCGGCGCGCGCTGATCCTCGGCTGGGGCGGCGTCGCCATCGCGCGCCGTCTCGCCGCGTGCGGCGTGACGGTCGAAGGCGTCCGGAGAAATCACGAGGGCCGGCCGGCGGTCGATGCGGAAGGATTTCGAATCCACGGTCCGTCCTCGTGGCGCGAGCATCTTCCGGACACCGGCATCTTCGTTCTCGCATTGCCATCGACAGGCGAGACGTTCCATCTCGTCTCACGCGGCGAGCTCGCGGCACTTCCCGCCGGCGCCCTCCTGCTGAACGTCGGCAGGGGCGAGACGCTCGACGAGAGCGCTGCGCGAGGCCCTCGACTCCGGAATCCTCGGCGGTGCGGCGCTCGACGTCTTCGAACAAGAGCCGCTGCCGCCCGGTCATTGGCTCTGGAGCGACCCGCGCGTGGTCCTGACCCCGCACTGGGGGCGGTCGATCGAGACCTCGCCGTGGCGATGGCAGCCGCTCGTCGAAGAGAACCTGCGCCGGTTCGCGAATCGCGAGCCGCTGCTGAACCTGGTGGACCAGCATGCCGGCTACTGATCTTCTCAGCATCGTCGTGCCGGTCTACCGGAATGCCGCGACCGTCGCTCCGCTCCACGATTTCATCCTGCAGTCACTGCAGCCGCTGCGGCGGGCGTGCGAGATCGTCTTCGTCGTCGACGGCTCTCCCGATGATTCGCTCGAGGCGGTGCTGGCGCTGCGGCAGCGCAGCCCGATCGTCACGGTCGTGTCGCTTGCGAAGAACGCCGGACAGGCGTGGGCGCTCCTGGTCGGGCTCCGCTACGCCGCCGGAGATCCGATCGTGACGATGGACGCCGATCTTCAGGATCCTCCCTCCGCGATTCCCGCGCTGCTCGCCGCGCTCGAGCCGGACGCCGACGTCGTCTTCGCCGGACGGCGGGGGAGCTACGAGTCGCCGTCGCGCCTCCTGACCTCGCGCGTCTTCAAGCGCGCCCTCGCGTGGCTCTCCCGGCGGCGCATTCCGGCGGACGCCGGGCTGTTCCTGGTCATGCGCAGAAAGGTCGCGGAGGCGCTCCTCGACCGCGGCGATGTCGAGCCGTATCTCATCAGCATGCTGGGGCGGGAGTCATGGCGGCTGCGGTCCGTCCCCGTGGAGCGCGAGCCGCGGGAGGAGGGGAGGAGCAGCTACACTTTCCTGCGCCGTCTCACCATCTCGGGCCGCGCGCTGCGTGGCCTGCTGTTCCCCGCGCCGGCCGGTGCCCCACCGATCCGCACGCTCATCGACACCGCGCCCGCTTTGAGGCACATCCTTCATTCAACCGACCGGAGCTCTGCATGACCGAACAGGCAAATCGTTTCGAGCACAACCGCGGCCAGACCGACTACTTCAGCGCGGCCGTCAACCGACCATGGTCCCGGAGGGCACTCCGTACATCGAGCGGCAGATCGACGAGGTGGTCCGCTTCGCCGGCATCCGGCCCGGCCACCGGGTCCTCGAGGTTGACTTCGGCGCCGCCAAAGACCTTGTCCCCGCTCTCCCGCTGATCGCCTACTGGTCCGCGCGCGCCGTCACCGCGCTGGCGAACCGCCTCGGACGGCGAACTGCTGGCGCGGTCCTGTCCCTCTACTTCGTCCTCCTCTTCATCGACGCCGCGGTCTATCGTCCGGGCTACACCCTCGCCGCCCAACTCCGCGACGTCGAGACCCTTCTTGGCCCGTCGCGAGCGCGGTTCATCGCCTTCGGCGCCGAGGACTTTTACGTCCTGACCGAAACCCGCGCTCCGATCCGCTACCTCCGCCTCGGCACCTGGGTCGACTCCTTCATCGACGCCCGTGATCCCGGCGGTGTCGCCGCGTTCCCGTCCCGCGTCGCCGCCCTCAGGCCCGCCGCCATCATCATCCGCGACGTCGGAGGCCCCAGCCGCGCCCGCACCGCCCTCGAAACCCACCTGCGGCATCACACCCGGACCATGATCCGCACCCCCTACACCTACCCCATCGCCAACCTCTATCGCCACGTGAGGCCGCAGTGGCCCGCGACGGTCGTGTACCGGCTAACCGACTCGATCCCGGTTACCCAATGACTTCACCGGCGTGCAGCAACTCGAGAAACGTCTGCAGCGGCAGGACTCTCGTTCCTTCGATCTGAAGCTCGCGATCGCCCTGGTAGACGATGTAGCTTCGGGCAGGAACTCCGTCGGTGAAGGCGGCAACGCCTTTTCGGTACTCGCGCCGGAACTCGCGCGTGTGTTTGACCTCGATGGCGACGACGTCCTGCCCACGCCACCAGACGAAGTCGACCTCGCCTCCGCTGGGAGTGCCCCAGTAGCCGAGGGAGCCCTTGACGCCGGCGTAGTGCTGGTAGCTGCGAAGCTCGTGAAGGACGAGATGCTCGAGGAGGACACCGTTCCAGTCGGCCGGGAGTGGTTGATCGAAGCCGCCGGCGGCCGCGTGAAGCACACCGGGATCGAACCAATAGAACTTCGGAAGCGCCACCTCCTTCACCCGGGCTCGCGGCCGATAGGAGGGGAGCCAGAAACCGATCAGGGTGTCGATGAGAACCTCGAAGTAACCGCGCACCGTCTCCCGCGACACTCCTGCGTCGCGCGCGATCCCGGATACATTCGTGGATTGGCCGGCCGCCAGTGCCGCCACCTCGAGGAACCGGCTGAATCCTCCGAGATCGCGCACGGCGCCTTCGGCCTTGATCTCCTCGCTGAGATACGTGGTGACGTACGCGCGCAGAAACTCCTCGCGTGCATCGTCGTCCGGGGCGTTCACGCTGAGCGGCATGGCCCCATACCGCAGGAGCTGGAGTGTCGGAACCGTGAAGCTCATCTCAGCGGTCGTCAGCGGGAAGAGGCTCTTGACGATAGCGCGGCCGGCAAGCAGGTTGGCCGCGCCGCGCTTCAGCTTCCTGGCCGAGGAGCCGGTGAGCGCGAAGCGTTTGTAGCCCTCCTCCTCCATCAGGAAGTGCACTTCGTCGAGAATTCTCGGAGCGCGCTGCACCTCGTCGATGACGATCCAGCGGTTTCGCGGCTGTGCCAGGACTTCCTCTCGAAGCCGTGAGGGATCGCGTTCATAGCGGAGCATCACATCGGCGGTGAGGAGGTTGACGACGAACGCATCCTCGAAGCGGGAGCGGATCCACGTGCTCTTCCCTGTCCCTCGGGGGCCGAAGAGGAAGAAGGACGTCTTCGGTGTCGGCAGCGTACGTGGAAACATCGACACCAAATTTACCGTCAATTTGGTGTCGACGTCTACATGCGAATGCGTCGCGGCATGCGTACTCTGCCGGCTCCGCAGAGCCCCGCGTGCTGCTCCAAGGTGGCGCGAATCGCGGTAAGGTCAGCATCAGCGGTCTCCAGCCAGAGGTTCGAGACGACCAGCGTGCCGCGCTCCACTCGGGCCTCCACTCGCCCGATCAGTCCGTCGCGGTGCAGGAGGGGGCAGACGTACCAGCCCCAGCGTCGCTGGTGAGCCGGTTTGTAGACCTCCCAGACGTACTCGAAGTCGAAGACGTGACGAACCAGGTTGCGATCCCACAACAGCGGGTCGAGCGGGCCGAGGATGCGGACGCGGTCGTCGTAGGTCATGCGCTTCTTTGCCAGGAACTCGGGAACCGCGAGGTAGTGGCGGGAGGACTCTTCGAGTGCGACGTCGACCAGCTCTCCGGCTTCGATCATTTCCGCTACGACGGGTGACGTCCGGACACCGCTGAGCATCGACCACATCGAGCCGCCGGCGCGGGTGAGCAAACCCGCCGCCCGCACGCGCTCGCGCAGCGCCCACTTTTTGAACGGCTCCTCCGGCTTCGGCTGGTCGCCGAAGGCACGTTCGGGAACGTCGTAGATCTTCTCGCGCGACTCGGTGCGTCCCGCGACCACCACGTCGCAGCGTGTCCAGAGGATCTCCAGCGCCATCAACGTCGCCTTGCCGGTGCCCATCCAGCCGCTCCAGTCGAGCGGTTCGACCCGGCCGTGATCGGTGAGCTCGCGTGCGGTCAGCGGGCCGTGTCTCCGCACCTCCTCGAGCACGTCGTGCAGCACCTGCGGCGCGACGCGGCGCTCTCGCTCACCATGCTGCCACCAGGGCGTCTGCGCCTCGTGCCCCACGCGGCGGTAGTGGGGGAAGGTCGGTGCGGGGAGGATGCAGCGTTCCTTCGCGAAGTGTTCAAACGCGTGCTTCGGGAAGAGATGCTTCCAGACATCGCCGCGCGCGACCCCGTCGGCACGTGCCATCACGACGAGATCGGCGTTCGTGCCGATCAGGTCGAGCGGATCGAGCTGGATGCAGCGCAGGCGCTCCAGCACCGTCCGCGTGCCGCGTGCGCCCTTGCCGAGCGAGCGGGCCAGGCCGAGGTGGCTCACGAGCATCCGCCGCGCCTCGGCGCGGGTGAGGGTGATCGGCATCCGTCCTTTATATACTCCCGCTGTGCGGAGCCGGCTGGTTGTGGTGGTGTTGGCGCTCGTCGCGGGCGTGGCCATGGCCGACGATCTCCGCCAGGCGGAGCAGCTCGGGTGGGAGAAGAAGTTCGCCGAGTCGGAAGCGCTCTATCGGCGCATCCTGGCGGATCGGCCGCAGTCGGGAGAAGCAAAGCTGGGTCTTGCCCGTGTGGTGCTGTGGCAGGGGAGGTACGCCGAGGCGATCGCGTTGTTTGCGGCGATCGAAGGCGTCGAGGCGCTGGAAGGGCGGGCTACGGCGGAGTACTGGAGCGGCGATCTCCGGCGTGCCGCGCGCGATTTCCGGCATGTGCTGGAGCTCGACCCCAACCGCGAATTCTCCCGGCGCGCGCTTGCCGAGATCCATTCGCTGGCCGTCCCGTCGCAGCAGATCTCGATCGACGGTGTGAGCGACGACCAGCCGCTCGACGGCCTCCGCGCCGAGGCGATGGCGACGTTCTTCAGCGACCCGCTCACGCGCTGGTCCGTCGCCGCCGGCGGATATCACCTCGACGCCGGCCGTATCGGCGCGCGCGACGGCGAGTATCTGCGCATCGACAATCAGACCACGCTCGGCAAGACCATCCTCGGCGCGAGCGTCGGTGTCTTCACCTTCCCGGACGGCACGCGGCGCCCGATCGGCGGCATCAGTATTCGTCATCGCTCGCTGACCCTGCGCGTCGACCATCGCGAGGAGATCGCCAGCGCTGCTTCGCTGCGGACTCATGCTGCTTCGACGTCGACGGCGCTTCGATGGGATCACGACCGCAGCTGGATCGGCGCTGCGGAGGTGAGTCACCGCCGCTACTTCGACGGCAACGAATCGCGCGCGCTGGTCGCCTACGCCGTCTTTCCGCTACGCCGCCGAGGCTGGACGCTCTGGAGCGGCGGCTCGGCCGCGGCACGCGATTCCGATGAGTCGCGCTTCCGCATGACCGCCGTCTCGGCCACGCGCGAGGGGACGTTCTTTCGCTACAGCTACCGCGGCGAGTACGATCCCTACTGGACGCCGGACAACCTGCTGGAGGCGCGGGCGGTGATCGCGCTGGAGCGCCGCTTCGAGCGCGGCGGCGTCAAAGTCCACGCCGATGGCGGCTATGCTCGCGACCGGGGACGCGCCTTCGGACCTGATGCCGGCCCCACGCCGTTCCCCTCGGCCACGTTCACCTTTACGTTCGATCGCACCGATCACCCATGGCGCGCCGGGCTCGACGCCGACTGGACGCTCGCTCCGTCGCTCGCTCCGGGATGGCGCATCGAGGCGGGCGTCGAGCGCAGCGTCACCGTAGACTATCGGTCGACGACCTTTCATGCCGCTCTGGTACGACGACGCTGAGCTCTTCCGCCATCGCCGCGCCGCACCGATCCACGAGTGGGAGCGGTGGGTCCTCGGCGTGCTCCTTTTTCTCGGCGTGCAGAGCGTCGTCTACTTCGGCCTCTGGTGGTTCCGCGCCGGCCACGTGAACAACCTCGCGCTCTTCATCCTGCTGTCGTTCGCGACCTGGTACGGGGTCTTCCGCATCCTGGTCGGCTGGTACAACGTCTTCCATATCGACCAGCCGGAGCCGCAAGCGCCGGCCGAGGGGTTGCGCGTGGCCATCTTCACGACGTCGGCACCCGGCGAGCCGTACGAGATGTTCGTTCGGACGCTCTCCGCAGCGCGCGAGGTCCGCTATCCGCACACGACTTACCTCCTCGACGACACGCGCGACTCGCGCATGCGCATGCTGGCCGAGGAGATGGGGGCGGTCTACCTCGAGCTGCTCGACATCCCGGGCGCGAAGGCGGGGAAGATCAATGCCGCCCTCGGGCTGACGAGCGAAGACTTCATCCTCGTCCTCGATCCCGACCACATTCCCTTCGCGAATTTCTTCGACCGCGTCCTCGGCTACTTCGAGGACGAGCAGGTCGGCTTCGTCCAGGTCGCGCAGGCGTACGGCAACGCGCGGGAGTCGTTCGTCGCGCGGGCGGCCGCGGAGCAGACGTATGCCTTCTACGGTCCGATCATGCAGGGGATGCACGGCACCGGGACGCCGGTGGCCATCGGCGCGAACTGCACGTTCCGGCGGAAGGCGCTCGAAGAGATCGGCGGCCACGGCATCGGGCTGGCGGAGGACCTGGTCACGTCGATCCGCCTGCACGCGCGCGGATGGCAGTCGGTGTACGTGCCGGAGGTGCTCTCGCGCGGCCTCGTCCCGGCCGATCTCGACTCGTATCTCAAGCAGCAGCTCAAATGGTCGCGCGGTGTCTACGAGATGCTGTTCCGCGAGTACCCGCGCGCGTTCCGCTCGCTGACGGCGTACCAGAAGATCTCGTATTTCATGATCGGCAGTTACTATCTGGTCGGCGTGACCTCGCTGATCTTTCTCGCCGTGCCGCTGCTGTACCTGCTGTTCGGCAAGCAGCCGGCAGTGTTCCTCCTCAGCGAGTACATCCAGCACGCCGTGCCGGTCGGGATCTTCGGCATGGCCGTCTACTTTTTCTCGCAGCGCTGGTTATGCGACCCCCGGCGCGAGCGCGGCGTGCACTGGCGCGGCACGCTGCTCAAGATCGGGTCGTGGAGTGTCTATCTCCGAGGACTCGTCCTGGCGGTCATGGGCATCGCCGTGCCGTACATCCCCACGGCCAAAGAGCGACGGCGGGCGCGTTTCTGGACCTTGGCCCGCCTTCCGCTGGCCGTGCTGGTCATTTCTTTGCTCGGCATCGCCTGGACGGCCTGGATGCAGCTTTACGTGATGCCTGAGTCGGAAGTGCTGATCACCACCGAGGTGACCCTGGGGATGGTGACGTTTGCGTTGACGAACGTGGTGCTGATGAGCGGCCGCCTGTACGCGGCGTGGGTCGACCGCGACCGGGGAGAGAGGGCGTGAAACCGCAGAAAAGCCGCTATAAGCTCGCATTCTTCGCGCTGGGCTGGCTGATCGCCGCCGGGATACTGTTCCAGGTCGTGCTCGGGACCGGGTTCCAGCGCATCTTCAGCGCCGTCGACGAGCGGGTGAGCCGCGTCGCGCAGTACTTCTCCGACCGGCAGGGGCGGGCCATCCGCAGCGCGCGGCAGACCTCGCGCAGCGAGTACCTGCAGCCGCTGCACACGCAGCTCAACTCCGTCACGGCGCTGCGCAATCCGCCGTCGATGCTGTACGGCATTTACGACGGCGGCTTTCCGAACACCTTCGCGGGGATGGAGCGGCTCGAGACCGCACTGCGCTTCAAGTTCCCGATCATCTCCTTTTATTCGGCGTGGGGTGACAAACCGGCGCAGCAGTTTCCAATCCGGATGGCGGAGACGATCCACCGCATGGGCTCCGTGCCGATGATCACCTGGGAGCCGTGGGTAGTCGACTTCGACGCGCGGGTGCGCACGAACCTCCCGCCGGTCGCGGAGCGCGAGTACGCCTCGCTGGCCGCGATCGCGAAGGGCGACTACGACTTCTACATCGTCCCGTGGGCGAAGGCGGCGGCGGAATACAAGCGGCCGATCTTCCTCCGCTTCGCGCACGAGATGAACGATCCCTACCGTTATCCGTGGGGTCCGCAGAACGGCAACCGCCCGGAGGACTTCGTCGCGGCGTGGAAGCACGTCCACGTGGTCTTCCAGAAGATGGGGGCGACGAACGTGCTGTGGGTCTGGTCGCCGCACATTTCCATGCCGTGGTTCGAGTTCTACTATCCCGGCCCCGAATACGTCGACTGGATCGGCGTCGGCGTCCTCAATTACGGCACCATCGCATCCTGGTCGCGCTGGTGGAGCTTCCACCAGATCCTGGAGAAGGCCTACCCGCAACTGCTGCGCATGCAGAAGCCGGTGATGATCAGCGAGTTCGGGACGCTGGCCCAGGGGGGCGAGATGGCGGAGTGGTACCGGCAGGCCTTCTACCACATGACTCACACCTACAGCCGCGGCGTGCGGGCGGTGGTGTTCTTCAACCAGCCGAGCGACCTGACCATCTCACCGAACTACCCGCTGAACTGGAGTGTCACCCAGAGTCAGAAAGCGAGCGAGGTAGTGGCGGGGGAGATTGCAAGGACGACGGCGTTGTAGGACGAGTCTACGCTGTGCCTCGAGTGTCGACCCACCGTGCAACTGCCAGAGAAAAGTCGGCGAAGGTGATCTCGGATTCATCGAGCTTCAATTTGGCGTAGACATCCGGAAGCTCGCGGCGGAATTGCTCGTAGTGGCTGTAGATCGCTGCACCGCCGGGGATGTCGGGATGGCCCGATTCTGCCCGCAGCCAGCTTCGGACGCGTGTCACGGCAAGCCTGGGATCATCGCCATGCTGGTGAATGTCCTGACCGCCGAGGTCCGACACGAACTTCTGAAATCGATACTGTTCCGAGTCGAAGATCAGGATCGACTTGTTCGCTCGTTTCGGATGGTATGCCTTGCAGCCGAGATCGATTCCGAGCTCGAGGGGCATGTTGAAGCGCGGGAGCGCATTCACCGGATCCAGTGTGGTGCGCGAGAGATCGTGGATCGAGAACCGTGACGCCGCAATCAACTCAAGGATCTTCTCGATGCGGATCTCACTCGAATCGAGATGTTCCCGCGCCGACCTCGCGCGAAATCCCGCGATGTGGATGGTGAAAACGATTGCTTCGAAGATGGACAGGTAATCGGCGTCGAATGGGCAGTTGATGAAAACCGTTCGGTGATAACCACCCCGTCGCGTTGTCATCGCGCTCTATTTGCTGCTGCCCGTTTTCTCGCGGCCAGCCGTTCCGCTTTTTCGGCTGCTTTGCGTTCCGCGATGACTTTATCGACTGCTGCGATGATCCGTTCCCGCGGGATGGACGTGGGCTCCAGCGGATACAGGACTTTCGGCCACTTGCGCTTGGAGCTCCGCTGCGATTTCGCCGCCGTCCGTTTCGCTCCGCTGCGGCCGCGGGGTTTCGAGCTCTCCGTCTTTGCCATCATTCACCTCAAACGCACCTGATACTGCAGACATTCTAACCCCGCCCTACAGAGTTGCCGCCCGCGGCAACCGCTCCGCTTCGCGCTTCACCAGAAACTGCTCCGCAAAGGTGTCTGCGGCGAGCGGTTTGGCGATCAGGTAGCCCTGGATCTCGCGGCAGTCGTGGCCATTCAGGAACGAGGATTGTTCCTCGGTCTCGACTCCCTCGGCGACGGTGCGGAGGCCGAGGTGGTTGGCGAGCATGAGGATGGCGGTGATGATCCATTCGTCGTTGTCGCCGCTGATCAGGTCGTGGACGAAGCTGCGGTCGATCTTGACCGTGTCGACCGGGAAGCGTTTGAGGTAGCTCAAGGACGACTGGCCGGTGCCGAAGTCGTCGACTGCCACGGCGATCCCCATCGCCCGGAATTGCCGGAGCATGGAAAGGCTGCGCTCCGAGGTCTGCATGGCCACGGTCTCGGTGATCTCCAGTTCGAGGCGGATCGGTGCGAGGCCGGTGTTGACCAGAATCCGTTCGACCATGCCGGCGAAATCGCGTTGATAGAACTGCCGCGCCGAGACGTTGACGCCGATGCGCGGCGGCGCGTTCCCGACCTTCTGCCACTCGACCATCTGCTGGCAGGCTTTGGTCAGTACGACCTCGCCGAGAGGGGCGATCAGGCCGCTCTGCTCGCAGACCGTGATGAATCCCGCCGGGCTGACCAGCGTGCCGTCCGGACGCTGCCAGCGCACGAGCGCCTCGGCGCCGCTGAGCAGGCGGGTGTTGATGTGTACCTGCGGCTGGTAGTGCACCACGAACTCGTCGTTGTCGAGCGCGGTGCGGAGCTGCTCCTCCAGCGAGAGCCGTCCGACGTTGCGGCGCGACGAGCGGCTGCTGAGCTGCAGGTCGTGGCCGCCGACTTCCTTCACGCGGTACATCGCGCCGTCGGCGTGGCGGATCAGCGTCTCCGCGTCGTCGCCGTCGCCGGGGTAGAGCGCCACGCCGATGCTGGTGGTGACGTACAGCTCGTCGTCGTCCACGGTGAGCGCCTCGTCGAAGCGCGCCAGGACCTTTCGCGCGATCTCTTCGGCGTCCGACGACTCCTGCAGCGACAGGAGGATCAGGAACTCGTCGCCGCCGACGCGTGCCACGGTGTCTCCGCCGCGGAGCGAGTCGACGAGCCGTCCGGCCACACCTTGCAGCACGCGGTCGCCGATGGCGTGGCCGAACGTGTCGTTGATCGCCTTCATCTCGTCGAGGTCGAGGAAGAGCACGGCCAGCCCGGTGCCGTTCCGCTCCGCCTGCGCGAGCGCGACCTCCAGCCGGTCGAGGAAGAGGGCACGGTTGGGGAGGTGCGTCAGTGCGTCGTGGTAGGCCTTGAACTCGATCTCCTGCTCGGCGCGCTTGCGGTCGCTGATGTCGAGCAGGATGCCCTCGAGGATCGCCGGCCGTCCGTCCGCCGGCTCGATGCGGCGGACGTTCTCCAGCGCCCACACCGGCTCGCCGGCGCGGTCGCGCAGCTCGACCTCTTCGTTCGTGACGGTTCCCTGTTCGCGCAGGCGCCGCACGAGCGAGTCGCGCTCGTGGGGGTGGAGGTATTCGATGCGGCCGGTGCTGAGGAGCTCTTCGCGCGACTCGAAGCCGAACAGCCGCGCGCACGCGTCGTTGCAGTCGACGACGGTGCCGTCCTCGGCGGCCATGTACACGCCGGCCAGGTTGCGCTCGAAGAGCAGGCGATACCGCTCCTCGGATGCGGTCAGCTCGCGCGTCCGGTCGACCACCCGCGTCTCGAGCGTGCGGTTCAGCTCTTCGAGCTGCGCGTAGGTGCCGGCCACGCGGTCGACCATGCCGTTGAACGCGCGGGCGAGCTGGCCGACCTCGTCCTCGCTCGTTACCGACGCCCGTTTGGTGAAGTCGCCGCCGGCGATGTCCTCGGTGGTTTCGACGATGCGCTGCAGCGGATTGGTGATGACCGTGCTGAGCGCGAAGACGGCCACGGAGCCGAGCAGGAAGGCGAGCAGCGTGACGAGCGCGATCGTGGTGCGGCCGCGCGCGGCGTCGGCATTCGCGCCGGCGAGCGACATGCCGATATAGAGGCGGCCGATCGGACGTCCGCGGAATCGAACGGGCGCCATGGTCTGATAGATCGACGCGTCGGAGACCGGGCCGCCGACCACCTCCGTCGGTTCGGGCACGAAACGCTCCCCGCCCTGCAGCACGCGCTGCGGCGCGCGGCTGACGGGGTGCATGCGAATGCTGCGGTACGTGGCATCGCGCGCGATCAGCTCATTGAAGCTGGCGAACATCCCGCCGCGCTCGTCGACGAGGACGAGATAGACGAGATCGGGATTGCGGCGGAGACCGGCGAGCGCGGCTGCAACCGCCGACTGATTCCGGCTCTGAAGACCGCCGGCCACACTGAAGGCCGCCATCCCGGTGAGCGCCGCCGATTTCTGCACCACCGACTCCACGATCTGCTCGTGCAGCCGGGCGGGGAAATAGAGGTAAATCGCCAGCGAGACGAGCGCGAGAAGCGTCGTCATCAACACCGCGATCTTCGTCCGGATGGAGAACCGGGAAAACATCATCCGCTCTCGCGCCCTCCCGCATGCTTCTAGTACACTCGATGACGGTCTGGTGCAAGCGACCGACCGCTCGCTTCGAGTCAGCCCAGCAAGAACGAACCCAATGTCCCTTTTCCTCCGGACCTCGCTCATGGCGCTGGTTCTGTCGCTGGTCACGGCGACGGTTTCCGCCGCCCCGATTACCGGCACTGTCACCGACGCGGAAACGCGCAGAGCCCTCGGCGGGATGGTCGTCGCGGCTTACGACGCGGACGGCTTCCTCGCCGCGACGGCGACCACCGATCCGACCGGCCTCTATGTCCTCAATGTCGCGGCCGGCGCATACCGCGTGCTGGCGTACGACCCGAACGGCCTCTATGCGACGTCGTTCGACGCGAACGCGGAATCGTTCGAGATCTCGCCGCTGCGGAGCATTGGCGCCGCCGGCGCGACGATCGACTTCGGTCTGCTGACCGGCGGGGTGATCTCCGGGCGCGTGGAACCGGCTCTCGGCATTCTCGGCGGGGCAGTCGTGGAGGCCTACAACCTCTCCGGGACGCGGCGTTCGTTCACCACTACGAACGCGAGCGGCGAGTACTCGCTCGTCCTGCCGCCCGGCGAATACAAGCTCGTCGCCTACGACCCGGCCGGCGTGCTGGCCGCGTCGTTCTACCGCGACGCACGCGCGTTCACCGAAGCGACGCCGGTGCGCGTCGATGCTCTGGGTGTGACGGGGAACATTACCTTCCTGTTGCCGGCCGCGGCGCGGGTGAGCGGAACGGTCATGGACGCGGTGTTCCACGGAGCGCTCCCGTCCATGCTCGTCTACGCGTACTCCTCGGACGGCGTGCTGGTCGCGACCACGACCACGAATCCGGCCGGCCAGTATCGCTTCTCGCTTCCGGCCGGCCAGTACCGCATCGTCGCCGCCGACCCGGCCCGCGCGTTCGCCACCGCGTACTATCTCGACAGCCGTTCCTTCGAGCGCGCCGGCGTGCTGACCCTGGCGGCGCAGGAGCAGCGGAACGGCGTCGACGTTCCGATGCTGCGCGGCTTCGTCATCAGCGGCCGCGCCAACGCCCCCGGCATCACCGTCGCCGCCTACAACACCGACGGCACGCTGCACGTCTCCGCCATCACCGACGCTTCGGGCAACTACGCGCTCGTGGTCGCGCCCGGCCCATACAAGATCGCCTTCTCCGATCCCGCCCTCACATACGCGACGCAGTTCTACGGCGGGACCAACCGCTTCGGCAGCGCGACGACGGTGAATGTGACCAGCAACATTGCCGGGATCGACGTCACCCTGCAGCGCGGCGGACGCTTCACCGGGATCGTCCGGACTGCCGTCACGGAGCAGCCGCTGGCCGGGATCACCGTCAGCGCCTACGACTCCTCTGGGGTGCTCATCGAGAGTGCAACCACGCGCGCGGATGGACGCTACTCGCTGGTGGTCGCGGCTGGTGAGTACCGCATTCTCGCCTTCGATCCGCAACTGAACTACGCCACCGCCTACGCGGGCGGGGCAACGTCGTATGAGGCGACGGCGCCGGTGAGCGTTGGTCCGGACGGCGTAGTGACGGCCGACTTCCACCTGCAGCGCGGCATTCGTGTTACCGGTCAGGTTGCCGACGACAATGGCGCTCTCACCGGCGCCGAGGTCTTCGCCCTCGACTCCTCCGGGAATCGAGTTGCCGGCGCAATGACGAACAACGGGGCGTTTACGATCGTCGTCCTCCCCGGCACCTATCGCTTCATCGCCACGTCCAGCCGCCACGTCCCGCGCTATTACCCGAACGTCGCGACCTTCGACGAGGCAACCTGGGTGACCGTGACCAGCGGCCCCGCGCCGCCGGTGCTGTCGTTCACGCTCCCGGGAGGCTCGCGCCGCCGCTCTGTGCGTAGTTAGTCGTTGGCTTGCCGCATCTGCCACAACAGGGGGGCGTCAGGCCGATCGCGCTCTGCACGACCTCCGACGCGCCGATCGCGCCAATGCCTCCTTGGCGATCTCGGTGCCCAGGTTGGCGTGCCGGACGTTGGCCAGCTCGGGCGATTTCGGCAACAACACGAAGTCAGGGATCTGCGGATGCAGCCTCACGTATGTTCGATGAACTGCTCGGGCGTCAGGATCGGGGTATCCGTTGTCGCCGGGCGGTGTCCAATGCAACTGTAACAACGCATGTGCCGTAATTGGTTAGTTTTTAACGTGAATCTTCCAATCTCACGCGGTGCACGAGCCGATTCATGGCATGCACGCGCCGATGCACGCCGTGCACACGCCGATGCACGCCGTGCACGGCCACTGCACGCCACCATGCACACGCCGATGCGCGCCGTGCACATGCCCATGCACGCCGTGCACATGCCCATGCACGCCGTGCACGGCCGATGCACGCTATGCACATGCTCGTGCACGCTATGCATATGCCCGTGCACGTCATGCACATGCCCGTGCACGCCATGTACAGGCCCGTGCACGCCATGTACAGGCCCGTGCACGCCGTGCATGCGCCCGTGCACGCCGTGCACACGCCCATGCATGCCGTGTACGAGCCGATGCACGCCGTGCCCGATCACCTCCAGGTCGATCAGCGGGCTCGGTCGCTCTCGCTGGCCGGCAGAACGCGTCCAGAAGACGAACACGTCATGTCCTCCGCCATCCCTCACACCCACCCACCCGCCGCTCAGAGGCTGTGAAGAAATTGCCTTTGAGGCCTCGCAAGATCGATCCGCCGCAGCCGCCGTAGGCGGCGAAAGATCTGTAGACCCGGCCTTCAGGCCGGGTAAAGTCGAGGAGACAAGGCAAGTCCGCGAAGCGGGCGACAGCAGAGGGTTGCGCGTGCCCCTGTTCTATCGCCCGCTTCGCGGACTCGCCTTCGTGGGGGCCGCACGATACCCGCCCTGAAGGGCGGGCCTACAGATCTTCCGCCGCCTACGGCGGCTGCGGTAGCTCGCTCCTTACAAATGAAGATGCTGGATTTTTCACAGCCTCTCAGGATGACGGAGGGTAGACTTTCGGATGCGGCGTGTCGGTTTTCTAAAGAGCGTCCCGCCTCCGGCCACGCCATCGCCTCCGCGAGCCCGGGGATGACCCGCGCGGTACGCGAAGCATGGCGTGAGGGAACGTTGCGCCTTCCCGAACGCATCGTCGCCGACTCGGTCGCCTGAAAACGAGCGCGCTCTCTGGCCCCCCTCCGGGGCGCGAACATCGCGGCCCGCCAATCCGGTGGCTGCGCGCTTCGCGCTTGCCACCGGCTACCTTCTTGTTGTCCCTTCGGGACACGCGTCATGAGCAGCCGCAGGCGCTTCCCATGAAAAGTAACACTACCAGATCGGCGTTGGTCCCATCAGATCGAGCGGATCGAGCTGAATGCAGAGCAGGCGCTCCAGCACCGCGCGCGTCCCGCGCGGACCCTTGCCGAGAGGCCGCGTGAGGCCGAAGTGCGAGACGGGCTCCGGCGCGCCTCGGCGCGAGTGAGTGTGATAGGCATGCGAGCTACGCCGGACGATTTTCGAGCCACCACGAGACCGTAAAAGAGAAGTCCGCGAACGTGAGTTCGGACAGGTTCAGCTTCAGCCTGTCGCAGATCCCCGGAAGCTCCGAACGGAACGCTTCATAAAGGCCGAACATTGCCGACCCTCCCGGGATGTCGACGCGATCGGATTCCGCCCGAAGCCAATCCCGCACGCGAACCATCGCGAGCCTGGGATCGTTGGCGTGATGATGAATGTCCTGACCGCCGAGGTCGGATACGAACTTCTGGAACCGGTACTGTTCAGAATCAAAGATCAGCAGCGATTTGTCGGCACGGTTCGCACGGTATGCCTTGCAGCCGAGATCGATCCCGAGCTCCAGCGGCATGTTGAAGCGAGGCAGTGCGTTGGTTGTGTCGAGATCGGTTCGTGACAGGTCGTGGATCGAAAAGCGTGAGGCGGCGATCAGCTCGATGATCTTCTGCAATCGAATCTGGCTGGAGTCGAGCCGTTCACGCGCACAGTTCGCGCGGAAGCCCGCAGCATGGATTGCGAAAACGATCGCCTCGAAGATGGGTGTGTACTCAGCGTCAAATGGACAGTTGATGAATACAGAGCCACCGTACTCGCCACGCCCTGTCGCCATCGCCGCTATTTTCTACCGTCAGCTTTTCGCTCGGCGAACACGGCGCGGATGGCTTCGATGATCTTCTCGGGCGGGATCGAGGTGGGCTCGGTCGGAAAGAGCACCTTCGGCCACTTGTGCTTCGGCGGAATCCGCGGCTTGCTCTTCCGCTTCGCCGGTTTGGGGGTTCCGCTCTCAGAGGCTTGATTTTTAGCCATTGTTCACCTCAACGCACCTGGCACCAGAGACATTCTAAGCCTCCCCCGTAAGTTCCATCGGTCCCATCAACCCTATCCCGCATCCTCATTCGCCTTGCGCATCTGCCAGAGCAGGTGGCTCAGATACGACCGCCGCGTCTCGCCGGTGGTGATGATGAGGAGCTTGGTGATCTTCAGCTCCGAGGGGTCGGTGTAGAGGAGGATCAGCATCTCGCGGAGGAAACTGGTGTTGAGGGTGACGTCGTTGTCGGTGCCGACGCCGAGGCGGAGACCTTTCTTTTCCCACCAGGAGAAAGGGTGGTCCTTGTAGTCGGCGAGCGCGCCGGTGAGGCGTTTGTTGGACGACGGGAGCGAGACCAGGGTCAGGCGCTTGTCGATCATGCGGTTCAGGACGTCGTGCTGGTAGTGCTCGACCTCGCGGGCGTGGTGGAACTTGGTCTTGGTCGCGGAGATGGTCTCCTGCTCGCTCAGCCGCTCGCCGTTGAGCAGCTTGTCGCGAATCGAGTCGCGGCCGCTCCAGTCCATGTCGATCAGCTCGGCGTGCTCGCGCGAGCCGTTCACGATCGCGGTGCCGTTGGCATTCGCGCGGAGGATGCGCTGCAGCAGGCTGTGGAAGTAGAAGTTCGGGTTGATGCCGAGGCTCAGGCCGTGCTCGATGGCGTCGACGTGCCAGATGTTCATGGCGTTGTCGACCGCCTGGACCCCCTGCCGCAGCGTGTTCCACGTCTCGCCGTGATGGCTGCGGGTGCGGAAGCCGTATGCCTGCAGCTTGCGCATGCCGACGCGCATCTCCTGGAAGTGCGTCTTGCGGTAGAACCCGCGCTCGTTGCCGACCGTGTCGACCTCGTTGAGCACGTCGCTGAGCTCGGGGTACTTCTTGATCATGGCGACGATCTGGCGGACCTGGTCGTCGAAGCTGGCGCGCTTCGACGGATAGCGGGTGGCGTCGTAGAAGCCCGGCTCTTTGCGGAAGCTCGGCGAGAGGATGAATTCGAAGCCGGGGACTTCCTGCTGGAACGCGCGGAAGCCGTCGTACAGGCCGAGGACCACGTCTTCCGGCGTCAGCGCTTCGATGCCGGGGATCTGCTCGGCGGAGTCGGTGGTCTCGCGCATCAGCGTGAACTTGAGGCGGAGCGCGCCGACGTTCGACGTGCGATAGAGGCGGCTGGCCATGTGGTACGCGGCGTCGCGATGCGCCTCGCGCGACGTGAGGATCAGCTTCGGGAGGTAGAGGATCTTGAGATAGCGGTCGAAGCGGTCGGCCTCGCCGAGGCGGATCAGCCGCGCGACGTCGTTCTCGCTGCGCAGCGGAGGCGTTCCCGGCCCATAAACCTCGGCGATCTTCGCCTCGTACAGCGACCGGCGCGGACCTTCGAGAAGCTGCGCCAGGCGCGGGTAGATGAATTCGGCAGAGAGGGAGCCGGTGAGGTGAATGTGCTCGTCGCGGAAGGGGATGGGGAAGGCGCGGAAGAACGCCGCCAGCGCCTCGGAGATGGGATGGTCGAGGAGTGTCTCGATCGGTGTCTGGTTGAGCCGGAAGCGCCCGAGGAGCCCCTGAAAGTCACGGATCTGCGCGAGCTCGTCCTCCCGTAGCGGCGATTGTTCGGCCAGCACCAGCGTGTCTTCAAGAGAGAGGCCGCTGGTCTCGCTGATGAGTTGTGTAAAGAAGCGGGTGAGGCGAGGGACGACGGAAAGCATGGGGGCATGCTATCGCTGCTTCAGGTTGTCGGTTGTCAGTTGTCGGTTATCTGCCATTCCTCGGCTGACGGCAACGTCTATGCGAGACAGGTTCGGACAACTGACAACCGGACAACCGATAACCGGCTCTCAAATCTCCACCTGCGCCCCCAACTCGATCACCCGATTCGGCGGCAGCGAGAAGAAACGCGAGGCGCTCGCGGCGTTGCGCATCATGGTGGCGAAGAGGTGTTCGCGCCAGAGGGCCATTCCCGGCTCGCTGGTCGGGACGAGCGTCTCGCGGCCGAGGAAGTAGCTGGTGCTCATCGCGTCGAAGGGAAAGGGAGCGGGCAGGAGCTCCAGCATCTCCGGCAGGTCGGCGTCTTCCATGAAGCCGTAGTTGAGGATGAGGCGGTGGACGCCCTGGCCGAGGTCGATCCACTCCGCGCGCTCTTCCTCGGAGAGGTGGGAGGTCTCCTGCACGTTCACCGTCAGCAGGACCACCCGCTCGTGCACGACCTTGTTGTGCTTGATGTTGTGGAGCAGCGCGGTCGGGATGCCCTCCTGCTGGCGGGTCATGAAGATCGCCGTCCCGCGCACGCGGTGGATGCGCCCGGCCGTGAGCTCGCGGATGAATGCGTCGGTGCTCAGGGCGCTGTCCGCCAGGCGCGAGCTGAGGATGCGCCGTCCCTTGTACCAGGTGGTCATAACCGTGAAGATCGTGATGCCGACGAGGATCGGGAACCAGCCGCCGTCGGCGATCTTGATGACGTTCGCGCCGAAGAATGCGAGGTCGATGACCAGGAACGGCACCGCGAAGGCCAGCACCGCGGGGAGGCTCCAGCCCCAGCGCTCGCGTGCGATCACGGCGAAGAGAGCGGTGGTGATGCCCATCGTGGCGGTGACGGCGATCCCGTATGCACCGGCCAGGCGCGTGACCGAGCCGAAGCCGATCACGAGGCCGATCGCGCAGATCATCAGGAGCCAGTTCACCGAGGGGACATAGATCTGGCCGATCTCCCGCGCCGACGTGTGGCGGATCTCCATGCGCGGCAGATAGGCGAGCTGCACCGCCTGCCGCGTGAGCGAGTAGGCGCCGGAGATCACGGCCTGCGACGCCACGGCCGCGGCGACCATCGACAGCGCCACCAGCGGCCAGAGCGCCCATCGCGGCGCCATCAGGAAGAACGGGTCGGACACCGCCGCCGGATTCCGGAGGAGGAGCGCCCCTTGTCCGAAGTAGTTCAGCAGCAACGCCGGGAAGACCGCCGCGAACCAGGCGATGCGGATCGGCCGCGCGCCGAAGTGGCCCATGTCGGCGTAGAGCGCCTCGCCGCCGGTGACGACGAGGAAGACCGCGCCGAGGACGAAGAATCCGGCGACCGGGTGATCGGTCAGAAAGCGGACCGCCCAATGCGGGCTGGCGGCGGCGAGGACTTTCGGATAGCGGAGGATGTTGCCGATCCCGAGCGCGGAAAGCACGGTGAACCAGATCACCATCACCGGTCCGAAGAGCGCGCCGACTTTTGCGGTGCCGAATTTCTGCACGGAAAACAGGAGCACCAGCGCGATCGCGGTGAGCGGCACGACCCACGTCTGGAACCCGGGCGCCACTACGACCAGCCCTTCCATCGCGCTGAGCATGGTGATCGCCGGGGTGATCATCCCGTCGCCGTAGAGGAGCGCGGAGCCGAACAGGCCGAGGGAGATCAGGACTGTGCGCCGGATGCCGCGCCGGCCCGCCTCGCGCGGCCGCACCAGCGACATCAACGCGAGGATGCCTCCCTCGCCCCGGTTGTCGGCGCGCAGCACGAAGATCAGGTACTTGACCGAGATCACCAGGACGAGCGACCAGGCGATCAGCGACAGCACGCCCAGCACGTTGTCGTGTGTCGGCAGGATCTGATGCCCGTGATGGACCATGAAGCACTCTTTCAGCGCGTACAGCGGGCTCGTGCCGATGTCGCCATAGACCACGCCGAGGGCGCCGAGGGAGAGGGTGAAGAGATAGCGGCGGGAGGAGGATTGCGGAGCGGACATGTGTACCGGGGCGAAGGTAGCGCGCGCCGGCCGGTGCGTTCCGGATCTTTAGGAACTCTTTAGATGAAAGGCAGAAGGCAGAGGGCAGAAGGCAGAAGTGGCGGCAATCTCACTTCTGCCTTCTGCCCTCTGCCTTCTGCCTTACGCTACGGCGATGCGGTCGTTCGTCCGCTGGCTGCCCTCGCTCGCTGCGCTTGCCGTGTCGCTGCTCGCGACAGCGCTGTACAACTATTTCTTTATCCCGCCGATCCATACGTTCTATGTCCGCGACCTCCGGAACTGGGTGGCGCTCACGGCGTTCCTCGTGTCGCTGCTGATCGTGACCCGGCTCGTCGTCGCCGCGCGGGAGCAGGCGGCGGAGGCGGAGCGGCGGCGGCTGGAAATGGAGGCCAATGCCCACATCGAGGCGCTCCGCCAGAGCGATGCCCTGAAGACGTCGCTGCTGCGGGCGGTGTCGCACGACCTCACCACGCCGCTCACCGCGATCCGCATCCACATCGAGTCGCTGAAGCGCCACGCGGCAACCGTCCCGGAACTGCAGCGCGCGGTCCAGTCGATCGACGACGAGAGCGGGCGGCTGCATCGCCGGATCGACAACCTGCTGACCATGGGCCGGCTGGAGGCGGGGATCTTCCAGCCGCGTCCCGAGCCGACCCCGCCCGCCGACATCTTCCGGCTGGTGCGCGAGAGCCTTCCGCTCGTCTTCGCGGCGCGGCAGGTGAAGATCTCGGTCGATCCTGATTGTCCCGACGCGTTCGCCGATCCGTCGCTGTTGCTGGAGATCCTGGTGAACCTGGTGGAGAACGCGCATCGTGCGTCGTCCACGAGCGCGGTCATCGAGCTCGCGGCTACCGGCGCCGGCCCGCGCGTACGGCTCGAGGTCCTCGACCGCGGTCCCGGCATCGGCCCCGATCCCGATGTGGCCCGCCGCGGTCTCGGACTGGAGATCGCCCGCAGCCTCGCCGCGGCGAGCGGCGGCACGTTCGAGCTGGTGAACCGCGAAGGCGGCGGCGCGATTGCGCGAGTCGACCTTCCGGCCGCGGTGATGACCGCTGTGGAGGAGAGCGCTACGGTCGAGGAGACAGATTGATCGAGCCGGTCATCCTGATCGTCGACGACGACGAGGGCATCCGCGAGTCGCTCTCGCGCGAGCTGCTGCGCGCCGGCTACGCTCCCGCCGCCGCGGCGGACGGCCGCGAGGGAGCGATCGCCTTCCGCACCTACCAGCCCGACCTGATGCTGACCGACCTGGCCATGCCGGTCGCCGACGGCTTCGAGCTGATCGCGGCGGTGCGCAAGGTGTCGCGGACGCCGATCATCGTCCTCTCGGTCCGCGGCGCCGATGCCGACAAGATCCGCGCCCTCGACCTCGGCGCGGACGACTTCGTGACCAAACCCTTCTCCGTCCCCGAAGTGCTGGCGCGTGTCCGCGCCCAGCTCCGCCGCAGCGGCGCAAGCGCGAAAGTGCTTCGCTTCGACGAGCTGACCATCGACCTCGAACGCCGCCTCGTCACGCAGGGAACGCGCGAGATCAAGCTCACCCGCACCGAGCTCGCTCTGCTCGAGCTCCTCGCCCAGAACGCCGGCAAACCGGTCTTCATCGAACACATCATCGCCCGCGTCTGGAGCTCCGCCCCCGGCACCACCCACGACACGGTCCGAGTGCACGTGAGCTCTCTGCGCCGGAAGTTGGAGCCCGACCCCGCCAGCCCGCGTTACATCGTGACCGAGCCGTGGGTGGGATATCGGTTCATCGCCGAGCCGGTGTAGGGAAGGCAGAAGGCAGAGGGCAGAAGGGACGGCGGCAAACGCCCTGTCATCCTGAGCCCGCGGCTTGATCCCATGAGCAGCAAGCATGGCGGCGAAGGATCTGGGGGGCGGGGGAGCGATGCACGCTCATCCCACCCCCACCCGCCCAGATCCTTCGCCGCCATGCTTTCTCCTCGAGGGAGGTTCTGCGGGCTCAGGATGACAGGGGCTCAGATGACAGGGTCACCCCTTCACGCTCCCCATCATCAAGCCCGCGATGTAGTAGCGCTGCAGGCAGATGAAGAGCACGAGCACCGGGATGACCGTGAGCACTGAGCTGGCCATCATCAGCTCGATGTCCTGGGCGTGCTCGCCGACCAGGCTGGCGATGGCGACGGGGAGGACGTATTTCTGTTCGTCGGTCAGGACGATCAGGGGCCACATGAAGTCGTTCCAGGAGGCCATGAAGGTGAAGAGGGCGAGGGTGACGAGGATGGGGCGGGCGAGGGGGAGGACCATGGACCAGTAGATGGCCCATTCGCTGGCGCCGTCGATGCGGGCGGCGTCGAGGAGGTCGTCGGGGATGGAGGTCATGAACTGGCGCATGAGGAAGATGCCGAAGATGCTGGCGGTGCCGGGGAGGATGGCGCCCCAGTAGGTGTTGACGAGGCCCGCGCTCTTGAGCATGAGGAAGAGGGGGAGCATGCCGATCTGGGTCGGGATGACGAGGGCGGCGAGGAGGAAGCCGAAGAGGCGGTCGCGGCCGCGGAAGCGGAGTTTGGCGAAGGCGTAGCCGGCCATGGAGTTGAGCAGGAGCGAGGCGGCGGTGACGGCGAGGGCGATGATCGTGCTGTTGAGGAACGAACGGCCCATGTTCATCCGCGTGAAGAGGTCGCGGTAGTGCATGAGCGTGGCGGCGCTCGGCAGGAGGCGCGGCGGGTACATGCTCGCTTCGCCGGTGGGCATGAAGGACGCCGAGACCATCCAGGCGAGCGGGATGAGGGTGATGATCGCGCCGAGGACGAGCGCGATGTGCAGCAGGATGACGCCGAAGGATCGATTCACTCCTCACCTCCAACCATGGTGGCGGTGCGCGCGGCGACGGCGCTCGCGCGCTCGCGACTGGTCTGCAGCCGGAACTGGATGACTGTGGCGATGCCGATGACGATGAAGAGGATGAAGGCGATCGCGGCCGCGAAGCCGAGGCTCCACCAGCGGAAGCCTTGCTCGTACATCATCATGACGACGGACAAGGTGCTCTTGAGCGGTCCGCCGTCCGGGGTCATGACATACGGCTCGGCGAAGAGCTGCAGGTAGCCGACCGCGGTGACGATGCCGACGAAGAGGAACGTCGGCGCGAGCATGGGGATGGTGACGTGCCGGAACTGTTGGACCGGTCCGGCGCCGTCGATGCGCGCCGCTTCGTACATTTCCTCGGGGATGCTCTGCAGGCCGGCCACGAAGATGATCATCGAGTAGCCGAAGTTCTTCCAGACGGCGAGCAGGATGATCGACGGCATGGCCCACTTCGGCTCGCCGAGCCAGTCGACGGGTGCGAGGCCGATGAGCTCCATGAACTGGTTGAGCAGCCCGACCCGGACGTGGAAGAAGTAGCGGAAGACGATGGAGACGGCGACGAGGCTGGTGACGACGGGGGCGAAGTAGATGGTGCGGAAGAGGCTCTTCCAGCGGGTCAACTTCGCGTTGACCAGCATGGCCGAGCCGAGGGCGGCGAAGACGGTGAGGGGGCCGCCGGCGAAGGCGAAGTAGAGCGTGTTGCGCATCGCTTTCCAGAAGACCGCATCGCCGAGGAGTTGCTGGTAGTTGCGCAGGCCGACGAAGCGGACGTTGCGATAGTCGGCCAGCGCGTAGATGTCGAAGTCGGTGACGCTGAGGAAGAGCGACGCCACCGCGGGGAGGAGAAACAGCAGGAAGATGACGGCGAGCGCCGGCGCGAGAAAGAGCGCCGCGGCGCGTGCTTCGTTTCTCAGTCCTTCTCTCATGGTTCCTCTCGTCGTTCTTCTTGCAGGGGCGCCTCCGCCTTTCGGGCCAGCATCCAGCGGCGCTTGGCGAGGATCTGGTTCGCGTTCGCGTCGAGCGCCGCGGCGACCTGCTTGGTGGTGGCGCGGGTGCGGATGGCCCGCTCGCCGTATTCGGCGATCATCGTCGCCAGCCGTTCCCACTCCGGGATCTTCGGCGTCGGCACGGTGCGGTCGAGCTGGATGCGGAACGCGCGGAGGTGCGGGTCGTCGCGCAGCACCGGCGCGTTCCAGGCGCTCTTGCGGGCCGGCAGGTTGCGCATCAGCTCGAAGAAGCGGATCTGCTGCGCCGGCTCGGAGAGGTATTCGATCAGCTTCCAGGCGGCGTCTTTGCGCTCCGATTGTCTGAAGATGACGAGGCTCGAGCCGCCGGCCAGGGAGACACCGGGCCACGGTGTGCCGTCGCGGGCGGGGAGCGGCGCGGTGGTCCAGACGTTCTGCTTGTCGGCCGGGATGCGCGTGCGGAACTCCGCCACTTCCCACGGGCCGGTGATCATCATCGCGAACTCGCCCTGGGCGAACTGCAGGTAGCGGTTGGCGACCTGGGTGCGGCTGAAGACCGGCGCGTAGTCGTCGCGGAAGAGACTGACGTAGAAGTCGAAGCCTTCGTGGAAGCGGGGGTCGCGGAACGCGGCCTCGCCGTTTTCGTTCACGAGCACGGAGCCCGACTGCAGCGCCAGGATCACCGGCTGCGGCCATTCGTCGGTAGGGAGGAGGATGCCGTAGTGGCCGCGCTGGCGGAGCCGTGCCATCGCCGTCCGCCACTCGCTCCAGGTGCGCGGGGCGTTCGGAAAGCCGGCCGCGGCGAGGAGGTCGGTGCGGTAGAAGAGGACGCGCGTATCGACGTACCAGGGGATGCCGTAGGTGCGGCCGCCGATCTCGTTCGTCGCCCAGATGCCGTCGAAGTAGTCGCTGCGGTCGACGGACTTCGACGAGGCGACGCGGGCGGTGAGATCGTCGACGGCGTTGATGGCCTCGAACTCGGGGATCCAGGTGTTGCCGACCTGCGCGACGTCGGGAACCGATTCGCCGACGTAGGCGGTGAGGAGCTTTTCGTGGGCGGCGGTCCAGGGGAGTTGCTGGACCTCGACGTCGATGCCGGTGCGGCGCTCGAATTCGGGGATCATCTGGGCGACCACTTCGCCTTCGCGGCCGAGGGCCCAGAAGGTGAGGTGGTTCCTGGGGCGTTCCGAGCAGGAGAGGAAGAGCAGCAGCACGAACGCGGCGATTGTTGTCAGTTGTCGGTTGTCGGTTGTCCGAACCTTCTCGCCCGGGGGACGACCGGCAGACAACGGACAACTGACAACCGAGAACCAATTCACTGCAGCCACCCGCCCGTGAACCCCGCCCTCTTCAACCCACGCACGATGTGCGGGTTCTTCTTCATCGTTTCCCACACCAGGCCGCTGCGGTGGTTCTCGATCATGGCGACGATCGGGCCCTGGTCGATGCCGAGGTAGTCGGTGTTGAACCAGCCGACACCCGGCACGACGGCGCCCTGCTGCACCTTGACGTCGACGTGCAGCGTCTCGTTGAAGGCGTCGATGAAGCCGTACTGGCGGTAGAGGTTCGAGCCGTGGCGCTTCTGCATCTCGGCCATCGCTGGGATCGCGATCTCCGGCGCGAAGGCGATCGCGGAGACGGCAGCGGTCGGTGCGATCGTGCCGTCGTCGCGGATCTCTCCGACGGCGGCGCCGCGCGCGTGGTAGGTCTTGAACTCGCGCTGCTTCCCGTCGATGGTCAGCTTGCCGTCCATCGGGCCGTCGCAGGCGGTGAGGCCCCAGACGTTCGGGCCGTAGCCGCGGAACCCGCCCGGGTTGTCGATCGCGTATTGGCGCTGCGACAGCGTCGCCCGGCGCGAATTCTCGTAGTAGTCGATCCCCTTCGAGCGCATGTACGCGTCCTGGATGCCGCGGAAGTCGATCCAGACGTGCGAGTACTGGTGGCCGAAGAGCGGCGCGAAGTTCAGGTGTTCCTGGCCGTAGAACGTCCCCCACTTGTAGGTCTTCGTGTAGGCCGCCCAGGCGCTCTCGTCGATCGGGTGCGTCGGCGAGCCGAGGGCGAGGACGTAGAGGATCATCGCCTCGTTGTAGCCGGTGTAGTCCCAGTCGAGCAGGCCGTTTTCCGGGGTCCATCCCATGCTCACCAGCGGAGGGCGCTCGTGGAAGAACGTCCACTCGGCGCGGCGGTAGAGCTCTTCGGCTGCATCACGAATTGCGCGCTCGGTGGCGTTGTCCTGGTTGAAGTAGCTCTGGCAGAAGAGCGCGCCGGCGAGCATCAGGGTCGTGTCGATGGTCGAGAGCTCGACGGTCTTGAAGCGCTCGCCGGTGTCCATGTCGAGGAAGTGGTAATAGAAGCCGCGGTAGGCGGCGACGCCGGTAGGCTGCGGGCCGGACGGCGCGTTGATGAAGAAGTTCAGCGTGGTGAGCACGCGATTCGCGGCTGCTTCGCGCGTGACCCACCCGCGTTCCGCGCCGATGCCATAGGCAGTGAGGCCGAAGCCGACGGCGGCGATGCTGGAGAAGGACTTGGTCGGCCAGCGGTCGGGGACGAGGCCGTTCTTCGGGTTCGTGGTGTCCCAGAACCATTGGAAGGTGTCGCGCTCGACGCGCTCGAGCAAGGCGTTGGTGTCGGTGGGCGGGGGAGTGGGAGGCGCCTGAGTCACTGGGGATGGCGCTGTGCAGGCCGCAAGGGAAAGGGAAAGCAGCACCGCAACCAGCCGCTTGAGCATTGAACCTCCGTAATGGGACCGATGGGACTTATGGGACCTATGGGATTCATAGGACTCTCATTTGTCCCATAGGTCCCACAGGTCCCATCAGTCCCATCGTCTCTCGCCTGAAACCGGAGAGGCGGCCCGCAAGGGCCGCCTCTCCGTCATGCAGCGTTAGAACCCGAGCCGGACGCCGAACTGATAGCGGCGCTGCGACCCGCCGACGATCGACGTCGGGTTGCCGAGGTTCGGATTTCCCTCGGGCGGGTTGAAGTCGACGAAGCCGCCGTAGCGCTCTTCGTTGAAGATGTTGAACGCCTCCGCGGTGAGGCCGACGCGGTAGTTGCCGCCGAAGCGGAAGTCCTTGTCGACCCGCAGGTCGACCGTCGTCCAGCTCGGGCCTTCGCCCGTGACCGGCACATAGCAGCCGACGCAGAACGGCGGGGTCTTCTGCGAGAAGTCGTGGATGCGGAACTTGTCGCCCGAGCTGTACTGCAGCAGCGAGCTGAGTCGCATGTCCCACGGCAGGCCGAGGATGCCGTTGGCGACGATGCGGTGGTCGGAAGTGCCGGGCGTGCCGTAACGCGGCCAGTCGGCGATCTCCGGGAGGTCGAGGCTGAACAGGTCGCCGCCGACCTGCTCGGCGTCCGCGTACGTGTAGGCGACGTTGAAGCCGAAGCGCGCCTGGTCGCTGTACGGCCGGTCGAGGGTCAGGTAGACCGCGTCGTACCAGGTGCGGACGTCATCCGACGAGATCAGCACCTGTCCGAAGTTCGGGTCGTACTGCGGGCAGCAGAAGCCCTGGCCCCAGAGGAAGCTCATGCCGTGGTAGCTGCGGATGTTGGCGTAGCTGGCCGAGGCGACCATGGAGCCGAACGACTGGCGTACGCCGATGTTCCACTGGTTCGAGTACGGCACCTCGGTGTCGTTTTCGATGAGGAAGATTTCCGGCTTGCCGGTGGCGCCGCTGGCGATGACTTCCTTCAGGCCGTCGATGGTCAGGAAGCGCGGGTCCCACTTCACCGTTCCCGGGCGGCCGTCGACCGAGAACTGGAAGTCGTAGACGGCATGCTGCAGGCGGAAACGCTCGTCGAGCGTGTTGTTGAAGAGGTTGCGGTCGTAATAGCGGCCGGCGCCGCCGAAGAGAATCGTCTTCCCGTTGGCGAACAGGTCGTACGACGCTCCCAGGCGCGGCTGGAACATGTCCGATTTCGGCTCGCGGTCATTGCCGTCGGTGAAGTAGTTCGCCGGGAACTGGTCCGCGAGCGCCGCCCGGACGTTGGCGGGCGTCACGTAGTCGGTGTCGAACATGTTGGTCTCGTAGTCCCAACGAAGTCCGATGTTCAGGGTCAGCTTGTCGTTGACCGACCAGTCGTCCTGCCCGTAGATGCCGTACTGCTGGTTTTCCGCGGACATGTCCGGATTGCCGAAGCCGAAGCGGGCGCGGTACGGAACGTCCGGGCCATCCTGGGTGCGGTAGTAGAAGACCGGATTCTCGACGAACAGCTTGCGGACGGTGTAGTCGAGGAGCTCCACGTTGCCGCCGACCTTGATGGTGTGCGTGCCCGGGCCGAAGCGGATGCTGGAGAACGTGACGTCGTCGCGGAAGGCGAGGCGCTGCTGGCCGATGTCCTGCTCGGTGTCGCGGCCGCCGACGCGCAGCAGTCCTTCGTACTCCTGGCCGACCTGGTCGTAGTTCAGCGGCGTCGGGTTCCAGTTGAAATCCTGAAAGCTCACCGAGGCTTCGTTCAGCCAGGTGCTGCCGGTGAACTGGTGGCGCAGCGTGGCGCCCCAGACGTCGTTCTTGGCGTTTTCCGCCGATTCAACGCTGGTGAAGCCGCCGAAGCCGCGGACGTCCGTCTCTTTGCGGACGTTCACGCTGCCGTCGAAGAGCTGCGAGTAGTTCGGCTGGAAACTCACCTTGCCGAAGAAAAGGTCGGAACGGAACGGCGAGGCATGCGTGCCGCCGAACGCCTGGAGCCGCTGGATCAGCGCCGGATACTCGCTGAAGGCGCCGCCGCCGGAGACGGTGTTGACGGTCTCTTCGCGGGTCTGGTCGTTCGCTTCATAGGAAGCGAAGAAGTGCATCCGGTCGCGGATGATCGGACCGCCGAGGCTGAGGCCGTACTGGTTGCGCTCGTATTCGGGGTTGCTGCCGTTCAGCGGGTTCTCGTCGACGAGCTCTTTGTCCTGGTAGAAGAAGAACGCGTCGCCGGTGAGCTGGTTCGAGCCCGACTTCGTGATCGCGGTGATGATCGCGCTCGAGGCTTTCTGGTACTCGGCGCTGAAGTTCTGGGTGATGACCCGGAACTCCTGCACCGCGTTCTGCGGGAACGGATTGCCGCGGCTGGCGTCCTGCCCGACCACGCCGCCCTGGATGACGTCGTTCTTGAAGCTGACGCCGTCGATGAAGACGTTCGTCGCCGAGGAGCTCTGCGCGCCGGCCTTCACTTCCTTGCGGAACTCGTCGGTGCCGAGCTGGACGCCCGGCGCGAGTGCCGCGAAGTTGAGGAAGTTGCGGTCGTTCTGCGGCAGCGACTCGATCTGGCGGCGGGTGACGTTCGTCGCCACTTCCGAGGTCTCCATCTCCACCGGCGTGCTGCCGATGACGGTGATCTCGTCCATGAGGACCGTGTCCGGACGGAGCCGGAAGTCGAGCTCGATGGTCGAGCCGACCTGCAGCGTCACCTCGCGCGTACTGGCGCGGTACGCCGGAGCAACCACTTCGATGGTGTACGCGCCCGGGGTCAGGCCGGCCAGCAGGAACGAGCCATCCGCTCCCGCTGTAGTCGTATGGCGGTAGCCGATGCCGACCGCGGTGGCGGTGATCTCCGCATTCGGAAACGCGTTCCCGCTCTCATCGATTACTTTCCCGCGCAGCGTGGCAGTCGTGGTCTGCGCCTGCACGGACCCGGCGGCCAGGATGACCACCATCAACATCACAAACGTTCGAAGCGTTGTTTTACATAGAAGCAAAGGTTGCAGCAACTCTCTCGTCCGATTCATCGCGTTTCCTCCTGTACTGGTCTCATTCCTGCGTGCGGTTCTTTTTGCTCGTCGGCGCTCCGCGGCGCGGCAGTTCTGCGCCGCACGACTCCCGGACGACGAGGGTTGTGGCAAGGACTTCGTGTTTGCGTCCCAACTCGCCGGTCCCTTCGATGGAGGCGACCAGGTGCTCGACGGCGCGGCGTCCGAGCTCGGCGATGTCGACGTGGACGGTGGTCAGCTTCGGCGTGAGATAGCGCGCCATCGGGATGTCGTCGAATCCCGCCAGGGCCATGTCGTCGGGGAGGTGCAGGCCCTCTTCGCGCAGCGCGTGCAACGCCCCCACGGCCATGGCGTCGTTCGCGGCGAAGATCGCCGTCGGCCGCGGCTTCATCGCCAGGATCTGCTGCACGGCCGCGTAGCCGGAGTTCTCGGTGAAGTCTCCCGGCACCTCGATGTGCGGCCGCTTCGCGGTGTCGCTCATGCCGAGGGCGCTGCGATAGCCGCGGAGCCGCTCCGCCGCGTCGGCGTTGCGCTCCGGCCCGGTGATGAAGGCGATGTAGCGGTGGCCGAGCGCGATCAGGTGATCGGTCATGCCGCGCGCGCCGGAGTAATTGTCGATGCGGATGGTCGGCCGGTTGGTGGCCGCGGAGTTGAGGAGCACGAACGGCGTGTCGGCGGTGAGGGCGCGCGAGATCGAGCCGAGCTCCGGGTCGGGCGACATGGCCACCAGCCCGTCGACCCGTCCGCGCAGCGCACGCAGGACCGCGGACATCTCCTGGGCGTCGTTGTGCGAGCTGGAGACGAGGATGTGATAGCCGCGCTGCCGCGCCGCCACGTCGATCCCGCGGATGACCTCGGAGAAGAATTCGCCGTGCACTTCCGGGAGGAGCACGCCGATGGTGTGGCTGCGGCGGATGCTCAGGCTGCGCGCCGCAGCGTGGGGGACGTACTTGAGCGCGCGCGCCGCGGCGATGACCCGTTTCGAAGTGTCGCCGTGCACCGGTCCGATCCCGTTGAGCGTCCGCGAAACGGTAGCCACCGAAACGCCGGCGCGGGCGGCGACGTCGCGGATCGTCGCTACGCCGTGCGTCCTGCCGGAAGGGATGTCGAGACCTGCGCGCCGCGCTGTGCTCATTCGGATGTAACCGTTTACATGATCCGCGTTACACTAGCCCCACCGCCGCTCGAAAGTCAACGAGTGGCGTCAAGGATTGAATACTGAACGACATGCGTACAGCGAAAGACGACGGCCGTTTTCCCGAGTCGTTTCTGTGGGGAGCGGCCACCGCCGCCTACCAGATCGAGGGCTCGCCGCTGGCCGACGGTGCCGGCCCCAGCATCTGGCACCGCTTCAGTCATACGCCGAACCGCGTGGCCAACGGCGACACCGGCGACGTCGCCTGCGATCACTACAACCGCTATCGCGAAGACGTGGCGCTGATGCGCGAGCTCGGCCTCACCGCCTACCGCTTCAGCATCTCCTGGAGCCGCGTCTTCCCCGACGGGACCGGCACCGTCAACCAGCGCGGCCTCGACTTCTATCGCCGTCTCGTCGACGAGCTCGTCGGCGCCGGCATCCAGCCGATGGCCACGCTCTATCACTGGGATCTCCCCGCGGCGCTCGACGACCGCGGCGGCTGGCTGAACCGCGACGTGGCGGAGTGGTTCGCCGAATACGCCCATACGATGTACCGCGCTCTCGATCACGGCGTGACGATGTGGGCGACGCTGAACGAGCCGTGGGTCGTGACCGACGGCGGCTACCTGCACGGCCCGCTCGCGCCGGGACACCGCAACCTGTTCGAAGCCCCGCGCGCGACGCACAACCTCCTCCGCTCGCACGCAAAGGCCGTGCTGGCGTACCGCGCGACGGGGAAGAACAAGATCGGTATGGTCGTGAACCTCGAGCCAAAGTACCCGGCCTCCGACTCCGCCGAAGACGCCGCCGCGGTGATCCGCGCCGACGCCTACATGAACCGCCAGTACCTCGACCCGATCTTCCTCGGCCGCTACCCGCAGGAGCTGATCGACGGCTTCGGCCAGGCATGGCCCGACATCCCCTCCAGCGACTTCGATGAGCTGACGACTCCCACCGACTTTCTCGGCATCAACTATTACAAGCGCGGCATCACGAAGGCCGACGACTCGGTGATCATCGAGCGCGCGATCCGCGTCGACAACCCGCGCGCGACGGTCACGGATGTCGGCTGGGAAGTCTATTCGCCGGGCCTCACGGACATCCTCACCTGGGTCCGCGACACCTACGGCAACCTCCCGCTCTACATCACCGAAAACGGCGCGGCGTTCTATGACCCGCCGCAGGCGTTCGGCGGGCGGGTGGAAGACCCGCTGCGCGTGGACTACCTCCGCGACCACCTCGTGGCCATTCGCGAAGCGATCGCGAAGGGGGTGGATGTGCGTGGGTACTTCGTCTGGTCGTTACTCGACAACTTCGAATGGGCGCTCGGGTATGCGAAAAGATTCGGGATCGTGCACGTGGATTACGTCACGCAGAAGCGGACGCCGAAGGCGTCAGCAAGGTTTTACAGTGAGGTGATTCGGAGCAACGGGGGAGTGCTGTAGCGCCGTCCCCCGGCGGCGAGACGCCGCGGGCGCCGGGACGCCGCCCGACCAGCCGGCGTAGAAGCCAGCGCTTCATCGGCGAACGACGCTTCGAGCAAGCGCCGAGGTGCAAGCTCGAGTTGACGAAAAGACGAATCGATCTCGCGCGACCCTCCGTTTACGCAATGGGAGCGCTGGCGTCTTCGCCGGCTGGTCCGGCGCCGTCCCGGCGCCGGCGGCGTCTCGCCGCTGGGGAACTTGCGACTACGGCGCCCTCACCACTACCCGCGGGTAATCCGCACTTCCACCCGCACCACCCCACACCTCCGCATGGTCAGGTCGACGATCCCGCGCTGGGTGGGCAGGCCGCGCAGCACCACCCCCGTTCCGCGCGTCCATTTGCGCGGGACGCCGGCGCCGACGATGAGCGTGTCGTCGTCCTCTTCGTAGGCAAACATGTCTAGCACCGAACGGATGAAGTCCGACCCGACCACGTATGCGGCATGTCGCCGATGAACTTCGGCGTGGCGTTAAGAGGCCGCTACTCGCGCGTTCGTCGTCGCCGCCGTGAGTACTCGATATGTCTACGGATGGCTTCGCGAATGACATCCACCAGCGAAAAGTTAGGTGCCGCGCCGCGTTACCTGTGAGAGTGCCTTCGCAACGACCGCTGGCGATTTTGAAGCGACGACGAGGAGTGCGCGAGCCGGGCCTTGCGGTTGCCTGCGGCCCTGCTCCCAGTTCTGCAAGGTGGACACGCTGACGCCGATCATCCGCGCGAACTCTGCCTGCGATTGATGCAGCTTCTCTCGAATGTGCCGGACGTCTTGTGCTTCAAATATGAACTCTCGAGACGGCTTTATCTCGCCCCGATGGATTCGTCCGGCCTCTTTGATACTCTCGACCAGCTCATCGAAAAACTCGTTCTTCATTTGAACTCCTGCGCTACCAGCTTCCGAAGGGCTTTCTTTTCGTCGTCGGAAAGATCCGCCTGTTGTGACTTAGAGTAGATGTGCAAGTGTAAGCTGCACGGTCGGTCCCGCGCGCCGAAACCGGAGCGGAGCGGCGGTTGCTGCGAATGACGTTCGGAGAACCGAGTCGCGACCTGCAACCGCCGTTACGCCGTCACGCTGGCGACGAAGTAGGCAGCTCGGCTGCGGGCCGAAGCCGGGCCGTGCCAACTTCACACCAAAGTTGGCCGGCGGGTTCCATGCCGTCTGTTTCCGGCGCTGAGCTGTGTGCGTGACGCTCGGCCCACATTCTCTCCGCAAGTTCCTCTGCTCGGGCGAGCGACATCGCCTCCCATGGCTGCTCGGGCGAACGGTACTCGGGCTTGTCGGCTCCTGCGCCACCAAGTCCTAGGAAGAATGGGAATGGATCCTTGTGCGTTTTCAAACCGATCGTTTTACCGCAAAGCGTCAAAACCTCTCGAGATTGGCTGTTTATCCACCCAAGCCCCGCAGCGAATTCGTCCTCGTGGCCGGCAGAGAACAGAAGTAACTGTTTGGTCAACGAAATTCTGCGCGTAAGCTCCCAAACAGCACTTGCGATCTGCCGTGAGTTGTATGCCTCCCTAATGTCCCAGTAGAGCCGGTGTCCCTCAGACTCGCGGTCGGCGAGGTCTGCCAGCCCGACATACGTCTGTTCGCTATACGCGCTACCCTTGTCTGCCGCGCGGACACGTTGGAATCGAATCAGAGCTCCTTCGCAACGACCCGAGAACGCCGCAAGTTCGCCCACGAGACGTATTCGACGCGAGCGCTGTTCGCGGCGACGCGTGATGAAGTCCGAAACGATGCCGCCGATGATAGCGCCTGCCAACGCGCCGACGAGCGCGGTTATGATTGGAAGTGGGACTGTCACAGCGCCCCCTACGGTAGATAGTAACCAACCTGTAGAACGAAGATGTGATCATACATCCGTCCGGACGGTCGCGGTGCGTTCGTCCGGCTAACGTCTCCCACGTTCAGCTGCGCGGCCGGTCCCGCGTGCCGAAGTCGCCGTCACGCTTGCGCTGGACGGAGCGGGAGTGGGCGGGCGGTGGCCCGAAGCCGGGCCGCTCCCCAAAGTTAGGCGGCAGCTGGTCCTACTAAGGTTGCGGGGCCAGTCGAAGTGGATTCCAGAGAGTATCCATGCGGCGACGTTGGCCTGCCGTGAATTCATATCGGCAGCTTGAATAGTCCATGTAGTTGTGAATCGGATCATCACCAGCAAGCCAACGACAGCTATTGCGGCGGGTTGGGCAACCCCACGTTGGTGAATATTGCGCCGGTGTGTCGGCGACGTCATCGCCACCGAAAGGCGAGACACATCCACCTTCAAAAGTGTGCCATATGAAAAACCAATGCGCAGCTTCGTGGGGCGCAGTCGTGGTCCGCACACGATTCGGCCGAATTACGATTCCGTGCCGCGGACCTGACCACTTTGCGTAACCGCTGATCAAGTTGCCGTTCGCCGCTCTTCCGCAATATGCCGTCCAAATGTTTAGTGACTCTCGTCCTCCTTTTCGAAGCTGACGCTTGGCTTCGCGTTCGGCGGCAGAACCACTGATCATTCGGTACCACGAGGAGTTGCTAATCTGACGCGTCTCTGCGAGGCGGAAGCTATTCCGGCGGCCGAGGCGGAAGAGCTCGTGGACGCGCTGTTCTCGTCGTACCTCGAGCGCGGCCCGCAAGTGGAAGCGGTGGAGATGTTCCTGATCGGCGCGATCTGCAACGCTTTGAGGTCGTACCTCCGGCGGACGAACGCGCCGGAGGCGTTGCTCGGGGGAGACGAGCCAGGCGCCGCGACGCCCGGCGACGCGCTGCTCCACGACTTCGATCGAAGGCTCCTCGGGCAGATCCTCGCGTGCCTCGACAAATCGCATCTCGAGATGCTGCGCCGCTACTACCGGAAGGATGAGCGCGTGGAGGCGATCGCTGCGGCCATTGGGGGTGACGCGCGAGACGGTGGAGACGACGCTCTTCGAGTCCCGGATGCAGGTACTCGAGATGTACCGGGCGATCCTGGAGAGATCGTGATGCCGGCCGGCGCTGACGCCGCGCAACTCCCCTGCTGAACCGGCCCGAGAGAGAACGACCGGGAGGCCTCTGGCGGGCCGGCACGGCCGGCGGCGTTTGTCGCTCCGCTGCCGGAACGATCTCGGCGCGGACGGATTTCGTCCGTCTTACGGCGAGACGCCGCCGCCGGCGAGACGCTGCCGGACCAGCCGACGAAGACGTCGGCGTTCCCGCGCGTGATCACGATCGACGAGAACCGAGCGTTCGCGTCGGAGCGCACGCGTCACGCGGGCTGGTTCGGCGGCGTCCCGGCGCCGACGGCGTCTCGCCGGCGCCGCGAGGAGCTCGTGGAATTCGGCACGACACTCGCTGCAGGCGCTGCACGGCGCGCCGGCCCGGTTTCACTTTTTTCTGATCCGGGGCACTTCTGCCGATCCCGGATCACATGCAAGTGATCCCGGATCATTTAAAAGTGATCGCGGATCATTGGTAAATGATCCCGGATCATCTGAAAGTGATCACGGATCATTTGAAAGTGTCCATGGATCATTTGAAAGTGTGCAGGGATCATTTGAGTCTCGCCTGGAGGACCGTGAATCCGCCGGTCTCCGATCTGCTAACTCCTTTAGTTCTACTTTGTCACATTGATTGGAGATGCTTCATTCGCGGTGAAAGTATTGGTATAATGCGACTTAGCATGAGACGCGACCCGCCAAAGATCAAATAGGAGAGAAGCATATGGCCGCAATCCGTTGCCAAGGATCGCCGCG
>DASPHC010000044.1:0-43669 GCA_035629865.1 Thermoanaerobaculia bacterium | reverse complement strand
AGGGCCACGGACATAACAGAGCCGATAGCTGTTCTCGTACTGCACGAGTTCGCCAACCAGCTCGGCACCGTGGGCGCGGAGCCGGGCAACGACATCATCGATGTCTTCGACGGCAAACATGATGCGACGGATGCCGAGCGTGTTCGGCTGGGCGTTGCTCGGCTCAGCGCTGTCAGCCGTCGGTCTCTGGAACTTCATCAGCTCAACGCCGCCATGGCCGTCCGGCGTCCGCATCATTGCGATGTCGCACCGAACGCCGTCGAGCGCGATGAGGCGGTCCACCAAACGTCCCTCGACTTGCGCCTCGCCCTCCAACTCCAAACCGAGTTCCTTGAAGAACGCGACCGCAGCTGCGAGGTCGTTGACAACAACGCCGACGTTGTCCATCCGCTTGACTGTCATGCCGCTGAGGATACCCCTCACAGGGTGTGCGCCGTTCGCGCTTCAAAGGCACCCCGCGCGCCGTTCCGCCGAGTCACGGGGCGAACGCTAGAATCGCGGCCATGCGGGCGATTCGATCCTCCAACTACATCGTCGAGGTGCGTCTCGACCGGGAGAGCGTTCCCTCATTCGACGAGTTTCCCTTCTCTGTGCCGTCGATTCGGGAGCTGTACACGCTGGAGTTTCCAAAGCCGGTCACGTTTCTCGTTGGGGAGAACGGGTCGGGGAAGTCGACGATCATCGAGGCGCTTGCGGTCGCGTCCGGGTTCAGCGAGGAAGGGGGGACTCGGAACATGGACTTCGTCGAGCGGCGCTCGCAGTCCGGGCTGCATCGATCTCTGCGGCTCGTGCGCAGTCCTCGGCGGCCGGGGGATGGGTTCTTTCTGCGGGCGGAGAGTTTCTATAACGTCGCGACGAGGATCGACGAGGTCGGGGCGACGCCGTGGTACGGGGGGAAGTCGCTGCATGCCCAGTCGCATGGGGAGGCGTTCCTGACGCTGCTCACGGAGAAGTTCGTCGGTGGCGGCTTGTACATCCTCGACGAGCCGGAGGCGGCGCTTTCACCCTCGCGGCAGATGGCGATGCTGGCGCGAATGCACGAGCTGGTGGTCGATGCGTCGCAGTTCATCATCGCCACGCATTCGCCGATCCTCATGGCCTATCCGAACGCGACGATCTACCTCCTCGGCGAAGACGAGCCGCGGGTCGTCCAATACGAGGACACCGAGCACTACATCGTCATGCGCGACTTCATGAACCACCGCGCGGCGATGCTGAAGGAGCTCATGTCGTGAGCACGGGCGGCGCGGAGGTGTCGCGCCATACGACATGTACCAGATCGTCGAGCGGGGGAAGGTGGTGGCTCCGTGGAAGCCGGTGCAGGGAGAGTAGGGGGCAGCGAATCGCTACCGCTTGTCGTCTGGGCAGTACAATGTCCCCACACCAGCAAGGAGATTTACGCCCATGACACCCGTGGCTGTCACCGGGGGTACGTTCAACAACGCCCATCTCGGCGACAACAACACGTACTACGTCTATACGCATGGGCAGACGAGTGACGAGCCGTTCGACTTCGACGCGTATGTGGAGAGCGTCTGCGCGCGGCTACGGAACGAAGCCGCGGAGTATGTCCAGCTCGATGTGGAGCCGATCGTTACCAGTGTGGCCCACCCGGGAGCGGGGCGCGAGCATCGCACGCTCGTCGACGCGGCAAGCCGCGAGCGGCAGATGGTGGTGGTCGGCGCGGCGGGATCGGGCAAGACCTCGTCGCTGCGCTACCTCGCGGCCATGGGCGCCGAGGATGACGAGCTGCGGATCTACATCGAGCTGTCGCGGTATCGGAAGACGCCGTATTTCTCCGATCTCGACGCGCTGCTGATCCTCGTCGGCGAAGTGATCAACGACTGGAGCGCCGCCGCCAGGCCGCCATCGATTCCGACGCTGCGGCGAGTCATGGCCGAGCGGCCGACGATGCTGCTGTTCGACGGTCTGAATGAGGTGGACGCCTCGATCCGGGACGTCTGTCTGCGCGCCGTCGAGGACCTGGCCTTCACGTTCGAGAAGTGCCGCATCGTGCTGAGTACGCGCCCACATGGGTTCGAGCCGCCGCAGAAGTGGAGCACGTTCCGCCTGCGCGAGCTGGGCGACGATCAGATCGCGCAGTTCCTCCGCGCGCGTGCCGACGACGCCACCGCGGCCGCGGTGCTCGAGCGGCTGCACCTCGACGACAACCCGCTGCTCCGCCTGCCGCTCTTTCTGACGTACGCGATCCGCCTCGTCCAGCGCTCCGAGGAAGGAGCCGCGCGGCTCGTCCGCAGCCGGACGAGCGTCGTGGCCGATTACGTGGCGGAGCTGTTCCGCGACAAGCGACACGGGAAGATGGATGAAGAGGAGATGACGAACGTCCTCTCCCGTCTCGCGCTCACGCTGCAGCAGGTCGGCCAGTCGCTGCCCCTCGGCGAAGCGGGGGAGTCGAGGGAAATGCTGTCCGCGCTGGCGGCCAGAGGTTTCCTGCGCGTCGACGCGCGCTACGTCCGCTTCTGGCACCACACCATCCAGGAGTATTTCTACGCCGAGGGCCAGCGCCGGCGTTTCGCCGCCGCAAAGCCATGGACCCGGGATTGGCACATGGCGCGGGCGCTGTCGCGCCGGCCGGACGAAGACGCGCTGACGTTTCTCCCCACCGGCGCGAGTGAGCGTGAGCTGAAGGGGATGATGCGCACGGCCTCCCGGGTGAACGTCTCCCTGGCCACGCGCTGGGCGGACGATCTCGACCTCGACGGCCGCGCCCCGGACGTCGTGACCTCGTATCTGAAGGCGGTGAAGCGGCGGCTGCGCCGGACGACCGTGTATTCGCGCGTGACTCATGAGCGTCAAGGAATCGGGGTCGCTCTGTTTCTTTACCTGCTCTGGCTGGTCGTCGGCTTCTTGTTCGTTCCGGTCTTTGGCGAAAACGACAGGCAGAACGCGTTGGGCGTTTTTCTGGCGGGCATTGCGTTGCACTATCTTCTCACCTACCGCGGCTGCACCGACGCCGCAACGATCGCCGGTCTGACGCGAAAGGTCCGCTCCGAGCAGGTTCGCGCCGGCTTGACTGCGATTTTCGAATCGATCGTCCGCGCGCCGCTGGCAAGTCGGGACCTCCGTGAGATCGGGCTGACGGTCATGCAGCCGGAGCGCGAAACGATCGACGCGCTCGATGCCCTGCAGACGAGCCGCGCGCCGTATCTAACCATCCAGTTGCTGGCATTCAGCGAGGCACCGAAGGCGAGCGCGGTGCTGCACGCGGTTCTGGAGGCGGGAGGCGGCAATCTGTACTCGCGAGCCGCTCTGCTGGCGCTGCTGCATCGCGCGACCCGGGATCGCGAGGAGGCCGACCGACTGCGGACGCTCGCTCGCACGATCTGGATGGGCTCCGGCGACTGGCTGTACCGCCGGGTTGCAGGCCGTTGTCTGCAGCAGCTCGATCCGCAACTTCGGATGCAATGCCGATGGGAAACGGCAATCCGATTCATTCTGGCGCTGGCATTCGGGATTGCAGCCCTCTACGCGTCTTTCCTGACGATCGTGGTCTTGGAGCTTAAGTTCAATGAGTACGAAGTGATGCTGCTCGTCCCTTTCCTCTGTGCCGCGGCCATCGCACTTTATGCCTGGGCCGTCGGGACGAAACGCGTGTACGGCTATCACGGGCTCGACGGCCTCTCGCCGCTGCGCTACTTTCTGATGTGCACCGTCGGGGGGTGGCTGACGTTCAGCTTTCTCCCGTTGATCCTGGTCCTTCCCCACGCCGGCCGCATGCGCTTCAACGCGCGCGGCCTCGACATGACCCTCGTGCGACAGCTCGTCCACAACGATTTCCGGGAGGTTCAGCAATGAGCGACATCAAGATCAGCGGTGGCACCTTCAACCAGCCCCACATCGGCGACGTGAACCAGACCCAGAACATCGGCGCCGGCGCGACGGTCGGTACGGTGTCGCAGACCTCCGCCCCGGTCACGAACGTCCGCGCGGAGGTCGACAAGGAACTGGACGCGCTGCGGGCGGCGGTGGAGGAGTTGACCGCAAGTCTGCCGCCGAAGGAAGCACAAAAGGTGAAGGACGACCTCGCCGAGCTCGAGAAACAGGCCAAGTCGGACGAGCCGCGACGCAGGTGGTTCGACGTCAGCGCCGAGGGCCTGGTCGATGCGGCGAAGGCCGTGGCCGGATTGGTCGATCCGATCTCTACGAGCGTCGCGGCTTTGGCAAAGCTTCTGTTCGTCTAGTTGCGACCTCCGGCGTGACACGCCGGAGGTCTGCGGGCCTCGGCCGTCACTCCGCAGTTGCCGGCGCCGCCAGCAGGTGCCGGGCCATGAACCGCCACAGCGCGCCCATGGCGTTGTGGACGTGCAGGGTCACGAGCAGGAGCAGGGCTCCGAAGGCGGCCATGAGGAAGCCACCGGTCGGGTCGCTAAACGTCCAGTCGCCGAGGTAGAGGGTGCCGCCCTGCTCGAGCGGGGCGACGATGAAGGCGAGGGAGACGGCGAACGACACGACCGAGACGATCCAGCACGTCAGGCCGACCGGGAACTTGACCAGCAGGAACAGCGCGCCTTTCCACGTGGCCGGGTCTTTGAGGATGCTCTTCAGCCACGGCCACACCTTCGTCTGGCCCGCCGCGCCGGAGGGCATCGCGACCGGCTCGCCCAACAGCCACTTCGAGAGCAGGCGCTCGAAGTTCCCGAGCCCGCGGAGGCTCAGAACGAACGCGAGCGCCACCAGCAGACCGATCCACAGCAGCGACAGCCCGATGGAGAGTGCGGAGCCGGTCGTCAGCAGGACGAAGTACGCGATTCCCAGCGGAAAGGCCAGCCAGACGTACGCGATGTTCGCGTAGGTGCTCCGCCGCGCCACGACGTTGAAGAAGGGATAGTTGCCGAGTGCGCTCATGGCGATGTGTACGAAAGGCGCGCGTGGAGGTTTCGCGGCTGGCGGCCTGCCGGGGGCCTGAAGTAGGTCTTTCCTGCTATCCTGATCTCGTTCAATACAATCGAGGGAGGACACAATCTTGAAGAATACGTTTGTGCGTAGTCTCATCGCAGGCATGACGTTGTTCGTGGCGGCGGTGGCGTTTGCCGACCCGGCGCCGCCGTTATCAAGAGTCCAGTTGCCCATCGAGCAGCGACTCGGCGGTCCGGCGTTCGAGCTCGAGGCCTGGCGGGAGGCTCTGCCGGAAGCCGCCACCGGCGTGGCGTCGGGTCTGGCGTTCGACCTGCCCGCCGAAGTCTTGACGCCGTCGGCCACGGTGAAGGTCGCGATCTCAAACGGCACACGCGTCTATCTCGAGGAGACGATCGTCCTCCCGTCCGAGCTCGAGGCGGCGCCGACCATCAGCTTCCTCGCCAATCATCCGCGGCAGCTCGCCCGCATTCGGAAGGCGGCGGCCTCCCGGCCGGACGCGATCCGCTTCACGGTCACCGTCGAAGGCAATCAGATCGTCGACGTGCCGTTCGTCGACGCCGACAGCGGCAGCGACCGTCTGGCCAAGGGCGGCTCCATCGCCGGATCGAGCGGGTCGGTGCTGTTGAAACTGCGCGACCCGCGCCAGCTCCGCATGTCGGGCCCCTGCGAGGACGCGTGCGACCAGCAGTTCTTCGAGTGCTACCTGAACTGCGACGAGCGGGGCGCCGGTTGCCCATGGTGCCAGGAGCAGTACTCCGACTGCCTCTGGTACTGTTCGCACTGAGTCCGGGTGACATCGCTCCGCGGGTGCGCCCTTCCGGACGCGCCCGCGGAGGATTCAGGTCATGACAGCGGCTGGTGCCCGGCCGCTTTCGTGCGGCCCCACGAAGGCGAGTCCGCGAAGCGGGCGATAGAACAGTGGTCACGCGCAACCTCTGCTGTCGCCCGCTTCGCGGACTTGCCTTGTCTCCTGGACGTTACCCGGCCTAAAGGCCGGGTCTACAGATCTTTCGCCGCCTACGGCGGCTGCGGCGGATCGCTGTTGCGAGGCCTCAAAGGCGATTTCGTCGTTGAGTTCCGCGGACTCGTTTTGAGCTCGGCGGACTCGAGCCCCTGCTTACGGCGTGATTTCACCATACGGTTTCAACTGGCTTTCCACCTGCGCCTTGTCGCCTACCACCACGATCGCCAGCTTTGCCGGGTCGATGTAGGTCCGGGCCATCCGCTGGATGTCGGCGGGGGTGAGGGCGTAGACGCGCTGGACGTAATTGCGCAGGTAGTCTTCGCTCAGGCCGTAGAGGTCGAGGAACGCGAGCTGGGCGGCGATGCCGCTGCGCGACGAGTTCCGGAGGACGAAGGTGCCGGCCAGATAGTTCTGGATCGCGCGCAGCTCTGTCTCGGCCGGCGGCTCGTTGCGCAGTCTCTCGATCTCGCCGATGATCTCTTTGATCGACGCGCCGGTGACGTTCGTCGTCACGTCGGCCGCCTCCAGCCACGACCCCGCGCCGAGGCGCGGCACGACAGCACTGTTGGGCGAGTACGTATAGCCCTTCTGCTCGCGAATGTTACTGGTGATCCGCGAGGCGAACGAGCCGCCCAGGAGTGCGTTCATCACCTGCAGCGGCAGGTACTCCGGATTCGCGGCGTCGGGAACCGGCAGGCCGATGTAGAGCGTCGACTGCACCGCGCCCGGGCGGTCGATGAGATAGATCGCCCGCCGGCTCACCGGCGTCAGTTCCACCTTCGTCGGTGCGGCACCGGCTTTCCAGCCGGAGAGATGCTGCCGGATCGCGCTTTCCACCGCCGCGGCGTCGAAGCGGCCGACGACGTACAGCGTCGAGCGCGCCGCGCCGAAGTTGGCGTCGTAGAAGGCCCTCACGTGGTCGAGCGTGTATGACTGCAGCATGGCCTCGGTCGGGAACGTCCGGCCATACGCATGGTTCGGGAAGAGCACCGAGGAGAACTTCTCCGAGGCCAGGAAGCCCGGCTGGCTGCGCTGGATGGAGACCTGACGCACGAGGTCGGCCTTGATGCGCGCCAGATCGCCTTCGGGGAAGCGAGGATTCATGGCCACGTCGGCGACGAGCGCAACCGCCCTGGTCGCGGCCTCGGAGAACACGTCCGTGCCGACAGTGACCTGGTTTCCGGCCACGCCGATGTCGAGCGCGCCTCCCATCATCGCCACCTCGCGCGCGATGTCTTCCGCGCTGCGCGTGGCCGTGCCCTGCTCCATCATCGAGCCGGTGACGTCGGCGAGCCACACCTGCTCGGCCGTCTCGTCGACATTGCCGGTCTGCGTCACCAGCCGGATCGCGACCTTCGGGACCTCGCCGTACGGGACGAAGCGGACCGGCAGCCCGTTCGGCAGCTCGAAACGCCGGACCTGCGGGATGGAGAAGTTCCGCGGTGTGCCGGGAGCGGGAGGCGTCTGTTTCTGTGCGAATGCGGAGGCAGCGGCGAGCAGTATCGCGGCAGTCAGGGTCAGGCGTTTCATGACTGGCTCCTCGGTACGATCGTCAGCACGGTGCGGTTCGTCGGCCGCAGGTATTCCTGGGCCGTTTTCCGGATCAGCTCCGGCGTCACCTTCGCGAACTGCTGTTCGATCGTGTTGATGCGGTGGGGATCGTCGTAGAAGAGGGCGAACGAGGCGAGGAGGTCGGCCCGGCCGAAGCCGAAGAAGCCTTCCACCTCGTCATAGAGCGAAGAGCGCATCTTCATCCGGGCCCGCTCCATCGTCGCCGCGTCGATTGTTTCGGTCTGCAGGCGCGTCACCTGCGCGTCGATCGCCGCCAGGATCTCGTCCGCCGTCCGCTCCTTGTCGTGGAACAGCCAGGCCATGTAGAGCGTCGGCCCGTTGATGTTGAACATGTTGCCGAGCGCGTTCATGGTCGCGCTCACCTCGCCGGTGAGGCCGCGGCGCTGCACGAGGTCCTGGTAGAGCCAGGAGTCGTTCCCGGAGGCGAGGATCTGGTCGATCATCGCCATCGCGTAATACTCCGGCGTGTCCGCCGGCGGGGCGTGCCAGCCGATCGCCAGCGCTGGCCGCGTGGCCTTGTCGTCGGTCTTCGAGTGCCGCTTCTCCTCGGTCTGCCGCGGCTCGGAGATGTCGGCCTTCGCCGGCTGCGGCTGGGCGGGGATGTTGCCGAAGTACTGCTTCACCCACGCCAGCGCCTGCGCGGTGTCGAAGTCGCCGGTGATGGCCACGACGGCGTTGTTCGGCGCGTAGTAGGTCTTGAAGAAGCTGCGCGCGTCGTCGAGCGTGGCGGCGTCGAGGTCCGTCAGGTCGCCGTAGAAGTTGTGCGCGTTGTACCAGTTCACGTTCGCGTACTGCGGCAGGTCGAGCCAGGGGAAGCCGCCGTACGGCTGGTTCAGGACGTTCACCCGGACCTCGTTCTTCACCACGTCCTGCTGGTTCTTGAGGTTCTCCTGGGTGATGGCCAGGCCGCGCATCCGGTCGGCCTCGGCCCAGAGCATCGTCTCCAGCGTGTGCGACGGCACGATCTCGAAGTAGTTTGTGAAGTCGAAGCGCGTGGAGCCGTTCAGCACCCCGCCGTTCGACTGGATCAGCCGGATCAGCTCCATCTTCCCGAGGTTCTCCGAGCCCTGGAACATCAGGTGCTCGAAGAGATGCGCGAACCCGGTCCGGTCGCGCGGCTCCACGCGGAAGCCGATGCCGTAGTAGACAGCGACGGTGGCAATCGGTGCCGTGCGGTCGGGGGAGAGGACGACCTTCAGGCCGTTCTCCAGCTTGTGATACTCGACCGGCACCTGCATCGCCGCCGGGGCGGGCGCCGCCGGCGGAGGCGCCACTGCTTCAACGGGCGCAGGTGCGGTGGCTGCGGGGGCGGGGGGCGGCGCGGGTGGCGGGGTCGTCGTCGCGCAGGCGACGAACAGGATCGCGGGCGCCAGCCGGAACATCGACTTCATCGTGCGGTCTCCTTCATAACGAATCGGGTCACGGTGTCGTAGTAGCGGTTTGCCTCGAAGAGCGGGATCTCGCAGTGGCCGGCGTGAGACGTCAGCATCTCCTTCGGCACCTTCAGGTCGTCGTAAAGCTGCTTGCCGAGGGAGTACGGGATTACCGCATCGCGCGTCCCGTGCATGACGAGTACCGGAACGCCCGCCTCATTCAACCACTTCGTCGTCCGTAAAGCGAACGGAGCCGTCCAGCCGAGAGGGAGCGGGCGGTAGAGCGCGTTCCCCATCTCCCGGAGCGACGGAAACGAGTTCTCGATCACCACCGCCCGCACCTTCCGTTCCTTCGCCACGAAGGCGGCGTACGGCCCGCCGACCGACTCGCCGTACAGCACGACCGGCTCGTCGCCGAGGGTGCGGACATACTCGAAGGCGGCAGTCGAGTCCTTGAAGACGCCCGACTCCGAGGTCCGCCCCTCGCTGCGGCCGAAGCCGCGGTAATCGAAGACGAAGACGGAGATCCCGCGCCGCGCAAACTCGACGCACATATCCGCCCGGTCGGTGAGATTCCCCGCATTCCCATGGAACCAGATCATCACCGGCGCATTCGGAGCCTTGGCCTGGAACAGCCAGGCGTGCAGCTTCAGCCCGTCCGCGGTTTGAAAGAAATGCTCCGAGGGAACGACGCTGAAATCGCCGGCCGTCCACCGGCCGGTCGGGTAGACATCGGGGAAGAACATGCCGGTGCGGCGGAGGAACTGGGAGAACGCGATGATCGCGAGAATGAGAACGAGGAGGAAGACGATGGCGCGTGTCATTGGCTCAGATCACTGAAATGCAGAATGCAAAATGCAAAATGCAAAACGGTGACGTCACGCGCCCCGCCATTCTGCATTTTGCATTCTGCATTTTGCATTCAAACAAAACGGCGCCCATTCAGGCGCCGTTCGCATTCGACCCTTTCGTCTTGGCTCAAGCCGACAGCTTCTCCCAGTCCCCTTCCGGCGCATCCTGCGCGAGGGCGAGGCCGCCGTCCGAGCCGATGAAGACCGGGTCGTCCATGTAGCGCACGCTGCCGCCGCCGACGGCCTGCAAGGCCGCCTCGAGTGCCGGGGCGAGGCCGCGAATGAGGCCGCCGCCGCCGGAGAGGATGATGTTGTTGCGGACCCGCTCCTGGAACTCCGGCTCGACGCGCGCCAGCAGGTCGAGCATCGTCTCCACGATCGGCGGGATGATGGTCTCGCAGGCGGTCTTCATCTCGCCGGTGATGTCGAGCTCCGTCGGCACGCCCTTCACCGGCGCCGTGACGAGCACCGGCTCGGCCGCGTCGCCGACGTAACTGTACTTTTCCTTCCAGTCGCGGACCATGAACACCGTCACGTTCGCCTGCGAGTAGCGTTCTTCGATCAGCTTCAGAAGCTGCGTGTCGATCGAGTCGCCCGCGACGGTCAGCGTCCGCTGGTCTTCCTCGGTCGGGTAGCGCCCCTTCATCACGCAGAAGTCGGTCGTGCCGGCGCCGATGTCGATGATCAGCGTGTGCAGCAGCGCGTCGAGGCCGTATGCGACCGCGAACGGCTCGGTGACGATCAGCAGGCTGTCGACGATTCCCTTCATGGCGTTGCGGAGGTATTGCTTGTTCGTCCGCAGCGAGGCCGCCGGGACGCCGACGACCGCGCGGACATTCGACGCCGCGGTGCCGTTCGAGCCGACGCCGACGAGGCGGAGCAGGTGCTTGAGCAGCTCGCGCACCGCCTCCACGTCCTTCTCCGACCCTTCCTTGAGCAGGCCGCGCTCGAGCGGGCGGTGCAGGTCGAGCATGGTGCGGTTGGCGACCGCCTCGTGCCCGATCAGGACGTCGCGTTTCAGGACCTTGCGCGCGACCATGTCGACTGGCCATCCGACGAAGCTGTCGACGACGAAGCGCTCGCCGTTCGACGCCGAGATGGCGCTGCGCGACGTGCCGAGGTCGATGCCGACGTTGAGGATCTCAGCCATTCTTTTCAATTCCTTTCTTCTGCGGCGCGTCCGCCCGGGTGACGTTCGCGCTCGCGTACGAACGGATGCCCTCGAAGAGTGCATCGGCGATCTTCTGCCGGTATTCGGGCCGGCGGAGCATCGCGGACTCCTTGTCGTTGGAAATGCATCCAACCTCGGCCAGTACGGCCGGCATGTCGGTGGCCACCAGGACGATGAACGGCGCCCGCTTGACGCCCCAGTTCTCCAGCCCCGGGTCCTCGACGCGCAGCTTGGTGAAGAGGTTCCGCTGCACCGCCATCGCCAGCTCGTGCGACTCGTCGCGCCGCGCGTCGGCGTAGACGCCTTCGAGCAACCGGCGCATGTCCGAGACCGAGTAGCCGGAGACGCGGTTCTCCGCGGCGGCCAGCGCGGTCAGCTTCGGATCGCTCGTCGTACCGAGGTAGTACGTCTCGATGCCGCGGCTCGCGGTGTGCTTCACCAGAGCGTTCACGTGGATGGAGACGAAGATGTCGCTCTTCGACGCGTTGGCGAGATGCGCGCGGTCTTTGAGGGCGATGGTGCGGTCGGCGTCGCGCGTGACCACGACGTCGAAGCCGTCGCTCTCCAGCAGCGCCCGCAGGCGGCGGCCGATGTCGAGGGTGATCTCTTTCTCGAAGATGTTCGGCGCGGTCGCGCCCGGATCGTTCCCGCCGTGTCCGGCGTCGAGCACGACCCGCTTCACTGTGAGCGGGAACGCCGAGGCGGTCATCCGTTCCGGCGACATCACCGCCTCGCGCGGGACCGGCAACCCTGCCTGCCGCGAACCGATGACCGCGGCGCGCTGGACCGGGAGCGGGTTGACGACCGTACCGCTGCCGCCGTTGGCGATCAGGTACGACGATCCCAGAAGCGTCAGCAGCGCCACGAGGAACGGCGCCCGTTTCAGCCAGATGCGGACAAAGCGCGAAGACGGACGGAGTGCGCGCGGCGGTAACCCTCGAATGACGTCGAGGTTCTCCGCCACAGCTTCCTGCAGCATCCGGCGTTTGACGCGCTCGATGTTCCCCGCTCTCATACCCGTCTCACCAGCTCCGAGGCCGGACCGCTCATTCTACCGGTTATTCGCCCTGGCAGTCTTATTCGTCCCACAAGACCTATAGGACCTATGGGACCTATGGGACCGATAGGACGCCTTATGGGAGCATCTGGCCGGCGTAACGCTGGAAGTGCTCGGCGAAGGCCTGGGGCTCCGGCTCGATCTGGCGGACCTCGGCGGCGGGCAGTCCCGCGGTGGCGCGGACTCCGAAGAAGAACACCGGCACGTCCATCCTTTGGGCGAGGGTGAAGATCGACGTGGCGATCTCCGTCGGGCCGAACCGCGTTTCCACCGGGAATGGCCGCGATTCTGCCCGTGCGCGGTCGATGGCCAGCAGCACCGGCGCTCCTTCCTCGAGCTTCCGGCGGATCTGCAGCATCACGTTGTGCGAGGGGCGCAGCAGCTCCAACTCCGTGGCCGTTCCCCAGACAAACGACGGGAGCAGCGTCTCGCGGATGATCACCGGAGGGTGTCCCTGGTCGTACAGCCAGCGGGTGAAGAGCGGGTTGAGCGGAAAGTGGACGGTCACGAATACCGCGCCACCCTTCCCGAGCGCGGCCAGCACTTCGTCCGGGATCTCGAGGTCGAGCTCCGGCTCGTACGCCACCCGCATTCGCGCCAGCCCCTTGAACAGGATCCGCAGGGTCTCGTCCGTCGGGCTGCCCCAGACGCGCCGCCCGAAGCGGCGGGTGACATAGGAGCCGGCGAGCGGCGTCAGCGCCCGTCCGGCCGCGAGCACGGCCCGGAAACGGCGCCGCCGCGGAAAAACACGGATGGGGAGTGACAGCGCGAGCGAGACACCGTTGCGGACCAGCTCGCGGATCGCGTCCAGACGAGCGATGAACGATGAGCGATGAGCGATGAACGCCCCTACCTGCGGGGTCGTGTGGTGGGGCTCATCTCTCATCTCTCATCACTCATCGCTAGCCTTACTGCCGTGTGCGTGCGATGCAGGGCCCACCAGGCCATCCCGCCGCGGCGTGCGCCTTCGAGCGCGCGTTGCCGCGCTTCGGACGTTTCCGCGACGCGGGCGATGAGGTGGGCGGACTCGAGTCCGTGCCGCTCGTCGGCCTCGAAATGCTCGGTCAGGAACTCGAGGTCTTCACGGCTGAATCCGTAGTGCTCCATCAGCGGGTCGAGGATCAGGCGGAAGGTCGAGGGGACGTTCGCTTCCTGCCCGATCGCAAAGTATGCGAACGCGCCGAGCCAGTCGCCGCGCCCGATGGCCTCGCCGAACCACCGCGCGTGGCGCAGTGAGAGTGCGTCGACCTCGGCGTCGGTCGCTCCGGCCGCCCTTGCGAACTTCCGTCCCATCTCGCCGTGGCGCCGCTTCGGGTCGACCCGTACGTGCTCGCCCGGCGTGTAGCCGGTCACCCCTTCTTCCTCGAGCAGGTTCGAGATCAGCGAGCGGCGGATGTCGGGGTGATCGCAGATTGCCAGCACCGAGGCGATGCGATACGGGAACGCGCCGCCGATGCGGGCGATGGCGATTGCATAGCCGCGGACCGCCTCGGGCGAAAGCGCGCCTTCCCGCAAAGAGACCACGAACGGGTGCGTCTCGATCGGGGCCGGCCGGGCCGCCGCGAGCAGCGTCTCGACGAGATCAGTACCCGCCTTCATTTGCGATCACGTGCTCCATGAACGGCGCGATCATTCCTTCGGGTGTGAGCCGTCCGCGCGTCTCGCTGCCGAGGTCCGGCCAGACCGTGAGCTGGATGCGCTGCCGGCCGAGGGCGAAGTCGTGCGAGCTCCCGGTGCGCTCGTTGCGGCTGATCGAGCCGGGGTCGATTCCGGCCGCGCCGGCGAATACCTCGAGCAGCTCGTCCAGCGTCAGCGGCGGGTTCTCCATGTAGCGTCCCATCGCCCCGATCGAGCGGAGATGAAACTCGCGGACGTTGCGCGAGCGCCGCACCGCGTCCAGCACCGGCTTCACCTCGTGCTCGTTCACCCCGCGCACGACGATCATGCCGATCGAGGTGAAGAGATGCTCGGCGCGCAGGTTCTCGAACGCCAGCCGCTTCTTCTCCGCGCAACGCATCTCGTCGATGACCCAGTACAACTCATCGTCGAAGCCGCCGTTGAACGAGAGATAGGCGATCTGCAGCCCCGCCTCCTTCAGCGAGCGGACGTAGGCGCGGTCGGCGAAGCGAAGGCCGTTCGAGAGCACCACCGGATGATGGCCGTGCGACCGCGCATCGTGAATCAGCTCGGCCAGGTCGTTCCGGAGCGTCGGCTCGCCGCCGACGAAACGGACGAAGCGCCCCTTCGGCAGCCGCGCGAAGATCGACGAGAGCCAGCGTGCGTCGAGGTCGGGGACCGACCGGTTCGGCACGTAGCAGTTCGCGCAGGTCATGTTGCACCGGTGCGTGACGTCGATGATGACCGTCTCGTACGGGCACATTTCCGGTGCGTACGTCCGCTCGACAGAAATCGACTGTACAAGTGTGGCGCTCATGGGTTGCTGTGCCGTTGGACCGGGGGATGGGCGGCGCGTATTCTCGCACAGCCTGAGCGTCAGAGATCGATCTTCGCGGGCTCCGGGATTTCTTTCATCAGTTCGTACCCTTCCGACCGGGCCACGTACGTCGCGATGGTGATGTCCCCGGTCACGTTCAGCACCGTCCGGCACATGTCCAGGATGCGGTCGACGCCGAGGATCACGGCGATCAACGCCGGGTTCACCCCGATCTGCGCGAGCACCAGGATGATGAACGGGATCGAGCCCGAGGGAACGCCGGCCGTGCCGATGCCGCCGAGGATCGCCAGGTAGACCACCATCAGCTGCTGTCCCATCGAGAGGTCGACGCCGGCGAGCTGCGCGAGGAAGAGCACCGTCACCCCTTCGTAGAGCGCGGTGCCGTTCTGGTTCGCCGTCGCACCGACGGTGAGGACGAACGAGTTGATGTCGCGCGGGACGCCGAGGTTCTCCTCGGAGACGCGCAGCGCCGTCGGCAGCGTCGCGTTCGAGGAGGAGGTCGAGAAGGCGGTGATCATCGCCGTCTTGATCCGGCGGAAGAACTCGAGCGGGTTGATGCGCGACAGCAGCGCTACGCTCGCCGAATAGACGCCGAACATGTGGATGGCCAGGCCGAGCAGCACCGTCAGCACGAACCAGCCGAGGCTGATCAGCAGCTCGAACCCGAAACGCGCCGTCATGGTGAAGAGGAGGCAGAAGACCGCGTACGGCCCCAGCCGCATCACCACCTGGATCGCGACCGTCGTCGCGGCGAAGACCGCTTCGAGGACGCCCAGCAGAGGCGCCGCCCGCTCCTTCTCGACCATCGTCACGCAGACGCCGAGGAAGAGCGCGAAGAACATCAGCCCGAGCATGTCGGGCGTCTCCTTGCCGACCGAATAGAAGACGTTCGTCGGGACGACCGTCTTGACCGCCTTCAGCAGGGGAGCGTCGGTGTCGTTCACGCTGCTGACCGCGCTGCTGACCCTGTCCTTCGCGTCTTTCTGGTAACGCTCCGCGAGCGCGGCGCCGACTTCGGGCGAAATGCGCTTGCCGGGCTTGATCGTATTCGCCAGCGTCAGTCCGATGACCACGCTGATGGCCGAGATGATAAGCGTGTAGATCAGCGACTTCACGCCGATCCGGCCGATGCGCCGCAGGTCGCCCAGGCCGGCCACGCCGACCACGAGGCTCGAGAAGACCAGCGGCACGACCAGCAGGAGCAGGAGCCGCAGGAAGAGGACGCCGATCGGGTTGGTGATCTGGTCGACGAGGAAGATCAGGTTCGGATCCGCCGCCCCCAGCACGCTGTTCAGCGTCCCGCCGGCCAGCGCGCCCAGAATCAGCCCGGCCAGGATCTTCGTGTGAAGAGGAATCCGTCGCTCCGATGCAGCCATGGCGCGGCATGGTACACGCGATGCTTGTCAGATCACCTGGACGGTTTCGGCCCTCTCGCCGTAAGCCTCATCCGGGGAACGACCAACCAGTAACCGAAACTGACATCCATCCTTAGGGATTTTTCGGCCTTCAGTTAGAATTGCCCGCTCAATCCGCCTGGATCCCACCCGGCAGCAACAACGACAGGAGCAACGATCCGTGACTGCAACACTCGAATTGACCCACCAGTTTGACGCCGCGACGGCCGCAGGCCGCCCGCCTTACAAGGTCCGGGACCTCGCTGAAGCCGTCCTCGGCCGCAACGAGATCCGTCTCGCCGAGCACGAAATGCCCGGTCTCATGGCCGTGCGCGAAAAGTACGGCAAGGAAAAGCCGCTCGCCGGCGCCCGGGTCATGGGCTCGCTGCACATGACCGTACAGACTGCCGTCCTGATCGAGACGCTGCAGATCCTCGGCGCGGACGTGCGCTGGGTGAGCTGCAACATCTTCTCGACCCAGGACCACGCCGCCGCGGCGGTCGTGGTCGGACGCCCCGACACCGGCGGCACCGCCGAGAATCCGCGCGGCATTCCGGTGTTCGCCTGGAAAGGTGAGACGCTCGAGGAGTACTGGTGGTGCACCTCCGAGGCGCTCATGTGGCCGGACGGCAGCGGCCCGACCCTCATCGTCGACGACGGCGGCGACGCCACCCTCCTCGTCCATAAGGGCGTCGAATGCGAAGGCAAGAGCCAGGTGCCCGAGTTCAATCCCGCCGACGAGCCGGAAGAGTGGGGGGTCATCCTCGACCTCCTCCGCTCCGACCTCTCCCGCGACCCCCAGCGCTGGACGCGCGTCGCCAAAGACCTGCGCGGCGTTTCCGAAGAGACCACCACCGGCGTCCACCGCCTCTATCAGATGCAGGATGCCGGAACGCTGCTCTTCCCGGCCATCAACGTCAACGACTCCGTCACCAAGTCGAAGTTCGACAACATCTATGGCTGCCGCCACTCCGTGATCGACGGCCTCAATCGCGCCACCGACGTCATGATCGCCGGCAAGCTGGCCGTCGTCGCCGGCTTCGGCGAAGTCGGCAAGGGCTGCGCGCAGGCATTGCGCGGCCAGGGTGCACGCGTCGTCGTGACCGAGATCGACCCGATCTGCGCCCTGCAGGCCGCTATGGAAGGCTTCGAGGTGCGCACGCTGGAGTCGGTCGTCGAGCGCGCCGACATCTTCGTCACCTCCACCGGCAATAAAGACATCATCACGGCCGCGCACATGAGCCGGATGAAGCACAACGCCATCGTCAGCAACATCGGCCATTTCGACAATGAGATCGACATGGCCGGCCTCAAGAAGGTTGCGGGCATCAACAGGATCAACATCAAGCCGCAATACGACGAATGGGCCTTCCCGGACGGCCACTCTGTGTTGATCCTCGCCGAAGGCCGCCTGATGAATCTCGGTTGCGCCACCGGTCATCCCTCGTTCGTCATGTCGGCGTCGTTCACCAACCAGGTTCTCGCCCAGATCGCGCTCTGGCAGAACAAGGGGGAGTACGACAAGCGGGTGTACGTCCTGCCGAAGCAGTTGGACGAGGAAGTGGCCCGTCTGCATCTGGCGCATCTCGGCGTCGAACTGACCGTACTGACCGAGGATCAGGCCAAGTATCTCGGTATGCCGGTCGAAGGACCCTATAAGTCCGATCACTACCGATATTAGGCGGGTAGATTCCCTCCTTATGAATCAAAAAGGGCGAGCCGGAAGGCTCGCCCTTTCTTGTTTTGGTTGACAATGTGCAAGTCATTGCACAAGACTTTGGGCGTGAGTGTTTTTCAGGAGGAGGATTGACATGGCCAGACCCAGGAAACAGTCGACCGGGGAGTCGGCAAGCATATCGGGAGGACAGGCGTCTTATGTCCTCGAGCGGCTGCTCAAAGACCGCCGCGTATCCCAGACCGACATCAATCGTTATGTCGCCGAGATGAGGAATGAGATCAGCGATCTCGAAAGTCGTCTGATGCGTCTCAAGGACGCTGCCGGCCATGCCGTTGCCAATGTGGCCGCGGCCGGAGCCGCCGGTGTTGGCGCCGTGGTCGCAGCCGTACGCCGCCGCGGCCGTCCGCCCGGGTCGGGTACCGGCAAGCGCCGTGGCCGTCCGCCCGGGCGTCCGTCCGCAGCATCGGTCGCCGCAGGCGCAGCGGCCGGGGCTTCGGCCGCGCCTCGCGGACGCCGTCCCGGCAAGCGTGGACGCGGTACTCCCATTACGGCCGAACAGTTGGCTTCGCGCCAGTTGCAGGGGCGCTACCTGGCGCTAGTGCGCCAGTTCCCGGAAGCCCGCCGCGCCCAGTACGCCCGCATCGCCCGTGAGAAAGGCCGCGAGGCCGCCATCGCCGATATGCAGGGCGCCCTCAAGAAGTAAATCCGTACCCGGGCTCAACCGAAAAGGGCGCACCACGTGCGCCCTTTTCCTTTAGGAGAAGTGTGAGATGAAGACTCTCCTCTGCGCACTATTGATCCTCACCGCCTGCAAAGCGCCTGTAGAGCGCACGGACGGTACAGCTACAGCTCCGGCGCCCGTGACGACGGCTCCCGTACAGGAGACCGCCTCAGTGGACGAAACGGCCCCGGCAGACGCGACCATCGTCGAAGAGACCACCGCACCACCGTCGAAGCCTCCCGCTCCGACGCCCGCCGCGGACCGCGAGATCTACATCGACGGCGTCCAGGTCGCCAACCCGATCGTCATCGCCGGCCGCGCCCGTACGTTCGAGAACAACGTCGTCCTGCGCGCCCGCGACGCCCGCGGCGCCCTGCTCGTGGAAGGCTTCACCACCAGCGATGGCGAGATGGGCCGTCACAATCCGTATCGCGGCAGCCTCTGGCTCACCCGCGATCCCGGAAACCGCATCACCGTCGAAGCGCTCGAATATTCGACCAAAGACGGCTCGGAACGGTCGCTGGTGCGGATGGAGAAGCCGTTCGCGGTCGAGACGGTCGAAGCGCGCCTCTATTTCCCGGACCAGAGCTGCACCGGCGTCAAGCCCTACACCCGCCGCATCCCGAAGAGCATCTCCATGATCCGCCTGCTCGTCGAGGCGCTCATGGCCGGCCCGGCAGCGGACGAGCGCAAACGCGGCGCCGCCGTGCCGTTCCCCAAAGGCTCCGAAGTCCGCTCGGTCAACCTCCGCGACGGCGTCGCCATCGTCGACTTCAACGAGCGGCTCCAGAACGTAGGCGGCTCCTGCCAGGCCCAGATGATCCGCGCCGCGGTTACAGAGACTCTGAACGCCTTGCCGGCCGTACGCAGTGTGAAGATCACGGCGGGAGGCAGCGAAGCGCTGGCGCTGCAGCCGTAAAGGCTCAGGAGCACGACGAGGGGCCTCCGGCGGGCGGGCCCGGCCCGCTGCGTTTGTTTTCGCGTGGACCGTGATTCCAGCGAGAGGCGCGCGTTCAGCCTTGGGCAACCAACGCAGCGGGCCGGGCCCGCCCGCCGGAGGCCTCCGTGCTCCTGAGCGTTTACACTGAAGTCAATGCGCCGTCTGTTTCTGCTGCTACTGCTGGTCACCGTATCGGCCGTGGCAGACACGAAAGTCACCCTGCTTCATTTCTCCGACTATCACTCCCACGCCCTCCCGTTCTACACCGATCGCGGAGAGCGCGGCGGCATCGCCCGCGCCGTCGGATACCTGGCGCGGCACAAGCGCCGCGGCGCGCTCGTCTTCAGCGGCGGCGACATGGTCAACAAAGGGGCGCCGGCGTGGTCGGACAAGTACAGATGCGCCGAATGGCCGTGGCTCAACGGCATCCTCGACGCCATGGCCTTCGGCAATCACGACGCCGACTACGGCCTGCCCGAATTCGAACAATGCCGGGAGCAACTGCGCTATCCGGTCCTCAGCGCCAACACCGCCGGCTTCAAGCCATATCGGGTCTTCCAACGCAACGAAATGAAGATCGGAGTCTTTGCCCTCGCCGGAAGCGACTTCCCGCAACTCGTCAAAGTTCCGGGACTGACCTTCAGCGACCCCGTCGCCGCGGCGCGCGAGACCGTCCGCAAACTGCGTGAAGACGAGCGCGCCGACGCCGTCGTGATGATCGGCCACCAGCACAGCGAGTCCGATCGCGAAATGGCGAAGAGCGTCCCCGGCATCGACCTGATCCTCGGCTCGCACAGCCACCTCGAGCACGAACTGACACAAATCCCGGGCACAAACACATGGTTCATCTCACCGGGTCAATATCTGACCTATATCAGTTGGATCGAGCTCCATTTCGCCGGCGGAAAACTCGCCGCCATCGACGGAGCCCTCGTCCCGGTCGACGCGCGCATGCCCGAAGACCGCACCATAGCGACTCGTGTAGCGAAAATGCAGCGCGAGCTGGAGAACGATCCCCAATACAGCGAATTATTCGTTCCCATCGGCAGCCTCGACGCCGCACTATCCGTCGAAGCTCTGGCCACCCGCACCCTGGAGATCATGCGCAGCGTCGCCAGGGCCGAGATCGCCCTCTCCACCCGCAGCAGTTTCCGCCGCCCCCTTGCCGCCGGCACCCTCACCCTGGAAGCCCTCCGCGGCGCAATGCCCTACGAAAACGAAATCATCGCCTGCACCATGCCGGGCACCCAGCTCCAGCAATTCCTCAAAGCGGCAGGGGAGGAGTCGTATGTATCCGGACCCGCTGCAATCGACCCCGCGCGTAATTACCGCGTTGCGACCACGGATTACGTGGCGTACGTCGCGTATAAGGACGTGTTCTTGTGTGAAAAGGAACGGACGGGGGCGAAGGTGCGGGAGGAATTGAGGAAGAGGATTGGGCAAGCGCCACAATGACAATGGCTACGTTCTCCCGAGCGCGGCCCACGAGGACGTGGGCGGACCGGCCCACGCAGACGTGGGCGGTCCGGGGGGACCGAGCGGCCGGCCGACGGGACGTCGGCCGTTGTCCAAGCGGACCGCCCACGTCTTCGTGGGCCGGTCCGCCCGCGTCCTCGCGGGCCGCTCTTGGAGGGACGCAGCCACCTACAACCACCCCTTATCCCGCGCAATCCTTGCCGCCTCCACCCGATTCCCGGCCCCCAGCTTGCTGATCGCCTCCGACAGGTAATTCCTCACCGTCCCCTCGGACAACGTCAATCGCGACGCGATATCCGCGCTCGTCTGTCCATCCCCCGCCATCCGGAGCACCTGCCGCTCGCGGTCCGTCAGCGGATCGGGCTCGCTCCATGCCTCCGCCGCCAGCTCCGGGTCCACCACCCGGCCACCCGCCTTCACCCGCCGCACCGCATTCGCCAACTGCTCGGCAGGGGAGTCCTTCAGCAGATACCCCGACGCCCCCGCTTCCAGCGCGCGCCGCAGATAGCCGCCGCGCGCGAACGTCGTCAGGATGATCACCCGCGTCGGAAGCCCCTCCCGCTTGATCACCCCGGCCAGTTCCAGCCCCGTCATCCGCGGCATCTCGATGTCCGTCAGCAGCACGTCCGGCTTCTTCTCCCGGATGATCGCCAGCGCCTCGTCCCCATCCTGCGCGCGGCCGATCACTTCGATGTCGCCGTCCATCTCCAGCAGCGCCGCCAGCGCGCCGAGGACCATCTTCTGATCTTCCGCCACCACGATCCGGATCATGCGCTCTGCTCCTGTATTGCCGGCTGGGAAAGCGGCAGCGTCACCACCAGCGTCGTCCCGCGGCGTCCGTCGCGGGTGACCGTGCCACCCAGGATCTCCAACCGCTCGCGCATGCCATTCAGGCCGCTGCCGAAGGGGGGATCGCCGCCGCGGCCGTCATCCGACACCGTCAGCGTGCAGACGTCCTTCACCGCCGCGACCGACAACCGCACGTGCCGCGCGCCCGCGTGGCGGACGATGTTCGTCACCGCCTCGCGCAACGCCAGGCAGAGCACCGCCTCGTGCGCCGGCGGCAACTGCAACTTCGCCACGTCTGCCTCGAAGGTCGCTCCCGCCGTCGAGAGCGCGTTCCGCGCGTGCTGTACCTCGGACGCCAGTCCGCCGGAGCGGTAGCCCGCCACCGCCGCCCGCACCTCGGCCAGCGCCTCGCGCGAGATCCGCTCCACGTCGCGGATCTCCTCCCGCGCCCGTTCCGGATCGCGCTCCGACAACTTCGACGCCAGCTCCGACTTCAGGATCACCAGCGAGAGCGTGTGGCCGAGGAGATCGTGCAGGTCGCGGGCGATCCGCTCCCGCTCCGCCACCTTGGCCAGATGCTCGATCTCCTCCCGCGCCAGCCGCAGCCGCGCATTGCCGCGGTTCACCTGCGCGAAATGGATGTTGATCCCGCCGATCAGCAGCGTAAAGATCACCGGCCACAACGCGGGGACGAGGTCGCGGCGGAGGAACATCGCCTCCACAGTCGGCAGCAGGGCGATGAACACCACCCCGCGCACCGCGTGGCGCGGAGGCTCGAGTTGCCCGAGCATCGCCGCCCCGTAGATGAAGAACGCGCCGGCGCCGAGCGACACCGGCCAGAACGCGACCCCCAGCGTCACCATCGCCGCGGCCACGAGGATCAGCTCGCGGCCGCGCACCCAGTAGCCTCGGAAGTAGAGGACCAGGAACACCAGCGTGACCGCGACGTGCAGCGTCCACCCCGCCGCGTTCGCGTGCCGCTGCGCGTACAGCGGCGTGAGCGTGAACGGCACGACGTAGATCAGCCACGCAAACGGCGTCCAGCCCAGATCGTTGTCGCGGGGGATCAGGCGCAGGTTCATCCGTACATTTTCCCCTCATCGCGCCGGAATCCCGCATACGCGAGGGTCGAAAAGAGCAGAGCCCCCACCACCAGCGCGCCCGCATGCAGCGCCGGAGACTCGCCGCGCGACGCCCCGATCACCCCCAGTGCAAGCTGCGACAGGTGATACGGCGGCAGCCAGAGCGCGAAGTCCTGGAGCCCCCGCGGGAGCGCCTGGATCGGCACCCAGAGCCCCGAAAGCACGGCCATCGGCAGATAGACCAGGTTCACGATCGGCGCCGCGGAGTTCGGCCCCACGATGAAGCCGAGCGCCAGCCCGAGCGCGCAGAACGTCACCGAGCCGGCCACCAGGATCCCCAGCATCTGCGCCGCCATCGGCAGCGTCAGCGACACCCCGCCGTAATACATCCCCACCGCGAACAGCAGCAGCACGATGATCGTGCTGAACACCATCGCCATCGCCATCTTCGCCACGAAATACGCCTGGATCGGCATCGGCGTCGTCCGCTTCGCCTCCAGCCATCCCTGGCCGCGCTCGATCGCCACCCCGACCCCGAAGCCGAACAGCGCCGCCCCCATCACCCCGAACGTCCCGTAGGTCGCGACCAGGTATTCCGCCATCTTCACCCCGCCGGCCTGGCGTCCGCTGCCGAAGACCACGGCGAAGAAGACATAGAAAAGAACCGGAAAGAGCAGCGTCGGCAGCGTGTACTGCGGCATCCGCAGCGCCTTGACCAGCTCGTATTTGATCTCCAGCAAGTACGTTCTCATGAAGCCTCCAGCAGGTCGATGAATGCGTCTTCGAGCGTGGCCGAGTCGCCCTTGATGTCCCGCGGCGACCCTTCCTTCACCACCACCCCGCGATGGATCACCGCCACCCGGTCGGCAAGCGCCTCCGCCTCGGCGAGGTAATGCGTGGTGAGCAGCACCGACCGCCCTCCCGCCACAAACGCCCGGATCTGCTTCCAGAGCGCCCGCCGCGCCTCCACGTCCAGCCCCACCGTCGGCTCGTCGAGGATCATCAGGTCGGGATTCCCGCAGATCGCCAGCGCGAACAGCACCCGCTTCTGCTGCCCGCCCGACAGCTCCCCGAACTTCCGCCGCTCCAGCCCCACCAGCCCCGCCGCCGCGATCACCTCCGGCATCGGCAGCGGATCGGGGTAATAGCTGGAAAAGAGATGAATGTGCTCGCGCACCCGGAGCGTCTCCGGCACCCGTGCGACCTGCAGCATCGCCCCGAGCCGCGTCCGCGAGCGGGCGTCGCGCGGATCCCCGCCGAACACCTCCACCCGCCCCGAGCCCGGCTTGATCAGCCCCAGCAGCGCCCGGACCGCCGTCGTCTTCCCGGCCCCGTTCGCGCCGAGGAGCGAAAGCAGCTCCCCCGGCCGGATCGTCAGATCGAGCCCCCGCAGAGCCTCGACCGTCCCATAGTTCTTCCTGACCCCAGTGAATTGCGCAGGTATGTTGCTCATGCCCCACAGCATGCGTCCCGCCGCGCGGAACCACCATTGGAGCTTGTCAGCGGAGGAGGATGACGAATGTCAGGGAAGGGGCAACGCCTTCGCCAGCGCCGCGTTCAGCACCGGAACCCACGTCGCATACCCACGCTCGTTCGGATGGAAGCGGTCCGCCGCAAATAACGACCGATCCTGCCGGAACATCGGCCCGGTCACCTCCGCGATCGGCGCGAACGTCAGCCCCAGCGCCGCCGCCTCGGCGACGAACATCCGGTTCACCTGCTTCGTCCGGCAGGACGCCAAGCCGCGGAGCAGGCGAGGGATCCGCGGCGGCGACCCCATGTCCGGCGACCCCGTGATCACGATCGCCACCTCCGGATTCCTCTCCCGCAGCTGCGCAATGACCGCCCTCAAGTCGCGCCGCATCGAACGCACCGGCGTCAGATGCGTGACGTCATTCGCTCCCACGGACAACAGCACCAGATCCGGCCGAAGATCCTTCACCCGCGGCAACTGCTCCACCAGCACATCCCGAACCTGAGCCCCCGACACCGCCAGATTCGTCATCGTCACCTTCCGCCCCTCGCCCAGCCGCGCCGCCGTCAGGACAGCGATCCCCTCCTCATACCGCCCACCCTCACCCGCGGCCGTACTGTCGCCGAGGACGAGGTACTGAAGCGCCGGCTGGGCAGCGGCCGGCATCGCGAGCAGAAGGGTCAGCAGAAAAGACTTCATGGCAGGGGAGGCAGAAGCACCGACAGTGCCGAACGGAGCGTGGGATTGCCCTTACGGCGGGACGCCCGTAAGCGTAGTGCCAATGACCCGTGATGAATGTGGGCCGGACTTTTAGTCCGGCCGGCGCTCGGGAGGATCTTTCAACACGCCTTCGGAGCGCCGACGTTCCGTCGGCCGGTCCGCCGGCCTTCGGCCGGCAGTCTCTCGCGCGATATGCACACTGCCGACCGAAGGTTGGGCTCCGCGTTTTGCCGGATTCGGTGACGAGAGGAGGGGCGTCTTACCCGACCGGACGGTCGGCGGGGGGTAGCGTGGGACAGGTCCCATGGGAACCGCCTGGGCGACGTGCGCTTCACTCGTGTCGTGTCAAGCTTGGTTCGTGAGTGCTTTGCGGCGGCGGCGGACCGGCTGCTTCGTCGCCGGCCGGCGACGGCGGTCCTCGCTTCGCGCAACGGCGGAGATTTAACAGTTGCTGTGCGGTGGCTTTACCTGGCGACGTCCACAGCTTGTTCCCTGACCCGGACACGGTGAGCAGAAACTTGTCGGTTGTGCGATCCGAGATCGCTACCGACCACTGCCAGTAGTTGTGGTCCTCCGGACAGTGGATGCACTCGGTGGCATCTGTGATCACGACGTAGAGGACGAGGTCTGGAAGGTCGTTTTGGACGAGTCGCAGGCGGGTTCGCTCAGCGATGTGACGTGAAAATGTCTGCCTGGCCCAGCGCGCGGATACCGTCCCATACGTCTGAACGGCTCCGAGCGCGAATGTATCGTAGTCACAAAGCTCATGGCCGGTCGCGTCATATTGGCCACCGCCAGCGTCGTGAAGTGTGGCCCCGGAAGCGCACGAAAGCGACGTGAGAGCAACGACAGCGAGGACTAGTTGACGGCGCATCGCTATGGACCTGTGTTGTGGAAGGCAGATGCGGCTCTGAAAGGGTTCAGTTGACAGTCGAGGAGAACTTTAGTTTCCGTACCATCGTGCCGCAGTTCGAGACGGGGGGACTTCTCCTTCGAGTGCGAATCTATTCGTCGACACGATGACAGTGTAAGCGATGCCGATCGACCGCCGTCGCAGAGGTCGCAGCGAGACTGCCTAGTCCAGGCATCAGGCACGCCGGAGGTTCAGCGCCAACCCAGTACACTGCGGTCGAGGAGTAGATACGTTCGGCGTTCTCGAACCACAGAATCGCCAGCAGATCATAGGACCACTCGTCTCGCAGTCGCTCACTTGGCAAGGCGTCACAATCCTTGATTCTACGTCCGCTGGTCTTTCGCGTTGCTCCATGTCTCGCACGTGATCCCCCCTCTAGGGGATGGAGAGAGCTGGTTACTCCTCGTCCTTCTTCTCGTCCTTCTTCTTTCTCTTCGTCCCCGCCTTCTTTTTCGTGCTTCCGTTCTTGCGGCCGAGGTGCTGGCGGAGGATCTCGAGGTGGGGGGCCAAGGGCGGCGTTTTCGGGGAATTCAGCGAGGGCGCCGGCCAGCCGGTAGGTGTGCATCGCGGATGCGACGACCTCCGCCCACTCCGCCTCGACGGTGTAGCTCAGGCTCTGATTTTCAGGCTCGAACCGCGATTGGGACTCGGGGATTTTCGGGGAATCGAGCGTTTCAGCTCTGAGATTCAGAGCCGCGACGTAAGAATCCTGGGATGAAACCCGACGATGTCGCGAAACAACTCGAACTTTCTGCTTCCCGGCTCTGACTTTCAGAGCTGGATGCCGAGCGGAGACGGCATTTCCGTAGGACGGAGGCCTTTCAGCTCTGACGTTCAGAGCTGAGACGTCAGAATGCAGCCATGACACCTGACGATGTAGCGAAGCAACTCGACCTTGCTGCCTTCCGGCTCTGACTTTCAGAGCCGGATGCCGAGTGGAGACGGTATTTTCCGCAGCACGGAGGCCTTCAGCTCTGACTTCCAGAGCCGCGACGTAAGAATGCAGCGATGAACCCTGACGATGTCGCGAAACAACTCGAACTTGCTGCCTCGCGGCTCTGACCTTCAGAGCTGCGACGCACCAGAAGCCGGTCGGACGTCGGCGGACTTGGAAATCGGCGGACCGGCCGGTCTAAGACCGGCGCTCCGTCCGCAACGGTAACGATCGACGACGTTTTTGCTGACTTACTGGAAACCTCGCGCGGGGCCACACAAAGGGGCAGGAACGGTCATGCGACAATTCCTCCGTCCAAAACGCCATAAGGAGCCCCTTCGATCCATGAAACGATTCCTCATCTTTGCACTGGCGGCGCTTGCGCTGCCTTCGTTCACCTCCGCGCAGCACGTCCCCAACCCTGCCGAGGCGGCGGCGCGCTTTTACTCGGGCGCCGAGCGCCGCGCACTCACCGCGGACGTCGCCGAATACACCTTCCGCGTTCGTGTCGGCAACGGTCCGTATGACGAGATCGGCATCCACCGCGTCGTCCGCGAGAGCGCGCCGAACCATCCCGTAGCGACGGAGAAGGCCGTCTTCCTCGCTCCGGGCGACATCTGGAACTTTCGCGCCGCGTTCCTGACGGGCAATCGGCCCCTTCCCGTCTTCCTCGCCGAAAACGGCGTCGACGTCTGGGGCATCGACTACCGCTGGACGTCCGTCCCCGGCGATACCGCCGACACCTCGTTCATGGCTGACTGGGGCATCGAGCAGGACGCCTCCGACCTCGGGTTCGCCATGAGTGTGGCCCGCTTCGCCCGCGCACGGACCGGCAGCGGTCACGGCAAGCTGTTCCTCCTCGGTTGGAGCCGGGGCGGCCAGATCGGCTATGCGTACCTGAATGCCGAAAGTCAGCTCCCGGACGGCCAGCGCCAGGTGCAGGGCTTCATCCCCGTCGACATCTACCTGAAGACCGACGTGCCGCAGCTCAAGGCCTTCGCCTGCGCACGCGAGCAGGCCACCGAGGCGGCGATCGCGGGCGGAGGGTACGCCAATACCGTCGGCGGACTGGTCTCCGTCCTCGGTACGCTCGCCCTCGTCGATCCGAACGGCTCCTCGATCCTCAACGGCCCACCGTTCAACCTCGGCGACTACACCAACCGCCACGCCGCCCTTCTCGTCGGCGAAGCCACGTTCGGCCTGCAGGGCGGACTCGAGCCGGCGCCGTTCTACCACTTCACCGGCGGCCTCTTCGCGGCGGACGGCAAGCCCGCCGGCCTCCTGTATTCGAATGAAGCCGACCTCTTCGCCTTCGAGCAGGCCGCCTCCCCGCTGCAGCCGAATCGCGAGCTGGCCGACGCCGACGCCGCCACGTGCGAAGCGACCAGCGTCACGTTCGACGATCACCTCTCCGACATCACCGTCCCGGTTTTCTACATCGGCGCCGGCGGCGGCTTCGGCGAATACGGCATCTACACCACCACCCTTCTCGGCAGCACCGACGTCACGAGCCTCGTCATCAACAAAGTCCCCTCGACCCAACGCCTCTTCGACTACGGCCACGCCGACCTCTTCCTCGCGGACGACGCGGATGACCTGGTCTGGCAGCCGATGCTGGAGTGGGTCGAGGCGCACTGATCTCGCGCTTCCTCCGTCGCGGTCGAGGCGGCACGCCTCGATCGCGGCGTTTTTCCCAAGCCCTTCGGAGCGCCGACGTTCCGTCGGCCGGCAGTCTCTCGCGTGACACGCACACTGCCGACCGAAGGTCGGCGGACCGGCCGGTCGAAGACCGGCGCTCCGCTGACGACCCCCGGACTAAAGTCCCAATGGGGTCAATTTAAGGCCTGAGGCACGACCCCTGCTCTACGCGGGGATCGTCTCCAACTTCTTCTTCCCCAGCGCCGCGTTGATTGCGGTCATTTCCTTCTTTACCCACGCGTCGAAGTCCCGCACGACGTCGTCGAGCTCGCGGGACAGCGCGCCGGCGCGCTCGGTCTGGTCGACAGTGGGCTTGCCGTCGTAGCCGACGACGTTGCCGTAGAGGGAGGCGAGGTATTCGCGGAGGCGTTCTTCGCCGGTGATCATGCCGCCTTCTTTGGTGGCGACGATGCGTTTGCGGATCTCGTCGACCTGTTCGGCGGCGGTGCGGAGTTTTTTCGCCAGGGCGTCGGAGGCGGGGAGCTTGGAGGCGCGGTCTTCGAGGGCAAGCCGCACGCCGTTGATCCGTTCGACCGCCTTGGTCATTTCGCCGAGCTTGGCGTGCAGCTTCATCGACAGGTCGTACTGCGCCTGGCGGTCGGCCTGGGTGTGGGTGGCGCGGGGGTCGGGGACGATCTCGACCGGGGCCAGGTAGGTCTTCTGGTCCTTGAGCAGGCGCACCGTGTATTTGCCGGGGAGGACGCGCGGGCCGCGCGTGGCGCCGTAGGCGAGGCTGGCGGCCTGCGGGACGGTCGGCGGAGCGACACGCATCGACCAGCCGGCGCGGCTGAGGCCGCGGCGTTTGCTGCTCGGCATGGTGCCGATCACCTGGTCGTCCGGGCCGACGACGTCCATCTTCAGGTCGCCGAAGATGTGGCGGCGGCGCTGGTAGTAGGTGATGACGGCGTCGCTCGGCTTGTTCGCACCGACGAAGGCGGCGTCGCCGTTGACCCAGCCGCCGAAGGCGGTGATGCGCTGCTCGACCGGGGCGGCCTGGAGGAAGGCCACTTCCTGCGCCAGCACGGCCGGCGTCAGGGCGCGGAGCGGGGTGATGTCGTCGACGATCCAGATGCCGCGGCCGTGGGTGGCGATGACGAGGTCGTGGTCGCGCGGGTGGATGACCAGGTCGCGCACGGCGACGTTGGGAAGGTCGCCGCCTTTGTACTGCGCCCACTGCGCGCCGCTGTCGAGCGTCACCCAGAGTCCGAACTCCGTGCCGAGGAAGAGGAGGTTCGGATTCACGGGATCCTGGCGCAGCACGTGCGCGTAGCCGCGCACCGGAGCGTCCGCGCCGATGAGCGCCGTCCAGCTTTTGCCATGGTCGGAGGTCTTGTAGGCGTACGGCTTCATGTCGCCGAATGTGTGCAGGTCGAAGGTCGCGAACACCGTCTCCTCGTCATGCGTCGAGGCGTCGAGGTACGACACCCAGGCGTTCTTCGGCAGCCCCTGGATGTTGGCGGCGACGTTCGTCCAGTTCTTGCCGCCGTCGCGGGTGACCTGCAGGTTGCCGTCGTCGGTGCCCACCCAGATCACGTTGCCGTTCTTCGGCGACTCGGCGATGGCGTAGATGGTGGTGTGCATCTCCGCGGCGGAGTTGTCGACGGTCACGCCGCCCGACTGCTCCTGCTTCTGCTTCTCCGGATCGTTCGTGGTCAGGTCGGGCGAGATGCGCTCCCACGAGTGGCCGTGGTCTTTCGAACGGAAGAGGAACTGCGAGCCGAGGTAGATCGTCCCTTTCTGGGTGGGGCTGATGTGGATGGGGGCGTTCCAGTTGAAGCGGAGGTTCTTCTCCTTGTACTGCGGGAGCGGCTTGATGCCGCGCGTCTCGTGGGTCTTGCGGTGAACGCGGCCGATCTCGCCTCCCTGCGCCTCGGCGTAGATGTAGTCGGGGTCGGACGGGTCGACGAACATCCAGAAGCCGTCGCCGCCGTACATGTTCTCCCAGCGGCTGTTGGTGATGCCGCCAGGGTACTCGGAGTCACCGACCCACGAGCTGTTGTCCTGCAGGCCGCCGTAGACATGGTACGGGCGGTCCATGTCGACGCTCACGTGGTAGAACTGCGAGACCGGCAGGTTCTCCCCTTTCCACCAGCGGTTGCCGCCGTCGTACGAATACCAGACCCCGCCGTCGTCGCCGGTGATGATGCGGTCGGTATTCTCCGGGTCGATCCAGAGGTCGTGATGGTCGCCGTGGGTCTGGCCGGAGACATCGCTGAAGGTCTTGCCGCCGTCGCTGCTGGAGATCAGGCCGAGATCGGGCTTGAACAGCTTGTCGGGGTTCTTCGGGTCGACGATCAGGTTGGCGAAGTAGAACGGGCGCCAGACCATCTGCTGGCCGCGGTCGCGGATCTGCCACGTCTTGCCGCCGTCCTCGGAGCGGTAGAGCGCGTTCTTCGGCGGGTCCGCTTCGATGAGCGCGTAGACGATGTCGGGGTTCGACGGGGCGGCCGTGACGGCCACGCGCCCCCACGGCTTCGACGGCAGGCCGCTGGCCGACTTCGCGTCGAGCTCCGTCCAGGTCGCGCCGCCGTCGGTCGACTTGAACAGGCCGCTGCCGCTCGGTGCGTTCGGGCCGTCGCCGCCGGAGCGGAAGGTCCAGCCCTTGCGGCGGAAGTCCCACATCCCGGCGTAGAGGGTCTTCGGGTTCTTCGCGTCGAGGGAGACCATCGAGCAGCCGGTCGAGGTGTTCGCTCCCTTGAGGACCTTCGTCCACGACTTGCCGCCGTCGGTGGTCTTGAAGAGGCCGCGCTCGTCGCTGTCGCTCCAGAGCTTCCCGGGTGCGCAGACGTAGACGGTATCGCCGTCGGTCGGGTCGATGGCGATCTTGGTGATGCGCTCGGTCTCCTTCAGGCCTACGTTCGTCCAGTTGTCGCCGCCGTCGGTCGACTTGTAGACGCCGTCGCCGAGGGAGACGCTGTTGCGCGTCCACGACTCGCCGGTGCCGGCCCAGATGGTCTTTGGATTCTTCCGGTCGATCGCGATCGCGCCGATCGACTGTACCGGCTGCTTGTCGAAGACCGGCTTGTAGGTCGTGCCGCCGTTGACCGACTTCCAGACGCCGCCGCTGGCCGTGCCGAGGTAGATGGTGAGGCGGTCGCCTTCACGGATGGCGTCGAGCGCGGCGATGCGGCCCGACATCGCTGCCGAGCCGATGTTGCGCGCGCCGAGGCCGGAGATGGTGTCGGAGTCGATCTTGACCGGACGATCGGCCGGCGCGGGAGGTGCCGTCGTGACCGCGCCGGCGCTCTTGACCGGCGGGGGAGGCGTATTCACGAACGCGGCGGCGAAACTCGCCGGCCGGGCGAAGCGCGCGTCGTTCAGCGCGAAGTTGGCCTCGATGATCTCGTAGTTGTAGGTCTGCTTGTTCGTGCTTCCCTTGGTGTTGATCTGCACGGAGTGGGGGAGGTACCAGCCGTTGACCTGCTTATAGTCGCCGAGAGCGGTCTCGTACTCGCGCTCCGCGCCGCGGACCATCCGCTTCGTCTCGATCTTGATCGGAAGCGCGTAGTCGGCGTCCATGTAATAGAAGCGGACGTCGCCGCTCTTGAGCGTGACCTTCAGCTTGTAGGCGTCCGTGCCGTCGACCTGCTCGGTGCCGACGTACTCGACCTTGTTTCCTTTCTGCTGATAGTTCACCAGCGGCCCGTCGAAGTCCGAATCGTCGACGATCGACTTCAGCTCCTCCTCGCCGAGAGACTCGATGTCCTTCTTCCCGTCCCACGGCTCGATCTTCCAGCCGGTGCCGCCGTCGTACGCGTTGACGGCGGTGAGCCCCTGGAATGCGAACTCCTGCCGGACCTTGTTCGGCCGCGCGTTCTCCTCGTAGATGCGGGCCTCGAACCCGCCGCCCCCCATGAACTTCCCGCTGCGCCGCAGCGAAGTGACGGCCTGGATGCGCTCCATCCCTCCGCTGGTCTGCAGATAACGGGCAATGATCTCGTCCGCGGTCTGAGCGGACAGTGAAGTGGCCAGCAGGACCAGTCCCGCGAGTACGACTCTGCGCATGAAGATTCCTCCAAGAACGTTCTACGAGAAATGTCCGGCGATGTTAGGGGACGTTTGGTGGACGTGATGTGACGGAACGGTGGAGGGGTTGTCGGTTGTCAGTTGTCGGTTGTCCGAACCGGTGTCCTGCAAGGAGTGCGCATTCAGAACCGGCGCGGGTCTGAAAGGCCGGGCCTACAGATCTTTGGCCGCCTACGGCGGCCCGGAACATGTCCCAGCTCGCAAGCTTTTCGTCCAGGCATCGCCGGCCAGATAACCGGCAACTGACAACCGACAACCGACAACTTCCTCACCCAGCCGGTCTCCACCGCTCCGCCGCCGGCGCTCACAGGGCCTCCCTGGCCGCGCGCCACCAGATCACCGTCACTTCGCCGTTTCCGCCGCCGGAGAGCGAGTGCTGCCCCGCCTCGAGCCGGCGCGGGCCGCGATACGGCACTCCGTCGATGACCACCCGGTGCGGATCGCGCGCGAGGACGGCGTACGTCTGCGGCACGGCGATGTCGAATGTCGGTCCGGTGACCCGTACCCCGCAGACGCGCAGCGGTCCCTTACCGCCGATGAAGTGTTTGTTGAGAAACGCGCGCGTCCGCGTGGGGATGTGCGTGACGTCGCGGATGGCGGCGCAGCAGCCGCGGGCCGCGATCTGCTCCGGGCCGGCGTCGGGGATGGCGCCGGTCTCGATCAGCGCGCGCCCGACGTCTTCGTAGACGTAGTAGACCGGGCGGCGGCGGAAGATGGCGTCACCTTTGAGATCGAAGACGTAGTCGTCCGGCGCGGTGACTCGCACGGCCGCGTCGACGATGTGTCCCCGCCACTGCTCCGGCGGCCGCCAGGGGCGGTCGTAGATGACGGACAACACCACGGCGGCGATGGTGGCGGCGGTCAGCGCGCCCAGCCAGCGGCGCTCCGGCAGGCGCATGGCGACGGCGATCGCCGCCACCGGCACGATCGGGAGGAAGTCGCGCCCGGTGACGATGGGCCAGAAGCAGAGCAGCACGGCCGTGTACCAGATGGTGAAGAGCACGAGCCGCGCGACGGGATGGTCGAGATTGCGGCCGGCGCGGGTCCAGGCCAGCACCAGCAGCGGTGCGCCGATGGCGAAGGCGATCACTCCGCCGATACGCCGAACGGCGGGAACCGGCGCGGCGGCGTTGTAGGAGATGGTCGCGAACACCAGATCGTCGAGCGCTCCGACCGCCAGCATGCACGCGGCGGCGATTCCCAGCGGGATGGCCATGCCGACCGCGATCTGCAGCGCCGCGCGGATCGCGACCGGGCGGCGCTGCGTCACCAGGACGAGCAGGTGCGCGAGCAGCAGCGGGATCGTCTTGACCGAGGCGAGCAGCGACAAACCGAGAGCGATGCCGGCCAGAAGGAAAGCGGCGCGGCTCCGGCGTGCGAGCAACGCCAGCGCCGCGAGCCAGAAGAAGATCCAGAGTACGTCGTTGCGGAACTCGACGCTCTTCGGCATCCACGGCGGGAGCACGCTGAACAGCACCGCCGCCGCGATGGCCGTGCGCGTCCCGAACATCGGCCGGACGAACGAGTAGAGCAGCCACGCGCAGGCGATGGCGAACGGTGCGATCGCCCAGCGGGCGATGCTGAAGACCTGCGACCCTTCCGGCACGACCGCCAGCAACGGCGCGAAGAGCACGTGCAGCAGCGGCAGGTGGTTGTCGAAGACGTCGCGGTACTGCACGAGCCCGCGCGTCCACGCCCAGGCGACGTGCAGGTGCTGCGGCTCATCGGAGTCGAGACGGTGGGTGATCAGAAACCAGCAGCGGACCGCGACGGTCGCACCGAGGAGCAGCCAGAGCCGGATGTTCGTCCGCACGAGGCGAGGATGAGGGCAATGACGATGCCCGCGGCGATGCACGATCGCCCGGATGCTAAGTGGTTCTCACAAAAAGAGCTATTGCGCGGGGCGCGCCAGCGGCGGAGAGCGCCGTGTGCGGGAATGCAGACACCGGGTGTCCGCTGGGGCATACAGGTGGGGTCGGTGATGGCTCGGCTCTACGCCGGTTTCCCCCAGAAATACCCCTGCCCGTACTCAATCCCCAGCGAGCGCACCACCGCCAGCTCTTCCGCGGTCTCGATGCCCTCGGCCACGATCGCGCAGTTGAGCGTTCGGGCGATGGCGACGTAGCGGCGCAGGTGGGAGATGCGGAGGCGGTCGGTGTCGATGCCGATGACGCAGCGTTTGTCGATCTTGATGATGTCGGGCTCGAGGAGGATCAGGCTTTCGAGGCAACTGCTGCCGAAGCCGACGTCGTCGATGGCGATCAGCACTCCGGCCTCGCGCAATGCGTGCACCGCGGGTGCGAGGTACGACGGGTCGCCGATGATCTGCTGCTCGCTGATCTCCAGGCAGAACGTGTCGGGCGGCAGCGGCCTCGGGAAGAGCTCGAGGAGGTGCTCGACCGGGATCGCCAGGAGCGTGCTCGGGAAGATGTTCAGGTGGAAACGGGCGTACGGCGGGAGCTTCATCGCCGCGTTCACGCCGGCGCGGAGGCAGGCGTGGTCGACGAGCGTCAGCACGTTGCGCTCGGCGCAGAGGCGGAAGAAGTTCTCCGGCATCTCGTACGTGTGATTCGAGTAGCGGCTCAGGAGCTCGTAGCCGATCGGGCTCTCGTCGTCGAGGCGGAAGATCGGCTGCTTGACGGTCTGGACGTACTTTCCCTGGGTCAGGTTCGAGCACATGTCCGCCTGCGCGCGGCGGCGGCGGGCGGTGTCGTCGAAGTCGCTCGACTGGAAGACGACCTGGTTCTTCCCCTCGTTCTTGGCGCGCGAGAGCAGCAGGTGCGCGCGGGCCAGGATCTGGTCGACGGCCGGCATGTCGGAAGTGAGGAGGAGCACGGCGATCGACGCGGTCATGGTGACGTTGCCGGCGCTGTGCTGGATGATGGCGGTGGCGACGGCGAGGCGGATCCGCTCGGCGACGCGGGTGACCTCGGCGGAGTCGGTCTCGGGGAGGATGAGCATGAACTCGTCGCCGCCGAGGCGGCCGACGTAGTCGACGGCGCGGACGGCGGCGCGCAGCCGGCGGCCGATCTCCTTGAGCACGACGTCGCCGGCGGCGTGGCCGAGGTTCTCGTTGATGTGCTTGAAGTCGTCGAGGTCGATCACCAGCACCGCGGCGCCGCTCAGGCCGCGGCGGAGATGCTCGACTTCGCGGGAGAGCGCCTGCTGCAGGCCCCGGCGGTTGAGCAGCTCGGTCAGCGGCTCGATGAGCGTCAGGCGCTCGAGGTCGCGGTTCGCGCTCTCGAGCTCTTTCTTCATCCGCGCGAGATCGCGCACGCCGCGATGGCGCTCGACCGCGTAGCGGATGGAGCGGAGGAGCGAGTCGTAGCCGATCGTCCCCTTGAGCAGGTAATCCTCGGCGCCCCGATGCAGCGCGTCGGCGGCGAGGGTCTCGTCCCCCTGGCCGGTGAGGACGATCACCGGGATCTCGTTCAGGCACTTTTCGAGACGGGTGAGCGCGTCGAGGTTGCTGGCGTCGGGAAGGCCGAGGTCGAGGATGACCACGTCGACCCCTCCGCGCTCCACCGCGTTACACGCCTCGGCGGCCGTGGTGACGTGATGGATCGAGAAGCGCGGCGTGTCGGAAGCACCGAGCAACTCGCGCAGCGAGCGGGCGGATTTGAGGTCGTCTTCGACGATCAGCAGACGAAGCGGCCGGGCAGACGCGTCGATCGAGGTGATCACTGCTACACGGATACGCTCGAATCGCACCGGAGAGTGTGATCTGGATCACATCCGGCAAAACTCGTTACCGGGTCGACCGCAACCGGACCGCGGCGTCCATGCTGTGGCGTCCTTCCGGCCAGCTCTTGAGAAAGGCCCGCCACATGGCCGGCGTGTTGATGGCGACGCCCTGTTCGTAGTCGGCCGCTTCCTGCCGGCAGCGCCTTGCCTCGGCGGTGCGCTCCGAGGCCGGATGGACCCGGAGGAAGGCATCCCAGGCCGTGGTGGTGCCGGCCTCCCAGGCGGCGTCGAAATCGCGCGGCTCCGTTTCCCTCGCCGTCTTCGCCTTCGCCTCTTCCTCCGCCCGTTCGAGCGCGGCCAGTTGTTGCCGCGCCTCGGCGGCGTGCCCGCCGGTGGGGTGGGCGGTCAGGAAGAGGCGCCACGCCGCGGGGGTCCCGAGTTTCCGCGCGTAGTCGAATTCCTTCGTTTCGGAGCGCTGTTTCCGCAGCGCTTCCGCGTGAAGCCGCTCCAGTGCCTCCCGTACGGCGTCGCCGACCATGGTCCCGGGCGGATGCGCCTCGGCGAGCCGCTGCAGCCCGTCCCGATCGCGCGAGCGCTCCCGCTGCTCGACCTCCTCGACCAGCGCCACCTCGAACAAGTGCGCCTTCACTTCCGTCGACGACGTCCGCTTGGCCACGGTCGGCATCTCCTGGGGGAGCGGCACCATCAGCGTCGGCGCGGGACCGCGGCGCAGGCGCTGGACGTCGTCATGAGTGAGCGAGCCCGCGGGGGCGCTGAGGAACGGCGCCAGGGCGGCGGAGAGCTCGCGGGCGTCGAGATAGCGGCGGGAGCGGTCTTTCTCCAGCGCGCGGAAGATGACCGACTCCAGGCCACCCGGGATGTCGAGGCGCGGGTTGGCCTTCGCGAACGGCGCCGGCGCCTGGGTGAGGTGCTTCATGATGTAGCCGTGCGGCGTCTCGCTGGCGAAGGGAGGGACGCCGAGGATCATCTCGTAGAGGACGACGCCGAGGCAGTAGAGATCGGCCCGTGCGTCGATCTCCTCGCCGTCGTTGAGCAGGCCGAGCTGCTCGGGCGACATGTACTTGGGGTTGCCGATCAACACGCCGGCCTGGGTCTTGTCCGCCGAGGCGGTGTTGACGTCTTTGGCGATCCCGAGGTCGATGATCTTCGCCACCAGGCGCTCGTCGGCGTCGTAGAACAGCATGACGTTGTCCGGAGAGATGTCGCGGTGCAGCAGGCCGCGGCGATGGATGTGCTCGAGCCCGGCCAGCACCTGCGCGGCCACGTCGGCGGCGAGGCCGACCGGGAAGGGGCCGTGGGTCGCTCCCCACTGCCGCAGGGTGGTCCCGTCGATGAACTCCGTGACCATGTAGTTCCCGCCTTCGCCGACGAAGAAGTCGTGCACGACGGCGATGTTGGGGTGGTGGATCTGGGTGGCCAGGCGGGCCTCGCGGAGGAAGCGCATCCGGTAGACCTCGTCCGCGAGGAGGCCCTGCTTCATGACCTTGATGCAGCGGAAGGCATGGAGGTGCAGATGGCGGGCTTTGAAGACCTCGCCCATGCCGCCCGCACCGATCTTGCTCAGGATCTCGTACTTGCCGTCGAGGACCGTCCCGGGTCCGAGGCTGTCGGTGAACATAATGGTGTTTCTTCAGAATAGCGCAGTGTGGGAAAAACGTGAGGTAGATCACACCCGATCCGCCCCGATCGTCGTAGAGTTCCCTGTCATGCCCAAGGAGAGCGCTGTCCCCGAACGGCGACGTTATTGCCGGGTGCCCTGCAGGATGCGCGGTGCGGTCGGGGCCACCGGTGTGATGATCATCGACCTGTCGATGGGAGGCATCGGGGTTGTGCACGAGGCGGCGCTCCCCGCTCCCGGTGGAGTGTGCCGGCTGGAAGTGCCGTCGGAGATCGGCCCGATCCGGCTCGACTGCGCGATCGTCCGCACCGTGAAGCGCAACGCGGCCGACGCCGCCCGCGCGCTTTTCCACACCGGCCTCCAGGTGCTCGCCACGGACCGGCAGTCGGAGGAGCGGCTGCGGAGCATCGCGGAGAGCAAGAACTGAAAGGACGGCGGCAACCGTTTTCAATTTTCAATTTTCAATTCATTCCGCCCCCCTCGGCGTTTCCGCAATTGACTCCCTTCCGTCCTTCCCCCAGACTGAATTCTCTCTTTAGAAGAGTTCCAACGGGGAAAGGAGCAGTCATGCCCGAGCTGCGCCGCGCGTTCATCCTCCTCTTTGTTTTACTCGCCCTCGCTCTTCCACTCGCTGCCCAGAACACCACCATCCGCGGACAGGTGACGCTGCAGGCCGATGGCGCTCCGATCGCGGGCGTCGTGGTCAGCACCGAAGACGGTGCCGTCTCCGCCGTCACGGATGCGGATGGCCGTTACGAGCTTTCCGTGCCGTCGGCGCGCGGCGCCGTGCGCGTCACCGCGGCGCTGCAGGGGTTCCAGAGCCGCACCGCGACGGTCGACGTCAGCGGCGGCGGCGACGTAACCCGCGACTTTGCGCTGACCGTGTCGTTCGGCCAGGAGATTACCGTCGGCTCGCGCGCCATCGGCGCGGAGTCGGAGAAAGCGGTTCCGGTCGACGTCTTCACGCAGGAGCAGATCGCGACCTCGCCGTCGACGGAGACCAACCAGATCCTCCAGAAGATGGCGCCGTCGTTCAACTTCCCGCGCCCGACGATCACCGACGGCACCGACACGGTCCGTCCGGCGACGCTGCGCGGCCTCGGCCCGGACCAGCTCCTGGTGATGGTCAACGGCAAGCGCCGCCACGCCAGCGCGCTGGTCAACGCGAACAACTCCGTCGGCCGCGGCTCGAGCGGCGTCGACCTGAACGCCATCCCGGCGTCGGCGATCGACAGCGTCGAGATCCTTCGTGAAGGAGCCGCGGCGCAGTACGGCTCCGACGCCATCGCCGGCGTGATCAACCTCGTGCTGAAGTCCGACGCCCAGCCGTTGCGCATCGAGGCGAAGTACGGCGCGACGACGCACGGCGACGGCGAGGTGATCGACGCCTCCATCAACGGCGGCTGGAACCTCGGCCGCGGCGTTCTCTTCACCACCTTCGAATACCGCAATCGCTACGAGACCAACCGCGCCGATCCCGATCCGCGCGACCAGATCGTCGCCGGCGACGCCGGCAACAACGCCGTCTCCCAGCCGAACCACCACTGGGGCGACTCGTACATGCGCGACCTGATCGCCTTCGCCAACTTCAACCTGCCGCTGACGACCGACGGCAAGCAGATCGCCTACGCGTTCGGCGGCTTCAGCAACCGCCACGGCTCGCACGGCGGCTTCTATCGCCGCGCGTTGCAGGCCCAGAACATCCCGTCGATCTACCCGCTCGGTTTCCTGCCGTTGATCGAGCCGCGCGTGATCGACGGCGCGCTGACCGCCGGTGTCCGCGGCGAGATGACCGGCTGGTTCTATGACCTCAGCGCCGGCTACGGCAAGAACGAGTTCGACTTCTACGTCCGCAACTCGCTGAACACCTCCCTCGGCCCGGTCGGGAACCAGACTTCGTTCTACGCCGGGACGCTCGGCGACGACCAGCTCACCGCGAACCTCGACGTCTCCCGGCAGTACCGCTTCGGCGGGCTGGCCGGTCCGGTGAACGTCGCCATCGGCGCGGAGTTCCGCCGCGACGGTTACGAGATCCAGGCGGGTGAGCCGAATTCGTACCGCGACGGCGGCATGCCCGATCAGTTCGGAAACCGCGCTCCCGCCGGGGCGCAGGTGTTCCCCGGCTTCCGTCCCTCGAACGAGATCGACACGTCGCGCAACAGCAAGGCGGTCTACGTCGACCTCGAGGGAGATGTCTTCGAGCAACTGCGCGTCGGCGTGGCCGGGCGCTTCGAGGACTACAGCGACTTCGGCAGCACGAGCAACGGCAAGCTGACGCTGCGCTACTCGCCGATGCAGAAGCTGATCTTCCGCGCCGCGGCCAGCACCGGCTTCCGCGCGCCGTCGCTCAGCCAGTCGTATTTCTCCGCGGTCAGCACGAACTTCCTCCGCGATCCGGCCACGGGTCAGCTCGCGCCGTTCGAAGTGGGAACGTACCCGGTGAACAGCCCGATCGCGCTGGCCCTCGGCGCGACGCCGCTCGAGCCGGAGACCTCGCGCAACATGAGCGCGGGCGTCGTCTTCCAGCCGCTGGCGAACCTCGAGATCACGGCCGACTACTTCCGCATCGACATCGACGACCGGATCGTCTTCTCCGGCAACTTCACCGGCCCGCAGGTGCTGCCGCTGATCCAGCCGTTCGGCGTCACCGGCGCGCGTTTCTTCACGAACGCGATCGACACGCGCACGCGCGGCTTCGACGTGGTGGCGAATTACCAGCGCGGACTGGCGAGCTTCGGCCGCATCGACCTTTCCGCCGCGTACAGCCAGAACAAGACCCGCATCGACGGGGTGGTCGCGACGCCGCCGCAGCTCGCCGGCTTGTCGGAAGTGCTGTTCGACCGGATCGAGCGCCGCCGCGTCGAGTGCGGCCAGCCGAAGAACAACATCCGCCTGCTCCAGAGCTGGAACTACGGCGGCCTCAATGTCACGGCGCGCGAAAGCCGCTACGGCGAGTACTGCAGCTTCACCCTCCTCCCGGCCGACGACCAGACCTACGGCGCGGAATGGCTGACCGACCTGGAAGGGTCGTACAAGTGGAGCAGTTACCGCGTCGCCGTCGGCGTCGAGAATCTCTTCGACGTCTTCCCCGACAGAAACCGCCTCGGCACCCCGCAGGCGAACTTCGGGATCTTCACCTATCCGAGCCAGTCGCCGTTCGGGATGAACGGACGGTTCGTGTACACGCGGCTTTCGTACGAGTTCTAGGACAGATCGGACTTGCGGCAGGACCTATAGGGCACCGGGGGGGGTGTCCTATAGGTCCTGGCTGTCCTACGGTCCTATCACTTCGCCGCTTCGTGCTCGTGATACCCGTCGTGCAGCTCCACCGGCTTCTTCGCTTTCCTGCGGAAGTTGATGTTGAGCACCTCCACGAAGACCGAGAAGCCCATGGCGAAGTAGACGTAGCCCTTCGGGATGTGGAAGTCGAGGCCCTCGGCGATGAGGCTCATGCCGATCAGCAGGAGGAAGCTGAGGGCGAGCATCTTCACGGTCGGATGGCGGTGCACGAACGCGCTGATCGAGCCGGCCGAGAAGAGCATGATCACCACGGAGATGATCACCGCGGTCACCATCACGCCGAGGTCCTTGGCCATGCCGACCGCGGTGATGACGGAGTCGAGCGAGAAGACGATGTCGAGCAGCGCGATCTGGACGATCACCGAGGTCATCGACGGGGCGACGCGCCTGACGTCTTCACCCTCTTCCCCTTCCAGCTTGTCGTGAATCTCGTGGGTGGCCTTGAAGAGGAGGAACAGGCCGCCGATGATGAGGATCAGGTCGCGCCCGGAGATCTCGGCCCCGACCACCGTGAAGAGCGGTGCGGTGAGGCGGATGATCCAGGCCAGCGACATCAGCAGCAGCAGGCGCGTGACCAGCGCCATCGCCAGGCCGAGGTTCCGCGCCTTCTTCTGTTGTTCCGCCGGCAGCTTGCCTGCCAGGATCGAGATGAAGATGACGTTGTCGATGCCGAGGACGATCTCCAGCATCGTCAGCGTCGCCAGCGCAATCCAGGCTTGCGGGTTACTCAACCAATCCATGAATCCTCCGTGGTCCTGCCCCTACGCGAGGCGGGATCCTTTGCCGCGCGCGATTCTAAACTCGAAAAGCGACACCACCGTGTAGAAGAGCGGATAGACCAGCGACAGCGCTACCAGAAGCAGCGGCGGCCGCGGGTAGAAAGGGAACATCGCGGCGATCATCGCCAGCCACACCAACGCCCCCCCGAGGATGGCCACCTTCCATCGCCGTGGCGCCAGGTTGGGGTAGATGAAGCCGAGCGGCACCACGGTCAGCACGGCCAGAATCAGCACGATCGCGCCGTTCAGCCACTGCCAGCCGTGCGCGGCGGCAATGCCGAGGTAGACCGCGATGATGTTCCAGTAGGACGGAAAGCCGAGGAAGAAGCCGCCCGTTTCGTCCTTGGCGCCGCTGTTCGCGAAGCCGAGCAGGCTGGCGATGAGCGCCGGCGCGACGAACAGCAGCACCGGCCGCGGCACCCACTCCAGCCGCGCCACGAGCAGCAGCGGGATGAAGGTGAAGGTGAGGTAGTCGACGATGTCGTCGATGGTGCGCCCCTGGATGTGCGGCAGCACGGTTTTCACGTGAAAGCGGCGGGCCAGCGGCCCGTCGGTGGCGTCGATCAGGACGGCGATCGTCAGGTAGACGAAGACGCGCCGGGCATCGGGCGCCGTGCCGCAGACGTCCAGCGTCGCCAGCAGCGCGAAGAGGACTCCCGAGGCGGTGTAGATGTGGACGAGCCAGGCCCGCAGCCGTGCCATCGTCACTCCCGCGGCCGGTCGTCGCCGGTGGCCGCGTCCTTCGCTTCCTGCTCGAGCTTCTCGCCGGCGAGGCGGTCGTCGCCCGGCTTCTTCTGCGTTTCTTCCTGCTCGCGCTCCGCCTCGGGGTCGTACTGCAGCTCGATCAGGATCGGGAAGTGGTCGGACCCGATGTGCGGCAGCCGCTCGATGCGCACGAGCTCGAAGTGCTTCGAGTGGAAGACGTGGTCGAGCGGATAGCGGAACAGCGGGTTGTTGGCGTTGTAGCTGTTGTAGAAGCCGCGGCCGACGCGCGGATCGAGCAGGCCGCTGATGCGGACGAACAACTCGCTGGTCTCCGACCACGCCACGTCGTTCAGGTCGCCGGCGACGATCGTCGGTCCGCCGGAGTCGTCGCGGATCGCCTGTCCGACGATCACCAGCTCGGCGTCCCGCGGCGACGACGGCTCGTCGCGCAGCGGCTCGGGCGGCCGCGGATGCAGTCCGTGCAGCATGATCTCGACGCCGCTGCGCAGCCGCACGCGCGTGTGGATCGACGGGATGTCGTCCTGCACGAGGTATTCGACCCGCGGATCGACGAGCGGAAGCTTCGACAGCAGGGTCATGCCATAGTAGTTGTGCAGCGGGCGCCGCACGGCGTAGGGGTATTGACGGAACAGCGGCTGGAGCGCCCTGTCCCACCCGTCGTCGCCTTCGACCGCCAGGATGACGTCGGGATTCGCGCGCCGGACTGTGTTGATCAGCCTCTGGTGCTGATCGTTCTCCATCCGCACGTTAGTCATCATCAGCCTGATGCGATTGCCGGGATCGGCCCCTTCGCGTGCGCGCTTCACGGCCGGCCGGACCAGCGGCGTGTAGGGGTGGATCTTGTAGAGCTGCCACGCCACGACCGCCCCCGTCCCGGCGAGAAGGGCACGGTCGGATGGCCGCCGCGCGCCGAAAAGACGCGCATACGCGGCGCCGCCGACCGCGGCCAGCGTGGCGATCTGCATCCGCGGAAAATCCCACATCCGGAACAGCCAGTGCGTCCGCCGGCTCAAACTGAGGAGTGTCCCGGCGATGGGAACGGTGCAAAGCGCCATCAGGAGGCGTCGGAGCCAGTTCATCGGAAACCGGACGTAGCAAAGGGAGGGCCGGGCGCTTTGTCATCCCGAGCCCGCAGCAGTTCCCCACAAGCGGGAAGCATGGCGGCGAGGGACCTGGGGGGCGGGGGAGCGATGCACGCGCATCCCACCCCCTCCCGCCCAGGTCCCTCGCCGCCATGCTTCCCGCTCGTGGGGAACTTCCGCGGGCTCGGGATGACAGGAGACCACCCGTACGATGCACGCGCATCCCACCCCCTCCCGCCCAGGTCCCTCGCCGCCATGCTTTAGGCTCGTGGGAACTTCCGCGGGCTCGGGAT
>DASPHC010000043.1:0-8328 GCA_035629865.1 Thermoanaerobaculia bacterium | reverse complement strand
AAGGCCACGGTGTACGTCACCGACCTCGCCAACTTCGCCGCCCTCAACACCATCTACGCCGAATACTTCGGCGACCACAAACCGGCCCGCACGACCATCCAGGCAGCCGCGCTGCCGAAGGGCGGGGCGGTGGAGATCGATTTGATTGCCTTGGTTTGACCGGTTTGTCCCATAGGTCCCATCAGTCCCATCAGTCCCATGGGACGAATGGGACCTATGGGACTGATGGGACCCCCCGCCCGAATAGTGTTATTGTGTGGCACCTCCATTGCTACCGGAACCTCTCATCATGGCCCGTAGACTCGCGGTCTTTCTCCTGGCAACGGCTCTCTCCCTTCCGGTCGCGGCTGCGACACGGATGACGTACGACATCCAAGGCGTGGCGACGGCGATCGAATGGGCGCCGGCGGCGTTTCCGCTGCCCTACGAGATCGACCCGAAGGTCGCTCTCGTGCATCCGAACGCGGTGGCGATGGTCGGGCGGGCGTTCGACGCCTGGGCCGAGATCGACGGGGCGAACATCCGCTTCCAGTCGAACGGAGTGCTGTCGACGGCCGTCCAGGCTTCCGAGCGCATTGCCGTGACGGTGGGGGACGATCTCTTCCTCAACCAGGGGGCGGTGGCTGTGACCGCCTATAAGTACGACACCACCACGGGGCGGATGACCGATGCCGACATCGTCATCGACCCCTCGCTCTTCAACGGGAGCATGAACGCGCAGATGGCGCTCCAGCACGAGGTCGGTCACGTCCTCGGACTCGACCATTCGGCCGTCCTCTCTTCGATCATGTATCCCTTCGTCGGCAAGGGTGAGAATTCCTCCTCGTTCGGCGTCGACGACCGCATCGCCATCTCCTCGATCTACCCGAAAGGCGACCCGACCCTCACCGGCGCAACGCTCACCGGCCGCCTTCTCGGCGACGGCGGGGGCATCTTCGCCGCGCAGGTCGTGGCGGTGAATGACCGCGGCGAGCCGGTCGGCACCACCCTCACCAACGCCTCGGGCGAGTTCTCCCTCCCCGGCATCCCGGCCGGACGCTATCGCCTCTATGCCGAGCCGCTCGACGGCCCGGTCGACCCGGCGGCGCTGCAGGGGTCCTGGCGCCAGGCGAAGGCCACTCCGTTCCCGACCGAGTTCTTCGACGCACCGATCGTGGTCGAGAACGGCCGCGTCTACGGCAACCTCGTCCTCACTACCGCCGGAGCAGTGCGGCTCAACCCGCGCTGGATCGGCGTGTCGGCGGCAGGACGCAACGACGTCAGCCTTTCCACCTCACCGGTCACGGTCAGCCCGGGGACCACGTTCACCATCACCGTGGCCGGCGACGGCTTCACCAGCGGCATGACCGAGTTCGAGGTGATGAATCCGGCGTTCCGACGGGTCTCGGACTTTACCTGGTCCGACAACTACGTCCGTGCGAGCTTCGCGGTCGACCCCGCTGCCTCCGTCGGCTCGGCGGTGCTGATGGTCCGCACCGGCAACGAGACGGCGATGCTCACGGGCGCGATGCGGGTGCATCGGACGCCTCGAGGGCGAGCCGTAGGGAAGTAAGCGCCTCGTCGTCGTCCGCGTTCGGGGGCGCGACTGTGTCGCCCCTCAGAGGACAGCCGGACCGGCCCCGGCGGCGCATTGCGCCGCTGCGGCCAGGAGGTCGTTGATGTCGAACGGCTTTTCGATGAAGCGCTCGACCGGCGGGCAGACGCGGTTGAAGGCACCGGCACCGAAGGCGGTCATGACCACGACGTTCTGCAGCTTCTCCGGATAGTGCTCGATGAGGTAACGGATCACGGCGAACCCGTCGATGCGGGGCATCATCAGGTCGAGCACGATGACGGAGTATTCGTGCTGGAGCATCTGCTCGATCGCCTCGGCCCCGTCGCGGGCGGCGTCGACCTGGAAGTCGTTCCGCGAGAGCACCCGTGCTACCAGGACGCGGATCCCGGCGTCGTCATCGACCACGAGCGCCCGCCGTTCCCCGTCCATCAGATGAGCCTCTCCCTGAATACACCTGTACCAGTACGCCGGGAGGAGATGGAGAAACGCATGCTCGGTTAGGGGAGTTTGGCGAAGCGGAGGTGCCTTTGCAGGCTGGTCAGTGCGGGCTGAGACATCACGGAGAGTCGTACTAGCAAAGCAGTCGCCAATGTTATTAAGGGCGATCAGTACGCCAGCTTCGGGAGAGGCGGGTCGTAGTCGAAGGAGCCGAGGAGGAGCCATCTGCGGGCCGTGGCCTCGTGGCCGGGGCGGGCGAGGAGGGGGGTGGTGTAGTGCCAGAAGGGGAGGCGGTAGACGGCGATGGCCGGGGTCCCGGTGACCTCGCGGGCCTGGGTGAGGAAGCCGCGCTGTTCGTAGATCAGCAGCTGGTGGGCGACAGAGTCATTCGAGAACATGACGTGGAAGTCGATGAAGCCGTTCTTTGCCACGTCCCGTTGAGGATGGTGGTCGTTGTGCGGGCCGCTGTAGTCGCCGGTCTCGTAACAGATGACCTGGCGCCCCCAGTGGTCGTCGCGCAGATTCGGCCCGGTCACGGCCTGGGCGAAGCGGCGGAAGCTGGGCGAGGAGAGCATGGCGTCGAGTCCCACCTCCCGTGCCGCCGCCAGCGACCTCGACCTCGGCGAGTTGAACGTCGCCGTCTTCACCCGCACCGTCTTCCGCAGCTCTTCGGTGTAGTTCTCCGTCATGTCCGTGAGCGCCTCGCGCGGGATGGGAATGTGCATCCGCCGCAGCACCGGATACATCGCCTCGTCGAGCAGCCGGACGCACTCGGCGGCCACCCCGGCATCGATGACGCCGTCAAAGAAAAGGATCGGCGTCTGTTTCCTGGCGATCAGAGACTCGAGCCGTGGAGCGTCGGCCAGTGCCCGCCGCCCCCGGCGATTCAGCAGATCCTCGAACTCGGCCGGAAACCGGTCCATGACGGACGGAAGTATAGCGGGGCTACACGTCCGGTCTCTTCATCTCCAGCGTTTTCGGCTGGAACACGCCGGTCTGCAGGAACGGCAGGACTTCCGGGCCGGGGAGGGGTTTGCTGAAGAGGTAACCCTGCATCAGGTCGCAGGCGTAGTGGCGGAGAAAGGTGTATTGCTCTTCGGTCTCCACCCCTTCGGCGACTACTTTGAGCTGCAGGGTGTGGGCGAGGTTGATGACGTAGGAGACGATTGCGGCGGCGGTCTCGTCCGAGGTCACGTCGCGCAGGAACTCTTTGTCGATCTTTACTGTGTCGATCGGGAAGTGCTTGAGGTAGATCAGCGACGACTGGCCGGTGCCGAAGTCGTCGATGGCTACGCCGACGCCCATGGCCCGCAGCTCGCGCAGGGCCTTCATGGTCACCTCGAAGCTCTGCATGGCCGCGCTTTCGGTGATCTCGAGCTGCAGCATGTGCGGCTCGAGTCCTCCCTCGGTGATGGCGCTCCGGACGATGTCCACCAGCTCCCGCTGCTGGAGCTGGACGGCGGAGAGGTTCACGGCCATGCGCAGGGTGTTCAGTCCCTGCTCGTGCCAGCTCCTGAGCTGCTTGCAGGCGGTGCGGAGCGCCCACTCGCCGATCTGCATGATCATCCCGGTCTCTTCGGCGAGCTGGATGAACTCGGCCGGCTGGACGATGCCGCGGACCGGGTCGCGCCAGCGGAGGAGTGCCTCCAGGGAGACGATCCGCCGGCGGGCGCGGTCGTAGACCGGCTGGTAGTAGAGGTCGAGCTGGCCGCGCTCGATGGCGTGGTGGAGGTGCTGTTCGAGCGCGAGGCGCCGCACGTAGCGCTCGTTCATGCTGGCGGTGAAGAGCTGGGCCTGATTGCGGCCGAGCTCCTTGGCGCGGTACATCGCCGCATCGGCGCACTTGAGCAGGGTCTCCGCGTCGTCGCCGTCCGTCGGATAGCAACTGACGCCGATGCTTGCGGTGACGAAGAGGTCGTGGCCGTCCATCTGGAACGGCTTTGCGAGCGACTCCAGGATCTTCCGCGCCACCCCCGCCACTGCCTCGGTGTTGGTGACTTCGGGGAGGAGGATGCTGAACTCGTCCCCGCCGATGCGGGAGATGGTGTCGGAGGCGCGGAGGGCGGAGTCGAGCCGGCGGGCGACGTCGGCCAGCAGCCGGTCTCCGAACGAATGGCCGAGACCGTCGTTGACCAGCTTGAAGTGGTCGACGTCGAGATACATCACCGCCACGCCGACGCGGTTCCGTTTCGCGTGCGCCAGGCTGTTCACCAGGCGGTCGCGGAAGAGGAGGCGGTTCGGGAGGCCGGTCAGGGCGTCGTAGTGAGCGCGGTACTCGAGCTGCTTCTCGGTCTCCTTCCGCTGGGAGATGTCGCGGTAGTTGAGGACCACCGCGCCGACGCTCGGCTCGTGCAGCAGGTTCTGGCAGAAGCCCTCCAGCCAGATCCAGCGGCCGTTCTTGTGGCGGAAGCGCAGCTCGCCGTGGGCCTCGTGGCTCGACCGCCCCATGACCTCTCCGAAGAAGCGTTTTGCCTCGGCGACGTCGTGCGGGTGGACGAAGTCGAAGAGCGAGCGGCCGGGGAGCTCGTGGTCTTCGTAGCCGATGAGGTGCTGGGTCGACGAGCCGGCGAAGGAGAAGCGGAGCTCGCCGTCGAGCAGCACCACGCCGCTCCAGCTCTTCTCGACGATGGTGCGGAAGCGCTTCTCGCTCTGTTCGAGCTCCCGCTCGGTGCGGGCCCTGGAGATCGCCTCGCCGAGGATGTTGGCCGTGGAGAGGAGGTAGGCCAGCTCGTAGTCGGCGAACGTCCGCTCCTCGTTGGAGTAGGCGAGGATCACGCCGTACGGCCCGTGCTGGGTGCGGATGATCACCCCGGCACCGCTGCGGATGCCGTGGAAGTTGCGGAGGTGGGAGGCGTTGAAGCGGCTCTCCTCGTCGAGGCGTCCGAAGGCGAAGGGACCGTCGGCGAGGAGGGTGACCATGCCGAGGGACTCGTCTTCGTCGGCGTCGTGGGAGCAGCGGGCGAAGGAGTCGTTCGCGCCGAGGGCCGCCCGGACGATCATCTGCCCGCCGGGGCCGGTCTCGAGTGCGCGGCAGTGGGAGACCTGCAGGGTCAGCTCGACGAGCGCGCAGGCCTGGCCGATGAGGATGAGCGGGTCGACGCCGGTGAGGGCGGCCTGGCCGAGCTCCGCGATCGCGGTCTCCTGCCGGTGACGCGCCTGCAACTCGGCGCGCATGCGTGCAATCTCTTCTTCGCGCGGATCTCTCCGCGGCTCGCCACCCGGCACGACGTGCAGGAACGGGTGCTCAGACATGAGTCGGGGCCGGGAGAAATGGTAGCAGCTTGGGGGAAGGCAGATAGGACAAATAGGAGGATCGATGGCTCACCTGGGAGTGGCCAATGGGTCGACCCCGACTCATCGACGGGTTCGCCCCGACTGACCACGGGTTCGCCGCGACTGATCGACGGGTTCGCCCCGACCGATCGACGGGTTCGCCCTGACTCATCGACGGGTTCGCCCCGACCGATCGACGGGTTCGCCCCGACTCATCGACGGGTTCGCCGCGACTGATCGACGGGTTCGTCTCGACTGATCGACGGGTTCGGCGCGACTGATCGACGGGTTCGCCCCGACTGATCGACGGGTCGGCGCGACTCATCGATGGGTCCACGCCGACCCCCATAAATTCCGGCAGAGTCGATGGGTGGAAGTGCCGCAACGATGCAACTCCCTTAAGTCCCCATCAGTCCCATCAGTCCCATCGGTCCCCTTGCTTTTTTCCGGGACCGTGATGCAGATCACACGCGTTCGGCAAGGGCCGTGGGACACTCCCGCCTGCAAACAACATCGGTTTCACAAGGGGGGCGTACCGCACGCCCCCCCTTTTATTTTGGGCAGCAAGAGTGGACCGTGGTGGTGATGATGGTGGGACTGGCGCTCGTTGGCGATCGGAATGCGAGCGGGTGCCGGTGACGGGCGGGTACGGTGCGGCCGTGGTGTCGGGTGAGGCGGGGATGGCAACGGCCGGCAGTCCACAGGGTGTCGAAGTCCCGGTGCCGGGCGCCGGGCAGGCGATGACTCTCGGCAGGGATGGCTGCTTCGCCCTCAGCGGCATCCCCGCCGACGCGCCGCTTCCGGTCAGAGACCGAGAAGAAGCGCCGGTGGTCCCTCTCATCGATATCGGCGCCGGCAGCCGGGTAAAGACCGAGGTCAGATAGAAACGAGATCAGGCATACGGGCCGGACGGGGCTCGTGGATGTGGCGCGCGCTTCCCCCGGGGCGCGGGCAGGGTGGCTGGAGACCGGCGAGCGATCGCCGGTCTCCTTTTTATTGACACCTCTAAGCCTCTTATGTGAAACCGCTTACACACGAAACAAATTGTTCTGGAAACTGTTATCATCACCCAACTCAAGGTCTGGTCAGACCTCGGGCTGGTCCTGTCCGCCGGTGTCCTGAATAAAGAAGAGGTTGCGATGACGCGTCCACGCGGTCTTGCTGTGCTTGTTTTTGCGATTTGCTCTCTTGTCTTTCCGCTCTACGCATCAGCCGCGACGACGGATTTCCGGGTCTTGTTCGACTGGGACAACGACGCAACTACCGGGTGCAGCGTGGCCGGCATGGCCGGCGTGGATCAGGTCCTCACCACTCGCCTCGTCACTGATGCTACGACGGGCAACATCACCAGAACGTTTCGCCAGGTCTGCACGGCCGGTGCCCTCGGCGCCGAGCTCGATCCGGTGACCACCGGCTGGCCGGCCGGGTTCCAGCCCGCCAGCGGCAATGTCCTCGTCGAGACCCGCATCCCCTTTTCGACCTTCCCCACCGGCCTGCAGCCGAACATGCGCCTCGGAGTCTCCGCGGGCGAAGGAACGGTGTCGCACACCGCCATCGTCAACCCCGACGGCTCGATGATCCTCTTCCCGACCCCGACGCGCGGCAAGCGCCGCTCGGTCGGCTCGCCGGGCGCCCCCCGCGTCATCACTCTCGACGGCGACGGCGCCGACTGGCAGGCGCTGAACGCCCTGGTCGACGGCATCGCCTCCAGCGGCACGCAGGGGCTGCGCATCATCAAGTTCTTCGCGTTCGCGAACGTGGACGACGACTTCTTCTACTTCCGTTTCGACGCGAACCTCTCGGCCGACGCGCCGTTCGCGAACGACGACAACTACCAGCGCGAGGAAGGGCAGGGGCTGAGCGTCCCGGCTCCGGGCGTGCTCGCCAACGACGGCGACCCGGCCGGCAACCCGCTGACCGCTCAGCCGGTCAGCTCCCCGTCGCACGGCAACGTCACCCTCAACCCGGACGGCAGCTTCACCTATACGCCGGACAATCCGGCCTCGACGCAGAGCGACGCCTTCGAGTACCGCGCCTCCAACGGCACGAAGACCTCGAACGCGGCCCGCGTCCGCATCACCGTCAACACCTTGAACAACACCGCGCCGAACGCGGTCGACGACAACTACAACACTCCGGAAGACGAGCAGCTCAACCGGCCGGCCGCGACCGGCGTCCTGGCGAACGACACCGACGCGAACGGCGACGCCCTGACGGCGACGCTCCTCGTGGCGCCGACCAACGGCGCGGTCGTCCTGGCCGCCGACGGCGGTTTCACCTACACCCCGAACGCCAACTTCTTCGGCAGCGACACCTTTACTTATACGGTGGATGACGGCACCGACACCGACACGGCGCTCGTGACCATCACCGTCACCGCCGAAAACGACGCCCCGACGGTGGAGCCGGATACCTTCCCGGTCGTCGAGAACAGCTTCGCCGGCACGGTGGTCGGCACGGTCAGCGCCTCCGACGTCGAGGGTGACACGCTCACCTTCTCGATCGAGGGCGGCAACAACGGCAACGCGTTCGCCATCGACGCCAACACGGGCGAGATCACGGTGAATAACCCGGCGGCGATCGACTTCGAGTCGTCGACGCAGTTCTTCCTGATCGTCCGCGTGGTCGACAGCGGCACGCCGTCGCGCTCGGACGAGGCGACCATCACCATCAACGTCACCGACGGGAACGACCCGCCGGACGCGGAGCCCGACGGCCCCTACCCGGTCGCCGAGGGCGGCACGCTCAACGGCACGTCGGTGCTCGCCAACGACAGCGACCCGGACGGCGACCCGCTGACGGCCCTGCTGGTCGGCGGCCCGGCCAACGCCTCCTCCTTCACGCTGAACCCGGACGGCACCTTCACCTACACGCACAACGGCGGCGAGACGACTTCGGACTCGTTCACCTACCGCGCGAATGACGGCTCGTCCGATTCGGACGTCGTCACGGTTACGATCGAGGTCACTGCGGTGAATGACGCGCCGGTGGCGGTGGACGACGCGGCAGCGACGTCCGAAGAGACGCCGGTCAGCGTCGCGGTGCTGGCGAACGACACCGAT
>DASPHC010000042.1:0-66929 GCA_035629865.1 Thermoanaerobaculia bacterium | reverse complement strand
AGCAGAGGGTTGCGCGTGACCACTGTTCTATCGCCCGCTTCGCGGACTCGCCTTCGTGGGGCGCACGATACCCGCCCTGAAGGGCGGGCCTACAGATCTTCCGCCGCCTACGGCGGCTGCGGTAGCTCGCTCCTTACAAATCGAGGTGGTGCGGCTCATGTCCGGCGGCTACAGCAACCGCGAGATCGCCCACGCCTTCGGCGCCGCGGAAGGGACGATCAAGAACCACGTCTCCAGCATTCTCTCCAAGCTCGGCGTCCGCGACCGTACCCGTGCCGTGCTCAAGGCGCTCGAGGCGGGACTGCTGTAAAGTCCTAGTTTCTAAAGCGAATATGCGTCTCGATCAGGCGGTCGCCGCCCGCTATCCGGAGATCTCGCGGCGCAAAGCGCGCGAGCTGATCTCGCAGAAACGCGTCTTCGTGAACGACCGCCCCGTCGGCGTCGCCTCGCGCGAGGTCAGCGATCGCGACCGCATCACGGTCGCCGAAGACGTCCCGGACCTGCACGTCATCCGCGAGACGGGCGACTGGGTGGCGGTCGACAAAGCAGCCGGCATGGCCACACAGCCGATGCGCGACCGCTCCCGCCGTTCGCTCGAAGAGCTCCTGCGGATGCGCTACGGGACCATCTTCCTCATCCACCGCATCGACACCCAGACCAGCGGAGTGGTGGTTTTCGGAAAGACGCGCCCGGCGGCGGCCGACCTCTCGCGGCTCTTCTCCTCCCGTGAGATCGGCAAGACCTACCTTGCTGTCGCCGAGGGGCGCATCGACCACGAGACCGTCATCGAGTCGGCCATCGGCGGCAAGGACGCCCACACCATCGTCCGGCCGGTGAAAGAGCTGGACGGCATGACGCTGGTGGAAGCCGAGATCCTCACCGGCCGGATGCACCAGATCCGCATCCACCTCAAGTCGATCGAACGGCCGGTGGTCGGTGACCGCCGCTACGGCTCCAGCATGCCCGCGCCGCGGATGCTGCTGCACGCGTGGAAGCTGGCCCACCCGTACTTCGGCGGCGAGCTCGTGGCGCCGGTGCCCGCGGACTTTCCGGCCTGAACGTTGTCGTTCATCCCTTGCGGCAGAGATAGATCTCTCCGGCATCCGCCGTCAGCCCCATCAACGTCGCATCTTCCTTTCCGGCGAGGTCGGCGATGGTGGTGACGGTGACGGTGAAGCCGGCTTCGCGAAGGCGGTCGACGTAGTCCCTGCCATAGAGACGGACGTGATCCTCCTGCCCGTAGAGACGCAGGCGCTCCTGCGGGTCGACGACCGACGGATCTTCCAACGTCTCACCGTCCGACATCGGGACCAGCAGGACGGCCCAGCCATCCGGCTTCAGGACCCGGTGGAGCTCCCGCATTGCCCGCCTGTCGTCCGGAACGTGCTCCAGGACATGGGAGCAGTAGACGACGTCGAACGCGTCCTGCGGGTATTGGATGTCCATGAGGTCGAGCTGGACCATGGCCCGCCCCTTCTCGATGTCCGCGGTGATGTAGCCGGTGCCGAGTTGCTTCGCCAGCCGGGGCTTCAGGGCGTACTCCGGCGCCACGTGCAGCATCTGCTTCGCCCTGCCGTCGAAAAGGTCCGTGCGGTCCGTCAGATACAGCCAGACCAGGCGGTGGCGTTCCAACGCGCCACAACGCGGACAGAGCGCATCTTTCCGGTCCGTGACTCCGAACGTCAGAAACTTGCGGGAGTGGCTCCGGCACACCGGACAATACCGCTTCTTTCCGTAGTACAGGACCGCGGCGGCGAGGGTGGCAAGCCGCAGGAACGCGGTCTTGAGAAAAGGCGGCCAGTTCGAGGTGACGCGGCGCATTTGTGGTGGCCGTGCGCTGCCGCAGTGCGACGCGCTATTGCCTTTCCGTCGATCGTAACACGCGGGCGCCAGCCCGGCGCACCGTGCGCTAGGACACCGCGCGTAGTGCGATACGATGCCCCGCGATGGAAGACATGGTATTTCGCGCCACGACCGTCGTCTGCATCCGCCGCGATGGCAAGGTGGCCATGGCGGGGGACGGGCAGGTCACGGTCGGCAATACGGTGATGAAACACGGCGCCGCGAAGGTGCGCCGGCTGTACCACGACAAGATCCTGGCCGGCTTTGCCGGCTCCGCCGCCGACGCGTTCGCGCTCTTCTCGCGCTTCGAGGCCAAGCTCGAGGAGTACCGCGGGAACATGGAGCGCTCGGTGGTCGAGCTGGCGAAGGACTGGCGGATGGACAAGTACCTTCGGCAGCTCCAGGCCATGCTCATCGTCGCCAACAGCGAGCGCGCCTACCTGATCTCCGGGACGGGCGACCTCATCCAGCCCGATGACGGAATCCTGGCGATCGGCTCCGGCGGCGCGTTCGCCCTCGCCGCCGCGCGCGCGCTCGTCAAGCACACCACGCTCGGCGCGGCCGAGGTCGCGGAAGAGTCGCTGCGCATCGCCTCCGAAATCTGCATCTACACCAACGACAGGATCACGGTCGAGACTCTCTAATGGTCATTCACCTTCCTTCCGCGCCAGACGACAGCGTCCTCGACGCGGAACGCCTCACCCCGAAAGAAATCGTCCGCGAGCTCGACAAGTACATCGTCGGCCAGCGCGCGGCCAAGCGCGCCGTGGCGATCGCGCTGCGCAACCGCTGGCGCCGGCAGCAGCTCGCCCCCGAGCTGCGCGACGAGATTGCGCCGAAGAACATCATCATGATCGGGCCGACCGGCGTCGGAAAGACGGAGATCGCCCGCCGGCTGGCGCGGCTCACCCGCTCGCCGTTCATGAAGATCGAAGCGTCGAAGTTCACCGAGGTCGGTTACGTCGGCCGCGACGTCGAGTCGATCGTGCGCGACCTCACCGAGATCGGCGTGAAGCTGATCAAGGACGAGAAGAACCGCCTTGTCCGCGAGTCGGCCGAGCGCAACGCCCGCGAGCGCATCCTCGACATCCTCCTCCCCGACTCCCGCCCGCCGCGCGCCCGGCCCGCCTTCGTCGCCGGACCGGAGCCGGAGGACTCGTCGACCGAGACGCGGGAAAAGCTCGGCCGCTGGCTCGACGAGGGAAAACTCGACGAGCGCGAGATCGAGCTGGAAGTGAAGGAGCAGGGCTTCCCGTCGTTCGAGATCTTCACCCCGCAGGGCGTCGAAGAGATGGGCGTCAACGTGAAGGACATGATGCCCGGTCTCTTCGGCGGAAAGACGAAGCGGAAGAAGATGCGCCTCGGCGACGCCCGCGACATCCTCATCCAGGAAGAAGCCGAGAAGCTCGTCGACCAGCAGAACGTCGCCCGCGAGGCGATCGAGCGCGTCGAGCAGAGCGGCATCGTCTTCCTCGACGAGATCGACAAGATCGCCGGCCGCCAGAACGCGTCGCAGGGTCCCGACGTCTCGCGCGAAGGGGTGCAGCGCGACCTCCTGCCGATCGTGGAAGGAACGACGGTCAACACGAAGTACGGCATGGTGAAGACCGACCACATCCTCTTCATCGCCGCCGGCGCGTTCCACGTCTCCAAGCCTTCCGACCTCATCCCCGAGCTCCAGGGCCGCTTCCCCATCCGGGTCGAGCTGGAATCGCTCACTGAAGGTGATTTCGAGCGCATCCTCCGCGAGCCGAAGAACGCCCTCACCACCCAGTACATCGCCCTCCTCGGCACCGAAGGCGTCACCCTCACCTTCACCGACGACGCCGTCCACGAGATCGCCCGCTACGCCGCCGTGGTGAACGAGAAGACCGAGAACATCGGCGCCCGCCGGCTGCACACCATCCTCGAGCGGCTGCTGGACGAGCTGTCGTTTGAAGCGAGCGACATGAACGGGCAGGAAGTGGTGGTGGATGCCGCGTATGTGGATCGCGTGCTCGAGGGGATCGTGAAGGACGAGGATCTGTCGCGGTACGTGCTGTGAGATGAACGACCGGACAACTCCCTGTCATCCTAGGCTCAGGATGACAGGTCAGAACGCATATCCCAGCGTTATGAAGTACTGCCACCGGTCCTCGTAGAACCTCCGCTGGAACGGCATGGCCACGTCGACGCGTAACGGTCCGACCGGGGATAGGTACCGGAAGCCGACGCCGGCGCCGTAGCGGAGGTCGTCGAAGCGGATTTTGCTGCCGGCCCAGACGTTGCCGACGTCGCCGAAGATCGCACCGCCGACCGGGCCAAAGAGGGGGAAGCGGTATTCGGCGTTGAAGAGGAGCGTCGAGTTGCCGCCGAGGGGGAGGATCGGGCTGATGTCGCCGCTCACGGGGTCGACCTCGGCGAAGAGGGTCCGTTCGCAGCCGGGGATCCGGACGCGGTTTTCGTCGAGGCAGAGATCGCCGAGGCGGTCGAGGCCGAAGGCGCGGTGCGTGGTCTCGCCGCCGGCAGTAAAGCGTTCGGAGAGCGGGACCTCGAGGTCGACTTCCACGCCGAGGTCCTCGTCGAAGCGTGTGCCGTACGACTGAATGAGACCGGCCCGCGCCGAAAGTGCGATCACAGTCCTGCCGAGCGGGATGTAGAACGCCCCCTGCACGTACTCCTTGAGGAAGTTCGCGCTGGCTTCGAAGAGCGGGAACGCGTACTCCACCGAGGCGCTGGCGAAGAAGCCGCGGTGCGGGTCGAGGATGTCGTCCCGGCGGTCCCAGAAGAACGTCGGGGTGATGCTGGAGATCTGGATGTCGAGCAGCGAGCGGTCAGCCGTCTCAACGGGGATGCCGGCGTTGAGCGCGTTGCAGAGGTTGCCGCCTTCGCACTGCGAGATTTTGTACTCGTAACGGAGCGACCAGCGCGTCTGCAGGCGGGCGATCTTCGTCAACTCGACCGACGTGCCCCGTTGCCGGAACTTCGCGCCCGGACGCGTCTGGTCGTCGGACTGGAAAATCTGGAGCTGCAGCGGCACGTTCCAGCGGCTGATGAACGGCTCGCGGTAGGTGAGGAAGAACTCCTGCTCTTCGCGGCTGTAGACGCCTTCGAGGCCGAGGTAACGGCCGGTGCCGAAGAGATTGCGGTGCGCGACCGCGGCGGCGATACGCTCGCGGAAGAGCGGGCCCTCGTCCTCGACAGTCAGGTTGTCGGTCGTACCACCACCGGTAGAGCTGTCGAGCTCACTCTGGTCGCCGCGGGCGACGCGCAGACCGACCGAGCCGGTGACGGTGAGGTTCCGTCCTTCTTCGACCTGGATGGCGATGTCGCGGTCCCCGACGGTGGTGTCGGCCTGCTGGGCTTGAACTTCGACGCGCTGGAAGATGCCGAGGCGGTAGAGCTCGCGCTGCGCTTCGAGCATCGACGTGTAGCTGAACGGATCGCCGGACCGCAGGCCGGCCCTGCGCAGGATCACGTCGCGATCGGTGTAGGTGTTCCCGCGAACGGTGACTTCGTCGACGTTCACCTGCGGTCCCTCGGCGACGACATAGGCGACCGTGGCGGTGGTCTTGTCCTCGCTCACGTCGACGCGCGGCGTGACCTGAACCTCGATGTGGCCCCGGTTCGCGTAGAACGTCTGCAGCGCCACGATGTCGTCGTGCAGGAGCTGTGGGTTGAGCGGCTCCCCTTCGGCGAGCTGCACGTGCGGGAGGTCGCCGGGCTCGACCTTCTCGTTCCCTTCGACGCGCACCGACGCGAGCAAGGTCTGCGGCCCTTCGGTGACCGGGAACCGGACGGACATCGTCCCGTCCGCGCGCGTCTCCACGGCCGGCTCGCCGGCGGTGGCTTCGGAGAAGCCCTGCAGGCGATAGAACGACTCCAGCGAGTCGCGATCGTCGCTGAGCTGCGCGCGGGTGATGCCGGTCTCGCGGCGGAAGAGCGATTGGAGGATGCGCTTGAAGCCGCCTCCCGGCGACGTGGCGACCACACCCCGCAGCTCCTTTTCCTCGATCTTGCTGTTGCCGATGAACGAGACGTCGGTGAGGCGATAGCGCGCGCCGGCGTCGACGTGAAAGGTCGTCGTCCAGACGTTGTTCTCGAGCGCGCTTTCGGTATCGACCGTGGCGAGGTAGTGCCCGCGCTCCTGCAGTCCTTCGACGATGCGGTCGGCAGCGCGCTCGACCACGTCCTCGCTGTACTCCTGGTTGCGCGCGAACGGCAGCCAGCGCCGCACCGCGCTCCGGTCGATGCCTTCGACCGCGACCCTGACGATCGGTCCCGACTGCGCGCGATAGCGCAGCGTGACGCTCTTCGTCGCCTCGTCGTAGGTATGGCCGAGGAAGTCGACGTCGGCACGCCGGTAGTCGCGGCGCACCATGAAGTTCTGCATACGCTGCGCTTCCTCGCGCGCCTCGCGCAAGTGGAAGTCCTTGCCGGGAGGCCGCGCCATCCGCTCAATCAACTGCGCGGTGGTGAAGGGGGCATGCTGCCCCTCGATGACCACCTCCGCCACCTTCGCCTTCGGCCCGGCGGTGACGTGGAAGCGGACGTCGGCGATGCTCCGGGCGCGGTCGAAGTTCGTCTCCGGGTCGACGGTGGCCTCCAGATAGCCGTTCTGCTGGAGGATCTCCTCGACCGCGGCCGCGCTGTCGTCGACGTCGTCGAGGGAGAGGATCTCGCCGGCACGCACGGTGAGCTCGCGTTGTGCCCGGGTGAGGTCGGCGCGCGCGAGCCCTTCGACGTCGATCTCGCCGATCCGGTAGTGAAGGTAGAGCGCGAACGTCAGCACGATGCCTGCGTCCGTCGGCGCGGCGTCGACGCGGATGTCGCGGAAGTTGCCGGTGGCGAAGAGGTTCTTGATCGACGACTGCAACTCCCGGATCGAGACCTGCTGTCCCGGCTTCAGCGTCACTTCTTCCGCCACGACGTTCGTGTCGAAGCGGGCGTCCGCCCGGAAGTTGATCTGCGCGATCGGCCGGTTGTCCGCCGCGGCGGTGTTCACCGTCGTCACCGGCGGCGCCGGTGCGAGCGGCTGCGCGGCGGCGTTCCTGGTGGTCATGATCGAGGCGGTGGCGAAATCGTCCTCATCGTCGCCGAACTGCCACCGTGCCTCGTAGCGGCGGCGGAAGCGGGCGTCGAGGCGGTACTCGTCGGTCTCGTCGCGCGTGAGCTGCAGCGTCCACGTAGGGTTGACCAGCCACTCCACCACCTGGCGGCTCTGCTGGTTCTCGAGGTTGTAGACCAGGAGGAAGCGGATCTTGTTCGACAGCCGCTTTTCGAACGTCACCTTCGCCCCCGAGCCGGTGCTGGTGTCGAGCGTGCCGGGGTCGTACGCGAACGAGTCGACGAACGGGAAGACCCGCGAACCGATCAGCGTGCTGAGGCTCTGGTAGAGCAACGATTGACCGAGCAGTCCGACGCCCCCCGCCTGCGCGCCCGCACCCGCGCCTCCGAGACCGCCGAGGCCGAGGATCGAGAAGAGCGTGATGTCGCTCGCGGGAGGATCGCTGGTGATCGACGGCGTCAGCCGGTCGAGCGTGCCGGTGAGATTCACCGTCACCTCGAACGGTCCGCCCTCGACCTCCGACGCCCCGAATCCGGAGACCGTTCCTTCGATCGTCACGTCGAAGAACGGGTCGATGCGGAACGGATTCTGGAAGCCGATCGTGCCGCGCACGAGGCGGTAGTCGACGCCCTGGATGCGCACCGTGCCGCCTTCGTCGAGCGTCAGCTCGCCGAGGATCACCGGGTTGGCAAGCGTGCCGGTGACGTCGAGCTCGGCGCTCGCGGTGAGCTCGGCGATGTTGTTCTGCACCGCCAGCGTGCCGGGCGCGGAGAGATGGATGCGCAGGCCGAGGCGATCCTGCCACGTTGCCGCGGCCACGGTGGCGACCCGGTTGCGCGCCAGGATGATGTTGAGCAGCGTCTGCTGGATGTCGAAGTCGCGGAAGTAGAGGGCGCGGGTGACGTCGACGTCGCCGGTGAGCGTGGCCCGTTCGAGGTCGCCGCTGAGCAGCAGGTTGAAGTTCCCCTCGATGGTCAGCCCTTCGTAGTAGCGGATGGCGACGTCGGTCCCCTGCATGGTGATGCGCACGCTCTGCGGCTTCATCCCCTCCAGGGTGATGCTGCCGCCGGCGACGACCCGGCCGCCGCCGACGGTGGTGCGCACCTGCTCGATCTCGATGCGGTCGCCGCGGAAGACCAGGCGGCCGTTGATCTCGTCGAAGAGCTGCGGGAAGCCGGCGAACTTGATCTGCGCGTCGCGCAGTTCGGCGGTGCCGAGGACACGCGGGTCGGTGAGCGTGCCGTCGACGCTCACTTCTACGTCGAGGTGTCCGTCGGCGCGGGCGTCGGGCATGAAGAGCTGCAGGAACGCCGCCTCGACCCTGCCGCGCACGTCGAGGTCGATCCGCTTCGCTCCGGTCATCTCGGCGAAGCCGGAGACCGCGAACCGCGAGTCGGTATGCTGCAGCACGAACGACTCGAACTCCACCCGCCCGTTGCGGAGGGTGACGCGCAACGGCTCCGGCGCCACGAAGGCCTGCTCGCCGATCTTGACGTTGAACTCCGGCGCGGTCGCTTCGACGACCAGCGCCTCGATCGGCGTGAGCTTGCCGCCGAGCCGCAGGTCGACAACCGCCTTGCCGGAGAGCGGGATGGTCGTGGTCGCGGGGGAGAGCGCGGCAGCGCGGGCGATGTCGTGGATGGTGACGCGCACCAGCGCGTCGACGGTCATGTCCGGACCGACCGTTCCCTCTCCTTCGATCGAGACGATGTCGGCGACCGCGCCGCGCACGATCAGCCGGCCGTTGCGGATGGCGAGGTAGATCGAAGGCGGCGCGGAGCCTTCGGGCAGGGTGAGCCCGCGCAGCGTCGCTCCTTCGAGCGTCGCCTCGAGCACGACCTCGGGTTGTTCGAACGTGCCGGCACCGGTCGATTTGATGATCAGCCGTCCGCCGAGCAGGTCGCGCAGCCCTTCGAGCAGCTTCACCCGCGACAGGTCGAGTGACGACGAGGCGATGTTGTAGCTGAAGCGCTTCGTGTTCAGGTCGATCTCGGCGTCGCCGCGGATCTCCCCCGCTTCGGCGCGCACGACGAGGTTGGTCGCGCGCATCCGCCCCTCGGTGAAGGCGATGTCGGCCGATGCGGTTTCGATCGGCTCGCCCATCACCGCGCCGTTGCGGATCGTGACGCTGCCCTGTCCTTCGAGCGATTCCTTCGCACCGGCGATCTTCAGCGTGCCGGTGAGATCGCCCGTCACCGGGATGTCGGCGAAGTCGAGGAACGCGGCGATGTCGGCGACCGGGAAGTTCGTCGCGGCGATGTCGAGGTCGAAGCGCACGTTCCCTTCGCCCGGCAGCCAGTTGACGTTGCCGTTGAGCGCGAGCGTGGCGTCGGCGCGGCGGATGGTCAGTCCGGCAAACGTGACCCGGCCCGATTCGGGCGTGCCGGTGACCACGAGCTTCCCGGTGGCCAGGCCCTCGCCGATCTTCATGTCCAGCTCGACGGCGTCCATCGCGCGTTGCGCCGGATAGCCGTTCGCCTCGACGGCGATGTCGAAGCGCGGGCCGGGACCGGAGTCGGGGAAAGCGATGGTGCCGTTGAGCCCGAGCCGTCCGCCGCTGTCGGCGAACACTGCGCGGTCAAACTTCAGCACCGACTTCGTGCCGTCGTAGGTGAGGTCGATGTCGCCGTCGCCGAGGAGCACTTCGTTATAACGCACGGCGGTGCCGACGACGTGCGCCGCCACCTGCGGCTTGTCGATCGGACCGCGGACCGTGCCGCTGATCGTGCCGGCGCCGCCGAGGCCGAGCAGCTCGAAGTCCGTCTTCCCAGCGGAGTGCGCGAAGTTATAGGCAATGCGATCGAGCTCCGAAAAGTCGGTGCTGCGGATCGCCATCCGCAAGTCGGTCACCGCTCCCTCGATCTTCATCGACCCGGCGATGCTGACATGCGAGGCGTCGGTGTCGAGCTCCGCGCGCCGGAAGGTGATGGTGCCGCGGTCGAGAGCAAAGTCGGTCGAGCCGGCGACCGGGATCGGGTAACGGGCGTTGGAGAACGCCGTTGCGTTCTTCGTCAGCTTCGCGCTGCCGGTGCCGGAGCCGTCGAGCACCCGGTCTTTGTTCCAGCGATAGTCGAGCGTGCCGGTCGCGCCGCCGCGCAGGCCGGTCGCCTCGACGCCGAAGTCGTTGAAGAGCTGCTCGATGGAAATGCCGGAGTAGCGGAGGTCGACCGACATCGGGTACGGCTCGGCATACTTCGACAGCACGTAGTGCGCGCCGATGTTGCCGCCGCCGTAGCCGGCCTGGTCGACTTCGACGGTGAGGTTGTTGCCGGTGACGTCGAGGCGTCCCTTCGCCTTCGCGAGCTCCCACACGTCGGCGGTGATGTTCGGCGAGGTCCATCCGCCGGCGAGCCGGAAGTCGCCTGCCTTGCCGAACAGCCGCGAGTCGAGCGCAAACGTGCCGTCGAGCGTCTTCTCGACGCGGAAGATCTCTTTGATGCGCGCGAGCTCGACGCGCGACACCAGGCGCAGGTCGTACGCGGCCTCGGTGAGCGGATCGAGCTTGCCGGAGAGAAAGGCCTCGATGCCGCGTCCCCTGAGCGCGACCGAGCGCAGTGCGAGCACGCCCGGCGTGAAGCGGAAGCCGCCATGCAGGTCGAGGTCGAACTTCTCGTAATCCTGCAGCCGCACCCGGACGCGCGGGCTGTTCATGATCCCTTCGTAGAGGTTCTCGGCGCGGGTGACGGTGACGGTCGAGCCGATGTCGGTGGCCACCGCCTCGATGTCGTGCTTGCGGTCGAGGAAGCTGAAGCGGCCGTGCTCGACGATCAGCTTGCCGATCTCGATGCGGACGATCTCGTAGCTGCGTTTCGGCCCCGTCTTCCACTTCGGGAAGTTGTGCCGCCCGTCGGGAAAGATCTCGAACCAGAGCTGCGGGTTGCGGATGACGACCCGGTCGACCTTGACGCTGCGCCCCCAGAATGACTGCACGCCGCCGGCGATCTCGATCTCCTGCACGACGGCGAACGAAGGGGCGACGCCCCCTTTGTCGTTGGCGATGCGGACGTTGTGGAGGATGACTTTCTGCGGGCGCTGGCGGACGAACTCCGCGCGTCCGATGACGACGTCGCGGCCGAGGCGTGCCTCGAGCGTCGCCTCGACTCTCTTGCGTACGTAGTCGGCGAAGCTCGCCGTGCCGAGGTACCACCAGCCGCCGCCGATGCCGATGAACAGCAGCAGCGCCGTGACGCCGAAGACCCAGATCAACCCCTTGAGGCAGCCCCACATCGGCCCCTTGCGCTGGCGCTCGCGCGCGGAGCGATGCTTGACCGCGCGCGGCGGCGGAAGCAGTGGATCGCCCGGGTCGGTTACGGTCATTGAAGAAGCAGCGGTAGTGCTTGCTAATCGCGAGCCTAAGCGCGGGCTATGAAAAAGAGGTCCCGCAGGTTGTTTCCCGTCGGCGTAATCATAATCGGCTCACCGACTTGCGCGGCGATCCGAAACGCGTTCGACACCGCCAGCTCGCCTTCCCAGCCCGGTGGGAGACCGGGGACGTTGCGCGCGGGGAGGTAGATGCCGGCCGCGCCGCTGTTGCCATCGACCCCGTCAGAGCTCGCGAAGAGGGCCTCCGCGCTGGATTTCAGGGCGAAACGGACGGCCAATTCGCTGCACCGGCCGCCCTGGCCGTTGCCTTTGACGAGGACCGTCGGCTCGCCGCCTGCGACGAGGATCTGGCCGTTTGCGAGCCTTTCTGCCCATTCCGCGAGGAGCGCCGCGGCCGCGGCAACATCGGACTCGATCTGTTCGTCGATCCGTACCGCGTTGGCGCCGATGATCCTGGCGGCGGTGTCGACGAGCGTGGTGTTGTCGGCGATCAGGATCGCCTCCTCGGCGCGGTTGACGGTCGGCCCGGAGGCGACGTCGGCGAGCCTCCCTTTCGCGACGTCGGAGTAGACGAGGGTGACGCACTCGCCGCGAACGCGCTCCCGCAGTTTCCCGCCTTTGATCGCGGAGAGCTTGCGGCGCTCGGCGTTGATCTCCGCGATCGGCTTGCCGCCGGCGATGAGCTCCGCGTTGCGCCGCGCGACCTCGTCCTCGGTGAAGGGTGCGAGCGGCACCTCCACACACGCGGAACCGCCGCCGGAGATGAGGAAGAGGAGGTCCTCGTGCTCTTCCACGAAACGAAGAAGAGCGCGGCCGGCGGCGAAGGAGGCGGGAGTCATGTGGGGGTGGCCGCCGATGTGGATGTCTGCTTGAGTATGCGGTTGGGGGTAACCCTCCGGGATTGTGACGAATGCATGCTCGATGCTGTGCACAGCCGCGACGCCGTCAAGCAACGCGCCCGCGCACTTGCCGATGGCGACAACGTTGCGGGGCATGTGCGGCCGTACGTGCTCGCGCACCAGGTTTTCGGGCGCACATTGCGCGAGCGTGGCGAGGTAGATGTCCTGCAACTTCAACGCAAGCAATTTTGTCATCCTGAGCGAAGAACGTCGCACGAACAAACCTTGTCACCGCAGCCGCCGTAGGCGGCGGAAGATCTGTAGGCCCGCCCTTCAGGGCGGGTATCACGCGGCCCCCCCGAAGGCGAGTCCGCGAAGCGGGCGACAGAACAGGCTACGCGCGAAAAACCTACGCTGTCGCCCGCTTCGCGGACTTGCCTTGTCTCGACCTTTACCCGGCCTGAAGGCCGGGCCTACAGATCTTTCGCCGCCTACGGCGGCTGCGGCGGATACTCACAGCCTCTGAGCCGCAGGATGACAAGTTGGTGATCCCCGCCACACTTCCCCCACCCCTCCACCGGTTATCCTCTCCCTAATGCCACGCCGACATCTCCGCACGCGCGTACTGCTCCTCACCGGGGCATTCGCGGTGGCGCTCTTCGCGATTGCGTTCGTGCTGAGCTGGCGCGCGCGGCAGGCGCAGGAGCGGTGGACGCGGCTGATCGCCGTGGAGACGAAGGCGGTCGGCGCGCTGGAGGAGCTGGTCCGCGCGCAGAACGGGTTTCATGCGCGCTACCTCGCGGGACAGGAATCGCCGCGGCGGTACCGGCTGGTGATGCAGCATCTCGATGACGAGTCCCTCTCGCGCATCGATCTCGGTGTGATGCGTGGGCGTCTGAAGGCGTTCGCCGGCATCATCGCCGAGCCGTCGCCGCGCCGCGAAGACGTCGACTCCACGTCGCTGGCGATCATCGACGACGCGCAGCAGATCATCGCCTCGCGCAAGGCCGAGATCGCACGCCAGCTTCCGGCGCTTGAGCGGGAGACGGGCGCGATGATGTCGAGCGCGCTCGCCGTCGCCTGGATCCTGGTGCTGCTCAGTTTCGCCGCCGTGCAGACCACGCTGCGCAAGGTGGTCCAGCCGATCGAAGAGCTCTCCGCCGCGGCGGACCGCATCGCTCTGGGCGATCTGACGGCGCGTGCGCCGGTGGCCGGCGACCGGGAGATCGCGGCGCTCGGCGTCGCGTTCAACCGGATGGCCGACGAGCTGAAGGCGCGCGCCCGTACGGACGACCTGACGGCGCTGCCGAACTTCCGCGCCTTCCGGGAGCGGATCGACGCGGAGCTCGAGCGCGCGGACCGTTACCCGGAGCGCTTCGGCGTGCTGGTGCTCGATCTCGACCGCTTCAAGAAGTACAACGACACCTTCGGCCATGGCGCCGGCAACGACGCCTTGCGGCGCGTCGCGCAGACGATCCGCGAGACCGTGCGCACGGTCGACTTTCCGGCGCGTTACGGCGGCGAGGAGTTCGCGGTGATCGTGCCGCAGGTCGACGCGGCGTCGCTGATCGTGATCGCCGAGCGGATCCGCGCGAACATCGCCGCGCTTCCCGCCCCGCCGGATGGGTCGACGGTGAGCGTCAGCATCGGCGCGGCGATCTATCCGGACGACGCGCGCGACCGGGAGGCGCTCTTCCAAGCGGCCGACGCGCGGCTCTATCAGGCGAAGGAGCAGGGACGGAACCGCGTCGTCGCTCCGGCCGCCGCGCCCGAGACTACTGCTGCTCGAGCTGCGCGATCAGCCGCTCAACCGTTCGCATCGTAGTCTGCAGGTCGCGCTCCGAGACCTCGCCCCCGCCGATCTCGTGCACCCACTGGTCGTAGGAGGGACGGACCTTGTCGACCAGCGTCCTGCCGCGGCGCGTCAACGAGACGCGCGACGAGCGGAGGTCGTTCGGGTCGCCCTGACGCTCCGCGAACCCGAGCTGCTCGAGGCGCGCGATCATCCCGGTCATGTTCTGCTTCGTCACCGCCAGCCGCCGCGCCAGCGCCACCAGCGTCACCGGCGCGGTCTCGTCCGAAAGCGCGGAAAGCACCGCCCACTGCTGCGGGGTGACCTTCGCCTTCTCGAAGACCGGAACGAGGCGGCGGGTGAGCAGGTTCGCGAGCTGAATGACGCCGGTGACCAGGTCGCGTTCGCCCGCCATGGTCAACATATTGACCAAGGCGGAACGGGAAGTCAATGTGAGAGGAGGGCCGAGGGCAGAGGGCCAAGGGCCAAGGGGTAAAAGCGGTCGATGGCGAGTGCGGCACGGTTCCCTCGGCCCTCGGCCCTTTGCCCTCGGCCCTGGCGAAGCCCTACAACGCCGCCTTGAAGATCCCCTTCCCCGCGAACACCGCCGCATCTCCCAGCTCTTCTTCGATCCGGAGGAGCTGGTTGTACTTGGCGACGCGGTCGCTGCGGGAGGCGGAGCCGGTCTTGATCTGGCCGGCGTTGGTCGCCACGGCCAGGTCGGCGATGGTGGAGTCCTCAGTCTCGCCGGAGCGGTGGGAGATGACCGACCGGTAGCCGGCGCGCTTTCCCATTTCGATCGCTTCGAGCGTTTCGGTGAGCGTGCCGATCTGGTTGACCTTGATCAGGATCGCGTTGGCGATGCCGCGCTCGATCCCCTTGGCGAAGATCGCGGGGTTGGTCACGAACAGGTCGTCGCCGACGAGTTGCGTACCGCTGCCGAGCACCCCGGTCAGCGAGTCCCAGCCGTCCCAGTCGCCTTCGGACATGCCGTCTTCGATGGAGATGATCGGGTACTTCTTCCGGAGGTCGACGTAGTAGTCGACCATGTCGTCGCTGGAGCGTTCGACCCCCTCGAAGGTGTAGCCCTTCTTCTTGTCGTAGAACTCGGAGGCGGCGACGTCGAGGCCGAGGTAGATCTCCTCCGCCGGACGGTAGCCCGCTTTCGCGATCGCCGTCAGGATGAGGTCGAGCGCCTCGGCGTTCGTCTTGAGATCGGGCGCAAAGCCTCCCTCATCGCCGACGGCGGTGGTGAGGCCCTTGTCGTTCAAGATCTTCTTGAGGTGGTGGAACGTCTCGACGCCGGCGCGGAGCGAGTCGGCGAACGTCGGGAAGCCGGCCGGGATGATCATGAACTCCTGCACGTCGAGGTTGTTGTTCGCGTGCGCGCCGCCGTTGATGACGTTCAGCATCGGCACCGGGAGCGTGCGCGCGCCGGCACCGCCGAGGTAGAGAAAGAGCGGGAGGCCGGCCGCCTCGGCAGCCGCACGGGCCACGGCGAGCGAGACGCCGAGAATCGCATTCGCGCCGAGATTGCCCTTGTTCTCGGTGCCGTCCATCTGCTTCATGACCAGGTCGATCATCACCTGCTCGCGGGCATCCATCCCCTCGATCTCGCGGGCGATCACCTCGACGTTGTCGACGGCATTGCGGACACCCTTGCCGAGGTAGCGATTCTTCTCCCCATCGCGCAGCTCGAGCGCCTCGCGCGAGCCGGTGGAGGCACCGGACGGCACCGCGGCGCGTCCGAGAGCGCCGTTGGCCAGCAGGCAGTCGACTTCGATGGTGGGGTTGCCGCGGGAGTCGAGAATTTCGCGAGCGAAGATTTCGGCGATCTTGAACATAGCGCGGCGGATTCTATACGCCACGCGAAGCTCGCAGTTAGCAGCTCTCAGCTAAGACGGGCCGGGTGGGCCTGCGAGCTGCGAGCTTAGAGCTGCGAGCTTACTTCGGACCGACGGCGCTCGGATTCCCCGCCGCCTTCCACTCCGTCCAGCCGCCCTTGAGGGCGAAGACGTTCTTCACACCGTGGGCGATCAGGTCGCCGGCCGCGCGGCCGCTGGACTGCTCGGCGCTGCAGGCGCAGTAGGTGATGACGGTCTTGCGGGCCGGGACTTCCTCGAAGCGGCTGACGATCTGGCTGACCGGGATGCTCAACGCTCCCTTGACGTGGCCGAGGCTGAACTGCGAGCTGGAGCGGACGTCGACGAAGACCCCCTGGCCCGATTTGTAGAGCTTGAGGGCGTCTTCCTGACTGATGCGCGGGAACTGCGTGGCCAGATTCGCGCTTCGGGCGCCGCTGACGATGATCGGCGACTGCTGACCGCCCGCTGCCGGGCGCGACGGCGCCGCCGGCTTCTTGTACTGCGCACCGGCGACAGTGGCTACGAGCAGGCAGGCGAGGGCGAGGGTTGTTTTGCGCATCAGTCAGAAGAACCCGTTGGAACCGGGAAGTTCTTCCCGACTTTCTGTCATCCCGAGCCGCAGGACTCTCCCCAGGAAGAGGAAGCATGACGGCGAGGGACCTGGGTGGGCGGAGGAGCGATGCACGCTCATCCCACCTCCACCCGCCCAGATCCTTCGCCGCCGTGCTTCCTCTTCATAGGGGATTCCTGGGGCTCAGGATGACAATTTGGCTCTACTGCAATCCCTCGAAAAACCGGTCGAACCGCGGCACGAAGTAATTCGAGCGATCGAGCGAGAACGCCACGGCCACGGCCTCGCCGACGATCCGGCGGCGCTCGATGACGCCGATGAAGCGGCTGTCGTTGCTGTTGTCGCGGTTGTCGCCGAGGACGAAGTAATAGCCATCGGGGATCACCTGCTTCGGGAACGAGCGGACGGCGGGGATCTCCGGGGTGACCATCATCCGGTGGTTATGGCCGTCCAGATCCTCGTCGAGGACGTAGGCCGGGCCGTAGTCGGCGGAGCTGACGATGGCGATCTGTGACTGTTTGGCCAGTTTGCCGTTCACGAAAAGCTGATTGTCGCGCATCTCGATCTCGTCGCCCGGCACGGCCACCACGCGCTTGACCAGCCGGGTGCCGTCGACAGGGGAGAAGAGCACGACGATGTCGCCGCGCTTCGGGTCCGACCACCCGACGATCTTGATCGTGGTGAACGGCACCTTGAGGTCGTACGCCAGCTTGTTGACGACCACCCGGTCGCCTTCCTGGATCGTCGGCTTCATCGACCCGGTCGGCACGTCGTTCCAGTCGGCCAGGGCCGAGCGGAGCGAGCTGACGATGAGGATCATCAGCAGGAAGATCCGGATCTCATTCATTACCTTCTTCTTGTCAATGGCCATGGCTGCTCTCTGTACGAATTCAGCGGGTGGAACGTTTCAGAAGGGCAACCTTACTCCAGCCACGGATTTGTGACGGATAAAGGGCCGAGGGCCGCGAGCAACCAGGAACCGCTTGACCCTACTCGCCGTAGGCGTAGCAGGCCGTGGCGTCTTTCTCGTGCGCGCGGCGGATGTCGCAGCCGCTGTCGCCGGCGCTGTGGGTCAGCGCGGAGCCGATCAGGGTGACGACCTTGCTGTCCTTCGGCGCGGCCGGCGGATCGGGGTAGCCGGCGACCTGGAGGTCGTAGACCCGGTTCTCGCACGTCACCCGGAGGTGGCCGTCGGTGAAGACGAGATTTGCCGCCGGCAGGTGCACCGACAGCTTGTTGTGCATCGGGATGTCCGTGGTGAGCAGGAAACCGTTGTCGATGACGTGATCGGCGTTCGTGTCGAGAAAGACCGCGATCCGCGTCGCGTCGATGCTTCGGACCACTACCTCTCCCGTGTAAGTCGTCGACTTCGCGACGGCGAGGGGGGAAATGGCGACGAGAAGCAGCGCGAGGCAGCAGGTGTTCCGCATGGAAATCTCCGGTGTCGCTGGTGAGAATAACATGATTAACCGGTGACTCGGACTACCACGAGGGTGAGGTCGTCTTCGAGATCCCCCCCGCTGTAGGCCGAGGCCGCCTCCACAATGGTCTTCTGGAGCTCCTCCGCCCCCATCCCGTTCGAGCTGCGCACGAGCTCTTCGATGCGCTGCTCCCCGAACATATCCGGACTCGGCGACCCCGCTTCCGACACCCCGTCGGTGAACAGCACCAGCCGGTCGCCGGGCAGCAGCGCCATCTCCCGCTCCTCGTAGGCGTCGCGGAAGAGGCGGGAGATCGCCGGTCCGCCGTCCGAGAGGCGCAGTATCGTCCCGTCCGCGCGGGAGAGGATCGGCGCGTTGTGGCCGGCGTTGCACCACCGCAGGCGCATGGCGGCGGTGTCGACCATCGCGTAGAAGAAGGTCACGAAACGGCCGCCCGAGAGGCTCGACACCACCACCCGCCGGACGCGCTCGCAAAGGTCGCGCGGCGAGCTGCTCGCCGACGACCGCACCGCCGCCTGCAGGCCCGACATCAGCAGTGCCGCCGGCATCCCTTTCCCCGCCACGTCGCCGATGCAGACCGCCAGCTCGTGCTCGCCGAGCTTGATGAAGTCGTAATAGTCGCCCCCCATCGTCCGCGCCGGCTGCCAGATCCCGCTCAGGTCGAGATTCGTCACCCGCGGCATCTCCCGCGGGATGAGGGTCTGCTGGATGGCCCGCGCCTGGGCGTAGTCGGCCTCTTCGACCTGCATCCGGATGCGGTCCGTCCCCATCGCGATCTGGTCGGCGGCCGAGCGGAGGAAGTCGATGTCCTCGACGTCGATCTCCGCGCCGGAGAGCTTCGGCGCCGCGGCGATGAAGCCGCGCTGCCCGAACGGCACGACCAACGCCGTATCCACGCGTGCCAGCGAGGCGGCGATCGGCTCCGGCAACGCCCGCTTGCGCGGGTCGAACGGGCGGTCGAGAAACGCGGCGAACGTGCGCGGAATGCGCAGCCGGCCGAGGAGCGTGTCCGAAACCCCGAGCTTCGCGGTTGCGACATACTCGTCCTGCCGCTCGATGAAGAGCACCACCGCCCGGTTCTGCAGCGCCTGCTGCAGTTTCTCCGCGACCGACGCCAGGTACTCCCCCGTCTCGCTGGCGCTCCGGGTCTCGATCGAGATCGCCCGCAGCGCCTCCGGGTAGTCGTACTTGTGGCGGAAGAGATAGCGGTCGACGACCGCCTGCAGCTTGTTGCGTACCGGCACGAACATCAGCGCCACCACCAGCGTCGAGGTGATGACCAGGGTCTGGTTCTGCACTCCCGTGGCGCTGACCAGCAACGTCCCCAGTCCTCCCACCAGGACGATGTACATCACCACGATCGTGCCGCTGAGCATCGTGTAGACGACCGTCTTCCGGATGATGATGTCGATGTTCATCAGCCGGTACTTGAGGATGGCGAAGGCGAAGGAGATCGGGATCAGCAGGGAGGCGAGCACCGGGACGATCTCGAAGACCTCGAACATCGTCCGGAACTCCATCGGCGAGATGTGCGCCCAGGTGAGGTAGATGCCGATCGCCAGTCCGATGGTGACCGACAGGATCTTCGTCGAGAGCGTGATGATCAGGCCCCACAGCGGCCACTGCACCTGCCGCTTCTCTTCGACCCCGGCGCTGCGATAGCTGCGCATCAATTCGATCGCGGCGAGCACCGGATAGCTGCACATCAGCAGCGCCGGCAGGATCAGGCTGAAGGCAAAGACGAGCAGGCCGAGCCGGACCGACCCGAAGCGGGTGATCACTGCCGTCGCGGCCGCGAACATCGCGAAGACCGCAAACACCGAACGGAACGGCCGCAGCCGGAAGGCGTTGATCACCCCCTCGGCGCGCCCGGCCCAGATGATGTGCAGCGCCAGCAGCAGGCCGATGGTCGACACCCACTGCGTGAGGCGATAGACGAGCACCCCGACGTCGCGCGCACCGCGCGCCGGCATGTTGGGGTCTTTGAAGAAGATCATCCCCAGCAGCGCGATCACCAGAAACAACAGCGCCGACAGCAGCGCCCCGGCGTAGATCCAGCGGATCAGGTTCGGGCGGCGCTCCACGATCGGGCGCTCCCGCGGGAAGATCAGCGCGAAGTGGAGGATCAGCGGCGCGTACGCAATGGTCGCAATGAAAAAGAGGATCGGCGAGAAGCTGTGGACCCCGACCGAAGGGAGGATCCCTCGGCCCCCCGAGCTCTCGTACAACGTGGCCGCCGGACCGAGCACCGCCAGCGCCGAAACGAGGGCGAACGCGAAGAACACCCGCACCCGCCGGTCGTCCGGCCTGCGGATCGCCACGACCAGCGCGACGGCGATGAACACCCCTGCCACCAGGAAGGCCGCCAGCGTCCGGACGACGATGAAGCGCGAGCGGAGCGGCGACAGCAGCGGAATCGTGAGCTCCACCGTCTTGCCGTTCCGCAGGATCGTGTACGTGACGGCGTCGCCGGCGGTCAGCTTTTCGTCCAGCGCGCGCAGATGGGTGAGGTCTTTGATGGCGATGCCGTTGACGGCGAGGATGCGGTCGCGCGGCAGGAGCCGCTTCTCGGCTCCGCTGCCTCCGTACGTCAACACCACCTCGCCCGGAATGGCCTGGAAGCGCTTCGGTACCTTCTTCTGATCCTGCGGCGCATCGGGGTAGAAAAACACCCCTGCCCACCCGCGGTGATGCCACGTGTAGATCCGGCTGATCGTGTAGCCGAAGCCTGCGCCGGCCACCGTCAGCGCGACGAGGAAGATCAGGGTGAGGCGATTCCGCGGGGTCATCCCTAAACAGAGTACGTCCCGCCCGCCGGAAGGTTATTCCCTCGAGCCCCGGCGGTTGACGATGGACATGAATTCGTGGCGCGTCCGCTCGTCGTTCAGGAACTCCCCGCGCAGGACGTTGGTCTCCATGAACGACGACTCCTGCTCGACCCCCCGCATGACCATGCAGAGGTGGACGCCCCCCATCCAGACCGCGATCCCTTTCGGCTCCAGGATCTTCTCGATCGTGTCGGCCACGTCGTGCGCCAGATGCTCCTGCGACTGCAGCCGCCGCATGTGCACTTCCACGATGCGGGGGATCTTCGAGGCCCCGATGATCATCTTCTCCGGGATGTAGCCGATGATGAACCGGCCGAAGAACGGCAGGATGTGGTGCGCGCAGAGGGTCTTGTACGTCCCGCCGATCACCACCAGGTTCTGGCAGTTCTGGTCCGCCCGCGAGCAGGCCTGGCGGAAGAGGGTGGTGAGTTTCTTGACGTCGGTGTAATCGTAGCCGCTGGTCATCGTGATCAGCGACTCCGCCCACCGCCGCGGCGTATCCCGGACGTTCTCGTCGTCGAGATCGACGTGCAGCAGCCGCAGCGCCTCCCGAAGGTGATGTTGCAACTTGTCGCGTTCGATCTCCGGCCGCGGGCTGGTCAACAAACCCCGGTCATCGACGAGTGCCTCGAGCTCCGCGTTGCTGGTGAGCTGTTTCATAGGAGGGGGAGCTTATCGTGGTTACTCGTTGCTGGTTGCTTGCGATTCGCCGCGTGAGGCCCGGGGGTTGCTTCACAAGCAACCAGGAACCAGCGACCAGCCGCGGGCAGGAATCATGCACTTCTTGACGACTGAATGACCATTCATTCATACTTCTGACCAACCCGCACCCGAAGGAGTTGCATATGGCCGAAGTCAAGACACAAGGCGCCGTCGAAGCGATGGAGGTCGCAGAGGCCTCTCGCGAGACCGAATGGGAAAAGCCCTCATTCGTCGGCGACCTGTTCCTCGGAAAACTGAACCTCGATCTGATCCATCCCTTCCCCGAGCAGCCGGCGGCCGACAAGGCCGAAGCCGACGAGTTCCTGGCCAAGCTCGAGCGCTTCATGGCCGAGAACGTCGATGCCGACGCGATCGACGAAAAGGGTGAGTACGACTACGAGCTCTTCGAAGGCTTCAAGAAGCTCGGCGCCTGGGGGATGAAGATCCCGAAAGAGTACGGCGGCCTCGGCTTCAGCGCCACCAACTACAACCGCGCCATCGGCCTCGTCTCCACCTGGTGCGCTTCCAGCGTGGCCTGGCTCTCCGCGCACCAGTCCATCGGCGTCCCGCAGCCGCTCAAGCTGTTCGGCACCGAGGAGCAGAAGAAAAAGTACCTGCCGCGCCTTGCCGCCGGCGCCATCTCCGCATTCGCTCTCACCGAGCCGGGCGTCGGCTCCGACCCCGCCAAGATGGAGACCCGGGCCGTCCCGTCACCCGACGGCAAGGGCTGGATCCTCAATGGCGAGAAGCTCTGGTGCACCAACGGCCTCAAAGCCGAGGTCATCGTCGTCATGGCCCAGACCCCGCCGAAAGTCGTGAAGGGGAAGGAGAAGAAACAGATCTCCGCCTTCATCCTCGACATGGACACCCCCGGCATCGAGATCGCCCACCGCTGCCAGTTCATGGGGTTGCGCGGCATTGGCAACGTCCTGATCCGCTTCAAGGACGTCTTCATCCCGAAGGACAACCTCCTCTGGGGAGAAGGCCTCGGCCTGAAGCTCGCTCTCATCACCCTCAACACCGGCCGCCTCACCATCCCGGCCGGCTGCGCCGCCGGCGGCCGCCGCATGCTCGAGATCGCCCGCGACTGGGTCAACGAGCGCGTACAGTGGGGCGCTCCGATCGGCAAGCATGAAGCCGTCGCCGCGAAGCTCGGCTGGATGGCCTCCCACACCATGGCCATGGAAGCGATCGTATGGCTGACTTCCGGCCTCGCCGACCGCGGCGACGTCGACCTCCGCCTCGAAGCCGCCATGGCCAAGCTCTTCAACACCGAAGTGGCCTGGCAGTGCGTCGACCACCTCGTCCAGATCCGCGGCGGCCGAGGCTACGAGACCGGCCCGTCGCTCAAAGAGCGCGGCGAAAAGGGCTATCCCGTCGAGCGGATCATGCGCGACATGCGCATCAACCGCATCTTCGAAGGCACCAGCGAGATCCAGCACCTCTTCATCGCCCGCGAAGCCGTCGACCCGCACATGAAGCGCGGCTACAAGATCCTCCTCCCCGAGACCCCCACCGGCGAAAAGATCCAGGCCGCCGCGAAAGCCGGAGCCTTCTACGCCACCTGGTACCCGTCGCGCTACGTCGGCTGGAGCCGCTTCCCGAAACATGGAGAATTCGGCCGCCTGCAGACCCACGTTGGCTACCTCGAGCGCCAGTCGCGCCACCTCTCCCGCTCGATCTTCCACGCCATGATGCGCTACCAGGCCAAGCTCGAGCGCAAGCAGATGGTCCTCTTCCGCATCGTCGACATCGGCACCGACCTCTTCGCCATGGCCGCGACCATCAGCTACGCCACCATGCTCGCCCAGAAAGGCGAAAAGAACGCCCTCGAGCTCGCGGATCTCTTCTGCCGCGAAGCCCGCACCCGCATCGACCAGACCTTCCGCACCCTCTTCGACAACCACGACGAGCTCGCGTACAAAGTCGTCCAGAAGATGATGAAAGGCGAATACGAATGGCTGGAGGGCGACCTCGTCCAGCCGGTCGTCCCGACCGCGGAGCAGGTGGAAGAGGCGATCCGGAAGATGGCGTAGAGCGCGGTAACCGCTGAAGTTTTCAAGAACGGCCGGCGCATGCCGGCCGTTTCCCATTTCCGCGGACGACGTGTCAGGTTCGACCTTCCGTGCGGCCGGCATTATGGGCTTTCGCCGTGATGCCTGGACCGTAAATGACTCCAGGTTCGGCAGTTGCGACAGAACCTTGGTCAGGTTGGAGAGGGTGATATTCCTGAAGCCACGAAAGGGCTGGCTCTCGCCGGCCGTTCATATCGGCTTACAATCTCTCATCGTGTCGGAAAGGGGTACTGCGGCTGCGCTCGTGGAGCGGGTATCGCTCAGAAGTTACAGGAGCATCGGCGAATGCGACGTCGCGCTTCGTCCGCTGACGGTGATCGTCGGCCGCAACGGTTCGGGCAAGAGCAACTTTCTCGGCAGTCTCCATTTCCTTTCGGATGCGCTGTCCAGCAGTCTCGAGCACGCCATTCGCGCACGCGGCGGCATCAAAGCGATTACCCATAAGCGACAGGGCCCGCCACTGCGAATTGAGGTCTCTTTCCGTGCTACACAACACTCGATCACCTACCTGCTCGAGCTCGACAAAGGCTTGGTGACTCGCGAAGAGTTGATGATCCGCAATCCGGACGGATCGCAGTTCGCAAGATACGTCCGTTCTGGACGAAAACTGGTGGCGCACACCGAAGAAGGCCGGCTGGAACCCGTGCCCGCCGTTCTTCACGACCGTCTCGTCCTGGTCGCGCTGTCCGGAATGCCACAGTTTCGCGGCGCCTTCGACCTCCTCTCTTCCATGCGCTTCTACCGGCTGAACCCTGAATCGATGCGTGTGCTACAGGACCCTGACGAAGGGGAAGTCCTCCGTAGCGATGGGTCGAATATTGCGAGCGTCTGGCGACGGCTCCGGACGCATGAGCCGGAGCTGGCGCGACGCCTGACTCAATATCTGAACGTCATCGTTCCCGAGATTCAGAGTGTCCACCCGTTCGATCTCGGAACGAAGGAGACGCTGCACTTCCACCAGAGGAGCGGCGGACGCGAGCTCACCTTTGCTGCTTCGGATGTATCCGACGGAACTTTACGCGTCTTCGGGGCACTCGTTGCGTCGCGCCAGGGGCATGGGAGAGCGACGCTCGTCGCGATCGAGGAGCCTGAGACGGCGCTGCATCCCGGAGCGATCGCCGCGCTCATGGACGCCCTGCATGAAGCGAGCATGGATACACAGATCATCGTGACAAGCCACAGTCCCGACGTTCTCGACCATGTCGACATGGAATCCGACACTCTGCTAGTCACAGACATGATCGACGCGAACACCACGATCGCCGGAGTGGACTTCGCAGGGGCTGAAGCCATGCGCCGCCAGCTCTACACCGCGGGCGAACTGTTGCGCATGGATCAATTGCATCCGCTGGAAGTCGCAACACAACGGTGACGGCGCTCAGGGTTGCCGCAATTGTCGAGGGGCACGCTGAAGCGAAGTCCGCCGTCCGGGAGCTTGTCACCCGGGTGTCCACGGAGCTGCTTGGCGCTGATTACGTCAACGTCCTTCACCCAATCCGGCATCCCCGCTCGAAGCTCGTGCAGCCCGCCTCGCTGCTCCGAGCGGTGGACCTCGCTCAACTACTGCTGCAACAGGCTGCTCCTGCGGATCGGTCCTTGATCCTCATCCTGTTCGATGCGGACGAAGATCGACCGTGCATTCTGGCGCCCGCACTCCTGAACATGCTGCAGAAGGAACGCTCGCATCTCGATATCGCGTTAGTCCTTCCCAATCCGGAGTTTGAAACGTGGTTTGCAGCCGCAGCTGAGTCTCTCACCCAGTTCTTCGACCTTTCCGTTGTCGCCCCCGCAGCCGACCCCGAGACGGCACGTCAGCGTAAAGGCACGGTCTCGCGGTGGATGCACGGCCGCTATGGCGAGACCGCCGATCAGGTGCGCCTGACGCACGCGATGGATCTCAACCTGTGCCGCTCCCGGTCAGGATCGTTCGACAAGCTTTGTCGCGAACTGGAAAGGCGCCTTCATGGCCTACCGGCAATCAACACGACACCGCCCTCATAACCGGCGCCAGGAGGTTCATCTCTTCCCATGGGCGCGTCTTCGTCCGCGCCGGCCGCCGGGGCTCCGAAGCGCCCTATCGCATATCCGGCTTCGGAATCGGCGGCAGACTGCTCAATATCGAATCTATATCCACTTCCGCTGGCGTCGCCGGCGTCTCGACCTGTGTCGACGTTGACTCGGCAATCACCGAGCGAGCGAATTCAATGAGGGCGTCACCGAAACTTTCGACGCTTTCGTTCTCGTCGACCCACCCTCGAATCCTCCTCTTGCAGCGTCGGACACGAGCGTCGCCGCGCACGATGGTGGCGTTGCCGATCGTCAGGGTCACCATCGGAAGCTGCTCAAGGATCGCCGTGAGCGTGTCGACGGTGATGCTGGCGCCGGTCTCCTCGAACTTGACGAGCCGCGCCCGGCTGATCCCCGCGCGCCGCGCCGGCTCCGCGCGGCTGATGCCGGCGTTGATGCGCGCGTCGCGGACCTGGATGTGCAGCACTGGAAAAAGTCAGCACGGTTCGGCGCACGCAGCGATGAGGAGCACGTGCCGGGCCTGCCGAGCCGCGTCGGAAAGCGTGGCGTGGGCTGCAGAAAGCCTCCCGCGCACGTCCCGTACGCTCGCGCCGGCGTCCGGAACCTCGCCCGCAACGACAGACACGTTCGACGTCACGCCCGGAACGTGCCGCGCTACGTCCGGAACGTACAACGTCAGGTTCGGAACGTGCGGCGTCACGTCCAGAACGTGAGGTGTCACGGCGGAAGCGTGCGGTGTCACGTCCAGAACGTGAGGTGTCACGGCGGAAACGTGCGGCATCACGTCCGTAGCGTGCCGCGTCACGTTCGGGACGTGCGGCGTCACGTTCGGGACGTACGGCGCCACGTTCGGGACGTAAGGCGCCACGTTCGGGACGTGCGGCGTCACGTTTGGAACGTGCGGCGTCACGTTGGCAACGTGCGGCGTCACTCTGGCAACGTGCGTCGTGACGTTGGTAACGTGCGTCGTCACTCTGGTAACGTGCGTCGTCACGTTGGAAACGTGGCGCGTCACTCTGGAAACGCTAATTTCGGGCCGGCAGACGATTTTTGGGGGGTTCGGACAAAGATTTTTAGCGGCTGATCGGAGTCATCCCTCGATGGAAGCCCATTCCTTGCCGTTTTCCGCCGCGTCAAAGAAGCCGCTTGTATCACCCGGCGGTGGCGGCTCCTGAGCGACACCGGCCGGCGCGGGCGGTTCCTTGGCCGCCATGTTCCGCCTCGGGTCCGGCCCGTACTGTGGCTCATGAGCCACTTTGCCGCGCCACGATCGGCCCAATGAGACAAAAGAGGCTTATTCAATATGACGCATACGCCTCCAACTCGCCCCCATTCCTTCTGTCTCTTATCGGAGTCATATGCCAATTTCATGCGATAAAGGCCGTAATGGCCGTATGTTGACATTCGACAGAATCGGATTACCGAATTGGTAAATCGAAAGAGATCGGAGCGCCGGTCTCCAGGTCGGCGCTCCGAGCGGACGCCGAAGATCCTCGGCCGCAGCGCCGCCGCAAGAACTGGGCACTTTCTTCCGGGGAGGTTGACCCGGCCTGAAGGCCGAGGCCTACAGATCTTTTGCCGCCTTCGGCGGCTCCCGCAAGGTCAGCGGTCACCTGTTTCCGCACGGTGATCCGGCGTTCGGAGATGGCGAAGCCTGTATTGGCCAGTCCCTCACGGCTCCATCGGATCCTTCCTCCCCTGCACCTTCTCCTCGTCATCCACCGTCTCGTGCCCTCCGTAGGACTTCACCAGACAGTCGCGGCAGATGAGGGTGGGGGTGTTGGAGCCGGGGCGGGGGACCCAGCCGTCCTGGTGGACGGCTTCGTCGAAGCATTTGGTGTACTCCTCGGGGATCTCGCCGACGATCTCGCGCGTCAGGTCGCATTCCCCGCACTGCAGCAGTGTGCGCCCTTCCATTGGATCTCCTACTTCTCTCCCGCCGCCGCGAACACCGGGGTGATGTCGACCGGGATGTCTTTCATTTTCGCGATCACGCCCTCGATTTCCGGGTTCGAGACGCCGTATTTGCCGAGGAGGCGTTGGGCGCGGGCGTAGTCGCCGGTGGCCTGGATGGTCAGGAGCTCGGTGGCCAGGGTGCCGACGGCTTCGCGCGATTTGGCCACGTCGATCTTGAAGGTGCCGTCGGGGTTGGGGGTGATGGCGCCTTTTTCGCGGAGCCAGTTCCACTGGACGGCCGTGCCGCGGCCATGAGCTTCGTCGATGCCGAAGCGCATGGAGCGGAAGAAGAGGCCTCCGTAGGTGACGAACTGCTGTTCCTCGGTGAACGACGTCATGAGGTTGTGCTCGCGGGCGTAGAGCATGTTCCACTGGCCGAGGACGTCGGCTTTGCACTCTTCGATCGCGGAGTAGGTCTCTTTCAGGAGGAAGCGGACGTCGGTGCGCTCGCCGTTTGGCTGGGTGATGAGGCCCGGCCCGAGGCCGTGCGAGAGCTCGTGGAAGAGGACGTGGTTGAAGTAGGCGTCGAAGTTGAGGAGGCTGCGCTGGGCGGGGTCGAGCACGCGCTGGGCGATCGGGGCGCCGCTGAGGCGGTACTTGGCGTCCATGACGTTCTTGAGCAGGACCTTCTTCGAGCCCTTCTGCTCGCGCACCACCTCGTCGTTCGGCAGGTTGAACGCCGCGGTCTGCACGCCGCGTCGGGCGTCGCCGGCGGTGTAGATCTCCTGCACCACGCGGATGGGTGAGTCGGTGCCGCGGTTGGGGTTCTTGTACTGGTCGGGGATGGGGAGGCCCTTCTCCATGGCCGGCAGGTGTTGGGCGTAGACGGCGAGCTTGTCGCTCTCCCCCTTGTCGACCACGGTGAGGAAGGACTGGAAGGCGGCTTTGTAGTTGAAGAGGGCGTCCTCGTAGACCTCGTACGGCCCGAGGATCACTTCGAGCGGGCCTTCGAGATCCATCCAGGCGATGTCGCTCTCGCGGTAGTTGTCCTTGAGCAGCGCCTCGGCGAGCTTGTTCAGGTAGTTCTGGAGCGACGCGTTCTTCGTCAGCGTGGCCGCCTCGCGGATGGAGGTGGCCGCGGCGTTCAGGTGCTGGGCGTACGCCTGCGAGTAAGGGATGGCGACCAGCTCTTTCCCTTCGCGCCGGACGACGGTGAAGAGTCCCTGCAGCGCTTCCTTCTTGTCGGGATGTGCGGCGAGGTAGGCCTCGAATTCTTCCTTGGTGATGTCGGCGGGATAGAAGTTCGCACCGGTGGGCTTTTTCTTGTCGAACGGCTCGATGAACGGCTCGTCCTCGGCGACGCGGTCGAACCGGCCGCGGTTGGAGATGAAGTAGTCGTAGCCGGCCTGGTCGAGCGGCGAGGCGGAGGCCTGCGCTTCGAGCCTGCGCCGGTACTCCGGGTTCTCCTCGGCGACCTGGAGCCAGAAGATCTCGTCGATGTGCTTCGAGGCTTCGATGAGCTTCTCGAGAGCCTTGCGGTCGTTCTCGTCGAGCAGCGCGCGGTCGTAGTCGATGACCGTCTTCGGCAGTTGCGCGGCGCGCTGCGGGACGTCTTCCTTGACGGCGAGCTTCGGTCCGGCGGCTGGCTGGGCGGTTTCGGTGGCTTGCTTTTCCATCGGTTGGTTGCAGGCGAGGGGGACGAGGGTGGCGAGCGCGATCAGGAACCTCTTCATGATGCGGGATTCTATTCGACGCAACGGTCATGCTATCGTCGAGCCCAGTCTCAGCCGAGGCCGACAGCACGTGATCATCGAATGTCCCAGTTGCCGTTCGCGGTACCAGTACGACGAAGAACGCTTCGAGCGGAAGCCGTCGAAAAAGATCAAGTGCGCCCGCTGCCAGCAGGTCTTCGAGATCCACAATCCCGCCTTCGCTGCGCGTGAAGCTCCGGCCGCCCCGGCCGGCGAGTCGACCTTCACGAAGAAGCACGAGGAGACGACGACCACGAAGCTCCCGACCAAGCCGGAGACGACGACCGAGCAGTCGCCCATTCCGCAGCCTGCCCCCTCCGCGCTGCAGATGCCGGCCGGCAAGCGGCTGTCGCTGGCGATCCTCGACGGGCCGGACGCGGGGAGCGTCTACCGCATCGAGAAGCCGCGCGTGACGATCGGCCGAGCCAACGCCGACCTGACGCTGAACGACAGCGAGGCCTCGCGCCACCACGCCGCGGTGGAGATCCGCGACACGGCCTACACCCTCTTGGACCTCGGCTCGACGAACGGGACGATCTTCGAGGGGTCGAAGATCGAGGGCTCGGTGGAGCTGGCCGACAAGGGGGAGTTCCAGGTCGGCGCGACGACGCTGATGCTGATCGTGACGGACGATCATTGAGCGAGCTGGCGAATCTCTACCGCCACCGGCAGCTCATCGCCGCCCTGACGGCGCGCGACCTGAAGGCGCGCTACCGCGGGTCGATCCTCGGTTTTTTCTGGTCGCTGGCGAATCCGCTGATCCTGCTGGCGGTCTACACGCTGGTGTTCACGAAGTTCTTCCCCAGGCAGGTGGTGGAGCCGTATCCACTGTTTCTCTTCTGCGGGATCCTGCCGTGGACGTTTTTCGCCGCGGCGGTGCTGGAGTCGACGGCGTCCATCTCGTCGAATGCAGGGCTGATCAAGAAGGTGATGTTCCCCGCGGAGGCGCTGCCACTGGTGGTGGTGTTCTCGCACCTGGTGCACTTCCTGGCGGCGCTGCCGATCCTGCTCGCGGCGATCCTCGGCTTCGCGGCGCTGGGGAGGTTCGAGCTCAGTTGGACGATCCTGCTGGCGCCGGTGCTGATGCTGCTGCAGACGCTGTTCGTGGCGGGGATCGCGATGATCGTGTCGTCGGCCTCGGTGCTGTTCCGCGATCTGCGGGACATCGTGGCGAACCTGCTGCAGATCGGCTTCTTCGTGACGCCGATTCTTTATCTGATCGACCACATCAACTCGCGCGGCCTGAGGGCAATGCTGCGCGTAAATCCGATGACGCCGTTCGTGGTGTCGTACCAGGACGTGCTGTTCTTCGGACGGCTGCCGAATGTGTCGGATGCGGTGTTGATGGTGGTGTACGCCGGAGTGTCGCTGTATCTCGGGTTTTTTGTGTTCGAGAGGTTAAGGGATACGTTGGCGGAAGCGATTTAATAGGTCCTATCAGCGCTCGAAGGTCACGGAGCCCCAGAGGCTTTCCCAGTCGTAATCCGCATCTTTCGGCGCCGCGATCAGGTGCACGGCCTTGACGAGCCAGACGCCGGTGGCGAGTTGCCACTGCACGCGTCCCTCGGCATCGGTGCGCGCGGTCATCTCTTTTCCGGAGGGTGACAGCGCGACCACCTGCACATCCTGCAGCGGCTTGCCTTCGTACAGCACCTGGAACCGGGAGAGCGACGCGTCGGGGACGAGCTCGAAGCGCCAGCCGAACGGCTTTTCGACCAGCGGGGTCGGGGTGTTGAGGATGGCTTTGGCGAAGCGCTGGAAGCGTTCGCGTTGGACGCGGTCCTTGTAACGGACTCCGCGGATTCCCTCTTCGCCGAGGAACTTCCCGAAGGTTTTGGCTGAGACCTCGTGCGGGTAGGGCTTGCCGCGATAGGCGAGGACTGCCGGGCCGGCTCCGTCCATGCGGACGAAGCCGGCGGGGTCGCGGTTCTCGATCCCGTTCACGCTCTGCTCGCCCGCTTCGGTGCGGACGACGAACTGCTCGATCCGGTTGCTGCGGCGCGGCACTGGGTCGCCCTGGAAATGCTCGCCGACGCGGAGGGTGGCGGTGAGCCGGGCTCCCTCGGCGGGGCGGTAGGTCGACGGTTCGATCCAGAAGTCGTGGGCCGCCGCTCCCTGCGCAAGCGGCAGGGCGAGCAGAGCGATGAACAGGATTTTCTTCATTTATGGTTGGTACTCCGTCGCTGAGATGAAGCGTCCGTCGTTGGTTTCGTTGTCGACGACGACCGCGTAACAGACTGCGGCCTCCTCGGGCTCGAGCTCGACGTAGCCGTCGGTGACGACTCCGGTGATGCCGACCTGTCCCCAGCCGTGTGCCGGGAGGGAGAGGGCCGTGGTGCTGACTGTCGTTCCGGCGTGGTCGCGCACGCGCACGCCGATGACGTTTGCGACGCCGGACTGGTTGAAGCAGCCGACGTTGGTGCGGGTGGTCGCGTTGTTGGCGACGCCGGGTGCGAACGACGGGGAGGCGCTTCCTGCGAATTCGAGCGACGGGATGTCGGTGCCGTAGCGCTGGTCGCCGGTCGTCCACACTTCGGCGTCGATGATGAAGCGGTTGGCGGAGTTGGGGCTGCGGAACGTCACCGCGCCGCCGCCGGTGTAGTCGAAGATGTCATCGAGGAAGTTCGGATAGGTCTTCAGCTCACCGGGACCGAGGGCGATGGTCTTCATCTGCGTCGCGCCGGAGGGGAGGTAGAGCGTCACGTCGACCGGATAGCTGGCGTCGGTCGGGTTGAGGATCGCGACGTACGTCTGGAAACGGGCGCCCTGGAGGCCGGGGGTGTTGCCCATGACCGGGACGGTCTGGAAGTCGGAGGCGAATTCGTTGAGGGAGGGGCGGCGTGCCGGCTCCGCCAGAAGCGGCGCCGCGGCAACGGCGGCCATCGCGAGGGTGAAGGCTGAGAGACGAAGCAGTCTGTTCATGTTCATTCTCCTGTTTGGGTGCATGTCCGTTCACTGGCACGGCTGCGGCTGATTGGGGTCCGGGATGTCGGGGATGGGCAGCATGTTGATGCCGCCGTGTCCCTGGAGCAGCCCGTTGTGAGCCGGGGCGAGGAACGGGAAACGGGAGAGGAAGTTCTTGTCGTTGGTCTCGACGCCTTTCGCGAGACCGGCGCCGGGGTCCCCGGCGGCGATGAGGCTGATGAGGACCGTGTTGACGTTGACCTGATGGCTGTTCGGCGTCGCGCCGCCGCCGAGGCGCCGGCCGTTCGGGAATTGCGAGTTCACCGCCGCGTCGAGGGTGATCACATCGCCGGTCGAACCGTCGGCCACAGGGATGGGGCGGCCGAGGTTGACGGCGTTGACGATGTCGAGACGCGGGCCTTTCAGCGTCGCGACCGCACTGGCGGGCACGCCGAGGGCGGCGTAAATACCGAGCGCCTCGACGTCACGCACCAGCACCGGGAAGAGGATGTCGGCGCCGAAGCGGCTCACGTCCTTCATCGGATTGCTGCGCAGGTAGAGCGTGTGCCGCTGCGTGCCGACCAGGCCGGCGTTGAAGAGCGGCAGGGCGTTGCGGCCGACCTGGACGTAGTTGCCCGAGCCGCGCACGCCGGTGAGGATGTTGTTCGCGTCGACGGTCTGCGTGGCCTGACGGCTGATGCTGGTCCAGATGCGCAGGAGGCTGTCGGTCGACGTGGCCATCAACTGGCCGTTGTGCGGGATACCGTTCGGAAAGAGGTCGGCGGTGGGGATCTCGAGGGCGATCGAGAAGACGTTGAAGCCGGTGAAGACGTCTTCGATCGGCGTGGCCCGGGCGCCCTGGATGCCGCCGAGATCGCCGCGCCCGAGGTTCACCAGGTCGAAAATCCCTTTCTCGTCGAGCTGATACGGATCGTCGAACTGCCCGGCGATCACACGCGCGCCGCCGGCCAGGGTGTGGATGTAGCGGTCGACGAAGCTCTGGTCGTAGAGGGCGAGGTCGCGGCTGGTCTTGTTGCCGGAGTTGTAGCCCTCGAACGCGCCGAGGCCGTAGACCAGGCGATCGGTCTGCGGACCGTGGTTGTTCGGAAGGACCGGGAGATTCTCGCCGAGGATCGTTGCGTTGCCGTTCCCCGGCGCCATGACGCGGGTGACGGTCATGGTCTCGGTGCCGCCGGTGAGCTGCCAGAGCAGCTCATTGCCGCCGCCGAGGGCGTCGGTGGCGCTGGGAGCCGCTTCGGGCGCGAGCGTGTTCTTGAACTCGACGCGGTAGACCGCCACGTCTTCCAGGCTCGTGCCCTTCCCGATGTGGAACTCGTAGCGGTAGCCGTTGCAGGCGCGGAAGCCCTGGTTGCCTTGTCCCGGCTCGTGCAGCGGGTTGAAGTTCATGATCAGGTAAAGCTTGTCGTGCGCGCCGTCCGAGACCCAGGCGTAGGTATCGGTGTTGTCCGCGCACGGCTCGTTGAGCACTGCAAATGCCTCGCGGTGGCTCGAGGCCTGAGCCCCCGGCACGAACGCCAGTGCTCCGAGTAGGAGCGCTCCCGCCAGACGGTAAAGAGAGGGTTTCATCGTTTCTCCTTTGCTGTTGTCGGGCGGGGATACGCGCGCCGGGAAATCCACGGATGCCCGGCGAGCGTAGGAAAACATGGAGGCCCGGACAAAGAAGGAGCGACCGATGCGACCGATCCTCGATGGTCAGTTCCGTGCGGTTCTCGACAATGCACCCGACGGGGTGCTGGTCGAGTCAGGTGACTGCGTCGCATATGTAAACGGTGCTTATGCGCGCATGCTCGGCTACGAGCGGGCGAGCGATCTTTCGGCAGCCACGATCGGCGCCATCGCCCATCCGGACGAGGTGGAGCGGCTGCGCTGGTTCGGCCGCTGCCGCAGCGAAGGGAAGCCGGCGCCGACGCGCTATACCTTCCGCGCCTGTGCGCGTGACGGGAATGTGGTGACGCTCGACGCCAGCATCTCCTCGGCCCGCTGCGACCGGGAGCTGCTGATCACGACGATCGTCCGGGAGGTGCATGTCGAGCAGGCTCCGGTGCTGGAGCTCCCGGGAACGAGCCGGCTCTCTCCCCGCGAGCGTGAGGTGATCCACCATCTCCTCGGCGGCAAGCGCTCGAAGGAGATCGCGCTGCTGCTCGATGTTTCGGAGAAGACGATCTGGACGCACCGCGCCCGGGCGTTCCAGAAGATGGCGCTGCGGGGCGTGGGGGATTTGTTCAGGGTGGCGGCGGAGGCGGGAGTGATTTAAGAAAGGATGGGACAAATGGGACGAATGGGACCGCTGAGACAAACGTGAGCCCCATGAGTCGCATAAGTCCCATCCGTCCCATGGGGTCATCGCGTCTGCTCCAGCAGGCGCCGGAAGAGGCTCGGGCGGGCCGCCAGCGGGGCCGGAGGCGTGCTGTTGGGGAACGAGCCCATGATGTACGCCGCCTCGCCGGTGCGGTTGTCGACGACCGAGGCATACGGCACGATCGTCCCTTCTCCTTCGACGATACGGATATCGACGGAGCCGATGTCGAAATTGCCGCTGACGATCGAGCGAAGGTTGAACTGGTGGTGCGCGAAACGGCCCGCGGGAATGATGAACTCCCGCTCGCCGAGCACGCCACCCGCGGCGCTGCGGACACCCACCTCGACGACCATGTCGACGTTGGGCGAGCCGCCCGCGCCGGCGACGAAGCCGATGTTGGTGCGTGCATCGGCGTTCTGGATGATGCCGGGGATGTAGACGACGGTGGCGTTGTCGATCGTGCCGACGCTGTTGTCGAGGAAGTCGCGCGTGGCCGGCACAGTCTGGCCGATGCCGCCGTTCGAGTTATAGGCCCGGCTGGTGACGGCGAACGGCCGGTTGGCGCCGAGGATCAGCGCGCCGGTGATGTTCTCGAGGCCGCGGTGGCCGCCGAGGACGTCTTCGAGCAGGACGGTGTTGTTCACACCGACCGTGACGGCGCCGTTGACGAACTCACTCATCAGCGGGTAGATGTTGTCGAGCGTGTTGCCGCCCGATTCGACCACGAGGATCTCCACGGTGAGCGGCTCGTTCGAGAAGTTGCGGAGGACGAGGTCGCTCATCCAGGTGCCGCCGTTGCCGCCGCGGACGTGGCCGGCGACGGGGATGACGTAGGTGCTAGCATAGTGGTCGGCATGGACTGCCGCTGTGGCGAAGATCGCACAGACAAATAGGAGAATCGCTCTCTTGCGCATGGTCTCTCCTTAGTTGTCGTGGGGCATGCTCTCGAAGCCCTGGTGCGGCAATGCCGTGTAAGGGAAGGTCGAGAGGAAAGTTTCGTCGTTGGTGTCGACGCCGTCGGTGAGGGCGTTGTTCGGAGCCTTGTTGAAGCCGGCGACGAGGACGCCGGCGACGACGCGCAGGGAGATGTCGACGGCGTCGTCGGCAAGACGGCGGCCGTTCGGGAATCCGCCGAGATCACCGGCGAGCGCGCCGAGGCGGCTCGGCTGGGCGGTGACCGGAACGACGACATTGAGACGGATCATCTCGGCAGGGACGACGTTCGGCGGCTGGTTCGCTCCCGGCAGTCCGGTGAGGAAGACCTGCACGAGGTCCTGGCGCGGGGCCGGCGGAACGCTGACGCCGTAGATGGCGGTGATCAGTTTCCCGACCTCGGGGTCGAGGACGCGGTTGCGGAAGGTCTCGTTCGCCTGGAACAGCGGGAAGTCGCCCTTCGGCTCGGAGGCGTTGAAGATGTCCTTGAACGCGAGCGGGAGCACGACTTCGTTCACCAGCGGCATGCCGAGACGCGATACCTGTTGCGCTCCGCCGAAGCCCTGGCGGCGCGTGGCGCCGGAGTTGAGGATCGTGACACGCGAGCGGCTGGAAGTCGCCCAGACGCCGATCACGGCATTGGCCGCCGTCGGCGACGTCGGGACGTTGCCGCCGGAAACGAGCTGTCCGGTCGGGATCTGAATGGCGATGCTATGGACGTTGTAGCCCTTGAGACCATCGACGCCCGGGGCTGCCGACGCCTGCGGCGGAATCATGCTCAGCTGCTGGATCGGGCGGAGGGTAAGCAGGTCGACGATCGAGCCGATGTCGACGAAGAACGGGTCGTCGCGCGGTCCGGCGAAGACGCGGCCGGCACCATTCGGCAGCGTGGCGATGGCGTCGTTCGCGAGCGCCGCGTAGCTCGGCGTCGACTTCGGACCGATGTTCGCCGGCGCGACCTGGAAGTTGTTGCCCATGTTCGTGGCGCTGCCGGCACGCCGGGCGCCGGCGATGCGGGTGACGCTGTAGAACTGGCGCACGTTCAGGTCGGCGTCGTCGAGCGTCGTCACCGGACCGGTGTTGTAGAGGAACGTGTTTCCGTTGCGGACGTCGGTGCGGAACTGGAACTGGTACGTGATGTCCTCGACCGCATCGCCGTTATTGTCGATGTGGATCTCATAAATCCCGGACGGCGAGAAGTTGTAGAAGTTCGGGCCGCTCGACGGCTCTTCGAGGGGAATGTAGTTGGCGATGATGGTGATGGTGTTGGGCGCATCGGGACTGCGGAATACATAGACGTCGGTGTTGTCCATCGTCTGGTCTTCCGTGGTACCGGGCGCTTCACGGTGCGACGACGCGTACAACGTGCTACAGAAAATGACTACCGCGATCAAAGAAAGAAATCGGACTCTTTGCATGCTGCCTCCTGTGTTGTCGTTCGGCGGCGTGTTGCTGCAGGACCACATCCACGAATGCCAGAAAGGTGTAAGAAAAGGTTGAGAGTCGGTGCAAACCGATCCTCCTCGGCGCACCGATTGCTGTGCAATTTCACGCATGAGCGCGCGCTACATCGTCGATCGCCACTTCCGGATCGCGCTCGACGGAGCATCGGACGGCGTGATGATCGAAGCGGACGAGCACATCGCTTACATCAATCCCGCCTACGCGGCGATGCTCGGCTATCCGAGCACGACCGAGCTCTCCGACGCGACCATCGCTGAGATCGCCGATCCGGAGGATTTCGAGCGCCTGCGCTGGTTCGGACTCTGCCGCAGGCAGGGGAAGCCAGCGCCTACACGCTATACGTTTCGGGCGCGCGCCCGCGGCGGCAGGATCGTGACGTTCGATGCGAGCATTTCGCAGACGCGTGCCGACGGCGAGCTGTTGATCATGACCATTGTGCGCGAGCTGCATGCCGTCACCGTCCCGCGCACGAGCTTCGACCTGCCGGGAACGAAGCGCCTGTCGCCCCGCGAGCTGGAGATCATCAAGTACCTGCTTGCGGGCAAGCGCTCCAAAGAGATTGCCGCACTATTGAACGTGTCGGAGAAAACCATCGGCACCCACCGCAGCCGCGCCTTCGCAAAGCTGGCTTTACGCGGAGTGGGTGATTTGTTTCGGGTTGCGGCAGAGCGCGGGGTGATTTAGAAAATAGGACCTATAGGACGAATGGGACCTATAGGACAAATGGGAACCATGTCGTCCCATCTGTCCTATAGGTCCCATAGGTCCCATAGGTCCTATTGACTACTCATACCTGAGCGCCTGAATCGGGTGCAGCGCCGCCGCTTTGCGCGCCGGGTAATAGCCGAAGAACACACCCACCGCTCCCGAGAACGCCACCGCCACCAGCATGACCAGCGGCGAGATCACGGTCTCCCAGCCGGTGAAGTGGCCGAGCACTTTCGCGCCGACCACGCCGAGCAGCAAACCGATGAAGCCGCCCAGCACGCCCATGACGATGCTTTCCACCAGGAATTGCGTCAGTACATCCGAGCCGCGGGCGCCAATGGCCAGCCGGATACCGATCTCACGCGTCCGCTCCGTCACCGAGACGAGCATGATGTTCATGATCCCGATGCCGCCGACGAGCAGCGAGATCGAGGCGATGGCGGCCAGCAGCATGGTCATCACCTTGGTGCTTCCCTCGGCGGCCTGGGCGAGGTCGTTCTGGTTGCGGACCGTGAAGTCCTCCGCCTCTCCTTCGCCGAGGCGGCGCGATTCGCGGAGCAGCACGCGGATCTCTTCCTGCGCCGCGACGATCTCTCCCTCGGAGCTGGTGCTGGCGAGGATCTGCGGGATGAACAGCCGTCCCGACAGCGCCGTCCGCGCGGTCGTGTAGGGGATCAGCACGACGTCGTCCGAATCGCTGCCGCTGGCGGTCTGGCCCTTCGGGGTCAGCACGCCGATCACGTCGAACGGCACATTGCGGATCTGCACTTCCTGCCCCACCGGATCGGTGCCGGGAAAGAGCTGGTCGGCTACGGTCTTGCCGATCACCGCCACTTTGCGCATGCCGTCGACGTGCTCCGGGCTGAAGAACTCGCCCGAGACCGTCTGCCAGTCGCGGATGACCTGGTAGTCCGTGTCGACGCCGTTGATGAGCGTGCGCCAGTTGCCGGCGTCGCCGATCACCTGCGCGCGCGTGACGATCACCGGCGAAACGGCCGTGACGACCTGCGCTTCCTTACGGATCTTCTCGACGTCTTCGATCGACAGGTTCGGGAAGGCCTGGGCTCCCTGGCTCACGCCGCTCTGCTGCGCGGCGCCGGGAGTGATGACGATCATGTTCGTGCCGAGGTTGTTGATCTGGGCGCGGATGCGCGAGCGGGCGCCGTAGCCGACCGCCACCATCACGATGACCGCGGCCACGCCGATGATGATGCCGAGCATCGTCAGCGCCGCACGCATCTTGTTCTTCTGGATGCTCTGCGTCGCCAGCTTGATCAGGATAGTCGTCTTCATGCTGCCACCTCCAGGTCCGTCGAGGCGAGGCGGCGGTTCTTCACCGGCTCGTCGCGCACGATCCGTCCGTCGCGGACTTCCACGATCCGTTTCGCGTACACCGCCACCTCGGTCTCATGCGTCACGAGGACGATGGTGATGCCCTGGTCGTTCAGTTCCTGAAAGAGGGCCATCACTTCCATCGTCGTCCGCGTGTCGAGGTTGCCGGTCGGCTCGTCGGCGAGGATGAGCGCCGGCTCGGTGACCAGCGCGCGGGCAATCGCCACGCGCTGCTGCTGGCCGCCCGAGAGCTCGCTCGGCTGGTGATCGAGCCGGTCGGCGAGGCCGACGCGCTCGAGCGCCCGAACCGCCATCGCCTTCGTGTCGCGCTTCAGATCGCGGCGGTCGTAGAGCAGCGGAAGCTCGACGTTCTCCACCGCGGTCGTGCGTGCGAGCAGATTGAAACCCTGGAAGACGAAGCCGATCTTCTGGTTGCGGATTGCCGCCAGCTCGTTCTTGCCGAGGTTGTCGACCCGCACGCCGTCGAGCGTGTACGAGCCTTCGGTCGGCGAGTCGAGGCAGCCGAGCATGTTCATCAGCGTCGACTTGCCCGATCCCGACGTGCCCATGATCGCCACCAACTCACCCCGCCCGATGGCGAGGTCGATGCCGCGCAGCGCGTGCACTTCGTTCGTGCCGCTGGTGTAGGTCTTGGTCAGACCGTCGGTGAAGATGACGGTGTCTTTCATCAGAACCCTCCCGGACGGCGGCCGCCCTGCTGTTGCTGCGTCGTGCTTGCGAACGGAGACTTCGCCGTCTCGCCGTCGGCCGACTGCGCCTGGACGGTTCCGGCGATGACTTTCATCCCCGCCGTGAGCCCTTCGCCGCGGATCTCGGTGGTCGAGCCGTCGCTGAGGCCGGTGCGGACTTTGACCGCCTTAGGCTCGCCGTTCGCGTCGACGACATAGAGCGTGCCGCCGCGGGTGCGCGCGCCGCCTTCGCGGTTCATGCCGGCCGGGCGCTGTCCGCCGTTGCGGGAGGAGCGTCCGCTGCGCGCGGTCGGGGCCGTAGCCGAGCCGGCAGTAGTAGTAGTGGTTGTCGTGGCGCTCGCCGCCCCTTCCGGCTTGAACCGCAGCGCGGCATTGGCGACCGTTAGGACGTCCTTGGCGGCGTTGGTCAGGAACTCCACGCGCGCGGTCATGCCGGGCAGGAGCACTTTCCGCGGGTTGGCCACGGAGACGACGACGGTGTAGTTGACGACGTTCTCGTTCGTGGCCGACTGCAGGCGCACCTGGCGGACGGTTCCTTCGAACGTCCGTCCCTGAATCGCCTGGACGGTGAACTTCACCGGCTGGTCTTCCTTGATGCTGGCGATGTCGCCTTCCCCGACGTTGGCGAGGATCTGCATGTCGGCGAGATCGTTCGCGATCAGGAAGAGCTGCGGCGCCGAAAGGCTCGCGGCGACGGTCTGTCCGAGGTCGATATTGCGCTCGACCACCACGCCGTCGATCGGCGCGTAGATGTTCGTGTACTCCAGATTCTGCTTCGCGCGCTCCAGAGCCACCTGCGCCGAGGTCACCGTCGCGCGGGCCACGTCGACCGACGAATCGGTACTCTCGAGCTCACTGCGCGCCACCAGGCCCGCGCTCATCAGCTCGCGGTTGCGGTTGTGCTCCCGCTGCGCCTGCAGGTACTGAGCGCGGACGCGCTCGAGCGACGCCGCGGCGTCGGTGACGGCCTGCTGCTGGAGCTTCGGGTCGATGCGGGCCAGAAGCTGCCCCTTCTTCACGATGTCGTTGAAATCGACGAACAGCTCGGAGATCTGACCCGACACCTGAGTGCCGACCGCGACCGTGGTCACGGCCCGGAGCGTGCCGGTCGCCGAGACGGTCGCCTCGATGTCGCCACGCTCGACGCTGGTGAAACGGTAGGTGGTCGTCTCGCGGGCGAATGCGGCGCGGTGGACGAACACCGCCGCGGTGGCAATGACCGCCACCAGCAGGATGGCGATGATGGATTTCCTCTTCATGACTGCGCTCCTCCTTCAGGGTCGAATCGGACGTCACAACCGGCCCGCTGGAGCGCATCTTTCTGGTTTTCAATGACTTGCACCGGCACGTCATGAACTGCACGGCGGCGTCATGAAATGAAAAGGGAGGCGTTTCCGCCTCCCTTTCTAACCGCTGCCGGTGATTGCTGTGTGTGGATTACTGGCGCTCGGAGCGGTGGCGCTTGCCGCGCTCGCCCCGCTCGCCCCGCCGGGCCTCGCGCTCGGCCTTCATGGTCTCGAACTGCGCGCGCTGCTCGGGGGTCAGGATGGCGGCGATCGACGCCTGCTCGGCCTCGCGGAGTTGCTGCATCTGCGTCCGGAGCGACTGGACCTGCGGCTTCAGCGCCTCGACCTTGGCCGTGTCATTGGCCTTCTTCGCTTCGCGGAACTGCTTGAAGGTGTCGCGCGAGCTCTCGTAGAGCGCCTTGTTGCGCTCGGACGAGGCCTTGCGGATCTCCTGGACCTGCGCCTTCTGGGCCTCGGTGAGGTTCAGCTTCTCGGCGAAACGCTGGCCGAGCTCGCTGCCGCCGCGACCGTGACGGCCGTGCTTGCCATGCTTCCCTTCTCCGGGAGCCGCCACCGCCAGCGTCGCGGTCATCGTGAGCGCCGCTGCCATCGTCATCCACTTGTTATTGATCTTCATGTTGCGTGTCTCCTTGCCCCAATAGACAAACCAGCGCCCCACTTCGTTTCGCCTGAATCACGACTTGCACGAGGCTGTCATGAATTGCACGGAACGGTCGATGAACTGCGATATTACTTGGGTTAGAGAGGGTATGAGGTACGAGGTATGAGGCATGAGTGGGTTTTCGGCAGCCCGCGTGGCTCCTGCCCACTCATACCTCATGCCTCGTACCTCTTACCCAACTGACCGATGAAACGTGAACCGTTCAGCCTCACCGCCCGTGAAATCACGCTGATCTTCCTCTTCTGGACGGCGCTGGCAACGCTCTCATCCGTCAACCGCCTGCTCGATCCGCGGGGGTTCGGGTTCCGGATGTCGCCGGCCGGGCCGATCACGCTCGCGTTCGTCGAGGCGTGGACCTGGGCGGCCTTCACGCCGCTCATTTTCTGGCTCAGCAGCCGGTCGACGCTGACGCGCGAGCAGTGGCTGCGCATCCCGCTGCTGCTGCTGATCGGCGTCGCGATCGCCATCGCCGTCTACCTGATCCTCGACTTCTCCCGCGGGGCCATCCTGCCGGTCTCTCCCCGGCGCCGAGGAGGAGGCTCGGCGTTCAACCCGCTGCGGGAGATCGGACGCTTCCGCTTCCTCAACCAGCTCATCGTCTACCTGGCCGTGCTGGCCACCGGCTTCGCGCGCGAGTTCTTCCTGCGCGACCGGCAGCGCCAGCAGGACGCCGTGAAGCTGCAGGCGCAGCTTGCCGAGGCGAGGCTGGACGCGCTGCGGATGCAGATCAACCCGCACTTCCTCTTCAATACCCTGCACGCGGTCTCGGCGCTCGTGGAGCGCGACCCGGGCGGGGTCCGGAAGATGATCTCCCGCCTCGCCGAGCTGCTGCGCCACACCATCGAGAGTCACGCCACCGACGAGGTGCCGCTGCGCGAGGAGCTGGCGTTCCTGAAGCGCTACGTCGAGATCATGGAGATCCGTTTCCAGGGACGGCTGGAGGTGGGGATGCAGATCGCGGACGACGTGCTCGACGCGCTGGTCCCGAACCTGGTCCTGCAGCCGATCGTGGAGAACGCGCTCGAGCATGGAGTCAACCGCGCCGGCGGCGAGGGGCGGATCGAGATCACCGCCACCCGCGACGACGAGCGGCTCCTCCTCTCCGTCCGCGACAACGGGGCCGGTCTCGACGGCGAGAACAAGAGCGGGGTCGGCCTGGCGAACACGCGGGCCCGGCTCGAGCAGCTCTACGGCGAGGAAGCCGAGCTGACGCTCACGGCAGCCGACGGCGGAGGCGTCTGCGCCACCATCGCCCTGCCGTACCACACCCGCGCCGACCTCCGCCTGGAAGGCCGCACCGATGCCTGACAAGATTCTGCGCGTGGTGATCGTCGACGACGAGCTGCTCGCGCGGCAGCGTCTCGAAGATCTCCTGGCGAAGGAGCCGAACGTCGAGATCGCCGCCGCCGCCCGCGACGGGAACGAGGCGGTCGAGACCATCCGCCGCCTCCGTCCCGACCTGGTCTTCCTCGACGTGCAGATGCCGGGACGGACCGGACTCGAAGTCATCGAGGCGATCGGCGAGGAGATGCCGGCCACGATCTTCACCACCGCCTTCGACCGTTTCGCCCTCAAGGCGTTCGACCTGGCGGCGGTCGATTACCTGGTGAAGCCGTTCGACGACGACCGTTTCGTCCAGGCGCTGCGCCGCGCCCGCAAGTCGATCGAGCTGCAGGAGGTGGGGCAGATGACCCAGCAGCTCCTGACGCTCCTGACGACGCAGCGGTCGGCCCAGCCGCCGCAGGCCGCCATGGAGCCGAAGCCGGAGTACATCGAGCGGATCTCGGTGGAGACGCGCGGGCAGGTGCGCGTGGTCCCGGTCTCGAAGGTCGATTACATCACCGCGAGCGGCCCTTACGCCGAGCTGCACGTCGGCGAGCGGACGTTCGCGATCCGGGAGAAGATGGCCACGCTCGAGGAGCGCCTCGACCCGGATGTCTTTTTCCGAGTCCACCGCTCCGTCATCGTCCGCCTCGACCGCATCGACACCCTCCTCCACGCCGCCGGCGGCGATTACGCGGTGCGCCTGAAGGACGGGACGGAGCTGAGCGTAAGCCGGTCGCGTCGGGAAGAGCTGGAGGCGAAACTGGGGGTCGTGCGTTAGGCACGAGGGAATGACCGGGGGGCCTCCGGCGGGCGGGCACGGCCCGCGGCGTCTGTCTTCGCGTGGGCCACACTTCGAGCGAGAGGCGTGCGTTCAGCCTTGGGGCAACAAACGCTGCGGGCCGTGCCCGCCCGCCGGAGGCCCCCTCGTCGTCCCCTCGAGCCTGACGCACTACAATCCCCACGGTGTCGGACTTTGCCATCTCCCTGGAGAACGTCTACAAGAGCTATCGCCTCTGGGGACGCGGCTCCCAGTTCGCGACACTCAAGAGCGCGTTGCTGAAACGCGACCTCAAGCTCGCACCGGAAGCGTCGGTGGCGGCGATCCGGAACGTCTCCTTCTCCGTCGATCGGGGCGAAGCGTTCGGGATCATCGGGCGGAACGGGTCCGGCAAGTCGACCCTGCTCAAGCTCATCTCCGGCATCCTCAAACCGAACGAAGGCAAAGTCGCGGTCAACGGCCGCATCGCCGCGCTGATCGAGCTCGGGGCCGGATTCCATCCCGAGATCACCGGCCGCGAGAACATCTACATCAACGGCATCATGCTCGGCCTCAGCCGCCGCGAGATCGACCAGCGTTTCGACAAGATCGTCGAGTTTTCCGGCATCTCCGACTTCCTCGACCAGCCGGTCAAGACCTACTCCTCCGGCATGTACGTCCGCCTCGGCTTCGCCGTCGCGGTGCACGTCGACCCCGACGTCCTCTTGATCGACGAAGTGCTGGCCGTCGGCGACGAAGAGTTCTCGCAGCGCTGCATCGCCAAGATCCAGGAGATGAAGTACCGCGGCGTGACCCTCCTCTTCGTCACCCACCAGCTCGACCAGGTGCGCAATCTCTGCGACCGTGCGCTCTGGCTCGACCACGGACAGGTGGAGGCGATCGGCGATCCGGTGCGCGTCGTCGACCATTATTTGCAGGAGGTCAGCGGCACGACTCCGGCCCCCGAGCCGAAGAAAGAAGAGGCGCAGCCGGAAGCCACCCCGCCGAAAGCGGAAACGGACGAGGAGCGCTGGGGCAGCGGCGAGATCGTGATCCGCCGCGTGGCCCTCACCGATGACCGCGGCCGCCAGCTCGTGGCCCTCGGCGCCGGGACGCCGGTGATCGTCGACATCGACGTCGAGACCCGCGTCCCCCAGGACGACTTCGTCTTCGGCATCGGCATCTTCCACGCCGACGGCACCTGCGTCTACGGCACGAACACCGACGTCGAGGGCTTCGCCGCGGAGAAGATCGAAGGAGTGGCGCGGGTCAAATTCGCCGTCCCGTCGCTCGACCTGGTCGCCGGCACCTACCGCTTCGACATCGCCGTCCACACCCGCAACGGCCGCGCCTTCGACTACCGCCGCAACGTCATCCGCATCGTCGTCGGCTCCCGCGTCCACGACGTCGGCATCTACCGCCCGCAACACGAATGGACGTTCGAAGGCGGCATTTCCTTCAAGACCGTCGACCCCATGCGCCGCGACGTGCCGGCGTCGATCGCCGAGGCGTTGGGGTCGGTGGAGGAAGCGGGAAAGCAGAAGGCAGAGGGCAGAAGGCAGAAACCGAAGTAGCGGGCTATGAGGAGCGCCGGTCTTCGACCGGCCGGTCCGCCGACTTTCGGTCGGCAGTCTGCGGAAAGCGTCCCGAGAGCGGGCCGGCAGAATGCCGGCGGACCGGCCGGTCGAAGACCGGCGCTCCTACAGCCTCGTCGTCCCCTCCCGCGCGCTACAATCGCTCCCGTCCGGAGGTCTTCATGCCTACCATCATCATCGGCATCATCATCGCGGTCTACATCCTGATGTCCGTCAAGATCCTCCCCGAATACGAACGGGGCGTGATCTTCCGCCTCGGGCGGTTGCTGCCGGAAGCGAAAGGGCCGGGCATCTTCCTCGTCTTCGCGCCGATCGACCGGATCGTGCGCATCTCCCTCCGGCAGGAAGCGTTCGAGGTGCCGCCGCAGGACATCATCACCCGCGACAACGTCACACTGAAAGTGAACGCCGTCGTCTTCCTGCGCGTCGTCGAGCCGCGGCGGGCGGTCGTCGAAGTCTACGACTACCGCTACCAGACCTCCCAGTTCGCCCAGACCACCCTCCGTTCCGTCCTCGGCGAAGTCGAGCTCGACGACCTCCTCGCCCATCGCGACCAGCTCAACGCCCGCATCCAGACCATCCTCGACCAGCACACCGAGCCGTGGGGCGTGAAGGTCATGAACGTCGAGGTCAAGCAAGTCGATCTTCCCGAATCGATGCTGCGGGCCATGGCCAAACAGGCCGAAGCGGAGCGCGAGAAGCGCGCCAAACTCATTCACGCCGAAGGCGAATACGCCGCGTCGCAACGCCTGGCCGATGCCGCAAAGATCCTCGCCTCCGAGCCGACCACCATCCAGCTCCGGTACCTCCAGACCTTGACCGAGATCGGCGTCGAGAAAAACACCACCATCGTCTTCCCGCTCCCGGTCGACATCATCACCGGCCTGGCGAAGATGACAGGAAAAGCATGAGCGAACTGCTGATGATGGAGGCGGCCCTGTTCCAGTTGCGCGCCGCCGTCGGAGACGACCCCGAGATGCTGGCCATCCGCATCAGCACGGACGTCGTGGCGAACGCCGTAGCCGCCGCGAAGCACGGCGTCAACACCGCCCGCGTGAACGACATCGAGTTCGCCCTGAACGACCTCATCGCCGCCATCGACGACGCCTCCGGCGCCCCCGACCCGGTTTACTCCGCAGTAGCCATGCTCCAGAACGACGCCGCCGCCCTCCGCAACGCCACGGCGTTGCCAAAAGAAGTGATGACCGCCATCCGCGACCTCCAGGTCAAGCTGAAAGCGCGCGCCAAAGCGATGGAGCGCGCCCAATACCGCGCCGAGGGAACCGCAGCCGAGCCCCTGCCGCACCCGGCCGAAGAGCTCCGCGACGCCGCCATCCCCATCGCCCGCCAACTCGCCGCCGCCGGCTTCGACACCCCGTCGCTCGACACCCTCATCGCCGACCCCGATGAGCTCCGCTACCACACGCTCAACGAGATCGTGGACGAGCTGGACGTGGTGATGGGCGGGTAGACGACGCGGAACAACCGCGGACCTCGAACGTTGAGACAGTATGTCCACACGGTTCGTCCGTCCTCTGCACGCTGCTCTTCGCGACGTCGTCGGCCGTCCTCGCCGAAATCAAGACCGTACCGCTCCCCGGATCAAGCGATCCTCCCGACTTGGTCCGACTGGACCACCGGCCGGAATCCCGTACTCGACTGGATCGTGAAGGAGAAGGAGTAGGGGGCGATTCGGCCCAGGCAGAACGCTTTCAATCGGCCGACGGAAGAGATGCCCACCAAGTGAGCCATCAACGCTTACTTGGTCTAAAAGCACCAAAAGGCCGTGACGTGCGCGCGCGCTTCGCTACCACAAGACGCGTTTATATGCCGTGCAGTTTTGGCCGTTATGGTCAGCGCACGCACAGCACTTTTTGCACCCGTTCCCCTGCTCACATGCCGCGATGGTTGTGTACACTGACTGCGGAACATCGATCGGTGACAGACAGATGTTGTCAATGTGTACCCAGGACACCTTCGTTCCGTCATCGACGGCGTATTGATTCTCAGGGCTGATCGTAATTGTGTTGAGGCCTGCGACTGCAGGCTTCCAATCGGGGAGTGTCACTCGGGACCACTGATCAGACGTAATGTCGGGCGTCACGCCAACTGTCACTCCTGGCGACGTGTAGCTCGGAAGTGGCCCGCTTGACATTCGGACTTTGATTCGAACCGGCCCGGCAGGCGAAGGATTTGCATATCGTACGCAGGCAGAGAGGCGATAGACCTTCCCGGGGTCTAGAGCTTGAACGAGCGTTTGGCGTATCGCTTCTCCTACAACTTGGTTCCCCCACATTGCAATGAACCCGGCGGTGCCGCACGTTCCTGCACTCGCGAGCTGAGCATCACAAGCGCCTGCGCTTACGATCTGCGGATCACGTGACGCAGCCGCCCAGTTGTCCACCACGCTCGACGGCATCGATCCGTTTCCAACTACAGTTATTCCTGCAGCGAAGGTTCCATTTTTTAACAGGTTCCCTTCACATGGGGGATTCTGAGCCAGTGTGAACGGTACTAGCGCAACTTGAAGTATACCTATTGCAATGATCCGTCTCATGACTACCTCCGACACGGTCACTCATCAGGCCAGGAAAAGTCGTTGAGTGCCGGACACTACGTTCAAGTGCATGGATCAACCCCTATCACCCTGCATACCCAGCGCTCTTGTGCGCTTGAGATAGTGGTCTTCCTTATCGAGCCACTAGTGAGCGCCAAACCGATGGGGAAGTGCGACTGTCAACATAGTAGGAGTGCCGCGCCGGGTCGATTCCCTACCATCAAACTTGGCGCCTGGCCCCACACATGATCCGCCGCGGACGCTCGCAGGAACTACCAGATTCCTACCACTCCCTTACGACTTCCCGGAAGACCGTACCGATCATGGCTGCATGAACGCCATGACAACGCCCAACATCCTCTTCATTCTCGTCGATGAAATGCGTTATCCGATGCATTTTCCCCGGGGTGTGACGACTCCTGACGAGTTCCTGCAGAAATTCATGCCCCACACTTACCGCCTGCTCTGGCAGCCCGGGGTCCGCTTTCACAACGCGTACACGGCCTCCTCGGACTGCACGCCGGCGCGCGGCACGATCGTCACCGGCCTTTACGCACAACAGACCTTCTGCATGACCACACGCGCGAACACAAACGACCCGCAGTCCGGATTCGCCGTACAACCGCCGCTGCACCCCGCCTTCCCCACCTACGGCAAGATCCTCCGCGCCGCGGGCTACGACACCCCGTACATCGGCAAGTGGCACCTCAGCAATTTTCCGGAGAGCCCGGATGCACCGTACCTCGAGGAGTACGGATTCGAAGGGGTGCTGGTTCCCGACCCGGTGGGCCTTCCGGGACAGGGTTACGGAGCCACGCCGGCAACGGATGACAATCCGATGCCCTTCGGCGATCCGCAGGTTGCCAATCGGACCGTGACCTGGCTCCAGAACCGGGCCAAAGAGGATGCGGACAAGCCGTTCTGCCTCACGGTCGGTTTCAGCAACCCGCACGACAAGCAGTTCTTCTGGGGCGGGATCGAGGTGTCGCAGTTCCAGGCTCTTTATGGCGACGCCACGCCCTTTCTCGACTACACCACCAACATCGTCCATCAGGCGTATCCGCCGGCAAATGACTACCCGATGCCGGAGAACTGGCAGCCGGCGGGCAAGCAGCAGGTCTCGCTGCACAAAGTCTTCCGCGAATTCTTCGCCGCCGCGGTAGGCGACAGCGCCGAGGATCCGGAGGCGACGGAATTCACGACGCGCAAGAACCTCAACGGGACCGGGGACATCGTCGCGGTCGCACCGTACGCCTACTGGATCAAAGGCCTCGACATGTACACCCAGGCGATGAATGACGTCGACGAGCAGATCGCCCAGGTGATCGAGAACATCCCCGCGGCCCTGCGCGACAACACCGTCGTCGTCTTCACCTCCGACCACGGGGAGTACGCCGGTTCCCACGGCCTGCAGGGGAAAGGATTCACGGCGTACGAGGAGACGATGCGCGTGCCGCTCACCTTCACCGACTTCACCGGCCGTTACGGAAGCCACAATATCGATCGCTATCAGTTCGCGTCGAGCGTCGACCTCCTTCCGCTCTTCGCCAACCTCGCCTACGGCGGCGACGGCTGGCTCGACACCGAGGAGCTCCGTTCGTTGTACGGAGGCCGCAACGACCTGTTGTCGGCGATCCAGGCCAACGAGGGCGTAATCCGCCCCTACGTGGCGTTCACGTGCGACGAAGTGATGACCACCACGGACAATTACCTCGATGCCCCGGGCCATGTCCTGGCGTTCACCGACGGAACCGGCAAACTCGGCCTCTACTCGCACTGGGACCCGGGCAAGGCCATCCCGCTCGCGCAGGGACAGGAGGTCGAGTACTACGACTACAGAGTTTCCAACGGCCGGCTGGAAATGACGAACGATCCCGAAAGGGGGAGCGCCGACGCCAGCCGGATGTTGAACGACATCCTCCCGAACGAGATCCAGCGCCCCATGCCGACCACCGCCCTGCTCGACGCGCAGAAGGAAGCGCTCGAGCTCTACTGGAAGTACGTCGATCTCGCCAACCCCGATCCGAAGGCGCACCGGCTCGCGCACATGTTGTAGTCGATCGCGGGGCGGCGGGCGGGAGCCCGCCGTCCCGGCGTGCCGGGTTGCAAGGCAAGCTTCTCGGGTTACAAGGCGAAACTCCCCGGGTTGGAAGGCGAGACCCCTCGGGTTCCAAGGCGAGGTTCTCGGGTTACAAGCCGAGCCCCCTCGGGCTCCAGGGCGAGCTCCTCGGCTTACAGGGCGAGACCCCTCGGATTGCAAGGCGAGCTTCCCGGGTTACAAGCCGAGCCCGGCCGGCTGACGGTGCGTCTCCCGTTGCCGCCCAGCGATTCCGTGCCAATTTCAGGCTACGAATTGCACCATTCTCAGGCTACGAATTGCACCATTAGCAGGCTACAAAATGCGACTTTACTCCGGAACAACATCCTCGTATCTTTTCCGTCCGGAAGTCGTCCTGAGCGCGCTCTTCACCTGAGATCCGTTCCCCCCGGCAGTCGCCCCTTCCCTCTTCATTTTTTTGCCGCGGCAAGACACGCATGCGAGTCACCTATCCCCTGTATGAGAAAGGAGGAACGGCCATGACCGCCGCAACCCGTTGGCTGCGCCGCAAACGGCGACGCCGCAAGCCGGAAGAGATGCCCGGACCGCGCTGGAACGCGGCCCGGACGTGACACGCGCCGCCAGTCGCAAGAAAGGAGCAGCAATGAGTAAGATCATCAACCCCCCGAAGCAGACTCCCGAGCAGCAGTCCCCGGACTGTACGACCATTGTCCCGGCCCCGGTGACGACACTGGAGCCGTCGGCCAACCGCTTCACGCTCGACGCACAGGCGCGGATGGCCCGCTTGCGGACCGAGTGGGCCGATTTCGAGGATGAGACAGGTGCGCGTCCGCTCACACCGGCCGAGATCGGGCAGGCCCGCGGGACCCCGACGGCCGCGTTGGAGAGAGCGGCCGTCTTCGCCGAGGCGGTGCCGAACCTCGGAGCTTCGTTCGCCCATCTGCCGGTGTTGCGCGACGCGATCGCGTTCGAGCTCGCCTACGCCCCTCTTCGCGATGAGGCGCTCGCGTTCGCCCGCTTCGTCGATCTCGCCATCATGCGCGAGAAGTACAAGGGAGTGAGGGTGACCCGCGGCCTCTACCGCATGGGCAAGAGCTTCATCACCACCGACGCCGGCGCCGCGTTCAGGACCTACCTCGCCGACTTGAAGCGGGAGCTCGGCATCGTCTTCCGCAAGAGGATCACCAGCAGCACCCCGGAGGAAACCGCGAAGAAGAACTGACCCCGGGAAACGGGAAGGGAGAGGCCGCAAGGCCTCTCCCTGATGCATACCGTCCACCGTTTCTCCAAAAAAACCCGGCCCCAAATCCAACCCTTTGGACTCTTCCCCGTACAATCCAAGAAACCGTTAGTCGATTCAACGTTTCGAATCAACGGGTTAGCGATGGATTTCCCGCGGCACCTTCATTGAATGTCCGCACCCTCCGGCGATGCGTAAGTCCCTCGTTGTCAACGCGCTGATTGCCGTCCTCACGGTGGGCGTCATCCTCGGTGCGTTCGTTTCGTTCCAGCGGAAGCGGTCGTCGTTCGAGCGGATCGACTTCACCTTCCAGCGCGACAACGGGGTGATCGTCGTCCAGCAGGTCGACCCGGGGAGCAATGCCGAGAAGGCGGGGCTGCGGACCGGGGATCACATCTGGGTGATCGGCGGGACGCCGACGGTCGAGGTGGAGGGGTTGCAGAAGACGCTCCGCCGGATCGGGCAGACGGTGCCGATGATCATCGCCCGCGGGGGCGGGAATCCGGTCACCATTCAGTACACGCCGCCTGAGCTGAAGGTCGATTACCCCTACCTCATCCTCAGCTTCATCGGCTTCCTCTACCTGGCCATCGGCCTCTTCACGCTCTTCCGCGGGGATACGCGGGAGAGCCGGCTGTTCTACTTCGTCACCCTCCTCTCCTTCATCGTCTATGTCTACACGCCGGCGGGGGACATCGACTGGAGCTACAAGCTGCTGCAGATGACGGAGGAGCTGGCGCGGGTGTTCCTGCCGCCGCTGGCGCTGAATTTCTTCCTGCTGTTCCCGCGGCCGATCATCCGGGAGAAGAAGTGGATCGCCTGGATGTACATCCCGCCGGTGCTGCTGGCGCTCTGGATCGCCAACCTCCTGGTGTTCAACAACGCCGTGTCGCTGGCCAGCGTGAAGCGCACGCTGCTGGTGACGCAGTGGTGGACGATCTTCGACTTCGGCATCTACTTCACCCTGGCGGTGGTGGCCCTCGCCTTCACCTACCGCCAGGCGGCAGCGACCGGGAAGAAGCAGATCAAGTGGATCTATCTCGGCCTGGCGATCGGGTTCCTGCCGTTCCTCTTCGTCTACATCATCCCCTGGCTGCTGAACCGCTCGGTCAACCCGGTCCTGGTGACGCTGTCGCTGCTGCCGCTGGCGTTCATCCCCCTCGCCTTCGCCGTCTCCATCCTCAAATACAAGCTGTGGGACGTCGAGGTGGTGATCAAGGAGGTGCTGGCGTACTCGGTGACCTTCGTCTTCGGCATGATCGCGTTCTCGACGGTGAACGTGGTGCTGTCGCAGGTGATCGAGGAGCGCTCGGCGATGGAGCGCAATTTCCTGGCGTTCACCTCGGGGCTGCTGATCGCCGGGGTGCTGATCCCGGTGAAAGGGAGGATCGAGTCGGTCATCGAGATGATCCTCTACCGCGAGAGCTACCGCCATCGCCGGACGATGACGCACTTCGCGCAGGAGCTGGCGACGTTCCACGACGTGCACGAGCTGATCGCGATGGTGCGGGAGCGGCTGCGGGCGACGCTGCACATCGACCGGATGAACCTCTACACGAAGGAGGGGGCGTCGCTGCTGATCTACGACCCGGAGACGAACGTGCCGCGGCGGATCACGCCGGAGGACCTCGGCCCGACGCTGAAAGACGGACCGATCGTGCTCACCGCGCCGCGGCTCCCCGAGGCAAGCGAAGTGCCGTGGCAACTCCTCAGCGCCGGGTACCGGTACGCCTTCCCGCTGCGCAACCGCGGCGAGCTGCACGGACTGCTGCTGCTGGGAACACGCCGCGGCGACGAGCCTCTCTCGCGCGACGACCTCCACCTCATCGGCACCATCACCGCACCGGTGGCGATGGCGATCGAGAACTCCCGCCTGTACGGCAAGCTGCGCCGGCAGCTCGACGAGATCCGGGCGCTGAAGGAGTACAACGAGAACATCATCGAGTCGTCGCTCTCGGCGATCGCGGTGATCTCGGACGACGGGATGGTGCTGACGGCGAATCATGCGTTCTGGGAGCTGGTCGGCTCGGACCATGAGGACGCGAACATCCACGAGCTCTTCCCGCCGTACGGGGAGCTGCTGGAGACGCCCGGCTTCGCACTGGCGACGCACTTCGTGAACCGGAACGGGGTGGAGAAGGAAGTGACGGTCACGGCCAGCCCATTGTCAGCCGGCGACGTTGCGGACGGCGCGCGGGTGCTGGTCATCGGAGACATCACCGACCGGGTGCGGCTCGAGCGGGAGCTGCAGGACAAGGAGCGCCTGGCGTCCCTCGGCCTGCTCGCCGCCGGGGTCGCGCACGAGGTCAATACGCCGCTGACCGGCATCTCGTCGTACGCCCAGCTGCTGCTGGCCGAGACGGCGGAAGACGATCCGAAGTACCGGCTGCTGAAAAAGATGGAGCAGCAGACCTTCCGGGCCTCGAACCTGGTCAACAATCTGCTCGACCTGATCGCCAACCGGCCGCGCTCGCGGGAGCTGGTGAGCCTCGACGAGCTCGTGACCGTCACGGTGGCGCTGCACGAGGACCTGCTGAACGCGAAACGGATCCGGGTGAAGACGCAAGTCGTGCCGGTCAAGGTGCGGGGGAACTTCCACGACCTCCAGCAGGTTCTGACCAACATCCTCCTCAACGCCCGCGATGCGGTGTCGGAGGGAGGGAACATCGGGATCACCTTGTCGGACGACAGCGACCGCGTCACTCTCCGGGTCCGCGATGACGGGAAGGGGATTCCCGCGGACATCATCGGGAAGATCTTCGACCCGCTGGTGACGACGAAGCGCGGGCAGGGGGGAACGGGCCTCGGCCTGGCCATCAGCCGCCGCCTGATTCACGCGTGCGACGGCGAGATCTCGGTCTCCAGCACTCCCGGCGAGGGCGCCGAGTTTTGTATTACGTTGCCTCGGGTTGAGCGGTTCGCGGGCAGTATCCACTGACCAAATGCGCATCCTGATCGTCGACGACGAAGAAGTCCTGAGGGACGTGCTCGACGCCGTGCTGCGGCGGGAGGGATTCGACATCCTCTCGGCCGCGAGCGGTGAAGAAGCGCTGAGCCTCCTCGACAACGAGGAGGTCGACCTGATCGTCCTCGACGTCATGCTGCCGGGCATCAGCGGCATCGACACGCTGCGGGCCATCCGCATCTCCAACCCCGAACTGCCGGTCATCGTCATCACCGCCTTCTCGTCGATCGACGGGGCGATCGAGGCGATGAAGTTCGGGGCGTTCCACTACATCCCGAAGCCGTTCAAGAACGAGGAAGTGGTGCTCACCGTCAACAAGGCCCTCGAGCAGCGGCGGCTCTCGACGGAGAACGAGCGCCTGAAGGCCGAGCTGTCGGAGAAGTTCTCGTACTCGAACATCATCGGCAAGAGCGAGACCATGCGGAAGGTCTTCGACCTGATCCGCCTTGCCTCGCCTTCGCGCTCGAACATCCTGATCATCGGCGAGTCGGGCACCGGCAAGGAGCTGGTGGCGAAGGCGATCCACCACGCCAGCCCGCGCGCCCGGCAGGCGTTCGTGACGGTCAACTCCGGATCGCTGCCGCCGGAGCTGCTGGAGTCGTCGCTCTTCGGCCACGTGAAGGGGGCGTTCACCGGCGCGATCGCGTCGAAGCGCGGCCTCTTTGAAGTAGCGGACGGCGGCTCGATCTTCCTCGACGAGATCGGCAACATCAACCTGGAGACGCAGGCCAAGCTGCTGCGCGTGATCCAGGAGAAGGAGTTCATGCGCCTCGGTTCTGTAGAGACCGTGCGCGTGGACGTTCGGATCATCGCCGCGACGAACGCCGACCTGCAGAAGCTGATGGCGGAGTCACGGTTCCGCGAGGATCTCTTCTACCGGCTGAACGTCATCACCATCCCCCTCCCGCCGCTGCGACGCAAGCGCGAGGACATCCCCCTCCTCGTGCAGCACTTCCTCCAGAAGTATTCGGAGGAGAACAAGCGCCGCGTCCGCGACGTGATGCCGGAAGCGATGCGGATCATCATGGACCACGCCTGGCCCGGCAACGTGCGCGAACTGGAGAACACGATCGAGCGCGCGGTGGTGCTGTGCACCGGCGACCGGATCACTCCCGAGCTCCTCCCGGATTACCTCCGCTTCCCGGTCCGCACCGACCAGCCGGCGATGATCGTCCCGCAGGACGGAATCTCGCTGAAGGACGCGGTCTCGAACTACGAACGCGTCATGATCCTGCAGTCGCTGGAGCTCGCGAACGGAGTGCAGAAACGGGCCGCGGAGCTCCTGCAACTGAAACCGTCGACGCTGAACGAGATGATGAAGCGGCTGGGAATCCACACGAAGAGCAATGTCGTGGTGGAGGATGAGGTGGGGGTACCGGATTAGGGACGCTCGTGGCGTCGCGTTCTACGCTTGTGGCACGACCCCTCACCCCGCCGGACACCTGGTCTTCTAACGTCATCCACGTCAATTCTGCGCTTCTTCGAACCAGCCACGCGCAGGTGCCCGGCATCCCTCTCCCCTACGAGAGGGGAGAGGGGCAACAAACCGCGTTTTCGGCTCCGTTTCAGGCGAGTGGGGGGGGTGTTGCCCCGGGTGTTGCCCCTCTCCCCGCGGGGCCGGGGAGAGGGATGTTCGGCACCTGCGCGTGGCGATCGCGTTGCCTGGGCGAGCCTCGGAATGAGCTGGTTAGAAGTTCAGGTGCCGGACGGGGTGAGGGGCTGTGCCTCGGGCTATGAGTGAACGCTCTTGCGCCTGGAGGGCGAATACAATTCGCGCTCGATGATTCGACGCGCCGTCGTTCTGCTCTCGCTTTTCGCCCTCACCACCACCCTCGCCGCCCAGACCCCCACTCCCGACGAGTTCCTCGGGTACCGGATGGGCGAACGCTTCACTCCCCACCATCGCATCCTCGCGTATTTCGAGGAGCTGGACCGGCGATCGGAGCTGGTCACCATGCGGCAGTTCGGGGAGTCGTACGAGCATCGGCCGCTGGTGCTGGCGACGATCACTTCGGCGAAGAATCATGCGGCGCTGGAGCAGATCCGGCGGAATGCGATCGCGCTGGCGAATGGGGAGGGGGACGTCGACGCGATCGTGCGCGACATGCCGGCCATCGTCTGGCTGGCGTTCGGGGTTCATGGGAACGAGTCGTCGTCGGCCGAGGCGGCGATGTATGTGGCGTCGGCACTGCTGCGGGATGCGGAGTCGACGAAGCTGCTCGACGACCTGGTGGTGATCATCGACCCGCTCGAGAATCCGGATGGGCGGGAGCGCTACACGGAGTGGTTCCGCCGCACCAGCGGGACGGCGCCGAACCCGAATCCGAATGCGTTCGAGCATCTCGAGCCGTGGCCGGGCGGCCGCTACAACCATTACCTGATCGACATGAACCGCGACTGGGCGTGGATGTCCCAGAAGGAGACGCAGGCGCGGGTGGCGGCGTATCGCGAGTGGTATCCGCAGGTGTTCGTCGACTTTCATGAGATGAGCTGGCAGTCGACGTACTTTTTTCCGCCGGACGCGAAGCCGATCAACGCGAACCTGCCAAAGGACGTGGAGCGCTGGCTGGAGGTCTTCGGCCGCGCGAATGCCGCCGAGTTCTCGCAACGCGGCTGGCCGTTCTTCGTCGGCGAGCGTTTCGACCTCTTCTATCCCGGTTACGGCGACTCCTGGCCGGCGCTGCACGGAGCGATCGGGATGACGTACGAGGTGGCGGGCGGCGGCCGCGGCGGGGCGGCGGTGAAGCGCGGCGACAAGACGATCCTCCGGCTCTCGGATCGCGCGCTCCGGCACTACACGGCCGGCATGGCCACGATCCGCACTGCGGCGCAGAACCGCGAGGCGCTGCTGCGCTACACGCACTCCGCGGCGCGCAATCAGATCGAGAGCGGGAAGAACGCGTTCCTGCTCCTCCCCGGCTCGCCGAACTTCGACGCGCTGGTGACGCTGCTGCAGCGGCAGGGGGTGCGGGTGGAGATGCTCTCCGCGCCGGCGACGCTGCGCGGCACGCGCATCGACCGCGACGCGGCGGAGTCGCGCACCTTCCCCGCCGGCACGGCGGTGGTCTCGACGCGCCAGGCGCGCGGCGCGCTCGCAAACACGCTGCTGGAGAAGCAGCCTGCGTTCAGTCCCGGCTTCGTCGACGAGCAGCGGGCCAAGGCGGAGGCGGACGAGCCGGACGACTTTTACGACCTCACCACCTGGTCGCTGCCGCTGGCGATGAACGTCGAAGCCTGGGTCACCACGGCGCCGCTGACCGGCACGACCGCTTATCGCGAAGACGCGGCGGCGGCGTTCCGCCCGGCGCGCTACGGCTATCTCGTCGACGGCCGCGAGCCGGCGATCTACCGCCTCATCGGCCGGCTGCTGGTGAGCGAGGTGAATTTCAGCGTGGTCGACAGCGACATCCCGGTCGGCGAGCGGACGTTCCACCGCGGCACGCTGGTCATCCTCAAGGGGAACAACGGGACGGCGCTCGACGCCACGCTGCAGTCTCTGGTGAGCGAGACCGGCGTCACCGTGACGTCGCTGGAGTCGGGGTGGCTCGGCGGCACCGCGTTCGGCTCCGAGAAGATCCGCCACGTCATCGACCCGAAGATCGGGCTCGTCGGCGGACCGGGAAGCGACCCGACCTCGTTCGGGATGCTCTGGCACACGCTCGACGTCGACACGCCGATTCCGCACTCGACGCTCTCCACCGAATCGGTCCGGACCATCGACCTCGCGGAATACAAGGTCCTGGTCTTCCCCGACGGCAGCTACGCCGACCGCCTCGCCAAGCGCGGCGTCGACAAGATCAAGCAGTGGGTCACCGACGGCGGCACGCTGATCGCCGTGAAGGGCGCCTCGGCGTTCCTGCGCGAGAAGGACGTGGAGATCTCGAAGCTGAAGCTATGGGAGGCGCCGAAGAAGAAGGAAGACGACAAGTCGACGGCGGAGGAGCGCTACAACGACTTCCGCATCCCCGGGTCGGCGTTCCGGACCACGATGAACGAGCGCTCGTACCTGACCTTCGGCGTGCCGCGCTCTCCGGCCGTGCTGGTGGAAGGGAGCAGTGCCTTTCTGCCGCTGGCGCACAAGGTGGACAACATCCTCACCGTCGAGGCGAAGGAGCCGCTGATCTCCGGCGTGGCCTGGCAGGAGTCGCTCGACCGGATCAAGGGCTCGGTCTACGTGACGAGCGAGAAGTTCGGGCGCGGGCAGGTGATCACGTTCGCCGACGACCCGCATTTCCGGCTGTTCTGGAGGGGGACCCTGCCGATTTTCCTCAACGCCGTGGTGTATGGGCCGACGTTTCCGAGGTGACGACCATCGGATTTTTGCAGGTATCATTCATTGACTGGTGAAACCTGCATCGGTTTCGCAGCGTCAGAGATGGGCGGCATCAATGGAGCAGGAACAGACACAGGCACCATCCGAAAGCCAGACGATCCGGATGAGGCGCGTGCTTCTCGATGTGGCGCCGCCCAGTATCGGACATCATGTGGCCTGGGTTCGAGCCGGCGACGAGGTTCTTCTGGAGGTCGGTTATTTCGACCACACCGCCATTCACGACCGCATGCGAACCGCCCCGGATGACGCCTCTTCTCTCGAGCTGGAGTGGTTCGTCACGAATCGGTTCATCTTCACAAGAGATCACGCCGCCCGTCTTGCCGCTGTCTTTGGTGAGTTATCGAATGTCCTGGGAACGATTGCCGAAGAGAGACGCCGGGAGCAACATGAGGACGAATAGCACGACAGCCAGCCTCTTCGAGTCGGCCGACGTTTCCGGGTATCCGCAATCGAGCGGAGATCAGGTCGTCGAGTTCACGCCGGAGCGGGAGCTGCGATGGCTGGCTTACCTCCGGGACCTTCCCGCTTCAGGGGCGGTGTCGCCCTATATCGCGGCAGCAGCGGAACGTCTTTGGCGGAGTATTCGTCCGGTAGCGGGGAGTGTTTCGGTTCCTGATGCCGTGGCGACGGAGACGGGCGGCATCTTCATGTCGTGGGACCGTGGCGATCATCACGTCGAGATCGAGCTGATGTCGACCGGCCGCTATGACTGGTTTTATCGCAACAGGCGCACGGGTCATTACGGCGGCGGGGAAGATTTTCCGACCCAGGTTCTCGCCCCGGAGTTGCTCTCTTTGTTGTTGCTCGCGACCAGGTGAAGTGACCGCTACGTCATGACGGGAGCGGCGACGACCGGCGAAGAAATCGTCACGGGAGTCGTATTTCGCCTCGCGAAGGTCGGTCCCCGTTTCCCGCCCGATTCGCGAAAACCTCTCTCCATCCATTTCGAGTTCAGTACCGCCGACCGGGAAGAAGCCGTTGCGCGCGGCAAGTGGTGGCTGTCCGTCTGGGATTTGAAGCTGACTTCTCCCTCGCAGGCACGAGGGCATCTCGGTGGTGCAGGAGCCGACTACTTACCCTTCGGCTTGACCGTAGAGAACATCCGCACGATCGAGGTCACTGATGAGCCGGAGGTCATGTTGCGCGTGTTTCGCGATCCGCTGCCGCCCTCACGCCTGCCGGGAGGAGAGGGGCACTGCGGAATCGACGGACTTCATCAGAGTAAGCGGATCGCTCGCTATTTACGCTCGGCGCTTGCAGATCATGCATTCCCACTCGAATGAGCCGCGATCTCGCGCCTCTTCTCCTCGCCATGGCACGCGTTAAGCAGGTCTCTCCGCCGGACGGTGGACGGGAGGCGAGTTTTCCCTCGGTGTCCGAGGCGGGAAACAGACCCTTCCGCACAGCGCAACTGGTAGGCCGAATCGATCGTCAGGCCTTACGCATGAAGCGGATCACATCCACCGCCGAGATGCCGCGGGAGCGTGTCTCGCGGCATTTCTGTTTTTGATCGCTTGACGTGAACGCCATGGTTATCCGCCCTCCCGCCGTCGCCGGCACGTTTTACGAGGGGACGCCCGACCGGCTGCGGGCGCAGGTCGATGCCTGTCTTGCGGCAAACCCTCCCGCGCCGCAGGCGAAGGAGCGGTTCCTCGGCGCGGTAGTGCCGCATGCGGGGTTGATGTACAGCGGGCATGTGGCGGCGGCGTTTTACGCGCTCGCCGAGCTTCCCCGGCGGCTGGTGATCCTCTGTCCCAATCACACCGGCCTCGGACATTTTGCCGCGATCAACCGCGAGGGGGCGTGGCGGACACCGTTGGGCGAGGTGGCCATCGACACCCGGCTGGCGGATGCGCTCATGAGCAAGACGAAGCTGCTCGCCGAGGACGCGAAGGCGCACGCGCGCGAGCATTCGCTGGAGGTGCAGCTTCCCTTTCTGCAACGTCTCCTGCCGGACTTCACCTTCGTCCCGATCTGCCTCGGCGCGCATCGCTTCGACTTCGCGGAGGAGATCGGCCGCGCCCTCGCGGAGGTGCTGAAGGAAGAACGCGAGCCGGTGGCCATCCTGGCGAGCTCCGACCTCAATCACTACGAAGACCAGGACACGACGCTGCGGAAGGACGGGCTGGCGGTCGAGGAGGTGCTGAAGCGCGATCCGCGCGAGCTGTGGCGCGTCGTCGACGAGCTCGACGTCTCGATGTGCGGCTTCATCCCCACCACCACGATGCTCCTCGCGGTCAACGCTCTTGGCGCTTCGGAGGCCCGTCTGATCAGGCACGCCACCTCCGGCGACGTCAACGGGGACTACTCGCATGTTGTGGGTTATGCCTCGATTCTGATTCACTGACGGCTGCATGCGCGTCGTCTTTGCTACCGCCGAAGTCTCGCCGATCGCCAAGACCGGAGGTCTGGGCGATGTCTGCGGCTCTCTGCCGAAGGCGTTGAAGGCCCTCGGCCACGACGTCGCGATCTTCATGCCGTTCTACCGGCAGGCCCGCCATTGGTTCGAGAAGAACGGCGTGGCGGTGCACCAGATGATGCCGACCGTGCCGATCGTCTGGGCGAATTGGATGGCCGAGGCGACGTTCCTCCGGACTACGCTGCCCGGGACCGACATCCCGCTGGTGCTGGTTGCGAACGATTACTTTTTCGAGCGCGACCAGATCTACTCCGGCCTCGACGGCCACGACGACTACCTGCTGCGCTACGTCTTTTTCTCCCGCGCCGTGATCCGCGGCTGCGAGCTGCTCGACCTCGCGCCCGATATCGTCCACTGCCACGACTGGCATACCGCGCTCCTGCCGGTCTATCTGCATTCCGGCCTGCACGGCGAGTCGCACTTTGCGAATACGCGGTCGGTGTTGACGATCCACAACCTGAATTATCAGGGGGTGGCCGGTCCGGATGCGTTCGGACTGACCGGTCTGCACAGCCAGTATTGGTCGCCCGGCGGCGTGGAGCACTTCGGCACGCTGAACCCGATGAAGGGGGGCATCCTGTTCGCCCACCAGGTGACGACGGTTTCACCGAATTACGCCCGCGAGGTGCGGACCCCCGAATATGGCGCGGGTCTCGACGGCGTGCTGCGCTTCATCGGACCGAAGTTCACCGGGATTCTCAACGGGATCGACGCCGAGGAGTGGGATCCGGCCACGGATCCGCTGCTCCCGGAGAACTTCGACGCCGACACGCTGCGGCACAAGACGAAGAACAAGCGGGCGCTGCTCAAGGAAGCGGGGCTGAAGTACTCGGCGAAGAAGCCGTTGATCGGCGCGGTGTCGCGGCTCGTCGGCCAGAAGGGCTTTCAGTTGCTGGTGCCGGTGTTCGACCGGCTGATCGCGGCGGGGGCCCAGGTGGTGCTCCTCGGCAGCGGCGATCCGGACATGGAGCGCGCCCTGGCGTGGGCGGGCGAGGTGCATGCGGAGAACGCCCGCGTCTGGATCGGCTTCGACAACGCGCTCGCGCATCGGATCTACGGCGGCTGCGACATGCTGCTGATGCCGTCGATCTACGAGCCGTGCGGCCTCAACCAGATGTACGCGTTGCGCTATGGAACGATCCCGATCGTCCGCCTGACGGGTGGATTGGCGGACACGGTGATCCCTTTTGATGGCACCAATGGCGGCAGCGCCAACGGTTTCGGCTTCATCGCACAGCATCCTTTCGAGCTCTATCTCGGCACCTGGCTGGCGATGCTCAATTACAAGGATGCGGACGCGTGGAAGTCGTTACAGGCCAACGGGATGGCGGCGGACTTCTCCTGGGAGCGAAGCGCACGCGAGTACGACCGGATTTATCAGCTTGCGCTGAGAGCGTGATCCAGCTCACGGACGTCGTGGCACCTCCGATGCACTATGGAAGTCGTAAGGAGAACGAACGGCATGATCGAGATTCTTGTAGCTGTAGCCGGAACCCTCCTGCTGATCGCTGCCGGTAGTTCCCACCGCCCGGTGCCGGTGCCGGTTCGCACGGACCGGCGGAAACGTTGAGTGAAATCCAACGCGTACGCTGAGTGCTACGACGGGATCGTCGCCATTGGGGCATTTGCCCGGATGGCGGCGATCGAATCTCTGCGCTAGTCCCGCAGCAGATCCAACAGGCCGCGCAACTCCGCCTTGACCTTCTCGATCACCGCATTCGACGGCGCGGGCGCCGTGGCTGGCGTCGCAATGGTAGGAAGGCTCGCTCCTTCGACCATCTCCGTTTCCAGCTTCTTCTTGGCGCCGGCGATGGTGAAGCCTTCGCGGTAGAGGAGCTCTTTGATGCGGAGGATGATGTCGAGCTCGCGGCGGGTGTAGAGGCGCTGGCCGCCGCCGCTTTTGTTGGGGGAGAGTTGCGGGAACTCGGTCTCCCAGTAGCGGAGGACGTACGGCTGGAGGTCGGCTTGTTTGCAGACCTCGCCGATCTTGTACAGCTTTTCTTCAGTCGCCGCCGCGCGCGCCATTCGAAGGGATTATAGGGTTCTCACCGATCGAGTTGATGGATCGGGGTCTCGGCCTCGGTGGCTTCGAACAGTCCGACCGCTGCGGCGAACACCTCGTCGACCGTCACGTCGCTCATGCAGCGGTGGTGTCCGAGGGGACATTCGCGCTGATAGCAGGGCTGGCAGGCGAGGGTGCGGCGGACGACTCGGGTCGCGCCGGGGATGACGGTGCGCTCCGGGTCGGTCGGGCCGAAGATCGAGACAGACGGGACGGCGAGGGCGGCGGCGACGTGCAGCGGGCCGCTGTCGTTGGTGATGACCGCGGCGCACTGGGAGATGGCCGCGGCGAGCTCGAGGACGTCGCCGTCGTGGCCGACCATCGGGACGCCGTTGCAGGTGGTGGCGATGCGCTCGGCCTGGTCGCGCTCGCGCGGGCTGGTGAGGAGCACCACGTCGAAGCCTTCGACGCGAAGGCGCTTGATCACGTCGACGTACGCCCCATCGCCCCAGTGCTTGGCGCGGCCGTAGAGGCCTCCCGGATGGATGCCGAAGACGGGACGATCGAGGTGGAGGCCGATGTTGAGCAGCCGGCGGCGGCCGCGCTCGCGGATCGACGGCGGGAGCTTGATGGTCGGAATGTCGTCGACGACGCGCGGGGCGTTCAGGGCGGCGAGCAGAGGGGTGTAGTCGTCGAGCTGGTGGCCGCGTTTGGCCGGACCGGCGACCGGGTGGGTGAGGAGGAAGCCGCGCCAGTCGGTCGGATAGCCCCAGCGCTCTTCGATGCGGGCGGCAAACGTCACCGCGGCGGCGCGGAAGGAGTTCGGGAAGATGACGGCCCGCCGGAAGCCGCCGGCGCGGAGGGCGGCGATGCGCTGCCGGGTTCCGCCGTTCCAGGCCACGACCTGCTTGAAGACGCCGGTGGCCTCGAGCAGCGTGGCCACGTTGGCGGGCGCCGCCACGGCGATGCCCCCTTCGGCGCGGAAGCGGTGCTGCAACGCCTTGTAGGCCGGCAGGGCGAGGACGTTGTCTCCGACCCAGTTGAGGCCGATCGCGACCGTTTCACACACCATTTACGTCTCTCTCCCCGGTGCCCTTCCAGCGGTCGTGCATCCAGAGCCAGAGCTCGGGCCGCTCGGCGATGCGCCTCGAGATGACTTCGTTGATCCGTCTCGTGAGCATCTCCGCCCCGTTCCTGTCTGCTGCAAAATCGGCAGCTCGTGTCGGTTCTTCAAAGACGATGCGATACCTGAGCCCGTCCGGAATGCAAAAACCGAACACAATTGTCGCGTCCGCGCGGAGAGCCATCTTTGCCGGCGCCGGAGTGGTCCACGCCGGACGCCCCAGAAACGGGACCAGGATGCCCTCCCGCGGCAGGACGGCCTGGTCCGGAAGGAGCACGATGGCGCCGTTCTCAGCCAGCCGGCGCATCAATGCCCGCGCCGCTTTGCGGCGGTCGACGAATTCCGCACCGGTCTTCGCCCGCAGCTTCTGCAGGTCGCGCTCGAGCAGCTCGTTATCGAGCGGCCGGGCCACGGTCAGGACATTGTCGAGGTGCGACGTGATGGCCAGGCCGGCCATTTCCCAGCCGCCCCAGTGCGCGGAGATCAGAACCGCCCCTTTGCCGCGCGCCATCGCCTCTTCGACGTAATGCCAGTTGACGAACGGGCAGCGCTCGGCGATCTCTTCGGAGGTCAGGTTCTGCGACTGGATCGAGATCAGCAGCTCGCGGCCGAAGTGGCGCCAGCATTCGTCGAGCGTCTTGCGCAGCGAGCGGGCGTCGCGGTCGGGAAAGGAGGCCCGCAGGTTGCGCATGGCCAGCGCGTCGCGGCGGCGGAGGATCTTGCCGGCGAATGCGCCGAGGCGGGTCCCCCAGCGGTGGACTGCCTCGTCCGACATCGACGTCACGGCGCGGGCGACGGCCCGGTAGGCGATGTACTCGACGCGCTGCAGCAGCGCCCCCTTGCGGCGCTTCGGGCGGCGCTCGGGAGCCGCCGCGGCGACGGAGCCGATCTGCTCGAGCACTTCCGGCTCGATCACGAATTCGGCCTCGATCGGCACGATCGTCGAGGCGTTGGATACGGCAGGGATCTTGACGGCATCTTTCTCAGTTGTGACGATCGTCGCCCCCTTCGCGTCACGCCGGATCGACTCCAGGTCCGCGGCGGTGTAGCGATGGTGGTCGGGGAAGCTCTTCGTCCCGGCGACGTCCAGTCCGGCGGCCCGAAGTGAGGCGAAGAACTGGGCGTTAACGGCCAGTCCGGAGAAGGCAAACACGCGTCCCCCCCGCAACTGTTCCGGGATCTTCAGGCGGAGGTCGCGGCGGATGACGGCGTCGGCGTCCTTCAGGGCCGAGCGTCCCTCCCGGTAGAAGCGGGCCGGGGCGTCGATGACGAGGTCGAAGTCGCGGGCGAGCTGGAGATGCTGAAACCCGTCGTCGAGCACGAATACATCGCAGTCATAATTGCGTGCATTTCGGTAGCGATTCGATCCGATTAAGACATCTACATTCGCGTTGCGCTTAATCAACACCGGCTCATCGCCGTATTTATATGCGTCGAAATCAGCAACGATACCCGTGTACGATTGATCGCCGCGCCCGTAACCGCGCGACAGCACCGCCACCTTCAACCCGCGAGCCGTGAGATAGCGGCAAACGGCGATCACGGCCGGCGTCTTCCCCGTCCCCCCGGCGGCGATGTTGCCGACGGAGATGACCGGCCGATGCAGCCGTTTCGCCGTGAAGACGCCGCGGCGATAGAGCGCGCGCCGCGCGCGGTTGACGCCGCGGTAGAGGAGCTCGAAGGGCTTCAGGAGGAGAGTCACGCGGCGGGCACCGGTTCGAGGAGCTCGACGATTCTCCGCGCCGTGCGCTCCGACGCCCCCCGGTTCTGCAGCACGGTCTGCAGCGCGCGCTCGCCCCAGGCTTTCTGCAGGGCGGCGTTGTCGAACATGGCGCCGGCGAAGTCGATGGCTTCGCCCGCATCGCGGATCTGCACGGCGGCTTCGTTCCTGAGGAAGACCTGGGCGATCTCACGGAAGTTGGACATGGAGGGGCCGAAGCAGACCGGCACACCCGCCGCGGCAGGCTCGATCGGGTTGTGGCCGCCGGTGGGGACGAGGGTGCCGCCGACGAAGGCGACCCTGGCGTAGCGGTAGACCTTGGCCAGCTCGCCGAAGGTGTCGAGCAGGAGGACGTCGGCCTCGCCGCCGAATTGATCGAGCTCGCTCCGTCGCACGAAGCGCAGCGACGACGTGGCCAAAAGTCCGGCCACCAGCTCGAAGCGCTCCGGTTTGCGGGGGGCGATGATGACGAAGGCATGGTGCTCGGCGAGCAAACGCTCGACTTCCGGCAGGAACGCTTCGTCCTCCCCTTCCATCGTCGAGCCGAGGACCAGGACATCGCGGCCGTGGACGAGGTGCTGCAGGCGATCGGCGATCTCGAGCGGTGCGCTGTCGGGCTCGAAGTCGAATTTTACGTTGCCGCTGACTTCGACGGTCTCCGGCACCGCTCCGATGGCGACGAAACGCTCTCGATCGGTCTCTTCGCGCGCCAGGATGCGGTCGTATTTGCGGAGCACGCTCCGGACGATCGCGCGCATGGCGCGGTAACGGGGGAAGGAGCGGTCGGAAATGCGGCCGTTGGCGAGGATGAGTTTCAGGCCCCGCGCACGGGAGAGCCGGGCGACGTTGGGCCAGATCTCGGTCTCCATGGTGGCGAAGACCCGCGGGCGGTGGTGGTCGAGGAAGCGGCGCACGGCGAACGCGAAGTCGAAGGGAAAGTAGGTGACGGTGGCGTCGGGATAGAGGCGCCGCGCCTGCGTCTGGCCGGTCAAGGTGGTCGTGGTGAAGACGATGGAGGTCTCGGGCCGCTCCGCCAGGATCTTTTCGACCACGGGCCGCGCCGCCAGTGTCTCGCCGACGGACACGGCGTGGATCCAGAGGTCGTGCTCTTCGGATCGGTGCCGGTAGATGCCAAGCCGCTCCGGAAAGTTCTCCAGGTACTTGCCACGAAGCACGCCGGTGAGCAGGAAGTACGGCAAGGCCAGGAGGAGTACGAGGTAGAGCAGCACCTCGTAGAGGACATACATGGGGCGGAATCATACTGCGCGTGCACGTTCCCACCCGCCCGGGGACGACGGGAGGCCTCCGGCGGGCGGGCCCGGCCCGCGGCGTTTGTTTTCGCACCGGACCGCGTTCCGTGCGACCAGCGCGCGTTCAGCCTATGGCAACCAACGCTGCGGGCCGGGCCCGCCCGCCGGAGGCCTCCCGTCGTCTCCCTTTACCAGATCAACGCGCGGTTGAGGCCTATGCGTTCGAAGCCTAGAGCCTCGTAC
>DASPHC010000041.1:0-9301 GCA_035629865.1 Thermoanaerobaculia bacterium | reverse complement strand
CGAGGCGTTCCGCTACCGCTGCGCGCTCAAAGTATTCGAGAAGACCAGTACCTACGATGCGGCGATTGCGGCGTATCTGCGCGGACAACTGACGACCGACAACCGGCAACTTCTCGAGCTGAGGCTCGAAAAGTTCCAGGACCTCCGCTACGGCGAGAACCCGCACCAGACCGCCGGCTTCTATGTCCGCGCCGGGGAGCGGCCGTTCGAGCAGTTACAGGGGAAAGAGCTGTCATACAACAACCTGCTCGACCTCGACGCGGCCATCCGGCTGGCGAACGCGTTCGCCGAGCCGGCCATCGCGATCATCAAGCATACGAATCCATGCGGCGTGGCGCGGCGCGAACCGCTCGCGGATGCGCTCCGCGCGGCGATCGAAGCCGACCCGCTCTCCGCGTTCGGCGGCATCATCGGTGCGAACCGCGAATTCGACGCCGACTGCGCGCGCGCGGTCGGCGAGATGTTCCTCGAGGTGATCGTGGCGCCGTCGTTCTCGGACGAGGCGAAGGAACTGCTGGCGAAGAAGAAGAACCTGCGCCTGGTGGTCACGCGCAGCGCGAAGGCGGGAACGGAGCTGCGCAATGCGGCGGGCGGCATCCTGATCCAGGATGCGGACCGGATCGCCTCGCGCGACGCGTGGAAGGTGGTCACGGAACGCAAGCCGACGCCGGAGGAGCTGGCCGGGCTGGAGTTCGCGTGGATCGTCTGCGCGCAGGTGAAGTCGAACGCGATCGTGCTGACGCGCGAGTCGCAGTCGGTCGGCATCGGCGCCGGCCAGATGAGCCGCGTCGACGCGGCGAAGGTGGCGATCATGAAGTCGGTGCTCCCGGCCGAGGGGTCGTTTGCGGCGTCAGACGCTTTCTTCCCCTTCCGCGACGGCCTCGACATTCTTGCTGACGCGGGGGTGCGCGCGGTGATTCAGCCGGGCGGCTCGGTGCGCGACCCGGAAGTGATCGCGGCAGCGAACGAGCGGGGAATGGTGATGGTGTTTACGGGGGAGCGGCACTTCCGGCACTGAGACAGTTGTCGGTTGTCAGTTGTCGGTTGTCCGAACCTGTTTCGCCTGGACGACAGGCTGGCCGACAACTGACAACCGACAACATCCCGCGCGATGCTACGATCCGCGCCGCATGCCCTCCCCCACCATCCGCCTCATCGTCTCCGATGTCGACGGGGTCTGGACCGACGGCCGGATCATCTATGCCGGCGACCGGACGGAGATCAAGGAGTTCAATGTCCGCGACGGGCTCGGGGTGAAGCTCGCGCAGCGGGCGGGGATCACGGTGGCGCTGATCACGAGCCGCAGCTCGGCGGCGTTGACGCAGCGGGCCGAGGATCTCGGGATCACGGAAGTGCGGCAGGGAGCGTCGAACAAGCTAGAGGAGCTGGAGCGGCTCGCGCAGAAGCTCGGCGTGCCGTTCGAGAACATCCTCTACGCCGGAGACGACCTCCCCGACCTCGCGCCGATGACGCGCGTGGCCATCTCCGCCGCGCCGTCGGATGCAGCTCCGGAAGTGCTGGCCGCGGCGACGTGGAAGCTCGAGGCCGCGGGGGGCCGCGGGGCGTTCCGCGAGGTCGTCGAGCGGCTCCTGCAGCAGCGCGGCGAGTGGGATCATTTCGTCCGGGAGTTCACGGGTGGCAAGCCCGAAGCTTCGAGCATTTAGGGAGCGCGCGATCTATCGCGGGCTCGTCGCCGTCAGCGCGATCGGGCGCCGGATCCCGCTCCCTTTCGGCCAGTTCCTCGGGCGGACGCTCGGACGGCTGGCGTGGTACGTGGCGGCGCGCGAGCGGCGCAAGGCGTTGGCGAACATCGGTATCGCCTTTCCCGACTGGCCCGAGGAGCGGCGGCGCGGGGCGGTGAAGGCGATGTTCCGCCACCTCGGCATGTGCGTCTTCGAGATCGCCTGGCTGCCCAACATGACCGAGGCGCTGCGGGCCAAGAACTGTGTCATCGAAGGGTTCGACCGCGTGCTGGAGCGGATCGACGCCGGGCGCGGGGTGATCATCTTCACCGCGCACTGCGGGAACTGGGAGTGGCTGTCGTACGTGACCGGCACGTTCGGCCGGCCGGTGAGCGTGCTGCAGCGCGAGCGCGACTCGCCTCAGATGAACCGTTACATCACGGAGTTCCGCGCGAAGGCGGGCGTACGGACCATCGACCGCGGCTCGACGGCCTCGGCGCGGGAGATGATCCAGGCCGTGCGCCGCGGCGGCATCCTGGCGTTCGTCATCGACCAGAACATCCGGACGGAGAGCGTGAAGGTACCGTTCTTCGGACGCCCGGCATTGACGCCGATCGGGCCGGCGCGGTTTGCGGTGCGCTCGGGGGCGCTGGTGGTGACGGCGTATGCGGACCGTTTACCGGACGGCCGCCATCACCTGGTCTTTCTGGAGCCGGTGGAGTGCACCCGCGACGACGACCCCGTCGCGCTGACCGCACGCATCACCGCGGAGATCGAAGCGCACATCCGGCAGGTGCCGGAGCAGTGGGTCTGGATGCACGACCGGTGGAGGGAGCGGCCGCAGTGGGAGGTGTGATCCTACTGTCCTCTACCATCGCTACCATCGATACTAAAGCCTCTACCATCGATACTAGATCCTCTACCATCGATACTAGATCCCTCTACCGTCGATACTAGATCCCTCTACCATCGATCCCAGAAAGTTGGGCATCGATCCCAGACCTGCTTACCATCGATCCCAGACCCCTCTACCATCGACCCCAGAAAGTTGGGCATCGATCCCAGACCTGCCTACCATCGACCCCAGACCCCTCTACCATCGACCCCAGACCCAGCTACTATCGATCCCAGAAAGCTGGGCATCGATCCCAGACCCGCCTACCATCGATGCCAGACCTCTCTACCATCGATCCCAGACCCGGCTACCATCGATCCCAGAGAATTGGGCATCGATGCCAGCGACTGCCATCAATAGAGGACAGGGAATCCTTCTCCGCCGCCTCCCGGCGGCCACACCTTTAGCGCTTCGCGCTCACACTCTCCAGCGGCCAGTCCCCTCGCAGGAACGACCGGATGGCGCTGTAGGTGACCTCGGGGGCGTCGATCCACATGGCGTGCGCCGCGCCCGGCAGCGCCACGAGACGCGCGTTCGGCAGTTGCTCGGCCCACGACCGGCCCGCCTCATACGGCGCGTTGCGGTCTTTGGTGCCGTGGATGGTGAGGACCGGGATCTTGATCTTGCTCAGCTCCTCACTGGTCAAGGCCGCCTTGTCCGAGGAGGCCATGACACGCTCGATCACCGGGAGAAGGTTCGGGCTGAGCTCGTTGTCGTGGGCGCAGCTCGTGGCAACGTCGTAGCGGGCGGCGTTCTTCGGGTCGCCGACCATGTAGTAAGACATCATTTCCCAGAACGCGAGGCAGAACTCGCGGGGTGATTTCGCGGCCGCTCCTTCGGCGCGCATCTTTGCGACACGCTCCATCAGCTCTTTCGGGGCGCCGAAGTCCTGCGCCATCGCCCGCACCAGCACGCCGTTCGGCGCCGGGCCGAGCTGGATCACCCGCGGAACGTGCTGCGGGTATTTCGAGGCGTAGAGGATCACCATCTTGCCGAGATACGAGAAGCCGACGGGGACGAACTGCTCGACCTTCAGATGCCTGCGGATCGTCTCCAGATCCTCGACGTCCTGCTCGATCGTCCAGGTGTCCTTGTTGTCCGAACGGCCGGAACGGCCGCGGTTGCGGAGGTCGTACGTGACGACCGTGGCGATGTCGGCGAACTGCTTCATCGGGTCGTGGAGGATGTAGCCGAGCGGCACGATCATCGTCACCGGGCCGGCGCCGGTCTTCCGGTAGTGCAGCTTCACGCCGTCCGGGGTGGTGACGCTCCCCTCCTCCATCGGCACGACGTCCTCCGGCATCACGGCCGCACCTGGGCCGGAGCCGTCGAACAGCACTTTCCACGAGCCGTCGGCCTGCTTCCGCCAGGTCGACTGGAAGCTGCCGGCGTGCTTGCCGTCCGGCGCGAAGACCGGACCGGAGGTGAAGCCGAGCGTCCCGTCGGCGGAGACGGCGACGCGGTCCGGAATCCAGGAGAACGGCGCCTGCGCTCCGGTGAAGAAGCGCGACCAGCGCTCGACCACCTGGGCCTTGCCGCGCTGGGTGGAGAGGCCGCCGAGGAACGTCGCATCGTCGGCGACGTAGGAGAAGAACTTCTCCTTGTCGCGGTCCGCGAACGCTTTGGCGAACGCGATCTCGTGCTGCCGCACATCCTCGGCGACATCGGCCAGCACGGCCGTGGTGATCAGCAAAGCCATGACTGCCGCGGCGATTCTCACGTGCTCACCTTCTGAAGAGATTCTTGAGAATGAAGATCGCGTTCGCCGGCCTCTCGGCCAGGCGGCGCATCAGGTACGGATACCACTCGCTGCCGAACGGGATGTAGACGCGCATGCGCCAGCCGTCGCGGACGAGCTGCTCCTGCAGGTCGCGGCGGACGCCGTAGAGCATCTGGAACTCGAAGGCATCGGCCGGGATCTTCTCCGCGCGGGCGAAGGCGATGGTGGCGTCGATCATCTTCGGGTCGTGCGTGGCGATGCCGTGGTAGACGCCGCTCTTGAGCAGGATCTGCATCAGCTTGACGAAGTTCGCGTCGACTTCGGCTTTGTCCTGGAAGGCGATGGCCGGCGATTCTTTGTAGGCTCCTTTGCAGAGCCGGATGCGGATGCGCTGCGCGCAGAGGTCGAGGACGTCGGCCTCGCTGCGGTGGAGGTAGGCCTGGATGACGGCGCCGACATGGTTGGCGTTGCCCGGCTGGCGGTGCAGTTCCTGGACGACGTCGAGCGTCTTCTGGGTGTACGGCGAGCCTTCCATGTCGATGCGCACGAAGTTGTCGAGCTTCGCCGCATGGGCCACGACGTCGTTGGCGATCTGCCGGGAGACCGCTTCGTCGACGTCCAGCCCCATGTGGGTCAGCTTCAGACTGACGTTCGCGTTCAGCTTGCGGGCGGTGATGGCGTCGAGCATCTCGTGGTAGAGCTGCGCACTGTGGCGCGCCTCCTCGAGATTGGTGACGTTCTCGCCGAGGTTGTCGACACTCACGCTCATGCCTTTGGCGGTCGTGGCGGCGGTCGCCTGCAACGCCTCCTCGACCGACATGCCGGCCACGAAACGGCCCGACAGGCGCCGGCCGATGGCGGAGCGCTCGGCGACGCCACGGAGAGTCTTGCTTTCAGAGAGTGCGATGAAAAAGGCTCGCATGCGGAAGGGCGCCGATTCTATCCCGCTTTCGCGACCGTGATCGCGCAGACGCGGGATGCCCCGGCGCGGCGCAACTCCGTGGCACAGGCGCGCAGCGTCTCGCCGGTGGTGCAGATGTCGTCCACCAGCAGCACCGCCTTCCCTTCCACCCCCTCCGCCACGAAGGCGCCGCGGACGTTGGCCGCCCGATCGCGCTTCGGCAGGGTCGACTGGGTGGCGCGGACGCCGGGCGTCCGGCGGAGGAGCGAGAAGCCGTACGGCACGCCGATCCGCGCCGAGAGGGCGCGGCCGAGGAGGTCGGCCTGGTTGTAGCCGCGGCGGCGCTCCCGGGCCCGGGTCATCGGCACGGCGGCGATGGCGTCGAATGCAAGGTCGCCGCGGGCGCGGAGGGTCTCCTCGAGCAGCGAGGCGAGGGCATCGTCGAGGAAGTCGTGGCGCTCGAACTTCAGGGCGTGCAGCAGGCGGGCGAGCCGGCCGCGGTATTCGCCCCAGGCCTCGCACCAGTCGAGCGGCAGCGGATTGGTCCGGCACTCGATGCAGAGGAAGGACGGCAGCTCCGTCACCGGAGCCGGCAGGGCGCAGGAGCGGCATCTCGCGGTCCTGATTCGAGGGAGCGACTCCCAGCAGGAGGCGCAGCAGGAGGCGGTCCGCTCTTTCCAGGGAAGCTCCCGGTCGCAGGCGGCGCACCAGGAGGGCAGAACGATTTTCAGCGTCCCACGTCCTAGGAAGGAAAGCGCGTCTCTGCCGGCCCTGAACAAGGTCGATGGGAGCCTGCTCTGCACGCGTACATTGTAAGGAGACTCACTTTGAACAACCAGAAGACCTCCCGTATAGTGCCGGCCATGAAACGGACCACCCTCTTTCTCGCGCTGCTCGTGGTGAGCGCGGTCCCGGTGCTGGCACAGTCGTCCGAGCTCGGGATTCTCGTCGGCGGCAGCCGCCGGTTCGTCGAAAACGACGCCCAGCCGGTCGATGGCGGGATCGACGACAGTTTTTCGTTCTCCAATACTTCGGTCGAGCTCTACTACAAGCAGCCGATCGACCCGAATACGAGTCTCCGGCTCAAGCTCGGCCAGATGGACGGCTCGGTCGCCTTCCCGACCGGGACGAACCAGCGGACCGACGTCAAGGGACAGATCCAGCACGTGAGCGGTCTCGTCGGCTACGAGTTCGACGAGCCGTACGGTTCCACCGGCTTCTTCGGCGGCCTGGGCATGTACCGCCAGAGCGCCTCCGGCTTCGATTCCGAGACGGCCTGGGGCCTCCAGGTCGGCCTCAACGGCGACTTTCCCCTGACGCGCCGCTACGGCGTCATCGTCGAAGCGAGCTACCACTGGGTGCATTTCGAGCTGGCACCGCGGTATCTGACGCTCAGCGGCGGCCTGCGAGTGTCGTTCTAACCCTATCAGGCACTTGTGTTGCTGTTCTCCTTCTGGCTGTAAGCAACCAGAAGGAGGAAGCATGGCCAATCAGAATTCGCGACACGTCCGCGACGTGATGACGGCGAACCCGGAGTGCGTCAGTGAAAAGGACAGCATCCGCGACGTCGCGCGCATCATGAAGGACAAGGACACGGGTGTGGTTCCGGTCGTCGACGGCAAGAAGATCATCGGAATGATCACCGACCGCGACATCGTCGTGCGCGGGATCGCCGAAGGGAAAAACCTCGAAGACGTGCGCGTGAACGAGCTCATGACCAGGAGCGTCCGCAGCGTCCGCGAGGATGCCACGGTGAGCGAGGCGCTGGAGCTGATGAGCGGCGCCGAGATCCGCCGCGTGGCGGTCGTGAACACGAACGACGAGCTGGTCGGGATCGTCTCGCTCGGCGACATCTCCACCAACACGAATCAGGACGGGCAGGTCGGCAAGACGGTCGAGTCGATCAGCCAGGCTCCGCCGAACAACTAGACCCTTTCCGGCGGCCGGATTCCGGCCGCCGGAATCGCCTCCCTCCTCAGGCCGTTTCACTCAGCCGTGAAACGCCTCCTCACGCTTGCTCTCCCGCTCTTCGTCTGCGCGCCCGCGTTCGGGATCGACCTCGATCCGAAGTTCGAACGGGCCATCCACGATGCCCTGCCGGTCTGCGAGGGCGCGAAGGTGTCGTTCGAGGAGCTGCCGCTCAAGCTGCCGCCGCGCTTCACCGGCACCTTCGTCAAGGTCCAGAGTGCCTCCGGCCACTGCAACTCGCAGATCGTGGCCGTCCTCTCCCCCGCCGGCCGCGTCTACCTCGGCTCGCCCTGGGTGATCGAGAAGGCGGAAGGGGCGACGCTCGAGGCGAGGCTGCAGAACTTCACGCTCGCGAACCTGCAGGAGCAGATGACCGCGAAGGTCGAGCGCACCCGCACGGTGGACGGTCTCTATCCGGCGACGCTCACCCAGACCACCGAGGCGGGCAAGATGACGATCGACGGAGAGATCGACGGCGACGGCCGCGTTTTCTTCCTCGGCCATTTCCGTCCCGCCGCCGAGCTTCGGGCCTCCCGCGCGAAGACGTTCGACCCCTTCCTCGCCAGCTCGCCGTCGAAAGGCGCCGCCGCCGGCGCGCCGGTGACGATCGTCGAGTTCTCCGACTTCCAGTGCCCGTCGTGCAAGCGCTCGTCGGGCTACGTCGACCCGATCCTCGCGAAGCATGGCGACAAGGTCCGCTACATCCGTTATGACCTCCCGCTGACCGGCCACGCCTGGGCCTTCCCCGCCGCCTTGGCCGGCCGCGCCATCTACCGCCAGAACCCCGAGCTTTTCTGGACCTACAAGAAGCAGGTCTACGAGAACCAGGAAGGGATGATCGCCTTCACCTTCTGGGACTGGGCCCGCGGCTTCGCCGAGGACCACGAGCTGGATCTCGCCAAATACGACGCCGATCTCGCCAACGAGACGCTCCGAGCGGAGATCCTCCGCGGTGCGGGGGTGGCGCTGTCGAATGACATCCGCTCGACGCCGAGCTACCTGGTGAACGGCGCGCTGGTCGAGGCAGGGACGGATGGGAAGGCGCTGGCGGAGTATGTGGAGAAGTTGGTGACGAAGTAAGCGGCTCTGGTGCTGCCGTAGGCAGCAAAAGATCTGTAGGCCCGGCCTTCAGGCCGGGTACTGCGCGTCGTGGTCAGGTGAGCCCGCGAAGCGGGCGACAGGATAGGGTTTTCGCGAAAGCCCTGTTCTGTCGCCCGCTTCGCGGGCTCACCTGACGCGCTCGCCGTACCCCGGCCTAAAGGCCGGGTCTACAGATCTTTCGCCGCCTTCGGCGGCTAACCAGACTGACGCTGTGCCTCTACACGGCCTGCCACACCAAGTCGAGAAACGCCTTCAGCATCCTTCCGGTCAGGCCCCAGATCTCGTAGTCCTCGTAGCGGTAAAAGTAGGCGGGGAACTGTTTGCCGCGGAAGGGGACGTAGCGGATCTCGGGGTTGTTGGTGTCCAACAGGGCTTCGAGAGGGACTTCGAAGACTTCGACCACCTCGGCTTCCTGGATGACGTATTCGACCGGTTCGTGGATGACGCCGGCGAAGGGGGCGACGAGGAATCCGCTGTGGGTGATGACGTCGTCGAGGCGGCCGATCAGCTCGACGCGTGAAGCGGGGATGCCGACTTCTTCTTCGGCCTCGCGGACGGCGGCCTGTTCGAGCGATTCGTCTCCTTCGACGGAGCCGCCGGGGAAGGCGATCTGGCCGCTGTGGGCGGCGAGGTTTTCGGAGCGGCGGGTGAAGAGGATGGACCAGCCGCCGGCCGTGCGGATCAGGGGGATGAGGACGCACGCGCGGCGGTGCTGCGGCGCGTGGATCTCGACGGCCGGCCGGCCGGCCAGCACGCCTCGCAGCCGTTCGAGGGCCGCGTCATCGAACAAGCGCCACCTCGGCGAATGCGGCGGCGTCGACGAGCGGGACATCCTGGAGGGCGTGATAGAGGCGAAGCGTGGCCGCACCGCCGCCGATGCGGGGAAATTCGAGTGTGGCCGTCGCGCCGGGAGTGAGGTCGCACGGGAGTGCGAGCCAGCGGTCCTGCACCTGCTCGCCGGATGCGGTGAAGAGCTTCGCGATGAGGCGGTACTCCGGCTGGCCGTAGGTGCGCGTGCGGATGGTCGCCGGACC
>DASPHC010000040.1:0-26593 GCA_035629865.1 Thermoanaerobaculia bacterium | reverse complement strand
ATCTCTTCCGAATTTCGACCACTTCGTAGACCAAGTCGCTCGACACAAGAAGTGCTCGAAATCCCTCCTCTCCCTCGATCAGGCCATCGCCTACGCTATGCAGTGACCGATTGCTTACTCCCGAAAGGGCCAAACTCCAGTCGCCCGCTACGCGGGCGCGCCCGCTACGCGGGCTCACCTGAGGGGCGCTTGTGAAACCCGGCCTGAAGGCCGGGCCTACAGATCTTTCGCCGCCTTCGGCGGCTCTCGTCGGATTCTTTGCACCAGCGAGCGGCACCTATTTCCGGGGAGCCAGCAAACCAGCAACAAAAAACGGGTTCCTCGGTCTAACCCGAGGAACCCGAGGAACTACTAAGTCCGGGGACTAACTACAGACCGTCTCCATCAGCATCGCACAGACCTGGTAGGGGTCCATGTTCGCGGCGGGGCGGCGGTCTTCAAAGTAGCCGAAGCCGAGGTTCGAGGTCGCCATCGGGATGCGGATCGACGCACCGCGATCGCTGGTGCCCCAGCGGAACTGGTGGATCGGTGCGGTCTCGTGGAGGCCGGTGAGGCGCTCCTCATTGTGCGCGCCGTAGACCTTCATGTGGTCCTCGTGCCGCCCCTCGAGCCTGCGCATCGCGTCCTCGATCACCTTCATGCCGCCTGCCTGGCGCATGTCCTTCGTCGAGAAGTTCGTGTGCGCGCCGGCGCCGTTCCAGTCGCCCTTGACCGGCTTCGGGTAGAGCGTCGCGCTCACCCCGTAGTCCTCGCCGATGCGATACAGCAGCCACCGTGCGAGCCAGAGCTCGTCCGCCACGTCGAGCGGACCCAGGGGCCCGATCTGGAACTCCCACTGCGCCGGCATGACCTCGGCGTTGGTCCCTTCGATGTGGATTCCGGCCCGCATGCAGGCCTCGGCGTGCGCCTCGACGAGGTCGCGTCCAAAGACCTCGTCGCTCCCCACGCCGCAGTAGTAGCCGCCCTGCGGCGCCGGGAAGCCGTGATCCGGCCAGCCCATGGGACGGTTCCCTTCGAAGAGGGTGTACTCTTGCTCGATGCCGAACCACGCATCGTGGGCGGCATGCTTCTCCGCCAGGACCCTGAGATTCGCCCGGGTATTGCTCCAGTGCACCGACCCGTCGGGGTTCAGCACCTCGCAGAGGACGAGGACGTCGTTCTCGCGATGGAGCGGATCGGGGATGTATTTGACCGGCCGCAGCAGCAGGTCGCTGAAATGACCGCTCGCCTGCGACGTGCTCGATCCGTCGAAGCCCCATTCCGGAAGATCGGAAAGGCCCTTGACCGGACCCTCGATGATCTTCGTTTTCGAACGAAGCTTCGCCGTCGGTTTCTGTCCATCGATCCAAATGTATTCAGCTGTGATTTTGCCCAAGTGAGACCTCCATGCGGCGGGAAAAAGTGATGCGCGACGATAGCATGCGATTGAAAGGCCCGGACCACCGGCAACTGACGACCGGCAACCTTTTTCAGAGGGCGTCGGTGAGCTGGCTGCCCTGCGGCCGGATCAGCGTTTCGTCCCACACCACTACCTGGTTTTTGCCGAGCGATTTCGCGTGGTACATGGCGATGTCGGCGCGGCGGAGGAGCTCGCTCTTTTCGAGCTCGAGGGAGGCGCTGTCGCTGGTGTCGGGCATATGGCAGGCGACGCCGATGGACGCCGAGAGGATGCCGCGGAGGTGCAGCGGGGGCATGGAGAAGCCCCACTCCCGCTCCAGGAAGGAAGTCTCCTCGACGGCGTGGCGGATCTCTTCGCAGATGCGCAGTCCCTCTTCGAGCGACGTCTCCGGCAGGATCATCACGAACTCGTCGCCGCCGTAGCGGGCCACGGTCGCGTCCCCCTGCTGGACGATGCGCTTGAGGAGGAAGCCGACCTCGCGCAGGACCTGGCTGCCGGCCAGATGGCCGTGACAGTCGTTGACGACCTTGAAGCGGTCGAGGTCCATGAACAGCAGGACCGCCTGATTGCCGCTCTTGCGCGCGTTCGCCAGCGTCTCGGTGAGGCGGACGTGAAACCAGCGGTCGTTGTACAGGCCGGTCAGGTCGTCCTTCTTCGCCAGTTCGTGGGCGCGCTTGGCGTCGAGGGCGTTCTGCAGGGTGAACGAGGTATAGCCGGCGAAGATCTCCAGGAGAGTCATGTCCCGGCGGGTGAAGACCTTCCCCTCCAGCCGGTTCACGAGCTCGAGGACGCCGCAGACGTGCTTGCCGATGTAGATCGGCACCGCCACGATGGAGAGGGTCTTGTGGCCGATCTGCTGGTCGATCGAGCCGTAGAAGAGCGGGTCCTTCTCGACGTCGGCCGAGAGGTGCGGGGTCCCGTTCTGGTAGACCTTCCCGACGATGCCGTGCTTCGCGGAGAGGCGGTGGCCGACCAGGTCGCGGCTCGACTCGCCGAAGGTGGCGATGAACACCAGCTCGTTGTCCTTCCGGGAGGCCACTTTCCGGAACGGGTCGTCCAGGAGGATCGAGCCCGACTCCGACGGCACGAACTCGTACGCTTTCTGGAGGATCTGGCGCAGGACGAGGTCGAGGTCGACCTCGTTCTTCAGAGACAGTCCCGCCTTATGCCGCTCGAGAAAGCGCTCGAGTTGGGGGGTCTCCAGCGAATGGAATTGAATCATCGACAAAGTTTGGACGACACGCGATTATAGGCCCTCTTCCGCGGCGGCAGCTTCGACCTCGAAGGAGATGAGCCGGTAGGCACGGCTCACGGAGCGCTCCCGCCACAGGTGCCCGCCGAACTCGGCGAGGTATCTCCAGTAGAAGCCGAACAGGCCGTGACGCTCGATCTGGCGGATGTGGGCGAGCTCGTGCCGCAGCAGGCGTTCCAGGGAAGCCGGGCGAATGTCGTGGCGAACGTAGATGCAGCGGCCGAGGGTGATCGCCGCGACGTCGCGCAGGAGGAGCGGGCGGAGCCACCAGGGGTATCCGATGCGCAAGCGGGCCCGGGCGCTGGTGATCGCTTCCTCGATTGCCTCCGGCAAGTTCATTATGATCCGCCCATGCGCAGACTGTACCTGTCTCTCGCCCTCGCCCTCACCGCCTTTCCGCTGCTCGCCCAGCAGGATTTCAGCAAAGTCGAAGTCAAGGCCGCGAAGGTCGCCGGCAGCGTGTACATGCTCACCGGGGCCGGCGGCAACATCGGCGTGTCGGTCGGCAGCGACGGTGTCGTGCTCATCGACGACCAGTACGCACCGCTGGCGCCGAAGATCGAGGCGGCGCTGAAGTCGATCACCGACCAGCCGCTGCGCTTCGTCCTCAACACCCACTACCACGGCGACCACACCGGCGGTAACGAGCACTTCGGCAAGGCCGCACCGTTAGTCGCTCACGAGAATGTCCGCAAGCGTCTCGCCTCGGGGACGTCGCGCGGCGACCACAAGGTTCCGCCCGCCCCTGCCGGCGCGCTGCCGGTGGTGACGTTCAACGACACCCTGACCATCCATCTCAACGGCGAGGACGTCCGCGCCGTCCACATGCCCCACGGCCACACCGACGGCGACTCCGTGATCTGGTTCACGAAGTCGAACGTCGTGCACATGGGCGACGACTATTTCAACGGGATGTACCCCTTCGTCGACACGGAGAACGGCGGCGACATCGGCGGCCTGATTGCGAACATCGAGAAGGTCGTCGCCACCATCCCGGACGACGCGAAAGTCATCCCCGGCCACGGCGCCCTCTCCGACAAAGCCGGCCTGCGGGCCTACCTGAACGTGCTCCGCGACACCCTCGCCGCCGTCCAGCGCGGTGTCGATGCCGGCAAGACGGTCGACCAGCTCAAGTCCGAAAAGGTGCTGGCGCAGTGGGACGACTGGGGCAAGGGGTGGATCAAGACCGACACCTGGATCGAGGCGCTCTACAAAGAGGCGACGAGCCGGGAACGGAAGGCAAAGAAGTAGTTGGCTCCCCTCACTTCTTCTTGATCGACAACGTCAGCTCGAACTTCGCCACCGGCTCATCCCCCAGCTTCTTCGGGACCGTGGCCGTGACGTGAACGGTCGCTTCCTGCCGCTCACCCGTTTCGAGCGCGCGGCGGATGAGGTCCTGGATCACCGGGCCGTCGTTGTTCGTGAACACGACGTCTCCTTCGGCGCGCTTCACGAACTCGGCTTTCATGTCTTTGAAGATGAAGTTGATCCGCTCCTTCCGCTCCTGGACGATCCGGAAGGCGATCAGGCCGGCCGCCACGTCGGCGCCCATGCAGAGCGTGCCGAGGTACATCGCCCGGATGTCGCGGCGCCGGGTGATGAAATTCAGCGGCACCTTGACGATGCAGCGGTCGTGGGTCAGCTCCTGGATCGAGGGGCGGATCAACCAGAGCAGAAAGACGTTCTGCATCGACCAGAGGCGGACCATCATCGTCGGGCTCATGACTTCACCTTCTCCTCATCTCTTCTGCGCCGCGCGTACGGCACCATCATCCGTTCGTAGACCGCGTCCGGAACATAGCGCACGAGGCGCATCAGGAACGACATCGGCTTCGGGAACTCGATCACCCGCTCGCCCCGCTCCAGGCCGTCGGCGATGACCACCGCCGCCTCGTCCGCCTCCATGAGGAAGGGCATCCGGAAGCGGTTCTTCTCCGTCATCGGCGTGGCCACGAAGCCGGGGTTCACGATGGTCACGCCGACGTTGTACGGCGCAAGCTCGATGCGCGCCGACTCGAGGAAGGCCTGCACCGCCGCCTTGCTCGCAGAATATGGGCCGGCGGTCGGCAGGCCGCGCAGGCCGGCGATCGACGCGACGCCGGCGAAGCGGCCGCTCTTCCGCTCGATCATCGACGGGATCACCGCGTCGTAGAGATACATCACGCCGAGGACGTTCACGCGGATCGTCTGCTCGGCCTCGGCGATGTTGAACTTCGAGGCATGCCCGGGGATGCTCACCCCGGCATTGGCGACGGCGAGGTCGAACGCGCCGCCGAGCTCCTTCTCCGCACGCCGCACCGCGTCGGTCACGAACGAAGCGTCGGTGACGTCGCAGGCGTAGGCGACGGCGCGGGTGCCCCGCTCGTGCAGCCCGCGCGCGAGCTCGTCGAGCAGTTCCACCCGCCGCGCCAGCAGCGCCAGGTCGTAGCCGCGCTTTCCCAGCTCGCGCGCCAGCGCGAGGCCGATTCCGCTGGAAGCACCGGTGATGATCGCCCGCATCGCCGCAGTCTATTCGAAGGCGGGTCGAAGACGGGTCGAAGGCAGGGCGAAGGTATGGAAAAGCCGTGCTCGTGACACTCCTAGACAAAGGAGTGAAAGATGGCCAGCTCGAAAAAACCTAAGAAACGCCCCCCGGTCACGACGCTCATCCTCGGCGAGGAGACCATCCTGACGACCAAGGCGATCGGCGAGGAGACGCCAATCACCACCCTCGCCATCGGCGAGGAAAACCCCACCACGAAGAAGAAGGGTGAGGAAGATCCGTTCACCACGCTCCGCCTCGGCGAGGAGCAGCCGCCGACGAAGAAGAAGGGCGAGGAATTGACGACGCTCGCGATCGGCGAGGAGGGAACGACGGAGCGCACCGGCGAGGAAGGGGGCCCCACCACGTTCGCCCTCGGCGAGGAAGGTCCGACGACGCTCGCGAAGGGCGAGGAAGACCCGACTACGAAGAAGAAGGGCGAGGAAGGGCCATTCACCACTCTCGCGATCGGCGAGGAAGACGGCAAAGGCGATCCCGACCTGACCACGCTCGTTCTCGGCGAGGAAGAAGGGAGCACGCCGGTCGAGGGGGGCGGCAACCCGTTTGGCTCGTTCTGACCGCGCCGCTTCGATTGCCATCGCCGGCGGAGACGCCGATCCCAATCTCGAGTCGCTCGGGAACCAGCTCGAGCGGCTCGGCATCCCGTTCCTGCCGATGCTCGCCGGCGCCGGCTCGGATCCACGGTTTCACTGGAATCTCGACAAGGACGAGCTCCGCTTCAACGGCAAGCGCGTCAGCCCCCGCGCGCTCTTCATCCGCTACGACGTCTTCACGAACCTCAACGACGGCGGCCGCCCGCAGTCGGCCGCGCGCGCGAATGCGTGGTTCACCGCGGTCGCGTCGTGGGCCGCCGCACACGACGAGGTGCGGCTGCTGAACCGGCATCATTCATCGCATCTCCTCAAGCCACAGCAACTCATGGCGGCGCGTGCCTGCGGGCTGGCGATCCCGAAGACGCTCGTGACGAACGACCTCGATGCCCTGGCGCGGCTGAACGCCGCAAAGTCGGTGGTGAAGCCGGTCGCGGGAGGCGATTACTGCCGCGAGTTGGCGGACGTCCTGCCGTCGACCGAGCAGCGGGGACGGGCGGCGGCTTCGCCGGCGATCGTGCAGGAGCGCCTCGTGCCGCCGGAGCTGCGGATCTACCGGGTCGGCAAGACGTTTCTCTCGTTCGACGTCCGCTCGGACGCCCTCGATTACCGCACCTCGGCCAATACCGCCGTGACGTTCCGGAAGAACGAGCGAAGCCTGATCGCGCCGCTGCGGAAGTTGATGAACGTCCTCCGCCTCGATTTCGGCGCCGCCGATTTCAAGACCTGTCCGAAGACGGGACGCTTCCTCTTCCTCGAGGTCAACTCCTCCCCCATGTTCGCCGCCTTCGACGCCGCCTCGGACGGCGCGGTCTCACGTGCGATCGTGGATTACCTGCGGTTGTGAGCCGCCGAAGGCGGCGCAACGAAGAGGAGCCGCGGAGCGGCGAAAGAATGTAGCCCCGGGCGTGAGCCCGGGGGGAAAGGCGCCCCCCCCGGTAAGCCGCGGAGCGGCGAAAGAACGCGCGCTTCGTTCTTTCGCCGCTCCGCGGCTTGCCTCGAGACCCACGTTTTCCCCGGGCTCACGCCCGGGGCTACATTCTTTTGCCGCTCCGCGGCTACGTGAGCCCCATCCACCAAGGCGCGCTCCACGGCTGCATGACGCCCGGGCCAAACCGGTTCGGACAACCGACAACTGACAACCGACAACCAATTCACTCTTTCAACTTCGGCAACTTCACCCCCCCGCTCAACACCGGCTCAAATAAATCGCCTACCTTCGCCAGCCGGTTGGGCATCGTGCGAATGTTGTACTTGAGCGGGTCGAGCTTCTTCGTGATCTCGCTCCATTTGAGCGGGGCGGAGACGGGGGCGCCGTCGATGGCGCGGGGGGAGTAGGGGGCGACGACGGTCTTGCCGTAGCCGTTCTGCATGCAGTCGAGGTAGAGGCGTCCGCGGCGTTTGGCGAGGCTGCGCTCGACCGTGAGGCCGGGCACCCTTGCCGAGACGGCAGCGGCGATGGAGCAGGCGAAGTCGGCGACTTCTTCGTGCGTGTAACCCGGCTCGAGCGGCACCAGGATGTGAATGCCTCGCTTGCCGGAGGTCTTCGGGACACTGGGCAGCTCTAGGTTCTCCAACAGGCGGCGCATCACCCCGGCCGCCTCGATGGCCTGCTCGATCCCCTTCCCTTTCGCCGGGTCGAGGTCGAACAGGATCCAGTCGGGACTCTCGAGGCTCTCCCCGCGCGAGGACCACATGTGCACCGTCAGCGCCGACATCTGCGCCAGCCAGCGGAGCGCGTCGACGCTGTCGGCGACGAGGTGCCTGGCCGTCCCGCTTTTGGTCGTGCGGGTCGGCGTGTCGATCACGGTCAGCCAGTCGGCTCCTTCACGCCCGATGCTCTGGTGGAACCACGACGGCTTGTCGATCCCCTGGTTCCAGTGCTCGAGCGTGAGCGGCCGGTCGGCGAGCGCGCGCAGCATCGGCCCGGCCACCGCTTCGTAGTACGCCGCGATGTCGGCCTTGGTGATTCCGTCGCGCGGGTAGAGCAGGCGGTCGGGATTGGTGAGGGTGACCCGGGAGGCACCGGGATCGGGCTTGGTCTCTTTCGCCTTTCCCTTCGTGGGGCTCGCTTTCTTCTTCGAGGCAATTACTGCCGGCTTCTCCTTCACCACATCCTCCACCGCCTTGTCTTCGCGCAAGCCGAGGAACGACGGATGCCGCAGCCGGTTGTCGGTCGTCCACTCGGTGAACGACACCTGCGCCACGAGGCGCGGCTTCACCCAGTGGGCGGTTTTCAGCCGCGGCGCGTCTTTCACGAGCGACTTCGGGACCTCGTCCTTCGCCAGCTCTTTGCGGAGCGACGTCCGCAGCTTCGCCGAGAAGCCCGTCCCGACTTTCCCGGCATAGCGCAGGTCGCCCTTCTCGTCGAAATAGCCGAGGTGCAGCGAGCCGATGTCGAAGTCGTTGGCGTTGCTCGGATGCCAGCCGACGATGGCCAGCTCCTGCTGCTGTATGGCCTTGATCTTCAACCACTCCTTCGAGCGCCGCGGCTCGTAGACCGACGAGTTGCGCTTGGCGATGATCCCTTCCCACCCTTCTCTCGCGGCATGTTCGAGCGCCTCGGCGCCGGTCATGTCGAGCGTCTGGGCGATGTGGATTCCGGCGGGCGGCTTCAGTTTCTCGAGGATCTTCCGCCGCTCCGTGTACGGCTTCCGGCGGAGGTCCTCGCCGTCGAGCCTGAGCACGTCGAAAACGATCATTCGCTCGTCGCCCCCCTGTTGCAGGAGCTGGAAGCGCGGCGCCCCTTTTTCGTCGAGGACGACCACCTCGCCGTCGACGACGATCTCCTTCACCTTCCACTTCCTGAGCGCGGCGTACGTCTTCGGGAAGCGCGGCGCGAGGTCGAGCTCGTTGCGGCTGAGCATCGCCATGTCGCCGCCGGAGATGGCCACGACGGCGCGGAAGCCGTCGTACTTCAACTCGTACGACCAGCTCTCATCGTTCGGCGGGCCGCTGGCCAGCGTGGCGAGCATCGGCGGGAAGACTTTCTTCAGCAGTTGTTTTGCATTCATTGCGTAAGCGAAGGCAGCGCGGGAATCACGCGAACCTCGTCGAATCCTTCGTCGAGCGACGGCGGCACGAGCTTGCGCGCGGCGACGTAGATGGCGACGTCGGGGACGCGCGCTTTTCCTTCGCGCAGGCGGTTCCGCGCCACCGCATCCTTCACCACCGCCTCGAAGAAGTAAGCGATCATCCTTGCGCCGTGGCGGCGGCCGAGCGCGATCAGCGGCGCGCGCACGGCCGGCGCCGGATTGGTGTTGTCGACGGCCACGGAGCGTCCGGCCGCCAGCTCGCGCGCGATCGCCTGCTGCTGCCGGAGATCGCGGTTGCTCGTGCTCGTCATCAGGTCCTTGCTCACATGCACGTGCGTTGCCGCGAGGTGCTCGCGATAATACGTGGACTTGCCGGCAGCCTGCATCCCGACGAAGATGATCAACTCGAGCGCCATATCCGTGGTGGAGGAAAGAATATGCGATGGTTCAAGTGGTTCGTCGCCGGTGCGCTGGCGGTCCCCCTCTGTCACCAGCTTGCATTGGCCGTGCTGAACGCGACCGGCTTCATCGCCCGTGCGCCGTTCTCCATGGAGGCCACCCGCCCCTTCGGCATTCCCTCGGTGATCTCGCTCTCCTTCTGGGGCGGCCTCTGGGGGATCATCCTCGGCCTGGTGCTGGCGAAGCTGCGCGGCCCGGCCTACTGGGCGGTGGCAGTAATATTCGGAGCGCTCGCCCCGTCTCTCGTAGCAGGATTCGTTGTTGCACCGCTCAAGGGAATCTCGGTGGCAGGCAACTCCAGGCTGCTGATGACCGGACTGATCGTCAATGCCGCCTGGGGACTCGGCACGGCAGCCATCGAGCGGCTCATTCGCGGTCGTAACACTTGATTCCGGGCAGTACGTGTTACGATCGTTCAGCGGTTCCGCAATCCCAATAACCTATGTTCGAGACTGTCGCGCCTGAAACATTCGCCCCGCGAAGCCGGAAGGTGTTTTACGAGAGTCTTCCGGTCTCGATCGCGCTGCATGCCGCGGCAGCGGCAGCCGTGCTCGTCGTAAGCACCTGGCAGGTCACCTTCCCGGCGCACTCGCCGAAGATGTTTGCGATGTACAGCCTCGAGGAGGTCCCGACCCCGCCGCCCCCGCCGCCTCCTCCCGCGCCCCCGCAGAAGCAGGTGCCGGTGCAGCAGCAGCAGACGACGGTCGTGCGGACTGAAGAGGTTGCGCCGACGATCATCCCCGACTTCATCCCGACGGTCATGCCGGAGACGACCGAGCCGGTGGAAGTGGTCGAAGGAGTGATCGGGGGAGTCGAGGGCGGCATCGAAGGAGGCGTCGCGGGCGGTTCGATCGACGGCGTCTTCGGCGGCGAAGTCGGTGGCGAAGTCGGCGGCACGGTCGGCAGCGTCGCCCTGCCCGACACGGTGGTCGTCAAGCGCGACATGCCTTTGCCGACCGCTCCGATGTCGATGGTCTTCCCGAAATACCCGGAGGAAGCCCGGCTGCGCGGCTGGGAAGACATCCTCGTGGTGCGCTACGTCATCGGGAAAGACGGCCGCGTCAAGGAAGTGACGGTCCTCTCCCACCCCGACCGGGAAGTCTTCGAAAAGACGTCCGTCAAGGCGATCCGCAACTGGCGCTTCCGTCCGCACAAGGTCGACGGCGTGGCCCAGGAGATCGTCCACGAGCTGACGATCTTCTTCAAACTGGAAGCGTAGACGTTCGGCACGCTCCGTTCTTCCGAGTGCCTCGCTCTCGTAGCGATGTTGTCCGTTGTCTGTTGTCCGTGTCGTTTCGCGCTGCCGGACCCTCGACCGACAACTGATAACATCCCGGCAGACGGTCGCGGACTCGCGGGAACCGCGCCTCACGAACGTATTTTGGGCCGCTACATCAGGAAATACACGCGGATCGGCTCAATGGGCCCGACCGAGGAGCGCGGTTTCGCAGTGTGGGCCGGGTACGAGCTGGCCGGCATCGAGGACGATCTCTCCGCAATCGGCCTGATCCGCGTCGACGACTGGCCGGAAGAGCGCATCGCCGCCCACGGCATCGCCACCTTCACCAGGATCGAGCCCGGCGACGAAGTGATGTACGCGAAGCTCGGCATCCCAGCGAAGCAGTGACGCCCGGTCAGCGCTTCAGCACGTCGGCGACGATCCGGAGGTGATGGCGGGTGTGCACGGCGGCGAAGCGCATGGCCTCGGCCGGCGTCAGGCCGCCGAACCGCGGGTGCGGCACGATCGGGAGGCGGGCGGCGGTCCCGGCGGGTACGGTCACGGCGGCAAGTGCGGTCTCGTAACGCCCGATCCGCGCTTCGAGGTCCGTCACCGAGCAGCGAACGGCGCGGAGCCGCTCCGGCGCCTTTCCCACCCCGCGAGGAATCCAGCCGAGCAGCAGCACGGCCCGGCCGGCGAAGGAGATCCCGCGCGGCGACGGCTCGGCCGTGGCGTCGGCAAGGCGGTAGACGATCGACTGAGCCACCTTGACCGTGTGGTCGAGATGCTCGGCCGGACACCAGCCCGAGACCTGCTGCTTCACGGCAAACAGGTGCTCCTCGGGCAACTGTGCAATCGCCCGCAACTCCGGAAGCTGCGCGCGAAGGGTGGCCATGCTGCCGTCGAACGAATACGCCATCCCGGCAGTTTAGGACAGGCGCGCGGTGAGGCGGCAGGTGGCGATTCATCGGTCATTGCCGACGGAGGGCTGCCGTCCGTCCCGCGGACACGTCATCGAGAAAGGCGTACGATACGCACATGACCGTCGACACGCAGATCACCGCGGACGAGCTCCTGCGGATGCCGGATGACGGCTGGCGCTACGAGCTGGTTCAGGGAGAGTTGCGGAAGCTGTCGCCTGCGGGTGAGGAGCACGGGGATATTGCCATCGAAATCGCCACCAGCCTGCGGCACTACGTGAAGCATCATCGGCTCGGGAAGGCCTATGGCCCGGATGTCGGGTTTCGCATCGCACGCGATCCCGATACGGTCCGCTCGCCGGATGCGGCCTTTGTGTCTGCCGAGCGCGTCGTGCGCACCCCGAAGTATTTCGAAGGCCCGCCCGACGTCGCATTCGAAGTGATCTCTCCCAGCGACAGCTATTCAGACGTCGAGGAGAAAACGCTCGACTATCTCCGAGCCGGCACGCGTGTCGTCGTCGTGGTGAATCCCAGAACGCGGGTCGTCCGCCTCCATCGGCGAGACGGCGTGGAAACCGTCAACGACGTGCTGGAGATCGAGGACGTCATTCCCGGCTGGCGGCTGCCGCTCGCGGAACTATTCGAGGAGTAGCGCCATCTGTGGCCCGGACTTTTAGTCCGGGCAGCGCTCGGGATCCCTGTGCCCCTTGATTAGTGCGCCCCCACCGGCATGTCCAGACGGCGGTACCGCTTCGTCTCGGGCAGGCAGTTCTTGTGCGTCACGTGGTGGACGTATTCGTCGCGGAATTTCTTGACCGAGGAGATGACCGGGCCGATGGCGGCGTCGCCGAGGGCGCAGAGGCTCTTGCCGCCGATGTTGTCGGCCATGTCGAGGAGGAGGTCGGCGTCCTGCTGTCTCCCCTCTCCTTTTTCGAGGCGGAGGAGGATGGACTCCATCCAGTTCGTCCCTTCGCGGCACGGCGTGCACTGGCCGCACGACTCGTGGGCGAAGAATTTGGCGAGGCGCCAGACGGCGTCGACGATGCAGACGGTGTCGTCGAGGACGATGATGCCGGCCGAACCGAGCATGGAACCGGCTTTCATGACCGCGTCGAAGTTCAGCGGGAGGTCGATCTCGTCCGGCAGGAACATCGGCGCCGAGGCGCCGCCGGGGATGACCGCCTTGAGCGGCCGGTCGCCGATGATGCCGCCGCAGTGGTCGTAGATCAGCTCCTTGAGGTTCATCCCCATCGGGAACTCGTAGACGCCCGGCTTCTTGACGCGGCCGGAGACGCAGTAGAGCTTCGGGCCGGTGTTCTTCGGCGTGCCGAAGGACTTGAACCACTCCGCCCCGTGCTGGACGATCAGCGGCACGCAGGCCAGGGTCTCGACGTTGTTGACGACCGTCGGTCCGCCGAACACGCCGACCACCGCCGGGAAGGGTGGCTTGACGCGCGGCTGACCGCGGTGGCCTTCGACCGACTCGATCAGCCCCGTCTCTTCACCGCAGATGTACGCGCCGGCGCCGCGATGGACGGTGATGTCGAAGTCGAAGCCGCTGCCGAAAACGTTCTTGCCGAGGAAACCCTTCTCCCGCGCCTCTTCGAGCGCCTTCACCAGGACCGTGGCGCCGTAGTGGAACTCGCCGCGGATGTAGATGTAGGCCATCGGGTTCGAGCCGATGGCGTAGGCGGAGATGATCATCCCCTCGATGAGGAGATGCGGGTCTTTCTCGATGATGACCCGGTCCTTGAACGTCCCCGGCTCGGCCTCGTCGGCGTTGCAGAGGAGGTAGGTCGGGCGCGGCGCGTTGCGCGGGACGAACGACCACTTCATGCCGGTCGGGAAGCCGGCGCCGCCGCGGCCGCGCAGCTCGGAGTCTTTCACGAGCTGGATGATCTCTTCCCACTTCATCCCTAACGCCTTGCGGGCGGACTCATAGCCGCCGCCGGCGATGTAGGTGTCGATCGACGTGGAATTCGGCTTGTCGATGTTCGCGGTCAGGACCTTTATCGGTTGAGTGCTCGGTTGGGTCGCCATTACCGCAGCCTCGTCAGGAGGTCGTCCATCTTCGCGACGCTCATGCTCTCGTGATAGTCGTTGTTGACCTGCACCACCGGAGCGGTGCCGCAGGAACCGAGGCATTCGACCTCGACGACGGTGTAGAGGCCGTCCTTCGTGGTCTCGTGCGGGTCGACGTTGAGGCGGTCGCAGAGGTGCTCGTAGATGTCGTACGCGTTCGAGACCATACAGCTCAGGTTCGTGCAGACCCGGAGCTGGTACTTGCCGACCGGCTTCTGGTTGTACATGTCGTAGAACGACACGACGCCGAAGACGGTCGCCGGCGAGAGGTCGAGCAGGTTGCCGACGTAGTGCACGGCCTCCGGCGAGATCCAGCCCCACGTCTCCTGCACCAGGTGGAGGGTCGGCAGGAGCGCGGCTTCCTTGTTGGGGTAGCGCGTCAGGATGTGCTCGAAGCGCTTTTGGACCTCTTCCGGGAACTCGACGGTCTTGCCGGGATCGGGGAAGCGGTCTTTTGCGTAAGGGTTGTCGGGATGGAGGTCAGCCATTGGTTACTTCCAGTCGAACGCTTTCTTCTTCCAGACGTAGACGTAGCCGACGCCGAGGAGAACGATGAACACGAGCATCTCTCCGAAGATGAACCAGGAGAGGCCGCTGGGGCCGACGGTCGCCTCGCGGTAGATGACGGCCCAGGGGTAGAGGAACGCCGCTTCGATGTCGAACAGGATGAACAACATCGCGATCTGGTAGAAGCGGACGTTGACGCGCTTGCGGTTCTCGTCGAGCAGCGGCACGCCGCTCTCGTAGGTCCCGAGCTTCGCCGGATTGCGCTGATGCCGCCCGAGGACCCAGTTCAGGCTGAGGAACACTGCACCGAGACCGGCGGCGATGACCATCATGATGAGGATTGGGATGTAACTGTTGGTCATAAAACGGGCGGATAGTAATGGATTGGATACCGGTTGTCAGTTGTCAGTCCGGGGTCAGGTCTCGCCCGTGCGAAGAGCACGGACAACCAGAAACTAGCAACATCGTGGCCCGGAGCCGGGCCGCTGCCGCTAGGCGACGGATTCCGTGAGGTACGTCATCGCTCCCTCGCGGGAGTCGAAGATCTTGAAGACGGTGTCGAGCTTGGTGATCTTGAGGAGGGCCAGGATCCGGTGGGAGGGCTTGACCAGCGCCATCTTCCGCTGGCGGTCCTCGAACTTCTGCAGATAGCCGATCAGCTCCCCGAGGCCGGTGGAGTCCATGTAGTTGATGGCCTCGAAGTTGATCATCACCGGGCCGGTCTCATCGTTGAGGACTTTCTCGAGATAGCTCGAGAACTCGCGCGCGCTCTCCCCGAGCTTGATCACGCCCTGGATGTCGAGCACGGTGACGTCATTGACCCGATTCTTGATGATGTTCATACGGACGGGCGGAGTGTATCAGACCGCACACGGATCGATGAACATGGAACGTGGCCTCACCGGCGGTCGCCGTCCGGACGCCCGATCCGGTCGGTGACGAGGGACACGATCGAGAGCACCAGCGCCCCGACGATGGCCCAGCCGAAGCCCTGGATGTCGAAGCCGGGGACGAGCCAGGCGGTCAGCTCGAGCATGATGGCGTTGAGGACGAGCAGGAACAGGCCGAGGGTGAGGACGGTCAGCGGCAGGGTGAGGACGAAGAGGATCGGCCGCACCAGCGCGTTCAGCAGCCCGAGGACCGCCGCCGCGATGGCCAGCGAGACCCAGGAGCGGTAGCTGAAGTTCGGGACGACCGTCACCACGAGGAACAGGGCAAGGGTGTTGACGATCCAGCGGATGAGAAGCGCCATGGGGGGATTGTAGCCGTGGGAGGGGGATGGGACCGATGGGACGTGTGGGACTGATGGGACCTATGAAAGTCCCATTGGTCCCATTGGTCCCATTGGTCCTATAGGTCCCATTCGTCCCATCGGTCCTATAGCCCTACCCCGCCGTCCCCGTCACCTGAATCTCCCTCTTCGCCAGCTCCTCCATGAACAACTCCGGCGGGATGCAGCGCTCCTGGGGGAGCGCGCCTTTCGAGGTGGTCTGGTTACGGGCCATCATCAGCGCGACGATCGACGCGGGGAAGGCCGTGGTCCGCATCATGGCCGACAGCCCCGTGTCCGGGTCGGAGCGGTCGACGATGTCGTAGCGGAGGCGTTTCCCGCCCCCGGCAAACTCGACCCGAACGAGGACCACGTCGGGCTCGTCGTGCGGGAGGTTGGCGACGAGGAGCTCCCCCAGCACCCGGCGCGGTTTGACCTGCGTACCGTCGACGTCGATCGGCGTGGAGCTGCAGAGGCCGAGGTCGATCATGGTCTTGAACTTCGCGCAGTGGCCGGGGTAGCGGATGGTCTTGTAGTCGAGATCCTGCACCTGGCCGAGGAATGTCTCCACGAGCGTGGACGTCCCGCCGGAGGTCTGGAAGGCTTCCATCGTCGTGAACGGCTCTTCGAAATGGAGCGTCTCGAGCTCGGTCATCGACTCGACGGTGACGACCTTGCCGTCGCGGATGACGCGGGCGGGCTCGATGTATTCATTGATGAGGCCTTCGACGGAGAAGACCATCTGGTAGTCGAGCGGCGGTTTCGGGGTCTGCGGGAGGCCGCCGACGCGGATGTGGATGGAGTCGAGGGTCTCGAACTGCAGCGCGCCATGGGCGGCAAGCACCGCCACCATGCCGGGGGCCAGGCCGCAGTCGGGGATGATGTTCACCCCCGCCGCGCGCGCCTCGGCGTCGAGGGCGAGCTCGGCGTCGACGACGTCGTTGTTGCCGCCGAGGTCGCAGAAGTGCGTCCCCGCCTCGACCGCCGCCTTCGCCAGCCCCTCGTTGAGCCAGTAGTTGACGCAACTGATCGCCGAGGCGTGGCCGGTCATCAGCGCGACCACGGCCGCGTGGTCCTTGCAGTCGATCTGCGCCGCGCGCGCCTTCTCCGGATAGCGGGCGGCAATCTCCTCCGCCTTCCGCCGGTCGTAATCGGCAACGGTGACTTCGGTGACGTCGGACTGTGAGACGAGATCGTGAACCGCGCCGAGACCCATACGGCCGGCGCCCAGAACGAGCATTCGCATAGGGCGCGGATTGTACGCTTGCGCGATCCCGCGGAGAGTTACCATTACCGCGCGTCAGCTCTCACGCCCACATCACATCCGTTAACGAGGAGATGGAATGCGACTCGTCCGCCCTTCCCTGGTGCTCCTGCTCATCCTCGGTTGTCTCACGGCTCCCCTCTTCGCGCAGTCGCTCACGCAGTCCGGCAACATCCGCGGCATCGTCACCGGCAGCGACGGCTCGACGCTTCCCGGCGTCACGGTCACGCTCTCCGGGGCCAGCGGCCGGCAGACGTTCGTGACCGAGTCCGACGGCGAGTACCGCTTTCTCGGGCTCGACCCCGGGACGTACACGATCGCCGCAGAGCTTTCCGGCTTCGCCACGGCCACGCGCCGGGCGGACGTCCTCATCGGGCGCAACACGGAGTTGCCGCTGCAGCTCTCGGCCGCCGCGTCGGAAGCGATCACGGTCATGGCCGCGTCGCCCGTCATCGACACGCGGGAGACGGCCACGGGCCAGACGGTGGAGCAGGTGGAACTGCTCAACGTCCCGAGCGCCCGCGATCCGTGGGTCGTGCTGCAGACGATCCCCGGCGTGCTGGTCGACCGGGTGAACGTCGGCGGCAATGAGAGCGGCCAGCAGTCGTATTTCGTCGGGAAGGGCGTCGAGCGCCATCAGACGGAGTGGAACATCGACGGCGTGGCCGTGACGGACATGGCCACGACCGGCAGCTCCACGTTCTATTACGACTTCGACGCGTTCGAGCAGATCGAGGTCTCGACCGGCAGCAGCGACCCGAGCGTGCGCACGCCGGGCGTCCACCTGAACATGGTCACGAAGCGCGGCACGAACAGCCTCGAGGGGTCGGCCCGCTACTTCATGACCGACAAGGAGTGGCAGGCCGAGGCGACCATTCCGGACGAGGCGGTCGGCTACCTCACCCCGAACGCCAACTCGATCAACCGCATCAACGACTACGGGATCGAGCTCGGCGGGCCGATCATCGCCGACAAGCTGTGGCTGTGGGGCGCCTTGTCGGATAACGACATCAACAACTTCACCACCGGCCAGGGGGCGCTCCCCCAGGACACGGAGCTCAACAACCTCAACGCGAAGGTGAACTACCAGCCGTTCAACAACAACAACGCCGAAGTGTTCTACATGTGGAGCGACAAGAAGGTCTACGGCCGCGGCCTCGGGCCGAGCCGGGCGACGATCGAGGTGGCCGACAACCAGACCGGTCCCGGCGACCTGCTCAAGATCGAGGACACGCACGTCTTCTCGCAGAGCCTCTACCTCACGGCGAGCTACACGACCATCGACAGCGGCTACGAGCTCGACCCGATCGGCGGACGGACCTCCGACGCCTACTGGATCGACGGCGAAGGGTGGCAGCGCACCTACAGGTACTTCCAGCAGATCGTGCCGCAGAAGAACGCGCGCATCGACGGCTCGTCGTACGTCAGCACCGGCAAGGTCAAGCACGAGCTGAAGTTCGGCTTCGGCTATCGCGACACGCCGGTGGAGTCGATCACGATGTGGCCGGGCAGCGGCAACTTCGGCAATTTCTACGACGGCTACGCCCTGGCGGCGCTGACGCGTCCGGCGATCCCGAACTTCGGGTCGCGCTACACCGATCTCTACGTCGGCGACACGGTGGTGCTGAACAACCTCACCCTCACCGGCGGGTTCCGCTATGACATCCAGCGCGCCCGGAACTTCGGCAGCGAGGTGCCGGCCAATCCGGTGGTTCCGGACCTGCTGCCCGCGGTCAACTACGCCGGCGACGAGCGGGCGCTGGAGTGGAAAGGGATCTCGCCGCGCCTCGGCGCGACGCTGGCGCTCGGGCAGGAACGCAAGACGGTCCTGCGAGGAAGCTACAACCGCTACATGGACCAATTGGGGTCGAGCGACGTCGGGGCGAGTAATCCCTTCTATCGAGTCCAGATGCTCTATTACTACTGGGAGGATCTGAACGACGACAAGACCATCCAGCGCGGAGAGATCGACTTCGATTCGGGACTCTACTCGTTCTCGAACATCGACCCGGACAACCCCGGGGCGTCGATCTCGCCCGGCCGGGTCGACTACGGCATGGACCCGACGACGACGGACGAATTCATCGCCGGCATCGAGCGGGAGATCCTGCCGAACTTCTCGATCGGGGCGGCGTACTCGTACCGCTACCGCTCGAACTTCGTCTGGGATGCGTTCGAGAAGACGCGCGGCGCCGGCGATTTCTACACCAGCGACGATTACCTGCTGCTGGCAACGCCGGTGACCGGGACGCTTCCGGACGGCTCGGCGTATACGGTTCCCAACTACCGCCTGAAGGCGGGCCTCTCCGCGCCGGTCTACTACGTCACCACGAACCGGCCGGACTACCACCAGACGTACCAGGGGGTCGAGCTGACGGCGACGAAACGCTTCTCGAACCGCTGGATGATGCGCGGCAACGTGACGCTCTCCGACTGGAAGCAGCACATCGGCGACGCGGGCTTCGTCGATCCGACGCCCATCGTCTCGGGCGACAGCTGCTCGTCGTGCGACGGCGATGCGGTGGCCTCGAGCGGCGGCGTCGGCGGCTACATCAACTCGCGCTGGTCGTATTCGCTCAACGGGGTGTACGAGGCGCCGTTCAAGCTGATGTTCGGCGCCGCGGTGGTCGGCCGGGAAGGCTACATCCTCCCCTACTACCGGCGCGTCAACAACCGCGACGGGATCGGCAACAAGAACGTGATGGTGGTCGACGAATTCGGCTCGAACCGCCTGCCCGACCTCTTCAACCTCGACCTCCGCCTCGCCCGCGACTTCGGCCTGCCGTACGGCGGCGCGGTGCTCAACCTCTCGATCGACCTGTTCAACGTCACGAACGAGCGCATCGTCCTCTGGCGCGACAACCGGATGTACTCGGCCGACGGCCCGGACGTGGAGGACAACAACTGGATCGAGCAGTTGCAGAGCCCGCGGGTGTGGCGCGTCGGCGCACGGGTGCGGTTCTGATCCGAACGAATTTCCCGGGAAAGGGTGAGGGGCTTCTGCTCCTCGCCCTTTTTCTTTTGCCGCTGCCGTTGCACGCGGCGCTGAAGCGTTACGACACCGGGAACGCGGCCGACGTCGCGCCGCGGCTCCACGGCCCGGTCCTCCATCTCGCCGGCGGAGGAGGGGACGTCGACGCCGCCTATCAGGAAGTGATCGACCGGATCCGCGGCTGCAGCGATTGCGGCGCCGCGATCGACATCGTCGTGCTGCGTGCCTCGGGCGGGGACGGTTACAACGACTATCTGCAGGCGATGCGCGGGGTGGATTCGGTGACGACGTTTGTCATCACCGACCGCTCGTCGGCTTCGCGTCCCGACGTGCTGGCGGCGGTGCGCGATGCGGAGTACGTCTTCTTCGCGGGCGGCGACCAGTGCAACTACACGCGCTACTTCAACGAGAGCCCGCTGGAGCCGATGGTCCGGGCGGTGTACGCCCGCGGCGGCGCGATCGGCGGCACGAGCGCCGGCATGGCCATCCAGGGGCGGTCGATCTACGACGCCTGCAACGACGCCAGCGCGCAGTCGAAGCTGGCCCTGGCCGATCCGTACAACGATGAGATCAGCTTCACCACCGACTTTTTCGACTGGCGGTTCATGGAGAACGTCATCACCGACACCCATTTCGCGCAGCGGGACCGGATGGGCCGCCTCTTCGCCTTTATCGCCCGCCAGTTGCGCGAGCTGCCGGTGGAGTCGTTTCTCGGGATCGCCGCGAACGAGCGGACGGCGATTCTGGTCGACGAGCGCGGCATCGCCTCCGTCGTCGGCGAGGGCCCGGCCTATTTCGTCCTCGGCGATCATTTCCCCGAGCGCGCCCTGCCCGGGCAGCCGCTGACATTCTGCGGCTTCAAGATCTGGCGCGCACCGAGCGGCCTGGCCTTCGACCTGGTGCACCGGCCACGCACGGGCTTCATCACCGTCGATGTCGACGACGGCGTGATCGTGCAGAATCCGTACTGATGCGGCGGGGAGATACGAGGGAGAACCGACCGGGGGGCCTCCGGCGGGCCGGCACGGCCGGCAGCGTTTGTTTTCGCGTAAATCGCGTTCGCCGCGAGAGGCGTCCGTTCAGCCTTGGGCAACCAACGCTGTCGGCCGTGCCGGCCCGCCGGAGGCCCCCCGTCGTCTCTCTCGTGGCCCTCGCGCTGCTCCTGTTCGCATGTTCTGCGCGCGAGCCGGTCGCGCCGCCGGTCATTCTCATTTCGATCGACACGCTCCGCTCCGACAGGCTCCCCGCCTATGGCTACCGCGCCGTGGCGACGCCGAACCTCGATGCCTTTCGCCGCGATGCCATTCTCTTCGAGCGTGCCTACAGCCATTCGCCGCTCACGCTGCCGTCGCACGCGACGATCCTCACCGGCGTCCTTCCTTCGGTGCACGGCGTGCGCGACAACGTCGGGTTCCGCGTCAAGCCGGTGGAGCGCCTCCCTTCACAGTTAAAGGCGCGCGGCTACACCACCGCCGCCGCGGTGTCGGCGTACGTACTGCGCCGCGCGACCGGGATCGCCGAGGGCTTCGACGTGTACGACGACGAAATCGACCGCGCAGCGCGCGACCAGTCGCTCGGCGCCGTGCAACGCGCCGGAACCAAGACCATCGAGATCGCCCGGCGGTGGATCTCGCAGAACGGCGCCCGGCCGTTCTTCTACTTTCTCCATCTCTACGAGCCGCACGCCCCGTACGAGGCGCCGGAGCCGTACCGTTCGCGATACGCGAACGCCTATGACGCGGAAGTGGCGTACAGCGACGCCCTGCTCGGCGAGCTCTTCTCGTTTCTCCGCGGGAGCGATCTGTACGACCGCGCCCTGATCATCATCCTCTCCGATCATGGAGAAGGCCTCGGCGACCACGGCGAGGACGAGCACGGGATCTTCCTGTACCGGGAGGCGATCCAGGTGCCGTTGCTGGTGAAGCTGCCATCGGGAACGCTCGCCGGCACGACCGTGAAGACCGCGGTCGGACTGCAGGAGATCGCGCCGATGATCCTGCGCGCGCTCGATGATCCACGATCAGTCGTGGACGTGAAGCCGCGGCCGGTCTACAGCGAAACGTGGTACCCGCGGTTTCATTTCGGATGGAGCGACCTGCACTCACTCATCGACGGCGGCGAGCATTTCATCGACGCGCCGCGCGCTGAGCTGTACGACCTCGGCAGCGATCCGGCGGAAAAGAACAACCTGCTCGCGGAGCGCCGCCGCCGCGCCGCGGCGTTGCGCGCGTTGATGGCGCCGCTCAAGAGCGAGGCCGAGGCCCCGGCGGCGGTCGACGCCGAGGAGATGCAGAAGCTCGCCGCACTCGGATACATCGGCTCCGGCACGATGTCGCGCGGCGGCCCGCTTCCCGATCCGAAGGACCGGACCACCGTCTTCCGCGACCTGCGCGAGGCGTTCCGCCTGCAGCGGGAAGGACGCGACGCGGAGGCGCTGGCGAGGTTCGACCGCATCCTCGAGAACGATCCCGACCTGATTGACGCCTGGGACGTCCGCTCGAAGGTGCTGTTCCGCATGGGCCGCACCGCCGACTCGATCGCCTCGGCGAAGGAGGCGCTGCGGCGCTCCCCTTCCTCGACGCACCTGGCCATCGACCTGGCCAATGCGCTCCTGATCGCCGGGGACGCCGAGGAGGCGCGGCGGCACGCCGAGCTGGCGCTGAAGAGCGACCCGTCGCGCGCCCACGAGATCCTGGCCCGCATCGCCCTGCTGCACGGCGACGTTGTGCTCGCGGAGTCGGAGGCGCGGATGGCGGTCGACGCTCCCGGCGAGACGAATGCGGCGCTCTACACGCTCGCCCGCGTCGAGCAGAAGAAGGGGCGCCCGGAGGAAGTGATCCGTCTTACCGGCGAGTTGCTGGCGCGCCTCGCCCGGACGGGCGGGCGCCCGCTGCGCGGACTGCACGCTTTACGCGCCGACGCGCTCGCTCGCAGCGGCGACAGCGCCGCGGCCGAGCGCGCGTTCCGCGAAGAGCTGCGCCTCTTCCCCGGCGATGCCGAGGCGTATCGCGGGTTGATCGTGCTGCTGGCCTCCGAGGGGAGAACCGAGGAGGCCACGCGGTTGATCCGCGAGTTGGCTGCGGCATCGCCGAACCGCCAGACCTACGAGCTGATCGCGCAGACGCTGGAGGTGCTGGGGGATCGGGAGGGGGCGCGGTATTGGAGGGGGCGGGTGAGGGGTTCACGAGAGCCGCCGAAGGCGGCGAAAGATCTGTAGGCCCGGCCTTTAGGCCGGGTTCCACAACGCGCTCCCAAGCGAGCCCGCGTAGCGGGCGACAGAACAGAAGGTCTGCGCGGGGTCGTGTTCTGTCGCCCGCTACGCGGGCTCGAAAAAATGCCCACGCGTGACCCGGCCTGAAGGCCGGGCCTACAGATCTTTCGCCGCCTTCGGCGGCTCCCGCAAGGTCAGTCACGAGAGCGAGGCCCCCCTACTCGCTCAACGCCACCGCCAACCCCATCGTCCGCTTAATCCCCGTAAAAATCGGCTCGATCTCACAATTCTCCTCCAGCGCGTGCGACGACTCGCACGGCGCCGTTCCAATACCAATCGCTGGAATCCCGGCTCGCAGGGCGGCGCTGGTGTGGTTCGAGGCGGTGTCGTTGATCTCGGGGTCGAAGCCGAACGCGCGGTAGACGGCTTCCGCGGTCTGCACCATCGGCGACTGGCGGTGTCCCGGCATGCCGGCCACTTCCTCGGTCGACACGACATCGCGCTTCATGGTCATCCCGGCGCGCGACGCCTCTTCGGCGACGATGCGCTGGATCGCGGCGTCGAGGCGCTGCAGCTCGGTTTGGTTCGTGGAGCGGAGGTCGACGCTCAGCCAGGCGTCGGCGGCCTTGGCGTTGAAGACGTCCGCCCCGCCGAGCATGCCGACGTTGATCCAGGTCGCCTTCGGCAGCTTCAGTTTGTAAATGCGCTCGATGGCGCGCGCCACCGGCAGCGTCGCGGAGTGGGGCGGCGTGGACGACCGGGTGTGTCCGCCGGCGCCGAGGATGTGGTAGCGGTGCCAGTAGATGCCGGTGCCGCCGTAGGTGAAGTTCACGTAGCCGCCGTCGAGTGCGATGTAGCGGTCGATCCTGCCCTGATGGTCGGCGAGGAACTGATTCACGCCGCGGAAGTTGGTCTCCTCTTCGACCGTGAAGACGAACGTGAGGTCTCCTTTGGTCTGCACACCGGCGTCGTTCATGGCCCGGATCATCGCCAGCAGCGCGGCGATGTTCCGCGTGTCGTCGCCGACGCCGGGAGCGAACAGCTTCCCCCCTTCGATGCGGGTGGTGACGTTCGTGTCGAGTGCGAACACGGTATCGAGGTGCGCGTCGAGGACGACGTGCGGACCGCCGCCTGAGCCTTTCCGCGTTCCCATCACATTGCCCGCGGCGTCCCGGCCGACGTCGGTCAGCCCGTACTCCCGCAGCAGCGCCTCGACGAAGTCGGCCCGCTTCGCCTCGTGGCCGGAGGGTGCCGGGATCTCGGTGATGACACGCCACTGGGCGACGATCGCGTCGCGGTCGCGGTCGACGAAGGCGGACGCCCGGGCGAGGTCATCGCGCTCCATCAAGGCGCGCATCGCATCGACCGGGACCACCGCCGGAGCGGCGGGAGCGGCAGCGCGGCAAGCGCCGAGCAGCGGGAGGAGGAGGATCGGGAGGAGGGCGGTCCGGCGCATGCGACGCGAATGGTAACCTCTGCCGGTGACTCGGGAGGCTATCCGGCGGAGCGTTCTGGCGATCGCGATCCTGGCGCTGCTGCATTGCGATCGCGCGCCGGAGAACGACCCTCCGGCGGACGTCATCCTCGTCACCATCGACACCCTCCGCGCCGACGCGCTCGGATTCCGGGGCAACACCAGGGTCCGCACGCCGTTTCTCGATTCGCTCGCCGCGCGGGGCACCGTCTTCACGCACGCCCACGCGCACAACGTCGTCACCTTGCCGTCGCACGCGAACATCCTCACCGGGCTCTATCCGTGGCAGCACGGCGTGCGCGACAACGCCGGGTTCACCCTCGACCCGAAACATTTCACCATCGCGGCGCGGCTGCGCGAGGCCGGTTACGCCACCGGCGCGTTCGTCAGCGCGTTTCCGCTCGATTCGCGGTACGGGCTCGACCGCGGCTTCGACGTCTACGACGACGCCTATCCGGCCGCCGCGAACGCGCTCGATTTCGCGGTGCAGGAACGGCCGGGGCATGAGACGCTCGAACGTGCCGCGGCGTGGTGGCAGGCGTCGGCGGGACGGAAGCGGTTCCTCTTCGTTCACCTCTACGACCCGCACGCCCCCTACCTTCCGCCGCCGCCGTTCCGCGACGAGTATCGCGACAATCCCTACCTCGGCGAGGTCGCCGCCACCGACGCGATGCTCGCCCGGACGCTCGGGCCGCTCCTCGACGCCTCCCCCGGCGCGCTGGTCATCGTCACGGCCGACCATGGGGAAGCGCTCGGCGATCACGGCGAGAAGACGCACGGCCTCTTTGCATACGAGTCGACCCTCGCCGTCCCGCTGCTCGTCATCGACTCGTCCCGTCCGCCCGGCGTCGACGAGCGTTACGTCCGCCACATCGACATCGGCCCGACGATCCTGGCGCGTGCCGGCATCGCCGCTCCGCCGGAATGGAAAGGGATGTCGCTGTTCGCCGCGGGAGATCCGGGCCATACGTACTTCGAGGCGTTGTCGGCGTCGCTGAACCGCGGCTGGGCGCCGCTCGCCGGCGCGATCGACGGAGGACGGAAGCTGATCGAGCTTCCGGTTCCGGAGCTCTACGACCTGGCGTCCGACCCGAAGGAGACCCGCAATCGCTTCGCCGAGGAGCGGCGGAGCGTCACGGCGATCCGTACCAAGCTGCGCGCCGATGCACCGGCGCAGGCGGCGGCGCGGCAGAACGTCGGCAGCGAGGAGCAGGCCACGCTCCTCAGCCTCGGCTATCTCTCCGGGACCTCGTCGAAGACGGTCTACACCGCCGCCGACGATCCGAAGAACCTCATCGATCTCGACAACGAGCTGCACGAGACCATCGCCGCGTATCAGGCCGGCGACCTCGCGCGCGCCCTGCAGCGGGCGAAGTCGCTCGCCGCGGCGCGGCCGGACATGGAGATCGCCCAGGAGATGCTGGCGTTCCTGCTCGCCCAGGACGCCCGCCCCGGCGAAGCGATTCAGGTGCTCGAGCGGCGCGTGGAGACGGGCCGCGCGAACGACGCCGTACGCATCCGCCTCGGCCTGCTGCTCAGCGAGACCGGCCGCGCGCGCGAGGCCGTGGCGTTGCTGCGACCCTTCGCCGGACGGACCGACCCCGACCTGCTGAACGCCTACGGCATCGCCCTCGCCGACGAGGGCGACCTGCCGGATGCGATCCGCCAGTTCGAGCGCATCCTGGCCGCCGACACCTCGAACGCCCGGGCCTACCAGAACCTCGGCATCGTCGCCCTGCGAGCCGGCCAGGTCGACCGGGCACGCGGCTATCTCCTCAAGTCGCTTTCCCTCGCCCCCGACCTGCCGCTCGCTCTGAACGCCATGGGTGTCGTCGAAGCCCGGAGAGGCGACCCCGGCGCCGCGATGGACCGCTGGTCCCGCGCCGTCGCCGTCGACCCCGCCCAATACGACGCCCTCTTCAACCTCGGCATGACCGCCGCCGACCACGGACGCCCGGACCTCGCCCGCAAAGCCCTCCGCGACTACCTCGACCGCGCCCCAGCCGCCCGCTACACCGCGGAACGCGCCCAGGCGGCGGAGGCGTTGCGGGGGCTGTGAGGTACAGCGCGGATTCCACAGGACAGGCCATCATCGTTGCTAACGGCCGCCTTCACGCTCATCACGAACCACCTTCACCCTTGATGACGACCGCCTTCAAGCTCATCACGAATCACCTTCACCCTCGATAACGACCGCCTTCCGGCGCACACGAACCGCCTTCAACGTTGATAACGACTGCCTTCAGGCGCACACGAACCGCCGCCACCTTGATAACGACCGCCATCAGGCTCATTACGAACCACCTTGACCCGTGATAACGACCGCCTTCCGGCGCACACGAACCGCCTTCAACGTTGATAACGACCGCCATCAAGC
>DASPHC010000039.1:0-40216 GCA_035629865.1 Thermoanaerobaculia bacterium | reverse complement strand
GGCGGCAACGCTACTCCTCGGCCTGCCGTGGGAGTTGCTCCACGACGGGCAGCGGTTCCTGTTCCAGGGCGCGAAACCGGTCCGCGTGCGCCGCCGCCTCCCGAACACGCGCGTACTCGACGTGCCTGTCGTCGCGACGCCCATTCGCATCCTGCTCGTCACCGCGCGGCCGGAGGACGAGGCCTGTAGCTACATCGATCACCGCGCCAGCGCACTGCCTTTAGTGGAGGCGACGGAGGCGCTTGGGGGGCTCGTCCACATCCACGTGCTCGACCCGCCGACGCTGCCGGCCTTGAGTGAGGAGCTGGACCGCGCCCGGCGGAACGACCAGCCGTATCACGTGCTTCACTTCGACGGCCACGGCGTCTATGACAAGCACGCCGGTCTCGGCGCGCTCTGCTTCGAAAACCCGGAGGACATCGGGAAGCTGGGGAAGCGCCGGCACGTCAACATCTACACGAATGAGCTCGGGCCGCTCATCAGCGACCACCGCATCCCGCTCGTCTTCCTGGAAGCCTGCCAGACGGCGCAGGCGGACAAGGCATCCGAATCCGTCGCCTCGGAGCTGCTGAAGGTCGGTGTCGCCTCGGTCGTGGCGATGAGCCACAGCGTCCTGGTCGAGACGGCCCGTCGCTTCGTGGAGGAGTTCTACGAGGCGCTCGCCGTCGGCGCCCGTGTCGGCGAGGCCATGCTCCGCGGCCAGCGCGCGCTGCACAACGACTCCTTCCGCGGCCGTATCTTCGGCGCGGGCGAGCTGCGGCTGCAGGACTGGTTCGTTCCGGTGCTCTTCCAGGAAAAGGAAGACCCGCAGCTCTTCCGCACCACCACCAGCCGTCAGACCCAAGAAGTTGTGAAGACTACGCTCAACGCGCGCTTCGGCGAATTGCCAAAGGAGCCGGAGACCGGCTTCTTTGGGCGTAGTCGCGAGATGCTCGCCGTACAACGGCTGCTGCGTCAGGAGAAAAACGGCCGCTACGTCGTGATCCGCGGCCAGGGTGGTGAAGGGAAGACGGCGCTCGCGGCCGAATTTGCGCGCTGGATGGTGCGGTCGCACCAGATCCGGCGGGCGGCGTTCGTCTCCGTGGAAACGCACAGCCACGTGGCGGCGGTGCTGGACGCCATCGGAGGCCAGCTCGTGCCGGAGTACTCCGTCGCTACGTTCGAAAGCCCCGAAGAAGCCATCCTCCGCGTGGAATGTGCGCTGATCGAGCAGCCAACGCTCGTGGTGGTGGACAATATGGAGAGCCTCCTCCTCGCGCCGTACGTCGACACGCCGGAAGCACTCTACGAGGATGCACGCGAGGAGCTGCAGGCGATCCTCGTCCTGTGCGAGCGGCTCAACGCGAAGGGTGAGACGCGCATCGTCTTCACCAGCCGGGAGTGGTTACCTGCGCCGTTCGATGCCGAACGAAACCGGCTCGAACTGCGGCAGCTCCACCACGAGGACGCCGTGAAGCTCGTCGAACGCGTGTTAACCAGGAGGACGGCGGCGCCGGTGCAGCCGCCGATGCCGCACGCGAGTCGATCGAGCAACTCGTCGAGGCTGTCCACGGCCACGCCCGCACGCTGGCGCTACTAGCTCCATCGCTTCGGGAGCGCGGCGTGGAAACCACGCGCGCGACCCTCGTCGAGTTGATGGAGGAGATGGAGCGAAAATTCCCCCGCAGCCGCGAGCAATCCCTCTTCGCCAGCGTCGAGCTCTCCCTCCGCCGCATGTCGCCCGCGAACCGGGAGAAGGCGCGCGTGCTCGGTGTGTTTCACGGCGGCGTCGATCTCGAGATGCTCCGCGTGATGATGGCGTGGGAAATGTCCGACGTGGCGTCGCTGGCGGCCGAGTTGGTCGATACGGGGCTGGCAACACCCGATCCCTACACCCATTTCACTCTCAATCCCGCCCTCTGTCCGTACTTGCGCGGGCAGATGGACACCGCGGCGCGCGAATCGCTGACGGTCCGCTGGGTCGATGCGATGCACCAATACGCGGACTTTCTGAACCGGCAGCAGTTCGGGACAACCGAGATCGCGTCGACCCTGACGCTGCTGGAGTTGCCGAACCTGTTTGCGCTGCTCGAACGCCTCGAACGCGCGAAGGATGCCGAGGCCACGATCGCTCTCGCCACGAGTCTGTACTCCTTGCTGCGAAACCTTGGAAGTACGCGGCTCCTCGAGCGCGTAGCACAGGCGCGCGAGGCCGCGGCCGCGGCTCTGGGCGAGACGTGGAATCACGCCCGCTTCGAAGCGGAGCGCACCAGAATCCAACAGCAACTCGGCGGCGGTCGGTTCCGCGAGGCATTCGACGGCGCGCAGGAGTTGCTCCGGCGCGCGCGGGTGGTGGGTGAAACGCGGTATCCGGAGGCCCACTATGATTTGGCCATGGCTTGCTGGCTGATGGGCCGAGTACTAAAAACTGTCGGCGGATCGGAACAGGCTCTGCCACTCCTGGACGAGGCCCAGCAACGATTCGAAGCATTCGCGCTGGAACAGCCAGGTCGTGGAGCTGAGGAAATGGCGCCCGTCTGCCTCATGGAGCGCAGCGGCTGCCTTCTAGCGCTGGGCCGGCTGGAGGAGGCCGCTTCCGCGTACGAGGAGACAATCCGCCGGGCCGTGCAGCGCGGGAACGAACGGGATGTCGCGGTCGGTAAAGGCCAGCTCGGAACCGTCCGTTTTTACCAGCGCCGCTACGACGAGGCGCTGGAAGCTCACCAGGAAGCGCGGGAACGGTTCACGCGGCTCGAAGAGCCAGGCAGCGTCGCCGTGAGCTGGCATCAGACAGGGATGGTCTACGAAGATGCCGGACAGCCGGAAGCGGCGGAGGATGCCTACCGTAAGTCGCTCGCGCTCGAGGTGCGGCTCGGAAATGTGACGGGACAGGCAAGTACGTTGGGGCAACTGGGACTTTTGTATGACTACGCTCTGGGCCGGACCGAGGAAGCAGTGACGCTTCTCCGCCAGGCGCTCACCAGGTATGTCGAGATCCGGGATGTGGCTGGCGAAGGGCGGCAGAGGAACAACCTCGCCCTTTGCTTAAGGAAGCTCCGCCGTTTCGAGGAAGCGCGAGAGGAAATCCGGCGGGCGATCGAATGCAAAGCGCAATTCGGCCACGCGTCTACGCCGTGGACATCGTGGAACGTTCTCGCCAACATCGAAAATGATGCCGGGAATCCCGCCGCCGCCAGGGAGGCGAAGCGCAAAGGCATCGAATACTACCTCGCTTACCGCCGCGACGGCGGCGAGAATCACTACCCCGATGGCCGTATCGGTCTCACTGTCACCGAGGCCCTGCTCGAGGGCGATCCGGCAGCCGCGGCATCTTTTCTCGGACAGATTGCCGCCAATCCCGCTCTGCCTGAACCGCTCCGCCCCTTCCTCCAGGCCCTACAGGCAATCGTCGCCGGCAGCCGCGACCGCTCTCTCGCCGATTCCGCCGATATGGACTACACCGAGGCCGCTGAGATCCTTTTCCTGCTCGAGACGCTGGAGCAGCACGAAGCCGCGTCCGCGGGCGCGTGACCCTACGTCACAAACGAGAAGATCACCGCCACCAACAACAACGCCACGACCGCCACCGAGACCCACATCGCCTGAATGGTCGGCTTATGCATGTCCACGCTTTCACGGCGCTCGCCCAGCAGGTACTGGAGGTACTCGATGCGCGGCTTCATCGTCCCGACTTTGTCTTCGAGATTGGGGTAGAGGACTTCGTTGATGCCGGGGACGATGACGACGGGGATGAAGGTGGCGCCGCCGCTGCGGGTGATGTAGGTGGTGAGGTTTTCGTTGTGGGGCGACTGGTCGGTGGTGCAGACGAGGAGTGGTAGACGGTGGTGGACTGGAGGACGGAGAGAAAGTGTATTGTTACGGCACGTTGGGAATCGCACCTGACGAATCGAGACGTCATCAACCTGGTCGACTTCTTGTGTGAAGTCGGATCGTGGCAGGAGATCTTCTTTTTGTGGCGCCCGTATCTTCGCGACCCCGGCGACGACCTCGTACTGGAGCTGGCCGTCGCTGCCGGTTGCGGCGCCGTGGTCACGCATAACACACGCGACTTCGCCGGAGTGGAGCGGTTCGGCGTTGCAGTACTGACACCAGCAGCGTTTCTGCTGAAGCTTTGAGGAGAACGAAATGGGTGCGCTCAGCCTGCGTCTGCCAGAATCGCTTCACCGAAAACTCGGCGAACTTGCCGAGCAGGAAGGCATCTCGATCAATCAACTCATTACGTCGGCGGTTGCGGAAAAGATGTCGGCGCTCATGACTGAAGAATATCTGGCCACGCGTGCAAAACGTGCGAGCCGCAGAAAGTTCGAAGCCGCGCTTGCCAAGGTTCCCGATGCCGAGCCGGAGGAATTCGATCGCCTGCCGCCCAACTATCAAAGACCGCGACGGTCTCGCAAAAACGCTGGTTGAGGTGAGCGTTGAACCTGCGAAGCGAATCACCCGCCCCTCCGTCATCCTGAGCGGCGGGCGGGTGGGTGTGAGGGAGCGAAAGGATCGGGGCGACGTAAAGTGAGATTTGTACGTTGTGCGGGTGGGAAGCGTGTCGATCGGGCCGCTTTGGGTCGTACAGATCCCTCCGCTCCCTCACACCCACCCACCCTCCGCTCGGGATGACGGTAACTGTGGTTACGGATTCTTGAACCGTTGGTCTCTTGAATGCGTTCTGCTTAGTCCATTCTTGCGATGGTCGCCTCGACGGAAGGCTACCCGCTTCCGGCGGAAAGCCGCGGCCGCGGGAGAGTGCCCAGCAAGACCTCTACGTCACAAACGAAAAGATCACCGCCACCAACAACAACGCCACCACCGCCACCGACACCCACATCGCCTGAATGGTCGGTTTGTGCATGTCGACGCTCTCGCGGCGCTCTCCCAGCAGGTACTGGAGGTACTCGATCCGCGGCTTCATCGTGCCGACTTTGTCTTCGAGGTTGGGGTAGAGGACTTCGTTGATGCCGGGGACGATGACCACCGGGATGAAGGTGGCGCCGCCGGTGCGGGTGATGTAGGTGGTGAGGTTTTCGTTGTGGGGCTGGTCGGTGGTGCAGACGAGGCAGTGGTAGACGGTGGTGGACTGCAGGACGGAGAGCGCTTTCTGGGCCGCGCTCTGGGCGCGGTAGGTCTGGACGACCGCCTCCGAGGTCTGGCGGAGGATGCGCTCGTTCAGGTCGGGGATGCGGGTGAAGATGAAGATGGTCTCTCCCGACGCGATCGGGAGCTTCTCCGCGCGGCGGTAGATGATCTCTCCGTATTCGTCCCACCATTCGGGGCCCTGTTCGGTGGCGAAGCCTTCTTCACCCAGGCGCTCCATCAGGCGGAGGACGGGATCGCTCCCGGCCGGAGACTCAATCGGCTTTTCGGCTTGCAGCTTTTGCATATTTGTTGACGAGCTTGATCAGGTCGTCGAATTCAAAAGGTTTGCCCATGAAGTCGTCGGCCCCGCAGACGCGCGCTTTTTCGGCGATGTCGCGGTCGCCGGAGACGACGACGTACGGGATGTTCCTGGTCTCGGGGTTGGACTTGAGGGTGCTGCAGAGCTGCTCCCCGCCCATGCCTTTGATGGTGAGGTCGGCGAAGATCATGGCCGGCTTGCGCTGCAACGCGCGGTCGAGCGCGCTCTGGCCGTCGGCGACGACGTCGGATTCGTAGCCGTTGCGCTGCAGGACGAGGGCAATCAGACGCGCAACCTGGGGATCGTCTTCGACCACGAGAATCAAGACAGCCTCCTCGGCGTGCAGCTTGTCACACGTCGAAGCGAATGCGCATGCTTTTGCGCGCGTGTCCGAGGGCCGCGCCGGCCAGCGCGCCCGCGCCGTTCGCCACCGTGTCCGGCAGCGCCGTGACCCGCGTCGGCAGGTAGAGCTGCCAGAGGTACATCGCCGCGGCGAAGACGACGGCCGCCACGAGGGTGATGGCGTAGGTGGCTTTCCGTGGGCGCGAGGGGGTGTCGAGCGCGAGGAAGGTGAGAAAGCCCCACGGCACGAACAGGAGGATGTTGGCGATGACCGGCATCAGGAAGGCCAGGACGGCGTCGCGCGAGATGGGACCGCGCCCGGAGCCGAGGAGCCGGGCCAGGATCTCGCGGATCGGATGCGTGTCCGCGGCGTAGGCTTTGCCGGAGAGGAGGTAGAGCAGGGCGGCCATGGCCACCATCGTCAGAACCAGCAACGCGACCGTCACCGGCTTCCGGACGACGATGACGCGCACGTGCCGCTTGCCCATCGCTGCGCATTATCCACTGAGTCATCGGTCGCAGACGGCCGATTGCCACTGCGGTGCCAACCGGCGCCGAAGGTGGGTGTTGGCTTGCGGGGCTTCCCTCGCGGCGCCGGGTTGTCGGTTGTCAGTTATCTGCCATTTCTCGGCTCACTCTTGTCATCCTGAGCCGCAGGGATTGGCCCATCAGCGAAAAGCATGGCGGCGAAGGACCTGGGAGGGAGGGGCACGCAGCGCTCCCCCACCCGCCCAGGTCCTTCGCCGCCATGCTTCCCGTCCCTGAGGCAATTCCGCTGGCTCAGGATGACAGGAGAGGCCGCCACAACTGCGGCCTCGCCGTTCGTTATCCGTAAATGTCGGTTTGGCGAAACCGGTTCGGACAACCGACAACCGACAACCGCAACGGCCAACCGCTTCTCTTACAATGGCAATCACTTCAATGCCCCCGCTCCGGTTCGCTCCCTATCGCGAGATTGCTCACGAAGTTGCGGTGCGGCTCCTCGCTTCGCGCGAGGGGGTGGGTGCTCTTGCGCCCTGGTCGGAAGAGGTGGTGGTGCCTTCGCGGGGGGTGGCGGAGGCGATCGTGGCGGAGGTGCTGGCGCGGTTGCCGAACGGGGTGGCCGGGCTGCAGATCCGGACGCTGGAGGAGCTGGCGCAGTATCTTCTCGCTTCGGCGGGGCGGACGCCGCGGGTGGCGTCGGAGGCGGAGCGGCGGCTGGCGATGCGGACGGCGGTGCGCGCGGTCGATCATCCGATGATGGAGAGCCGCGGGATCGCGGCGATGCTGGACCGGGCTTACCGTGACGTCCGCGACAGCGGGATCACGCTGGCGGAGCTGACGAAGCGGGTCGGGAGGACGCGCGAGCTGCGGAACGGACGCCGGACGGAGGCGATTCTCCGGGCCTGGCGGGAGTACGAGAAGCTGATCGGGCAGCTCGGGGCGATCGACGGTGCGGATCGGCTGGCGCTGGCGAGCTCCTCGGATGTTCCCGAGACACCGTCGTATCTCATCGCCGGCTTTTACGACATGACCGGCGCGCAGTTGCGGCTCACGGAGGCGCTGTTGCGGGCGGACCGCGTGGGCGCGGTCTGGGTGCCGACGGAGGCGCCGTTCGCGCAGACGTTCGTCCGGGCGATGACGGCGTACGCGGAGGTGGCTCGCGATCCGGTCATCGAGATCCGCAAGGCGCAGCTCGATGCGACGCAATTCGATACGCGCGCTCTGGAGTTGCGCGAGGTCTGTGCGCGCGTGGCGGAGCTGCTCGCGAACGGGACTCCGGCGCGGGAGATCGGGATCGTGGCGCGTTCGCTGGAGCCGTACGACACGCGGCTGCTGAATCGGTTTGCGGCGGAGCATGGGTTTGCGACGTCGATGCCGGACGAGATCCCGCTGACGGCACACCGGATTGGGCGCGGGGTCCGGACGCTGCTCCGGTTGCGCGAGCGCGGTTTTCCGCGGTCGGAGGTGCTGGAGCTGGTCCGCGACGGGCTGCTGACGCGGACGCGGATTCACGTCAACGACGCCGATGCGGCGACGCGCCGCGCGCGGATCGCCGGGGGGACGAGCGAGGAGCTGCGGGCGATGCGCCAGCGCTCGCGCCCGATCGACGATTACCTGGCGCTGGTGGAGGAGCTGGAGCAGCTCACGGCGATGGTCGACCTCGACTTTCTCTCCCGGCTCGGTGGGATGTTCCGGATTGATACGTCGGCGGATCTCGAGGCGGCGGAGAGGCTCGATGAGGTGGCTGCGTTGTTCCGGCGGGCGGCGGCGTGGGGCAAGGGGCTCGATGTCAATGCGGTGATCGACGCGATCGAGCAGGTGTCACTGGTTCAGAGGAATGATGGGACGAATGGGACGGACAGTCCCATGGGTCCCATCGGTCCCATCCCGGTCGTATGGGCCGGGGAGATCCTTCGTTTTCGCGGACGGTCGTTCACACATCTCTTCACCGTGCGGATGCAGGACGATGTCTTTCCGCAGCGGCGCACCGAGGATCCGCTGCTCCCCGACTCCGACCGTGCGCTGCTCGGCATGCGCGAGATCGGCGACGGGCGGGAGGAGGAGGCGCTGCTGTTCTCGCTGCTCTCCGATGCTTCGCCGAACGTGCACTTTTCGTATGCGGTCGGGGATGGGTTCGGGAAGGTGTTGCGGGCGTCGCGGTATTTGCGCGGCGAGACTGCCGGCCGAAGGCCGGCGGACCGGCCGGCTGAAAGCCGGCGCTCCGTACGCTCCGCGCGTCCGCTCCAGCTCCTGGTGAAATCGGGAACCAGGTCTTTCTTCGACGGCTACATCGGGGCGGCGAACGTGCAGTTGCAGTCGCTCTCCCCTACCCAGCTCGAGGATTTCGGCGAGTGTCCGCAGAAGTTTTTCTTCAAGCACATCCTCGGCGCGGTCGACATCGACCAGCCGGAGCGGGAGCTGCAGATTCATCCGCGGGAGAAGGGGACCGCGGATCACGAGGTCCTGGAACGCTTTTATCGCGCGATGAGCGAGGACGACATCGCGCGTGCGGCGGCGGCGCTGCCGAAACTGCCGGATGACGTGGCGGCGCGGCTCGACGGGATCATCGACGATGCGTTCGTGAAGCTCGCCGAGACTGTCCCTCCCTTCAACCACACCATCCGCGACATCGAGCGGCGTGCGACGAAGCGGCTGCTGCGCGAGTTCCTGGCGCACGACCTGACCGACCTCGCCGAGGAGGGACTCGTGCCGCGCTGGTTCGAATACCGCTTCGGCGCCGTGCGAAGAGGACGCGGCGAGTCCGATCATCCGGAGCCGTTCGTCGTCCACGCCGGTGGGGTCCCGGTCAAGGTCGAGGGGACGGTCGACCGGATCGATCAGGGTGTCGATCGTTACCGCATCGTCGACTACAAGTCGGGCAAGGCGCTGCGGCACAGCGGTCTCGCCGACAAGATCGACCGCGGCGTACGGCTGCAGCTCGCGCTCTACGCCATGGCGGTGACGGAGTTCTTCGGCGCGGACCCGGCGCACGTCACCGCGACCATCAAGCCGCTCGTGGTCAACGACCTGAAGCTGGAGAAGTTCGCTTTCGCTCTGCACGAGAAGCGCGACGCGCTGCTGCAGACGCTCGAGATCTTCATGCGCGCGATCCTCGGCGGCGAGTTTCCGGCCTTCCCAAACGAGAACGACGACTTCAACTCCTGCAAGTACTGCCCGGTGAATCACTCCTGCCGCACGCGCCACGACCTCGACGAGAGCTATGCGGTACGGCAGTTCAGGGACCCGCGGACGTTGCTGAGCCATGGACCGGGTGGTGGCGCGGCCTGATGGAGCAGCAATCCTTCTTCTGGAAAAGCACGCCGGAGCAGCGGGAGCGCCCGCTCTCCCCCACCGCTCCGCAGAACCTGGTCATCGAAGCCGGCGCCGGAACCGGGAAGACGACGGCCATCGTGGCCGAGGTGCTCAAGCTGATGCTCGCGCGCGAAGACCTCGCTCCGGAGCGGATCGTCCTGATGACGTTCACGGAAAAGGCCGCGGGAGAGATCGCAGACAGAATCCGGGCCGCGCTGGAGGAGCTGTCGTCGCAGTTGGCCGGACAACGCACAACCGACAACCGACAACCAATCTCGTGGCCGGTCAACTCGCCGAATCCGCTGGTGACGATCGACGATCCCGCCCGCGCCCGCCGTGCCATCGACCATCACCTGGCGCACATCGACTCGCTTCGCTCGCAGACCATCCACTCGTTCTGCCAGTCGCTGCTGCGCGGCTTCCCGCTCGAAGCGGGGCTCGACCCGCAGTTCAAGATCATCGAAGGGTTCGAGCGGTCGCTTCTCCACGGGCAGGTGTACGACGCCTGGCTCGACGCCGAGACGCGCGTGAATCCCGACCCCGAGGTGGTCAAAGAGTGGGAGCTGCTGTTCGAGCACGCCGGCTACCTCTTCATGATCCAGGACATGATCCTGGCGCTGCTGGAACGGCGCGACCTGCTCGCCGAGACCGGCTACGACTTCGGGTCGTTCGAGGACGAGAGCGTGCGCACGCCGCTGCTCGACGCGCTGCACGCCATCCGCAACTGCGGCGATGAAGTGAGCGGCGACGCGCAGCGGATCTTCGACTACATCCGCGAGCAGACGCCGGCGTTCACCACGCTCGACGAGTGTCTCGAGTACCTCCGCCCGATCTCGGCGAACATCCGCGAGGCGAACCTGCCGCGCAAGGGTGTGTTGAAGGACGCGCTGAACATCCTCCGCTCCGGCTCCAAGGGGCGCTCGATCTACGACCGCCTGGCCAGCCATCGCGCGGCGATGGCGCTGGTGGCGCTGACGCGGCGCTTCGTCGATTTTCTCGACGCGGAGAAGCGGAAGCTCGGCGTGGTCGATTTCGACGACCTGCTGCTGCGCACGGTGGCGGTGCTCGAGGAGCCGACGGTGCTGGCCCGCGCCCGCGCGCAGTTCGACTACATCTTCGTCGACGAGTTCCAGGACACCGACCGGACGCAGGCTCGCATCATCGACCGGCTCTCCCGCGACGCGTCAGGCGCGTATATCCCCGGCCGGACGATCGTGGTCGGCGACCCGAAGCAGTCGATCTACGGGTTCCGCCGCGCCGATCCGGAGACGTATTACCGGATGACGGAGGACCTCGGGCGCGGCGGCGCGCATCGCCACTCCATCACCGACCAGTACCGCAGCGACCCGCCGCTCCTCGACACGATCAACGCGATGTTCGCGACGCTGTTTCCTGAAGCGCCGCACGACCCGAACGTCTTCCGTCCCGCGTATCACGCGCTGCGCGCCGCGCGGCCGGCGTCGCGGCGGGAGCTCGACGCGCGCATCACGCTGCTGCACGCACAGCACGACGACAAGTCGGATCGCTTCTTCGCCGAGGCCGAGGCGATCGCGGAGTGGATCCGCGCGAATCGCGACGGAGGCGGGCGCGACCTGCAACGTTTCGCCATCCTCTTCCGCCGGATGACGAAGATCGACGATTACCTGGATACGCTCGACCGCTATGGGATTCCGTACGTGCTGCCACCGACGCGGATGTTCCTCGACCGCAGGGCGCCGGTGGATCTGGTAGCGGTGCTGCGGGCGATCGCGTTTCCGTTCGACCGCGGGGCGCAGATCTCGGCGGCGAGGACGCCGTACTTTGGGTTGACGGATGTGGAGATTGTCACCGGGGCAGGGCCGAGGGCCGAAGAGGCAGGGCCGAGGGCCGAGGGCCAAGGGCCGAGGGAAGAAGCCGCAGACATCGACGACGATGGAACAACCAGCGAAGCCCCTCGGCCCTCGGCCCTCGGCCCTTGGCCCTCTTTCGAGGAGGCCATTGCACGCTATCGCGACGCGTCAACTCACCTGACCGTCTCGCAGCTCATCGATCTTCTGATCAAGACTTCCGCGATCGAAGCGGTCTACGAGGCGGCGGCGGACGGTGTCCGCCATCTGCGGCATCTGGAGCACGTGCGGTCGATTGCGTTCGAGTACGACCTGCGCATCGGCGGGTCGGTGCGGCAGTTCGTGGACGAGATCTCGCGGCGGCGGACGGAGCCGGAGGAGATGGAGCCGAGTCTCGTCGACGAGTCGCAGAACGCGGTGCGGATCATGACCGTGCACGCGGCGAAGGGGCTGGAGTTCGAGACGGTGATCCTCCCCGACCTCTCCGTGCCGAGTCCGCAGAGCGGCATCGGCCTGTATACCGTCGAAGAGCCGCGCAGCCTGGTGATGACCGGGCGGGCGCAGTCGATCTCCGCAAACTTCCGGCTCGCGGCCGACGGCTCGAAGCTGAAGAAGATCGCCGGGCAGCGCGACGAGGCGGAAACGCAGCGGCTGTTCTACGTCGCGGTCACGCGCGCGATGACGGACGTGGTGTTCGTCGTGAATCCGGACGAGAAGAAGGCGGCCGGCTTCCTGCGCTGCCTGCAGGCGACGCTCGCCGAGCCGCTGGTGTGGCCGGAGAGCGGGCGTGAGGTGCGGGCGACGGCGGTCGGGAACGTGGCTTTCGAGCGAGTGGACGTGCAGGGAGCGACGGAGCGCGTGCGGCGGCGGCTCGTCGATGCCGCGTTGGAGTCGCAGCTCGCGTCCGCGGAGCTGGTGCCGCTGGAGATCGCCACGCCCGATCACGCCGCCGAGACGCTCGGCCCGAAAGAGGTGAACGGACGGCGGGCCGCTTCGCGCCACCGTGCTGCCGGCATCCTTCTTCACCGTGTGCTCGAGCTGTGGGACGGCAAGTCCGACGTCGAGCCGCTGCTGCAGGAGCTGCGGATCGAAGCGGCAGCAGACGGAGATTCGGTGTCGCGCGTCCGCCGGCGCCTGGCGACGATCGCCCGCTCGCCGATGCTCCAACGGATCGCCGCCGCGGAGACGGTCGGCCGCGAGGTGCCGGTCCGTTTCGTCGAGAACGGCGCAACCGTCGAGCGCCGCATTGACCGCCTGATCCGCGAGGAGGACGGCTACGTCGTCGTCGACTACAAGAGCGGCAGGAAAGAGGGCTCGCGCGCCGACAAGGACAAGGAGCAGGTGGCGCGTTACTGTCAGGCCATCCGCGACCTCACCGGCGCGAGGTGCACGGGAGTGCTTTGGTACGTCGGCCTGGACGGCGAATCGGAGGAATGGATCTAAGCGGAATGCGCGCTCTTCGTGAACGCAAGAGAGACGACCGGGAGGCCTCCGGCGGGCGGGCGCGGCCCGCGGCGTTGGTTGCCCAAGGCTGAACGCACGCGTCTCGCTCGAAACGCGGTCCAGGCGAAAACAAACGCCGCGGGCCGGGCCCGCCCGCCGGAGGCCCCTCGTCGTTTCCTCTTGAGGTTCGCTTAGAATCGCTCCGCCGTGCCGCTCTCCAAAGTCGTCCTGCTGTCGTTCATCACCCTGGTGACGATGGTCAATCCGCTGGCGGTGATCCCGGCGTTCGTCACGCTGACGGACGGAGTGTCGCGCCGCGGCCGCGCGCGGGTGGCCCTCGTCGCCTCGATGGCCTGCATCGTCGTGCTCGCGGTCTTCCTGGTCGCGGGCAACTGGGTGTTCCAGTTCTTCGGCATCACCGTCCCCGCGTTCCAGATCATGGGAGGCATCATCTTCTTCACCAACGCGCTGCGGACGCTGGTTGAGCCGGACGAGCGGCGTGCCTACAACATCGGCGGCGAGAAGCGGATGGAGGAGCGCGACGTGGAGAAGGCGGAGATCGATCCCTCGTCCATCGCCGTGGTCCCGCTCGCCGTCCCGATGCTCTCCGGGCCGGGCGCCATCACCTCGACGATGGTGCTGGTGAATCTTTACCCGAAGGTCGAGCAGAAGCTGGCGGTGATGGTCGCGATCTGCGGCGTCGGCGTGGCGTCGTACATCGTGCTGCTCGCCGCCGTGCCGCTCTCGCACATCATCGGCGACCGCGGGCGCGCGGTCTTCAGCAAGGTCATGGCGCTGCTGCTCGGCGCGATCGGCATTCAGTTCATCATCAACGGGCTGACGCCGGTGTTGATGGAGATCATCAAGGACGCGCTTTGACTGGGATGAAGGCCCTGTTCATCGTCAACGAGCGCTCCGGGCGGAAGCGCGACTTCGACATCGCGGAGCTGATCCGCCGCGCTTCGCCGCTGGAGGCGGAGATCGTGTCGTGCGGGCGGAAGGAAGATCTCGACGCGATGATCGACCGCGCCGAAAACGACGGCGTGGAGGTCGTGTTCGCGGTCGGAGGCGACGGCACGGTGCACGAGACGGCGAAGCGGCTCATCGGGCGGAAACCGGCGCTCGGGATCCTGCCGATCGGCTCGGGGAACGGCTTCGCGCGGCACATCGGCCTCCCGGTCGACCCGGCCGCGGCGCTGGAGTCGTGCCGCGGCGGGCGCATCGTCACCATCGACACGGCCACAGTCAACGAGCATTCCTTCCTCGGCGTCATGGGCGTCGGCTTCGACGCCATGATCGCCGACCGCTTCGCCTCCAGCACGGTCCGCGGTCTGGAGACGTACGTGCGCGAAGGCTTGCGCGCCTTCGCCGACTTTCACGCCGAGGAGTACGAAGTGACGGCGAACGGCACGACCACGCGGCAGAAGGCGTTCGTGGTGGCGATCGCCAACTCGGGGCAGTACGGCAACAACGCCCGCGTGGCGCCGCTGGCGTCGCTGCAGGATGGGTTGCTGGACATCGTCATCGTCAACGACGCAAAGCTGATCGACGCCGCGTTTCTGCTGGCGCGGCTGTTCAACGGGACGTTCCACCGGGCGGCGGGGGTGACGACGTTGCAGACGACGGAGGCGGTGATCCGCCGGCCGGCGGCCGGGCCCGCGCACCTGGACGGAGAGCCGGTGACACTGCCGGCAGAGTTGCGGGTGCGGGTGGTGCCGCGGTCACTGCGACTACTGGTGCCGGATGGGGCGGCGGCTTTCTGACGGCGAACAGCGGCAGCATCATACTTTCCAAATTCAGGGATAGAAATGTGCAGTGGTGTTACGATGGCCTCAAATGCAAAACATACCTAAGAGTTTCGCCCGAGGCAGCGCTGTACTCATACTTCTGCTCGTCTTCTCCACCGCCGCATTCGCCCTTCCTCCGATCCAGTATCCTGACCCTCCCGGTGACGGCGGCAGCGGCGGCGGCGGCGGCGGTTGCGAACCAGAGACCCAGGGATGGGCATGTCCGCGAACGTACGCACAATCCACGTGGCTGCAAGTGTGGTGCGGGACGGAGCAGGGCTACAAAACGATCGTCAGCTCGAGCTGTTTCTACGACGAGAACCGGCTCTCCGGGTGTTGCACTTTCCAGGGAACGGCTTGCACCTATCAGAATAGCTGGGGCGGTACGGAGTTCCAACAGTACACCGGAACGGTGGTGAAGCCGTGCGTCTTCGAATGACCTTGATTGCAGTGACTGCAATCCTCGCATCGATCGTCACCGCTGCACCGGTGGTGGACACTATCGTCCGTAATGACGACGCACGGCTCGTGCTTTCGAACGTGCACCGCATCGTGCCACTCCCGGACGGGAGTCTCTGCGTGACGTACCGCACCCCGGTACCGAATGAAGCGAGCGCAATCGGAATGGCCATGCTGGACGCCAAGGCCAACGTCGTCGAGTATTTCAGCGTCGTCGACTGGCTTCCCGACTCGGCCGACGTAGCGGAAGGAACGCTCGGTCAGGTGCAATCGCTCGCGGTACTGTCGTCCGACGAGATGGCCGTTTCGGTCGGATGGCGGTCCCGCGATGGACGGGGCCGGAATGCGCTCGTCGTCCTGCGCCGGGTGGAAACGACCTGGACGCCGGTGCGATTCATTCGCGGCCTGGGCGCCTTACCCTCGCTCGTTGCAGTCGGTGACGGTCTGCTCGCGGGGACGACATTCATCCGCGCGCGCGCGACCGCCGAGGCCGGACCGCCCAAGGTCACTCTCTTCAATACCAATGGCTGTGTGCTCGCGGAGCTGTTCCGCTCTCCGGCCGGCCAGCCGGGCTCCACCGGCGATTCCAAACTCGCGGCCGAACGGGGCGTGATTGCGTTCTTCGACGACGTCGAATCGAACGTGATGATGTTTCGTGCGGAACACGACCGGCGCTGCCGCGAAACTGGATTCGAGGCTGACGCCGATTTCCCGCCAGCCGCCGCCGCGGCAGGACCACACATCCTCGCGAAGTTCGATCTCGCATCAGGCAACCCGCGGGCCGGGCTTCCGTCGATCGTAGAGACGATGCAGGTGCTGTCGCCCACCGCGGTGGCAGTCGCGGCAAACGAAATGAAGAGCGCGGAAGACGTTCGGACCGTCGTCACCGTATATGACAAAGACGTCCCGCCTGAGATCTCCTGGGCAGGACCGTTTCTGCAGGCGTCGTACTTTGCAGGCCGTACGCTGACAGGACTCGGACGTGGTGTGGAAGGGAGCCTGTTTCGCCGCTCCGTTCCGATCGAAGTGCCGGCGGAATCCACGGCCGGAATAGACAAGGAGAATCTCCGATGAAGTGGAAAAGCATCTCGTGTGCGCTCGCGATTGCGCTGGCCTGCACTGCTGTCGCCGCCGAAAAGCCGCGCCTCGCCGTCAGTGTTCCTTGCGGCCACCTGACGGAACAGGAGTGCAAGCGTGCCAGCAGTCTGGCCGATCAGTTGGTTCCGGCCCTGGCCGACGCCTCGTCGGCGCGAGGAACGTTCGACATCGCGCCGCAGTGCGCAGAGCCCGGCAACCCGAATGCGGTCCGTTTGTGCTACCTCGACGCGCTCCTTGCAGTCGGAGCGAAGGGACTGGAGCAAAGGTCGCCTGAAGGGGCCGAGGCGTGGTTGCTGCTCGTCTTCACTCCCGGTACGGGAGTCGATGCCAGCGTTCACGGTGTGGCGTACCTGGTTCCGCGGTCAGCAACCTGGATAGAGACGCAGTTCTCGCTGCGACCGATTGACTCCGCCCGGCAGGCCAGACCGCGGTGGCTCGTCGACGGCGGAGCGCTTCCGAAGTACCTGGCCGAGCAGCAGCTGGCCAATTCCGTTCGTCCACGTGGAAAGTTCGCCGCCCAGGCAGACACTGCCCTGTTCGGTCACGCGATCGTCATCGAAGAAGATTAGCGCACCCTTCAGCGCGCACCGCGAGGACGGTGCGCGCTGAACCACTCCTGCCGCGAGCCCCCGCCACGCTCGTCCTGCACGACTCGTGGGACCCGACGGCCAACCCACGAGCTCGGTGCCCGCGAGTATCGCTTACAGCGTCTTGACCAGCTCTTCGATCCTGCGCTGCAGTTCGTTCCTGGTCTCGACGAAGCGGTCGTACCTGGTGGCGGGGTCGTCGTCGCCCCAGCTCGGGTCTTCGATGGGCCAGTGCTCGATGCGTTTGGCACCGGGCCAGTGGGGGCAGTCCTGGGCGGCGGAGTCGCAGACGGTGACGACGATGTCGAACGGTTCGTTGATGAACTGGTCGGCGGACTTGGAGGTCGCGGCGGTGTGATCGATGCCGATCTCGCCAAGGGCGCGGACGGCGAGAGGGTGGACCCAGCCGGTGGGACGGGAGCCGGCCGAGACGGCTTCGAGGACGCCGCCGTGGAAGGCGTTGGCCAGGCCTTCGGACATCTGGGAGCGCGCGGCGTTGCCGGTGCAGAGAAAGAGGATCCGTTTCTTCATCGGCGAAAGTGTATACGCGTGTGGCCCTCGACTTGCTCCTCTTCCCGGCATGGCCAGCGATAATGTGCAGAAGCTTTACGACCTGATCGACGACATCGAGGTGGCGATGTTCACGACCCGCCGCCCGGACGGCCATCTGGTGTCGCGTCCGATGGCGACGCAGAAGCGGGCGTCCGGGGCCGACCTCTGGTTCGTGACCATGCGCGCGTCGGAGAAGCTGGACGAGATCCGCCACGACCCCCAGGTGAATCTCGCCTATTACAAGGACCGGACGCGCGAGTGGGTGTCGGCCTCCGGGCGCGCCCGGGTGGTGGAGGACCGGGAGAAGATCCGCGAGCTCTACCAGCCCGACTGGCGTGCCTGGTTCGGCGACGAAGGGGGCGAGCAGGACGGCACGCCCGACGATCCGCGCATGGTCCTCATCGGCGTCGATGTCGAGGCGGCGATGTTTCTCCAGCTGAACAAGCCGCAGGCCGTGGTGCTGTTCGAAGTGGTGAAGGGGATGATCACCGGCAAGGCGCCCGACCTGGGAGAACCGCAGACGGTGTCGTAAAAGCGATGTTGTCGGTTGTCCGTTGTCAGTCCAGGGGACTTGTTCGCCCAAGGCCAAAACGGTTCGGACAACTGACAACCGACAACCGACAACGCCTCTACGGTGACAGGCGCTCGATGATCCAGTCCTTCGGCTCACGCAGCCGGTAGACGAAGCGGTCGTGCAACCGGTCGGCTCGTCCCTGCCAGAACTCGATCTCGACGGGGATGACGCGGTAGCCGCCCCAGTGCGGGGGTCTGGGGACGGGGCGGTCGCGGTAGTTGGCTTCGAGCTCGCGGAAGCGCTGGTCGAGGTCGCCGCGGCCGGGGATGACGCTGCTCTGGTTGGACGCCCAGGCGCCGAGCTGGCTGCCGCGCGGCCGGGTGGCGAAGTAGGCGTCAGCCTCTTCGGCGGTCGTCTTCACGGCCACTCCTTCGACGCGCACCTGGCGCTCGACGGCGGACCAGTAGAAGCAGAGGGAGACCCGCGGGTTCTCGGAGATCTGGGCGCCCTTGCGGCTGTTGTAGTTCGTGTAGAAGACGAAACCGTGGTCGTCGAAGCCTTTGAGGAGCGACATGCGGGAGGAGACGATGCCGTCGCTGCCGCAGGTGGAGACGGTCATGACGTTGGCGGTCTCGAGCTGCCGCTGGCTCGCCTCCGCGAACCAGCGGCCAAACTGCATGAACGGATTGTTGTCGAGATCCGTCTCGAGCAATGCGGTAGTGGTCAACGCAGACTCCTCTCGTGCAGCAGGCGCTCGATCTTGCGGATGACGCGGTGGGACTCGGTGCCGTGCATCAGCTCCGCGGCACGGGCGAGCGTCACCCAGGCGAGGTCGTTGGATTCGCCGCGGTCGATGGTGATGGCGTCCGGCGACGCCGTCCGTGCGAGGTACCGCACGTCGTAGTGATCGTGATCCGGCTCCCCTTTTCCGGCCGGGATGCCGTGGATGTCGAGGTCCAGGATGTCCTCGGTCGCCAGCATGAGGTCGGGCAGCCCCGACTCTTCACTCCCCTCGCGCAGCGCGGCGAGGTCGGGCGATTCGTCCCCTTCGACGTGACCTCCCATCTGCAGCCAGCGGTTCAGGCGGCGGTGGTGATGGAGGAGCATCCGTCCCGCGTCGTCGATGATGTAGAGGCTGGCCGTGAAGTGTCCGGGCTCGAAATGCGCGCGGGAGAAGGGCTCGGCGGCGGACGTCAACAGTTGGACCATCCGCTCACGGTGCAACGCTTCCGCCTCGTCGGACGGAGCGTAGGTGCGGAGCTGGTCGAGAAAGCTCATTGCGACGGGAACCAATGATAGAGGAAGAAGTAGACCAGCACGCCGGTCACCGACACGTACATCCAGAGCGGAAAGGTCCAGCGGGCGACGCGGCGATGCTGCGGCACGCGCATCTTCAGGCCGTTCCAGACGCTGAGGATCGCCAGCGGGACGATGATCACCGCCAGGATGGTGTGGGAGGTGAGGATCGTCAGGTACAGCGTGCGCCACATCCCCGTTCCGGCGAACTTGGTGACCACGCCGCCGCGGATGGTGTGGTAGGTGACGTAGCAGATCAGGAAGAGAACTGAGGTCGTGCAGGCCGCGAGCATGAAGCGGCGATGCTGCGGGATGCGCCGGTTGCGGATGTGAAAGTAGGCGATGAGGAGCAGGACGCCGCTGAGGGCGTTGAGGCTGGCGTTCAGCGGGGGGAAGAACTGCACGGCGGTCATCGGGGTGCAGGGTATCAGATGGGAAATGGGACTGATGGAACGTATGGGACTGATGGGACCTATGAGGCGGGCGGGTGGCCATGGGTCCCATTTGTCCCATAGGTCCCATCCGTCCCATCACTCCTCCAACAAAACCTCCACCACCCGCGCCACCTGCTCCGGCACGGTGCCGTCGGTGGCGTCGTAGTAGCCGCGGATGACGCCTTCTTTGTCGGCAACCGCGAACTTGGAGCTGTGGAGGAGGGCTTCGCCGCCGGGCATGGGGGCGCCGGCGCTGAGTTTGAAGCCCTGGACGCTGAGCTTGACGATGTCGTCGCGGTTGCCGGTGAGGAAGGTCCAGCGGGGGTCGTTGCGGACGCTCTTCGCGTACGCCGCGAGGACCTCGGGGGTGTCGCGAGCCGGGTCGACGCTGATGGAGACGAAGCGGACCGGCGCATCTTTGGCGATCTTCGGGGTGAGGGCCCGCATGTTGTTGGTCATGATCGGGCAGGTGCCGGTGCAGTGGGTGAAGATGAAGTCGTAGACCGTGACGCTCCCCTTCATCGCGCCGAGGGAGACGGTGCGGCCGGTCTCGTCGACGAGCTGCGCGTCGGGGACGGGGAAGAGCTTCGGGAGGTCCGGCTTCGGCTGGCAGGAGACGAGAACCAGCGCAAGCAGCGCGAGAAAACTACGTCGCATCGACGACCAGGAGCAGCATCACGGTCATGAGGTAGAGGTTCGAGATCATGAAAACCGCCCGGGCGTTGCCCGTCCCGCGGTCGAAGAAGAAGCGGATGGTGGCCACGAGCAGTGCCGCTCCGGCGGCGGAGGCGCCGATGAGATAGGCGGTGCCGGTGAGGCCGAGGAGCGTCGGGGCGATGCTGAGCGGCAGGAGGGCCAGCGTGTAGTAGACCGCCTGCGCGGCCACCGAGGAGCCGTGCTCGTCGCGGACTGAGGTCATGGCGAAGCCGCCGCGGGCGTAGTCTTCGCGGTAGAGCCAACTGATGGCCATGAAGTGCGGGAGCTGCCAAAGGAAGAGGATGCCGAAGACGATCCAGCCGCCTATCGCTTCAACACCGGACAACTCGTTCGTGGCGGCGGTCCACCCCATGAGCGGCGGGATCGCGCCCGGGACGGCCCCGATGACCGTGCAGATGGTCGACACGCGCTTGAGGGGCGTGTAGACGAAGATGTAGCTGGTGAGCGTGAACGCGCCGAGGGCCGCGGTCAGCCAGTTCACGGCCACACCGAGGTAGAGCGTGCCGAGCACGGCGACGAGGGACGAGAAGAGGAGCGCGGCACGCGGCGTGATCCGTCCCGCGGGAAGCGGACGGCTGCGCGTCCGGTGCATCTTGCCGTCGTGCTCGCGCTCGACGTACTGGTTGAGCGCGTTCGTGCCGGCGGCTACGAGCGCGGTGCCGATGAGCGTGTGGAGCAGGAGCAGCGGCTCGACGCGGTCGGCGGCGAAGAGGTAGCCGGCGGCCGTGGTGATGAGGACCATCAGCACGATCCGCGACTTGGACAGCTCGAGGTAGTCGCGCGTGATGGCGCGGAAGGTTGGGCGGGAGTCGAGGACGACCGTCGTCAAGCGGTCACCTCGGCGTGAGCTGTTGTCGGTTGTCGGTTGCCGGTCATGGGGACTGTGTCGCCAGTGCGAGAGTGACGCGTGGTCCGCCAGGAGAGCGTTCGTGTCGACAACGTCAGGATCAGCGACAGCGCCAGGGTCGAGGCTCCGATCATCACGTGCAGGCTGGTGACGTGGGGCTGCTTGCCGCTCCAGATGACGTAGCCGCCGAGGAGCACCTGTGCGGCGACGACGATCAGCAGGAAGTGCGCGAGTCCGCGCAGCGGATGGTTGCGCTCGTAGCGCAGCAGCCGGACGGTCATGGCGATGACCATCGCGGCGACGACGAAGCCGCCGGCGCGGTGGACATACGCGGCGACGATATCGGTCGAGACGAAGTCGGGGACGACCCGTCCGAACGAGAGCGGGAAGTCAGGGATGGCGAGGCCGGCGCCGAGGTGGCGAAGCACCGCGCCGGCGAGGATCTGCGCGAAGACGACGGCGGTGAGCGCCCAGGCCATGCGGATCGGCGCATCCCCCTTCTCCACCTTCTGCAGTTCCTGGTACCAGCGCGAGGTGAAGAACGCGATGGCGACGTTGAGGCAGAAGAAGATCTCCGCGAGGGCCGCGTGGGAGATCGAGACGGCCTTCGGGAGGAGCAGGATCACGGTGAGTCCGCCGAGGAGCCCCTGCACGATCACCGCGGCGAGGGAGAGCCAGCCGAGGCGGCGGACGAAGCGCTTCGGCTCGCTGCGCTGCAGCCAGATCGCCTGGATGATGACCAGGAAGCCGACCGTCGAGGCGATCAGGCGGTGGCCGTGCTCGTAGAAGATTCCGCCGACCATCTTGCTGAGCGGGAACGAGAACATGAACCAGCCGTAGGTGTTCGGCCAGTCGGGCACGGCCAGGCCGGAGCCGGTCGAGGTGACCATCGCCCCGGCGAAGATGAGGAACAGGGTCGACGCGGCGACGAGCTTGGTGAAGCGCCGCAGCCAGACGGGGGATTGCGATCCGTGTCGCGAGATCGGTTCGAGGGCTTTCATGAATTCGTAGTCAGTTGCCGGGCTGCCGGTCGTCCGCGGCTCATCCGGCAACCGGGAACCGGAAACGACGGCGTCAGCCCGAGATATTCGCCACCACAGGGATCTGCTCGGCCATCCACTTGTCGAAATCCGCCCTGGTCTGGACCTGATACTGCCCCTTCATCCGGTAATGGCCGAGACCGCAGAGCTGCGCGCAGGCAATCTCCCACTTGACGCAACCGCTTTCGGGAGTACACGCTGCGCCCCATTTGTCCGAGCCGGGCGAGACTCGGATGGGGGTGAAGTGTACCGGAACTTCCATACCGGGTGTGGCGTCCTGTTTGACCCGCATGTACGGGAGGGCGAAGCTGTGGATCACGTCCTTGGAGCTGATCCGGATGACCACCGGCTGGTCGACGATCAGGTGCAGGTCGTTGAGCGTGACGATGTCGTCTTTTGCCGCCGGATCGGCCGGGTCGAGGCCGAGCGGATTCGAGGAGGTGACGTGATTGGCGTCGGCCTTGCCAAAGACGCCGTCCGCACCGGGATAGTGGACGTTCCAGGCGAACTGCTCGCCTACGACCCGGATCTCCATCGCCTTCGCCTCTTTGGTCGGGCGGTTGGCCCAGCGGGACCAAGCCGGGATGGAGATGCCGAAGAGGAGGACGCACTCCACGACGAAGATCGCGATCTCGGCGTACTTCGAGGCGTGGGAGCGCGTGCCGTGATAGACCGCTTTCGGCTGCTTCGACGCGCGGAACCGGACGAGCATGAAGGCGAACAGCAGCCCCCATCCGATGAACAGGATGAGCATGAGCCAGTGCACGTAGAGGTTCAGGGCGTCCAGCTCCGCCCCGTGGGCGGAGTAGTCCGGCGGCATCCAGTATTCGAGGAATTCCCTCATCCGTGCGGTCCCCCTTCAATCACGCGGAGCGACTCGCGGAAGCGCCGCTGCTCGCGGGCCCTGCGCCAGAAGCTCCAGAACATTGCTGCGAATCCGATCTGAACGAAAGCCACCACGCCGAGGAGCACCCAGATGCCGTTGTTCGCCCCTTTGACCATCGGGTCGTCGGGCGAGCCCCAGCAGACGGGACAGGCCAGCGCCGAAGGCGCGATCGCGACGAGGAGGACGAGGACTGCGACGGCTTTCCGGTGGCGAAAGACGAAATGCAGAATGCAGAATGCAGAATGCAAAATGGAAAAAGAGGAAGAGCCAGTCTCCCCTTTTCCATTTTGCATTTTGCATTTTGCATTTTGCATTTCGCTTCTCACTTCTGCCTTCTCATGGCACGTCCTTCAACTTCCCATACGCCTTCTTCCCGTAAATCATCAGCCCCACCGCGGTCACGGCGAACAGGATCCCGAGCGTCAGCCCGGTGGTGTTGCGCTCGAGCGCGAACTCGCGGATCCCCCACATCGCCACGAAGAGCGAGAGCGCCGTGGTGACGATGATGAAGATGATGTGGAAGGCGCGCAGGGACATGGGTCTGGGTCTTTCAGTGTCCGGAACCGTGGGCCGGAGCGGGCTTGCCGGCGTCGACGTCGTAGCCGGGCCAGCTCTCTTCGGCGTTGTAGCGGTGGTGCCAGGGGCCCCACATCAGGACGGCGAAGAAAACCACCGTCAGGGCGAGCACGGCGTAGATCAGTTTTCTCTCGGAGACGAGATGCATGAAGAACGCCGCAACGAGCGAAGCCTTGACCGTGGCGACGGCCAGGCCGAGGGTGATGGCCTGCCACTTCGGCAGGTGAAGATAGCTGATGCCGACGGTGACGGCGGTCAGGACGGCCAGCACCCCGAAGACGATCAGGTAGCGGCGGATCTCTTTCCCCACTGCTTCCGGGCTGTTGTCGTGGGCCGGGTCATGGTCGTGATGGTGGGTCGGATGCAGCTCTTCGCTGAACGGCTCGCTCGGCGGCCCCCCGGCGTGCTGATCCGGATTCCCCTCGGAGTGTTCGTGATGGATCGTCGTATCGGTCATCGCACGCTCCTACAACAGATACAGGATCGGGAAGAGGAAGATCCACACCAGGTCGACGAAGTGCCAGTAAAGGCCGGTGACCTCGACGCGGTTGGTGAACTGGTCGCGCTTCTGCGCGTACCACTTGTCCGCCGTCAGCAGCAGGTAGGCGAAGACGATCATCCCGCCGAGGACGTGCAAACCGTGCAGCCCGGTCAGGACGAAGTAGGTGGCGTAGAAGTTGTCCGAGCTCGGGTAGTGGTGAGCCGCAAACTTGGTCGTGTACTCGATGGTCTTGATGACCATGAAGCCGAGGCCGCAGAGCAGGGTCAGCGCGAGATAGAGCTTTCCCTTCCCGAGATTGCCGAGGCGGAGGTGCGCCCACGCCAGGATCACCGTGACCGACGACGCGATCAGCACAAAGGTGTTGAGCGTCGCCAGCGGCACGTTCAGGAGGTCGGCGCCACGCGGCCAGTTCGGGGCGCTGGTGCGCAGCAGGACCAGCGTGGAAAAGAGCGCCCCGAAGAGCATGACTTCCGACGCGAGGAAGAGCCAGATCCCGAGCTTGCCGTTGTAGACGCCCGTGTCGGGACGGGCGTGGACGGTGTACGGGATCTCGATCTCGTGATGTCCGCCGTCGGCATGGCCGGCGTGTGCAGCATGTGCATCCATCGTCATGCCTCCTTCTGCGCGACCGCTGCCGGCGCGAGCATGCCTCCGCCGATGGCGGGTGCGGGCGGGGTATCGGTGTCTGGGACGTTCTGGGGGATGAAGTCGGACTCGGTGTGGCCGGGGACGCTGTATTCATACGGCCCGCGGTAAACGACCGGCATGACTTCGAAGTTGCCGTGGCCGAGCGGCGGCGCGGTCGCGGCGCCCCACTCGAGGGTCGTAGCGTCCCAGACGTTCGAGCCGACCCGCTTGCCTTTGAAGATGCTGTGGAAGAAGTTGAAGATGAACGGCAGTTGCGCCGCCAGGAGCAGGAACGCCGACACCGACATCAGCACGTTGGTGTGCAGCACCGGCCGGGCGTGCATGTACTGCTCGCCGCCGTCGTAGAGACGCCGCGAGACGCCGGCCAGCCCCTGCAGGAACATCGGGGCGAAGATGCCGTTCATGAAGATCAGCGAGCCCCAGAAGTGGAGCTTGCCGAGGGTCTCGTTCATCTGCCGCCCGGTCGCCTTCGGGAACCAGTAGTAGATACCTGCGAACATGGCGAAGATCGTCCCCGGCGCGACGACGTAGTGGAAGTGGCCGATGACGTAATAGGTGTCGTGGAGGTGGATGTCGGCCGCGGCCAGGCCGAGCGGCAGTCCGGTGAGGCCGCCGATGCCGAACATCGGCAGGAAGGCCAGCGCGAACAGCATCGGCACGGTGAAGCGGATCGAGGCTCCCCAGAGGGAGATGATCAGCGCCGTGAGGATGATGACCGACGGGATGGAGATGATCATGGTCGTGGTCTGGAAGAAGGCGCTGATGGCCGTCCCCATCCCGGTCATGAACATGTGGTGCGCCCAGACCACGAAGGACATGAAGCCGAGGAAGATGCCGGCCCCGACGAGGGAGCGGTAGCCCCACAGCGGCTTGCGGGTGTTGTTGGCGATGACCTCGGCGATGATGCCCATGCCCGGCAGGATGAGCACGTAGACCTCGGGGTGGGCCAGGAACCAGAACAGGTGCTGCCACAGCAGCGGGTTGCCGCCGCCGGCGTTGACGTACTTCTCACCGCTGACGATCAGACCGCTGGGCATGAAGAAGCTGGTGCCGGCGACGCGGTCCATGAGCTGGAGGATGGCCGCCGCTTCGAGCGGAGGGAAGGCCAGCAGGAGCAGGAACGAGGTGATGAGCTGCGCCCAGACGAAGAACGGCAGGCGCATGAACGTCAGCCCCTTCGCGCGCAACTGGAAGATGGTGACGATGAAGTTGATCGACCCGAGGAGCGACGACGTGATCAGGAAGACCATGCCGATGATCCAGATCGTCTGTCCGTGGGGGGCGATGACCGATAGAGGCGGATACGAGGTCCAGCCGGAACTGGGAGCGCCGCCGGGTACGAGGAAGCTGAGCAGCATCAGCAGGCCGCCCGGCAGGTAGAGCCAGTAGCTCATCATGTTGAGCTTCGGGAAGGCCATGTCGGGGGCGCCGATCTGCAGGGGGACGACGTAGTTGCCGAAGGCGCCGACGGCGAGCGGCACGATGGCCAGGAAGACCATGACCGTGCCGTGCATCGCCCCGAGCTGGTTGTAGAACTCGGGGAGCATCATGCCGCCCGGGGCGTTGCTGTCGCCCATGATCTTCGCCAGCAGCGCCGGGAACGGCTGTCCCGGCCAGGCGAGCTGATACCGCATCAGCAGCATCATCGAGAAGCCGAGCAGCAGGAAGAGCAGCGCCGTGACGGCGTACTGGATGCCGATCCACTTGTGGTCGGTCGAGAAGACGTACTGGCGGATGAACGAGGGGCGATGCCCGCCCTGGTCGCGATGCTCTTCGTCGGCGACCCGAAGGGCCTCCGCGAGCGTGCGCTGCGCATCGCGCGCGTACATCCACTGGTTTCCGACTCGTACTTGTCGTTTCGGTGGCACTGTGCCTCCTCTAGGACGGATAGGACTGATAGGACTGATGGGACCTATAGGACTGAGCTCGTCCCATTCGTCCTATTGGTCCCATCGGTCCTATTTGTGGCTTCAGCCGTTGAACGTAAACGTAACCTGCTTCTGCTCTTTCGCTCCGACCGTGACCTGCTGCTTCTGCTCGCCGTACTTCTCGTGCCACGCGACGAGCGTGTAGTTGCCCGGCGGGAGGTTGGCGATGGAGAACGTGCCGTTGGCCTGGGAGACGTTGTGGTAGCTGTGCGGCAGGACGGCCATGTACGACTTCATCCAGCCGTGGACGTCGCACTTGATGCGGAACGGCTTCTTCTCGACCTTGTCGAACTTCTTGTTCGAGACCATCCCCTGCACCGGCTGCCCTTCGTTGAACTGCGAGTTGACGGCCGGCATGGCGTGCACGTTGTGCAGCGTGGAATCGCTGTTCTTGATCTGGATCTGCTGGCCGACCTGCACCGCCGAGACGTGAGGGACGTACTTGCAGCCGATCTGGTCGAGCAGGAGCGGAGTCGAAGGCGCGGGCGTCTCCGGCGCGTTGTCGACGTAGACGATGACGTTGGCGAGCTCGCCGCCCGGACCGACCATCACTTCCTCGTCGAGCACCGGAGTCGGGTGCTGCGACTGGCAGAACGGATCGGCGCCCATCTGCAGCGGCGGCATCTTCGGCGCGGCCGCGGCTACGAACTTCACCACGCCGCCGATCGTCGCGGCATCGGCCACGACCGCCGCGGCGGCGGGAGTGGTGCCTCCGCCGGCGGTGTCGCCCGCGGCGGTGCTCGGCGCGTGATCGTCATCTCCGAGCTCTTCTTCGTCGACGACCTGCTTCCCTTCGCCGCAGGCGATGGTGAGGAGAAGCATGAGGGTGAACAACAGATTGAGGTACTTCCTGAGGGACATCGTTTCTCCTTAACGTTGCTGCAGCCGGGCGGTGGTCTGGGCCGGTGCGGCCACGGTCCGCTCCGTCTGCGCTCCCGGCGTAGCCGGCGGCGTGTTGGTTAGGTTCGGTTGCGGGAGCAGCGGCGTCACCTGCGGGCCCGCCGTCGAGGGGGCGCGCATCTGGTTGATTCCGACGCTCCAGATGTAATCGCGTAAGTAGTTGGTGAGCGCCACCGCGTCGCCCATGGTCTTGCGAAGCGCTTCTTCGCTCTCGAAGTGCGGCAGCAGCGCGGCCTTGTAGCTCGCGAACTGCGGGGTGTCGATGGCATTGGCCAGGGGCGAGGTGAAACCGCCGGTCTCCGCGCTGCGCGGGAAGTTGGTCGGCATGCGGGTGCCCGGGATCATCTCGTCGGGACGGCGGATCCAGTCGGCGATCCAGTCGTGGCGCAGGCGGAGCTTGGAGAGCGTCAGGTTCGGCGCCAGCGAGGTCGAGTCGGCGGTGTCCGGCACCGGCGGATCGGCCGCGTCGACCGGGACGGTCGAGTGGCACTGCTGGCAGCGCAGCATGGCGTAGACCTCGCGGCCGATGGCGGCGTTCTTCGCCTCGGTGGGCGCGAGATGGTGGGTGTCGAACTGCGGCTCGTCCCCTTCCGCGGCGAAGCCGGCCACGATGGTCGAGGCCTGATGGTCGGTGAACTGGAAGGTCGGCATGCGGACCTGCATCCACGGCCGGATCTTCATCACCGTCGGGTCTTTCAGGAACGCGAAGAGCCACGGCGACTGGGCCCGCTCGCCCTGCGGGGTGAGATCGGGCGGCAGGAAGTTCTCGTCGGCGATGAGCGGGGCGATGGCCCGTCCTCTCCGGTTCACGACGTGACACCCGCGGCAGTTGTTCTGGGAGATGAGCTTCCTCCCCTGCTCCACCTGCCGCATCCGCGAGTCGCTGGCGGCCAGCCGGTTGTCGGCGATCTTCTCCTTCGTCAGGCCGACGACGACCGAGGTCACCAGGCGCGCCTCTTCGGGCGAGAGGTGGAAGTTCGGCATCTTCAGCTTGTCGTTGTACGGCTTGGTGCGGCGGTCGTCGTAGACGCGCGGGCTGCGGACCTTGTTGTAGATCCACGACGGCACCGTGTGCAGGACGTGCTCTTTCTTCTTGTCCCAGTTCACGTAGTCGTGGGTGTGGGTGGAGTCACCGAAGAAGCCGAAGTCGAAGAGGTGCAGGTTCTTCGAGCCTTGGATGGTCAGCTCGGTGCCGATGGGCTTGAGGCCCTCGAAGCCGCTGATGTCGTGGCAGGAGTAGCAGCCGTATTTCTCGATGCTGCGCTGGCCGAGGTAGACGAGCTGCTCCTGGAGCGGCATCCGCCGCAACTGCGCCTCGGCGTCGGCATCGGTGAGGGAACTGACCAGGTAGCCCTTGGCCAGCTCGCGCACCGCCGCCACGTCGGGCGGGCGGATCGGGTCCTTCATGAAGATCGGCTTCTGCAGCGACATCAGGTAGGCGGTGATGTCGGACGCTTCCTGGTCGGTGAGGCGGAGGCTCGGCATCGGCGCGTTCTTGTCGTACGCCTTCGGGTTCCTGACCCAGTTGAAGACCCAGTTCGGGTTGGTCTTCGTGCCGACGCCGGTGAGGTTGAAGCCGAAGTGACGCTCGAGCGGGAAGTCGTCGCGGCGGGCGATGCGCACCACGCCCTTGTCGTCCTTCACCGTCTCCTGGGAGATGTGGCAGCCCATGCAGCCGATCGAGTTGACCAGCTCCTGTCCCCGCGCGGCATTGCCGGCCGCCGCCGGTGCGCTCCAGTTGCGGTGCGTCGACTTGGCGAAGAGGTAGGCGACGATCGAGTGGATCTCGGCGTCTTGAAGCTTGACGTTCTGCGCCCGCTCGTGCGCCGGAACCGCCGGCCCGATCATGTTGCGCTGGTAGAAGAACGCCGGCATGCGGGTGGTGGAGCGGAAGCGCTGCGGGGCGGCGATCCAGCGGAACGTCCACTCCGGCGTCGTCTTCTCAGCCAGGCCGTCGAGCGACGGACCCGGCTTCTGCAGCTCGGTGAAGCGCCAGTTGTCGATCTTGTGGCAGGCATGGCAGCCGAGCATCTCGACCATGTGCATGCCCTTGCTGATCTCCGGGCCGTCCGTGACGTCGATCTGGCCGGAGTGGCACTTCACGCAACCCGCCTCGTAGTGATGGCGCGGGTACATCGGGGTGTCGAGGAAGGGGTTGACCGCGTAGTCCCAGTTGCGCTTCGCGGCGTTGTCGGCCAGCGCCGCGCCGTTCAGCAGGCGCCACGGCTTGAGGAGGTTGCTCGCGGTGAGCACCGGCCACGGCTCTTTCCAGCGCATCTCCATCCGCTTGCTGGCCGGAGTGTGGCCTGCGCGGCCGAACTCGGTGGCGCGGTCCTGTCCGCGATGGCAGGCGGTACAGCCGTACTCGAGGAGCGGATGCGGCGAGGCGGAGCCGACGAAGGTGTCGAGCTTAGGATGGGTGCGGAAGGGGTTGAGGATCTCCTGCTTCGCGCTGACGATCTTCTCCAGCGCCGCCACCCGCTCTTCCGCTTCGGTGCGGCGCGAGGGCTGGATCTGGTTCTTGTCGAGGCTCGTGCGGATCTGGGTGAGCAGGCGCTCAGCTTCTTTCTTCGACTCGAAGCCGGGGCGGTCGATGGCGCGGTGGCAGGTCTGGCATCGGTCGACGCGCGGCACCGACATGTAGTTCATGTCGATGAAGAGGTCGTTGAGGACGACCTGGTCGATCTTGAGCGTCGGGCTGATGAAGTCGAGCATCGGCGCGTTGAGGATCAGGTTGTTCGATCCCATCTCGACCGTGCGCCGCTGCTTCTGGAGGAGGTCGATGTCGGCGGTGATCTCTTTCTTGCGGTCCTCGACCTCGTTGATGCGGGCGAGGAACTTGCCGACCCGCGCGGCGGCGGCGTCGCGCTCGCGCGTGACCTGCTGGAGGCGGAGGTTGAGGTTGTTGACCTTCCTCCCCTGCTCGTCGAAGTCGCGCTGCTTCTCGTCCTTGTCGTGGCGGTGCTGGACGATGGCCGCCTCGACTTCATAGCGCTTGGCGTCGAGGAGCGCCTTGGCGAACCGGTAGTCCTGGTCCGCGGCGTAGTGCTTCCCTTCCCAGTCTTCGAGCGACTTCTGGGCCTCGAGGTACGCCTCGCGCTCGCGCGCCACTTCGACCTGTCCGGCGCGCAGTTCCCGGTCGAGCTCCGCGATCCGCTTCTGCCGGTCGGCGTCGTTCGCGACGCTCAGCTCCTGGTCGATGCGGTCTTGCTGGAGTCGGTTGAACTCGAGCTGGAACCACTTCCAGCCGCGGACATAGTCGTAGAACACCATTCCGCCGGTAGCCAGCAGCAACCCGAGGCTGGTCAGGGCGAAGATGAGGTTGAGCGTCCTCATCGAGTAGTTGTGCGGAATCGGCTCTTGGGGCTTCATGAACGCGTTGTCAGTTGTCGGTTGTCCGTGCGAAGGGGCTTTGGGGCTTCGGGTCGGGCTCGGACGCCAGGGCACTCCCCTGCCGTCCTGTCAGTCCTATGGGTCCCATCGTCCTAAATATTGAGAAAGATCTCCTGAATGTGAACCAGGTATTTCAAGTTGAACAGCCACCGTAAAACCATCTTGATCGGGAGCGACAGCATCGTGAGGAAGAGATAGGCGCCGACGTAGTAACGGGGGGCGCCCATCTTCAGGTAGAAACGGCGGAAGGGGCCGAGGGCGAGGGCGATCGGGAGGGCGAGGTAGAGCAGGACCACGATCAGGCCCGGGGCCTCGCGGATCAGCCAGAGCTTCGGCAACGGCATGGCCAGCATCTTCACCCAGAAAAGCTCGGAGAGGTCGATGTTGACCAGCGGCTCGAGCTTGTTCGGGTCCCAGAACTCATAGGGGCCGTAGAAGCTCCAGTTCGGGCCGCGGAGGAAGGTGCCGGTGATGATCAGGAACGACCAGAGGACGAGGAAGCCGTAGAGGAAGACCCCGATCTCCCACTTCCGCTCGCGGAAGGAGTAGTAGCCGTTCCCCTTCGGATTGGTGTCGATGTACGGGATGGCCATGAGGCCGACGATGATCAGCGTCGGCAGCACCACGCCGGCCAGCCAGGGGTCGAAGTAGACCAGCATCTCCTGCAGGCCGAGGAAGTACCAGGGGGCCTTGGCGGGGTTCGGAGAGGTGGTCGGGTTAGCCGCTTCTTCGAGCGGCGCGCGCAGGCCGAGCGACCAGACCACCATGACGATCGTCAGGGCGATCATGCACAGCATCTCGGTGTAGACGAGGTCGGGCCAGGTGAAGAGCTTCTCGTCCGACTCGGTCTTCTCGTACGGGATGCCGCCGGCGAGGATGGCCTTGTCGTTCTGGTAGGCCTTGGCCAGGGCGATCCAGGTGAAGATGCCGAGCAGGAAGATCATCGCGCCGATCGGCACGTTGTCCGGCTTGGCGGCGATGGAGTAGAAGCTCGGGTCGAGGAAGGAGAGCGCGAACCCGGCTAGGCCGAGGATCAGCATCCACATCCCCACCTTCGGCTCCCACATCCGCGGCCCCAGCGCCGCGCAGGCCCAGAGGATCAGGAAGTAGGCGACCGCGAGATAGAGGAGAGGCTGCGAGAAGAACAGCCCCGCCACCGCGCAGATCGCACCGAAGACGATGAACCCGATGCCGGTCTTCGACTTCACCCTGCCGTCGAGCAGGTTGAAGTAGATGATGAAGGCAAAGACCGCCGACAGCAGGATGAACGAGATCGACGCGATCGACAGTACGTTGATGAAATTCTTCAGGAACGTCATCGCGCGGCTCCGTCCCTACAGGGGACCGGAAATCCCTCCGTCTTTTCTCACCCGCCAGAAGTGAATGGCCATGAGGAAGCCTGCCGCCAGGGGGATGACCATGCAGTGCAGCACGTAGAACCGCAGCAGCGTGGCCGCGCCGATGGACCGGCCCGCAATGAGCGCGAATCGCGCGTCGTCGCCGGCGTGGATCAACGGCACGTCTCCCAGCATCATCAGACTCGACATGGGCCCCTCGGTGCCTGCACCGGGGGACGCGCGCGCCATGTTGGAACCGACCGTGATGGCCCAGATGGCCAGTTGGTCCCACGGGAGCAGGTATCCCGTGAAGGAGAGGAGCAGGGTGAGGACGAGCAGGATGACGCCGACGTTCCAGTTGAACTCGCGGGGCGGCTTGTACGAGCCGGTCATGAAGACCCGGAACATGTGCAGCCAGACCGCGATGACCATGGCGTGCGCACCCCAGCGGTGCATCTCGCGCATGATCCCGAACGGCGCCTGCTCGCGCAGGTCCATGATGTCGGTGAAGGCGTACTCGATGGTCGGCCGGTAATAGAACATCAGCAGCAGGCCGGTGACCGTCTCGACGAGGAAGAGGAAAAACGAGGTCCCGCCCATGCACCAGGTGTACGACATGCGCACGCCCGAGCGGCGGACCTTGACGGGATGCAGGTGGAGGATGAGCGAGCCGAGGACCGCGAGCACGCGCTTGCGGTTGGTGTTGGGGATGCCGACCCGGAAGACGGACTTCCAGATCTGCGAGTTGACGATACCTTCCTGGACTTGCTTCAGGGTCATCCAGTTCCCTCTAGCTCGCAGCTCTCAGCTCGCAGCTCTCAGCGTCTTCCTGCGAGCTGAGAGGTGCGACCTGCGAGCTCATAATTTGAGAAACGACTCCGCGTTCGCCCAGTCGCCACGCTCCTGGAAAAATTGAACGGACTTGTCGACGACGATCTGGCCGTCGGCCGGATCGATGAAAATCTTGGCGCGCTCGAGGGGGCGCGGTGCCGGTCCCTCGAAGTTGATCCCGGTCTTGTAATACCCGCTGCCGTGGCACGGGCACTTGAACTTGTTCTGCGACGGGAGCCAGTTCGGCGTGCACCCGAGGTGGGTGCAGGTGGTGATGAGGGCGTACATCATCTCCTCATTGCGCACCATCCAGATGCCGTACTTGTCCTTCCAGCGCTCGTCGACCTCGCCGACCGAATAATCGCCCGGCAGCCCGGCCTTGAACTTCTGCACCGGCTCGAAGAGGACGTTGGGAAAAAGGAACCGGACGGAGATCGTCGTCAGACCACCGAGCGCAGCGGCCAGGGCCGCCCACGCGGTGGTCAGAAGAAGAGGGAACTTGCGCCGGGTAACCTCCCCCTGCTCGCGGATTTCCGCCGCAGCGCTCCCCGCGAGGGGGGTCTTCGGGGCCACTTGATAGGGCGTAATTTGCTCAGACATTTGGAGGAGTTCTGAGACTCTTCGCGGTGGGCGGTACTATCGGTGAAAACGGAAAGCGAGTCAAGAAGAAGGAGACTTACTTCAGCGCTTCTTTCGCCGCCGACTGCACCTGCAGCGAGGGGTCGCTCTGGGCGAGCTTTTCAAGGATCGGGCGGGCATCCGCCGGCGCGATCTTCACGATGGCGGGGATGGCGGCGAGGATGGTGGCGTCTTTCTGGTCGGGGCGCATGCCGGGGACGCGGTCGAGGCGCTGGCGGTCGAGCATCTCCCGCAGGACGCCGATGGCCCGGGTGTCGCCGAAGCGGGCCACGGCGATGGCGGCGTTGTAGCGGACGTCGGCGATCGGGTCGGTCAGCGCTCCCACGAGGAGCGGCACGGCGGCCGGGTCGCCGATCTCGCCGAGGGCGTAGGCAGCCGCCTTGCGCACATCGCGCTCATCCTTCGAGAAGACCTGCAGGAGAGGCGGCACGGCGGCACGGTCGTGCAGCCGGCCGAGCGCCAGGGCGGCATAGATGCGCGTCTCGGGCGCGGGATCGTTCAGGGCGTCGACGAGGAGCGGCGTGGCGCGCCGGTCGCCGAGGTTGCCGAGGACCATGCTCAGGTACTGGCGGATGCGGGGATCGTCGTTCTTCGCGTCGCGATGCACCCGCATCACGTCCTCGACCAGGTTCGGGTACTTCTTCGCCTGGCCGGCGTTGATGAGCTGGGAGAGCTGATACGCGGCCTGCCACCGCTCCCGCCGTCCTCCCGAGCGCACCTCGTTCAGGTAATCGGGCACGGTCTGCTCGTCCGAAGCCATCCTCCCGAACAGGAAGAAGATCGCCACCGCGATCGCCACGATGCCGAGAGGAAACAGGACGAACTGGAAGAGGATGGTGCGGGGCGATTCTTTGGGAACGTCGTTCGAGATCGAGGGTTCGGTCATCGCTTGATTAAGGCAGAAGTCAGAAGGCAGAGGGCAGAAGGGTGGCGCCGGTTTTCACTTCTGCCTTCTGCTTTCTGCTTTCATCTCCCGGTTCCCATCACCACAAAGTCCGGCAGATACGTCTTCAGCTGCGTCGGCGCGTCGGGGACGATGATGGCGTCCTTGTCGCAGACGCTCTCGCAGAGGCGGCAGGCGACGCACTTGTTCTGCTGGACGTAGGCGATCTTGTAGTGGTTGGCGAGGGTCTCGTCGTTCGCGTCCACCATGCTGATGCACTCGAACGGGCAGATGTCGACGCAGAACTCGCAGCCGGTGCAGAGGTCCTTGACCACCTCGGCCTTGGGGATGTCCTTTGGCTTGATGCGCGGGATCAGCTCACCGTGCTGGTTCTGGATGGCGTCGACCGGACAGTAGATGCCGCACACCGAGCAGTCGATGCAGCGCTCCGGGTGGATGTAGTACTGACCCTTGCTCTCGCCCCAGATCGTGTTCGTCGGACACTTGATCTCGCAAACCGAGCATCCGATGCACTTATCGGTAATGAAATGTGGCATGTCCGGTCAGTGTAACGTAACGATCAAGTATGGTTACTCCACCCGCTCCGGTTATACCGAAAGCAGCTCCGAGATCGTCTTGATGAGGTGCGACGACTGGATGGGCTTGCTGATATAGGCGTTGGCGCCGAGGGCCAGGCCGCGCTCCCGGTCTTCCTCGGCCCCCTCGGTGGTGATGATGATGATCGGGATGTTCTTGAGCTGCGCGTTCTGCCGCACCAGCGACACCAGCTTCAGCCCGTCCATGACCGGCATATTGATGTCCGTGAGGATCAGGTCGATGCGGTCGGGGCCGGACAGCTTCTTGAGCGCGTCCACGCCGTCCACGGCCTCGATGATCTTCGCGTTCTTGAATCGCTTCAAAGAAAACGAGATCAACTGCCGCATGGTCGGCGAGTCTTCGACGACCAGGAAATTCGCGTTCTCCATCCCCACTGGTGTCTGGCCTCTCCCTACGTTGTGGTCGTGAGCAGGTCGAGGAAGCTCTGGATCGTGTTGAGCTTCCGTTCGGACTGCGAATACAGCTTCGACGAGAAGATCGCCGTCGCGGCGTGCGCGGCCAGCAGCGAGAAGAGCTCGTAGTCGACCGCCGAGAAGGCGTCCTTCTGCTGCAGCAGGCGGTAGATCACGATCAACCCGATGACGTGCTCTTTGATCTTCAGCGGCACGGCCGCCAGCGGCTTCTCGATGGTGATGGCGCCGCCGTCGATGTCCTGGTTGACGTAGTAGCTCTCGCCGGTCTTGGCGACGGTGCCGAGGACTCCCTCGCCGAGGCGCGTGGAGATCGACTCCAGCCCTGGCATGACGTCCTCGCCTTCATAGGCGATGGCCTTCAGCTCGTTGGTCTTCTCGTCGAGCAGCAGGATGGCGAACGACTCCGCGCCAACCAGGTTGATGATGATCTCCTGGACGATCTGGATCACTTCGCGGAAGTCGAGCGTCGAGTGGAGCTGGTAGCTGGCCACGTACAGATTGGCCAGGTTGTTGTTCTGCTCTTCGATCTCGATGTAGCGGTTCGCGAAGTCCTTGTTCTCTTCCTCGACCTCGCGGAAACGCTGGGCGATCCGGCGATTTTCCTCGGAGAGCTGGCTGATCTGCTCGCGCAGACGCCGGACTTCGTCGTTCGAAGCGCCGCCGGCATGCTCCGTCTCCAGCGATGCGAGGCGATAGCGGAGACGCTGGTTCTCGCGGAGGAGCTCCTCGGTGAACTCCTTGCCCTTGTTGAAGATCTCGAGAAACTTCTCGGCTTTTGATTCTTCGCTCATCTCTCTCGGCTGCCCGTAAGCCGGGTGAATGTAGCACAGCTTGTCACGGTCCCGTGCACAACCTTCGGATGGCGGCGGGGATCAGCGACAGCGACAGCACCTCGTCCACCGCGCCGGTCTTGATCGCCTCGGCAGGCATGCCGAAGATGATCGCGCTTTCGCTCGATTCCGCGATCGTTTTGCCGCCCCGCTCGCGGATCTCGCGGACAGCTTCCGAGCCGTCGTCTCCCATCCCGGTCATGATCACCGCCACCAGCCGCTCGCGGCAGGCGTTGCTGGCGGTTTTCAGCAGCCGGTCCACCGAGGGGGCGTAGAGATCGCTCGACCCCGCGGGGAAGACGCGGAACTGCAGTCCTTCGGGGATCCGCCGCACCTCGGACTGCATGCCCCCGGGCGCGATGTAGACGCAGCCCGGCAGCAGCATCTCCCCATCCCGCCCTTCGCTGACTTCGAACGGCGTGAGCTTGTTGACCCGCTCGGCGAAGAGGCGGGTGAACGTCGGCGGCATGTGCTGGGCCACGACGAACGGCACCGGCAGCCGCGGCATGGCCTGGAAGAGATGCTGGAGGGCAGGCGGTCCGCCGGTCGAACAGCCGATGGCCACCAGCTCGATCCCTCGCGGGCAGGTCTCAGTGACCGCGGCGTCGGCCGCAACCTCGGCGTGCTCTTCCTGCACGCGCCGGCGGAGGTTGTCCATCCGCACCTGCGCGCTCTGCTGGACTTTCGCGACGAGGTCTTTCTGGATCTCCTCGAGCCGCGGCGAGACCCGCCCCCCCGGCTTGGCGATGAAGTCGAGCGCTCCCAGCTCCAGGGCCTTGAAGACGCTCCGGTCGCTGGCCCGCGACGAGACGGCGATCACCGGCGTCGGCAGGTTGACCATCAGCCAGCGGAGGAACGCGAAGCCGTCCATGATCGGCATCTCGAGGTCGAGCGTGATCACGTCCGGCCGGTGCTTCATCACCTGCTTGATCCCGTCCTCGCCGTTGACCGCAGTCCCCGCGACCTTAATGCCCGGATCGGTCTCCAGCATGCGCGAAAGCGTCACACGGTTGTATGCCGAATCGTCAATGACGAGGGCGCGGATGGGCGGACGAGAGGACGACACCGCGCGCAATTCTATGCGGGGTTGCCGGTTACTGGTTGCTGGTCACGCGAGATTCGGCGGAGTGGCCGTCAGTCATTTCCGCACCGGCCGCGGCATTTCGGGAGTGGTGGCCTGTGTTGTGAAGGACGCGAAGATCCGTTGCATGAGAGAGAGCCGCCCTTGAGTCACCGATGAGGCCGCGTGGTATCTTCGCGAGTCCGCTGTCGTGTTCGGCCCGAGGTCGATCACCATTGAAAGGGTATTGATGACCTCGACCACCATGGCGCATGCCACAGACTACGAAACCGCCGCCCGCCCGACCCGCCCCGGAGATGCTCCGATCATCTCCAGCCTCGGGCCGGAACCGTGGAAACAGCCGTGGTGGAGAGTCGCCAAAGGCGACCGGCCGACTTTCTTCTTCATCATCCTCATCCACATCCTGGCAGCGATCGGTCTCGTGCTCTACCCGACGCCCGGCTGGAAGGTGATCGTCGGCGCTGTCGCCCTCGGCTGGCTCGGCGGTCTCGGCACTACGGTCGGCTATCACCGTGCCCTCGCCCACACAGCCCTCCGGCTGCATCCGGTGGTGAAACACTTCCTCATATTCTTCGCCATGTTCAACGGCTCCGGCTCGCCGGATTCGTGGACGGCGAACCATCGCCAGCATCACTCCAAGGTCGAGACCGCGGAAGACATCTCCAGTCCGGCCATCGGCGGCTTCTGGTGGTCGCACCTGCGCTGGCTCTGGCAGGCGGGCGGCGTTCCCCTGCAGCGCTGGTCTCCCGATCTCGACCGCCCCGAGTACCGCTTCTGGAAACGGATGCAGATCCCGCTGCTGGCGCTCTCGCTCTTCGGCGGCCTGGCGTTCGGCATCCCGGCCTTCTTCTGGCTCGGACCGATGCGCCTCGTCACCTCGCTCCACGCGCAGTGCTTCGTCAACAGCATCGCCCACATGCGCGAAGACCGGAAGCCCGGCGAAGACTCCTCGCAGAACATCGGCTGGCTCGCCTTCCTGCACTTCTTCCAGGGAGAGAACTGGCACAGCAACCACCACGCGAAGCCGTCCTCGGCCCGTTTCGGATGGAAGCTGTGGCAGATCGACTTCGGCTGGTACATCATCGTCCTGCTCGAAAAAGTCGGCCTGGCGACCTCGGTGAAGCGGCCGTCCGGCATTCAGTAGTTCCAAGTGCGAGTCGACAACGTCCCCTGGTACTGGCGCCCGCTCTGGCTCGTCTGGAGCTGGTTTCTCGCCATGACCTGGGGCACGTCGCTCGTGCTCCTCAACGCCACCTGCCGCGTGCGGTTTCACGGCACCGAGCGCCTTGTCGAAGGCGGGAACTACATCTACAGCTTCTGGCACCGCTTCCTCGGCGTCTGGTTCGTCGCCGCCCTCCGCCGGCAACGAGGCCACGCCTGGCTCCAGCACCCGGCGGCGTACATGCAGCCGGTCCACATCGTCCTGCACCTGATGGGAGTACGCACCGTCCTCGGCTCGAGCGGTGAAGAAGGCCGCCGCGCCGCCGCAACTCTCACCGAGCTGGTGAAGAACGGCGCCTCCACCTCCATCACCCCCGACGGCCCGCGCGGCCCTGCCCACGAGCTGAAAAAAGGGGTCCTCCACATTGCCCTCGGCAGCGGCATCCCCATCGTCCCGGTCCGCATGCACACCCGTCCGTCGCTCCGATTGCCGACCTGGGACCGCAAAGTCTTCCCCCTCCCCTTCGCCCGCATCGACATCACCTTCGAGACCCCGATCCACGTGACCGCGGAGAACTTCGAAGAAGCGGGGCGGCGGGTGGCGGAGGGGATGACGGGGCCCTGACGCACGCCCCTTGCGGCGAGACGCCGTGCGCCGGCGAGACGCCGCCGGGCCAGCCCGCGCGACGCGGGCGCTCCATGCGTGGACCGCACGCGACCCGCAGAGTCGTTGCACGCGTGGAGCGCAAGCGACCCGTTTACCCGCGGCGTCGGTCCATGCGTGGAGCGCCGACGTCGCGTCGGCTGGCCCGACGGCGTCCCGCGCCGGCGTTCTGGTGCGGCCGCCGCGCACGTTCATCAGCGCGCCGCGCGCACAACTCACCATCCTGGCAAGTAGCCTGCGGGAGCCGCCGAAGGCGGCGAAAGAACTGTAGGCGAATGGCCTTTTCTGTCGCCCGCTCCGCGGGCTCACCTGGCGGATTCCGGTAGTACCCGGCCTGAAGACCGGGCCTACAGGTCTTTTGCCGCCTACGGCGGCAGAAACAAGGCGGTGCGCCACGTGCTGTCAGAGACCGTCCCCTCCGAGGAACTCCGAGGAACCGGCTACTTCTGGTAAACCATGTCGTTCTTCAGGTGCCGCAGCTTGAACTGCGTGGAGAGCGAGATCAGGGACTCGGAGTGGCCCAGCAGGAGGTAACCGCCGTCGACGAGGCGGTTGTAGAAGTTGTTGACGACGACCTTCTTCGAGGAGTCGTCGAAGTAGATGATGACGTTGCGGCAGAAGACGACGTCGAGGTGGCCGAGGAGGGAGACCCGGGCTTCGTCGTAGAGGTTGAGGCGGCCGAAGGAGACCCGGTTGCGGATCTCGTCGCGGACGCGCCAGGAGGCTTCGGTGTCGCGGGTGAAGTATTTCTCGCGCAGGGCCGGGCTGGTGGCGCGGAAGGCGTTCTCCCGGTATTGCCCTTT